>LOEZ01000071.1 GCA_001516055.1 Gracilibacter sp. BRH_c7a
CTATTGTGGCTATAGCAAAAATTTCAAGCGTAAGTATGATAGGGAAGCTTTCTTCGTACTCAGGCGGTGATTTCCACTCGACTACGGTAAACATCAAAGAGTTACTTTCAGGGAGAACATCTTTTAGGGAAGAAGTGTTTAGTGAAGAGCTGTACTTAAAGCCCTTTGAGTTTATGATTTTCGTACATGATGAAGAAGAGGAGAATGAAGAAACCGAGAAAGCTGGGGTACTAATCGGAAGATTATTTAATGTTGATCGATGTAATGAGGATGAGTTCGATCCAATGGAAGTTTTTGACAATGTAGATCAATATACATATGAGATTTATGAAATGGCGGGCATGTATCATGGCGGAATCACAAGTGAAAATATTTTAGCAATTGATTCTTTCATAATATATCCGGAATTTAGAGGGAAAAACGTGGGAACTGCGGTAATTCATATTTTATCTGAAGTAATTGAGGCCCAATTTAATTTAAAGGCAGGCTGTTTAATTGTTGTGCCAGAACCAGGTTATGATGTTGAGAGAGAAGCCAAACCCGATGAAGTGCAATATGAGAGCAATAAGAAAAGATGCGAGATATTTTGGAAAAAACTAGGGTTTGAACGCTTAGAAGACAGTTCTTACTGGTATTTTAATTTAGACATGAAGATGTTAGTGAACGGCCAGAACCCAGCTGAAAACGAAGAGGAATCTTATCCTAAACTAGTGGCTGAGACTGCAACAATTTATGAATTTCGATCTAATTCAGATAATAACGAGCACTGAAAGTGGGTTTCTTTTCTGGGGTAGAATATGGGGCCCCCCAGCCATCGTATAAACCAGCGAATTTGTAAACTCTTATATGACTTTTAGGAGTGCGTAGTTGGTGGGAATGTGAAAAATAGAGGAATTCTGTGTCCGTAATAGAAATGATTGTTAAGTGTAGGATTGAGTTGTGGGAAAGAAAATATCTTTCTTTGAGGTTGAATCATGTTTATTTGGTTAACCGGCACAAAAGTTGTTTTATATTCGTGGTTTATAATTAGATTATTGGAAAAAACCCCGCTTAGCTTTCCGTTGATGGCAATTGCGCTTGCTATTTTAGCCAGTGGCTTTTGGCGAAGTTTTTACAGGTATTCAAACGCAAAAGTGAATATGATTACTTTGCTGCTGGATTTAATTTTGGCTGTCCTTATTTCTCTGTTTCCAAAAAGTGCCGGCTTCGATAAACTTTTTATGATTTACCTCATAGAAGGGACAGCTATATTACCGAAGCCTTTCTTCAGTATTTACGCTATTGTCGCAGCAACGGTCAGTGTAGGATCTTTTGCACTGTTTGAATTTAGGGAAACGGGTCAGATGGAATTACTGGGGATTGCCGAGATAATGCTGTACGGATTTGTTTTTATTCTGGTTCTAAGTGAAAGAAGACAAAGGGAACAAAGGCTAGCCTATGAAAAACTGACGAAAGAACTTGAATACGTTAACCTTCAACTGAACGAAAGTATGGTCTTGAGTGAAAAGTTAGCCTCCGAAGCTGAACGGCGACGAATCGCGGGCGAAATCCACGATAGCCTTGGCCATGATCTCACCGGCCTGATTTTGACTCTCGAAGCGGGTAAAAGACTGATGAACCATGATCCAAAAGTCGCAAAGGGCCATTGGGACAAAGCTCTTCAAGTTTCTCGAACAGCACTTAACTCAGTTAGGGAACTGGTTTCAGAAAAAAGGGAATCATATTTCGAATTCGAGTTTATTTCCCGTCTTAAAAAAATGGCCTGCGAGGTGCAGGATTTAACCGGTTTGCAGATAGAAATTGATATGAAGCCCCAGGATCTGTGCTTATCAAGTAAAGAAAAGTTCAATTTGTATCGGATATTTCAGGAAGCCATCACCAATACCTTGCGTCACACCAATGCTGACCGTGTGCAAATTTATATTTCAGGCAACAAGGAAACCGTGTCTTTTTCCTATGGCGATAATGGAGCCGGAACAAATAAGATTGAAGCGGGTAACGGCTTAAAAGGTATGAAGAAAAGAATCGCTGAACTTGGCGGCGTCATTTCTTTTCATTCGCAGAGGGGAAAAGGTTTTAAAATTAACGGGCAAATAAGCAGACGGAGGGTAAGAAATGAAGAAGATAAAAATTCTGATTGCTGATGACCAGCAGATTGTCTGCGAAGGCTTGAACACGATTTTGCAGTTTGAAGAGGATTTTGAAGTTGTAGGTGTTTGTCACAATGGGCAAGAGGCGTTGGATTTTTTTGAGCAAAATATTCCCGATATAGTCCTGATGGATGCACGTATGCCTGTGATGAACGGCATTGTGGCTACCGGAGAAATCAGCAGGCTTTTTTTGGATACCAAGGTGCTGATTCTGACAACTTTCAACGAGGACATTCTGATTATCGAGGGATTACAAAACGGTGCCAAAGGTTTCTTGCTTAAAGATATGCAGCCCGAGGAACTATGTAAGATCATCAGGGTTGTTCATGACGGTGGAATTTGCTTGCATCCTGATGTGGCCCAAAAAATTCTCGCCAAGATATCAGACCAGGATAAGAAGGCAGCAGCGGATAATCTGACTGAGATAGATATTTCGGGGCTTACCAACCGAGAGAAGGAAGTCTTAGGGTTGATCGGCAAGGGTTATTCCAATATTGAAATATCTTCTGCTCTTTTTATTGTCGAAGGTACTGTCAAAAATCATGTAAGCAGTCTGCTAGCCAAATTTGGGGCTAGGGACAGGACCCAATTGGCACTGCTTGCTCAAAAAATTCATGACTTAAGATAGAGAAAACCATGCCTGGGGTATGATGTGCAATGACTCCCTCATCTTTATAGTATAAAGGTGAGGGAGTTTATAATTGTGGGAGGTTGAAATGAAACATAAAAAAACAATCCTTGTCAGCGTGATGTTGATTCTGGTTTTGGGTATTTCCGCGATTTTTACCGTATTTTATGTAAAAACACAAGTATCAGATTTGTTCCGGATGAACAAGGAACTTCAGGAAGAGGGCTATTATATGGCCGATTTTGAGTTCAAAATGATGGGAATGGCGTACTGGCTGGATCACGGCCATTACTACACTGCGTTGTCACGGCTGGGTAAACTGCACAAACAGTTAAAAACAAGAGAGGGATTAATCAAAGTGCCGGAATTTACCAACAAGCAAGATGAATTGGCTTTCTACTTAAATCTTCAAAACCCTAGAACAGGGGCCTTTATGGATGATTCTTTTCCATATTGCACGTATAACGAACCTACTGAAAATATCTTAGCTCATCTTGATTCGCTCGTTAAAGAAACAGGACAACCCTTACGCTTGAAGTATCCTTTGAAGTACTTGGATGAAATCAATACGCCTGAAAAGGTGGAAGTGTTTTTGGACGATGTATCCAATGTCGGCTGGATTGGTTCCAAGTTTCCGCAAACCACTTTTGTATTCGCCAGAAGCTTATTAAGTTATTACAACGGAGAAGGTGTTATGGAGGAAAACAATTTATATCATTTCTCTCCTGAATGGAAACAAGCTTTGCTTCTGTGGTTTTATGCCAATCAAGATCCGCAAACAGGGTTTTGGGGACCAAGATTAAGAACAAGCGGCCAATTGCTGAAAAAGGATTTAACCAACACTGCTTCCGTTATTAAGACATTCATTGACAGAAATGGCAATGACATTCACGCATCGTTTCCTTTACAATACAAGAAGGAGATGTTCAGAACGGCTCTTGAGGTTTTGTCTGAACCCATGCCTGCTGATGAAGATTTGGATGAATGGCATGAGTGGTCGTTGAAAATGGGAAAAGGCACAGCCATGCTGACAAGATATTTATGGAAAGACGCATCTAAAGATGATAAATTAAAGGCGAAAGCATTGATTGAAGATTATGTAAAAAGCATCTTTGAAAAAAATTATATTTCAGAGGAAGGAGCATTCAGCTATTATCCTAATTCAGACCACGCTACTTTAGACGGCACGGGCGGAACAATAAACCAGTTTACCGACTTTGGTTTTTTCTCAACTGAAAAGCAAAATAAATTATGGGGGAACTCTGAAGATAGTATAGTTAATCTTGGGGTACACAACGTTTCGGCCCTTACACAAAATGATCTCGAATGGATCACGAATCATCCTGAAATAAATTCTCTTCGTTTTTATGATACGATTCCAGACTTTGGCGATCTGACATCCGGGGTTTTCGCTGTTGCCTATCCCCAAAGAACTCCGGTTCGGGATGTAATGGATTTCACTCCCAAAGTCCAGCATTGGCTGAATACCACTTCGCAAAGCATGGGAAATTGGGTCTCTAAAGAGGCAACGGTACAAAGTATGAACACCTTGGAAATAGAAGAAGTCCTTGTTTATGAAGAAGGAATTTCATTGAAAACTACAAATGAGTTTCTTCAAAAGAATCACAGATTTGCAGTACTTGGTTTTGATGTTTTGCAGATTCCCAGATACAAAATCATCTTTGAGTTAATAATGGGATTCTGTGCGGGGGGTGTCGGGTAACTGGCATCTCTACCGTGACTCGGAAATCGGAAATCGAAAATATCGGAGTAGAAATTTATGGTATTATTTTCAAATTACATACAAAGGGAGGATTCGGGCCTTAATACAAAGTAAGGAGAAACCCAGCCATAAACACAAATCTGGGAAAAAATCAAATAAAAATATTATTGAATGCAGGTTTCTTACAACCTGCATATATTATGAACAACTATGGAAAGTTGACTTGACATGGTGTTGTTATGGTGATAACTTTATCATGTAAAGTATACTTTCCATAACATGATGAAAGAAGTGTAACGGTGAAAAACAGATTAGAAGAGATTAGGAAGCAACGTTGTATCAAACAAGAAGAGTTGGCAACTGCTTTAGAAGTTTCTCGTCAAACCATAGGTTCATTAGAGAATGGTAGATATAATCCATCAATTACGTTGGCATTTAAAATTGCACGTTATTTTGATATGTCAATAGAAGAAATATTCATTTATGAGGAGGAAAAGGTATGATAAATAAAACAGATATAACTTATGTAGCAAACGCAGGCGTGCTTCTAAGTTTTGATGGCAAGAAAATACTGATTGATGCTCTATGTGACTCAAGGTTGCCTATATATAAAAATACATCTGCAGACATATGTAATAAAATCATTAAGGGGATAGCACCTTATGATAATATCGACCTTATGTTAATAACGCACAACCATGGAGACCATTTTGATGCAAAGATGATTGGTCGTTTTTTAGAGCAAAATTATGATACTCTTGTTATCTCTACAGATAGAGTAGTGTCAGAGCTGAGGAGCTGTATTTTCGACCCGAAGGACCCCAGATTAATTGAAGTAAACCCCCAACTTTATTGTGCAGAAAGAATTAGGATCAAAGGTATAGATATTCAAGCCATCTCTATGGCGCATGACGGTAAAGAATATTCAGATGTAAAAAATCTTGCTTTTCTTATTGAATATGGTAGAACCATATTGCATGTAGGTGACGCTGCACCTACTAAAAATAATTATCAAGCCCTCAAGGGTGGACAATACAATATAGACTTACTTATTGCTAACTTCCCTTATGTTGGGCTGCCTGTGGCTAGACAAATAGTTAAGGATTATATTGACCCAGGAAAGATCGCTGTAGTACATTTACCAATCAAGGAACATGATAGGTTCAATTGGATACCTTCCACCAAAAAAAGTTACGAACGTGTCAAAGAATCATTTTATCAAACAGAATTCCTTGAAGAAGTGGGCTTAACAATCAATATGCTCCTAGGTGCATAGATAAACCTGATGAGATAAAGAATAATAAATTGCAAGGTGTATTAATAAAAGGAAAAGAAGAAGGTAATGACTATGTCATTTCAACCAATAGACCGTTCGTTTTTCCAACTGCCTACGTTAAGCTTAGCTCGTGCTTTGTTGGGGATGCTGCTTGTAAAGGAAACAGAGTTAGGTACAGCTTCAGGATGGATTGTGGAAACTGAAGCTTACATTGGGCCGGAAGATCGGGCGGCACATAGTTATGGAAATAGAAGAACCAAAAGAAATGAAGTAATGTTTGGCCCCCCAGGCTATATCTATACTTATGTGATGCATACTCACTGCCTTATTAATGTAGTTAGTGGGGAAATAGGGCGTCCAGAGGCAGTATTAATTAGAGCTTTAGAACCGTGTTCTGGAGTCGATCTGATGTTTGAGCGTCGAGGAAAAGAAAAAAAGAAACAAGATTTAACAAATGGACCAGGAAAATTAACGAAGGCCCTAGGAATAGTGAAAGAAGATTATGGAAGAGCAATATTTGAGTCCCCGCTTTTCATTGCTGAAGGAAAAGAAATCGAATCTATAGCGGATGGTCCAAGAATAGGTATTGATAATAGCGGTGAAGCCAAAGACTACCCTTGGCGTTTCTGGCTGGAGGGTAATCGTTTTGTATCAAAATAGTACTTAAATTAATTGGTATTATTTTAACTATGCTATTATTAGGAGGGATACGCAAAAAAATATATCTTAAGGGGGAAGTTAAATGGTCCTTGAAGAGATTAAAAGAATTTGTAGCTTGGGAACAGGTAGAATCGGTCCTGGTATAGCCCTGACATTTGCATTAGCTGGCTATCAGGTCCATATGTATGGTCGCTCTGATAATAGTATTAATCAAGCTTTTGATATAATAAACTATATACTTGAGAAATACAGGGAAAATAGTTTAGTTCAAAAAGCCGATATTCCAGAGATAATGGGACGGATAAGAGGTGTAACAACATTAGAAGAGGCGGCAGAAGGTGCTGATTTTGTTATCGAATCAATCGTTGAAGACCTTACTATAAAGCAAGAGATTTTTGGGAAAATGGAAAGATTGTGCTCAAATAATACTATTTTTGCTTCTAGCACCTCTGGCTTAACTCCAACAGCAATTGCCCAAAATCTAAAGCATAAAGACCGTTTTATAGTTGCTCATTTCTGGAACCCATCCCACCTCATTCCGCTCGTTGAGGTTGTTCCAGGGAAACATACTACTCAGAACACTACATATATTACGTCAAAAATATTAGACCTAATTGGGAAGAAGCCCGTAGTACTAGAGCAGGAGGCTTTGGGCTTTATTGGTAATCGTCTACAGTTTGCGATGCTTCGAGAGGCACTATATCTTATAGAATCCGGAATTGCTACGAAAGAAGCGATTGATACAACCATAAAATACGCTCTGGGTCGTCGATTGTCTACCACGGGTCCATTTGAGAGTGCTGACTTGAGCGGGTTGGATGTTATCTACAATATATCTTCTTATCTGTTTCAAGATCTATGCAATAGTACAGAAGTTGCGCCTATTTTAAGAGAAAGTATTGACGAAGGAAAGCTTGGAGCCAAAACAGGCTCGGGGTTTTACGATTGGACGCAGAATTCGTTGTTTAAGATTAATAAACTTAGGGAAGAAGACCTTTTTGAATGGCTGAATAAAGATAAGAGGAAATATCTAGGATAAAAGGTAAAAGACGTCGGAATTATGAGTTACTAATAAAGGAGGAGCTTTCGGTAAACAAGCTTATATCTAGGAGAACATTTATTATGGGTGGGATAGGAATGGTATCATACCTGTACTTTGATCTCCATTCGATTGCTATAAAACAATATACGGTTACAATTAATAACCTGCCTAAAGATTTTGAGGGTTTTACAATTCTCCATTTAACGGATTTACACGCTAAAGAATATGGTTATGACCAAAATCGATTACTAGGTTTAATTAACAGTCAGAAATTTGATATGGTAGCACTCACCGGTGATTTTATCGATAAGAATAATATCAATGGAGAACCGTTATTATCTTTAGTTAGAGGATTAATCTCCAAGCCCATTTTTTTTGTACCTGGAAACCATGAATGGTCGACAGAGTTTGGAATTAGAGCTTCTCTGGATAACTATGGTGTAAGAGTGCTGGAGAATAAGAAATATAAATATTCGAAAGGGAATTCTCATATTTGGATCACAGGTGTTGATGACCCTTATCTTCGACGAGATAAGTTGGATGAAGCACTTTATGGTATAAGTGATTCTCAACCAAAGGTATTACTGGCTCATGCCCCTAATATTTTTCCATCAGCCGCTAAGCAAGATGTCGGATTGGTATTAGTTGGGCATACTCACGGTGGACAAGTAAGACTTCCTATAGTTGGTGCGATTGTTGCCCCGGGACAAGGACTTTTTCCAAAGTACGATTACGGTCTATTCACTTCTGGTTCTACAAAGATGATTATTAATGGAGGTTTAGGGGAAAGTGTTTTGCCGATAAGATTTTATAATAGACCGGAAATAGTTTTAGTAAAATTAGTTTCCTCGGGCTAGCCTTTTTTGTAATCATTCCACAAAAACAGGAGATGGAAAGAGCATTGATATCGAAAATGAAGAAGAGGAAGAGTGTTATGATAATTGCAAATGAAGTAATTGAAAAAGTGTTGGAAAATGATTAGATATGAGCATAAAGCAGATAGTTTTTGAGCAACTGGAAAAGAAAGAGTTCGACAGCTTGCTAGAGTTGTTTGATCGCAATCCAAATATAGTGAGAAGATATGCAACAATGGCTACATATTATACTGATGATTCTTTGAGGGATACCGCATTAGAATTTTTCAGATTCCTTTCTGAGAAAAGAGCTGCTATAAAACCGGAATATTTTCGAGAAACGATTAGACGACATATATGGGGTATGAATGAAGAGGGGGGTAATATAGATTGGTCAGCCCCAGAGATTATCGGTATAATTATTGCTAGTGAGCCTGATATATTTGGGGAGTTTGCCTCTATTATGTTAACTGCGGCAATAGCTGAACCTATATTTCATAGAGGAATGTTTGCTGCAGTTAGAATGATTGGCTTAAAAAATAAAAATCTGATCGAATATTATTTACCAAAGTTGCAGACATTTATTGATGATAAGGATCCAGAATTAGCGCAATTAGCACAGACGGTTTTGGGGGAAATTGGCTATGGTGTCATAGATTTCTAAACGAGTATTATCATGCCGGCGAATGATGTATAATCAGCTTAAAATATATTAGCAGAAAATTTATCGAGTTCTATAAATTCTAAGGAGAATTTGATGGGCAGCAAAAAAGATGGATTAGTAAAATTGCTTAACGGCATTAAGTTTTTAGAAAAAAGATATGAAGTAATGCGAATTGTTGATCCGACCAAAAACAAAGTTTTATCTTATAATGATGATGGGGTTGTTGAAACAGACTTATCCTGTCATCACTTTTGGGCTAAAGATAAAGCCTGTGACAATTGTGTTTCGATGAAGGCCTACAAAGAAAATGATGTATTCATCAAACTTGAATATTGTAATGATAAGGTGTATATGGCTACGGCCATACCTGTCGTAATAAAGGATATAACAGTAGTTGTTGAGTTATTAAAAGATGTAACAAGAAATATGATTGTCGTAAACCAAGAAGACGGTGAAGTAGAGATTGATGTTCACGATATTATCAATAATACAAACAAGTTATTACTTAAAGATCATTTAACGGGTGTCTTTAACCGTCGTTATATTGACGAGAGATTGCAAGTTGACATGATCAATAACACTATAAATAAAGAAACACTGTCACTGATAATGGCAGATATCGACTTCTTTAAAAAGGTAAATGATACATATGGGCATTTAGCAGGTGATTATATTCTTAAAGAAGTTGCCAAGATTTTGGACGGTTGTATTCGAAGCGGTAAGGACTGGGTTGCCAGGTATGGGGGAGAAGAATTTTTAGTATGCTTGCCTAACACAAAGAAAGATATAGCAACTAAAATAGCTGAAAGAATGAGAACGAAGATACAAGATAAAGATTTTAAATATGAAGGGCAAAATATTAATATAACAACTAGTTTCGGTGTGTATTCCATTGTTTCGGATAATGATTCAAACCTGGAGTCTTTGATAAATTTTGCCGATAAGAATCTATATAAAGCTAAACAAAGTGGAAGAAATCAAGTCATTTCTTCGGACTAATATTTTAATATTTTAAAATAAAGTGTTAATCAAAATAACATTCAATCATTTCGGTAAACAAAAAATAGCCCTTGTTATAATATATTAAAAGAAATATTTAGGAAGATAAAGGACTTAATAAAGTTTTAGAGAATAATTAAATAAAATATTTCACAAAGCCAGGGCGGGAATTATAATGAAACGAGAATTAGAAAAAATTGGGATAATGAAAAAACTGTTTTATTCCATGGTTATGATAGGAATGGTGATGGGGATTATTTTCCCCTACTTTGTTCAAGAATTTGTAATTCTTGAAGTGGATTTAACTTTTCGTGTTGCATGTATTTTAGCTGGTATTATAGTTGGAATCCTAAACTATTTGTTGATAAGAGTAATATTAAAGAACCATCTCGCACCGATTATATTGACGGCGAAAGAAATCGCTAATAGGAATTTTAACCTCGAGATTAAAGGCAAGCCATATAAATATGATATTCTCAGTGAACTATACGAGTCCATAATATCCATGGCTTCTTCTCTGAAAGAGACACATGAGAAATTAACTAACCAGGCGAAGATAGACTCCTTAACCAATTTGTATAATCGGACTTTTTTTAATGAAAGTTTTTCATCTTTATCTAATGAGGGATTCAGTGAACTCAAATTAGCATTATTATACTTAGATTTAGACAACTTTAAATATATTAATGATACATATGGTCACTCAGTTGGGGACAGGGCATTACAAATGGTTGCTGAAAGATTGCTCGATTGTGTTCGCGTAATGGACATCATTGTCAGAATGGGTGGAGATGAGTTTACAATCGTCTTGCCAGGCATTAAGGATGAAACTTATATAAATATGGTAGCTCAACGTGTTCTTGAGAAAATTGGAGAGCCTATGAGTATATGTGGGCAGGAAATAACTATTTCTGTTAGTATAGGAATAGGAATATACCCAAGTGATGGTAATGATATTTGCTCTCTTCTTAACAATGCGGATGCCGCGATGTACCATGCTAAGAAGAATAATAAGGGTTTTTCATTTTATAAGAATCTAAACTAAGAATAAAACATAGATTGAATACAAAAAGAAGACAATTATAAATTAGTTAGTAAGTAGAAAAACTAAGCATCTTTTTTAATGACTAAAGATGCTTGGTTTTTATAAAATTAATGGAATTATAAAACTGACATAACCATTGTTGAACGAGGTTATAATAAAAAGAAATTATTAAAAAAAATTAAGGAGGTTTAAGAAAATGGCTAAAAATAGAATGGAAAAAGGTATGAAAGAAGTCAAGAAAGGTGTCAATAAAATGTTTAACGAAGCTAAAGAAAGTGCGAATAAAGCAGCTGAATATGTAAAAGATAAAGCTCCAGATACCTTAAAGTAGCGAGGATTTTACTTTTATCTCGCTTTAAGAGGAGTGCTCTATAAGAGTACTCCTCTGTTTATAGGTTTTTTTTAATTACTAAGGTATTATTCTTATCGGTTGAATAAATCTTCATAGTTGCTGATTAATATTATATACATAAAAAACATATTAAAGGAGATAAGATGTGGCGAAAGTAACATTTGATAATATTAAGCAAAATGATGAGATAAGGTCTTATCTGGAAATGGGAGATCAATCTTTGGGGGTAATGGGGTTCACAGAACATTCATTTCAGCATGCTTTTAGAACAGCAAACATTGCTGCGAGAATTTTGGAAACTTTGGAATTTAGCAAACGGGAAGTAGAATTAGCACGTATTGCAGGATATATGCATGATATTGGTAACATAATTAATCGAGATGACCATGCCCAGAGTGGAGGAATAATGGCTTTTCAGATACTAAAAAACCTAGAAATGGATTCTCGTGAGATAGCAAGTGTAATCTCCGCTATAGGAAATCATGACGAGCACACCTCCTCGCCAGTTAATGCTATAGCAGCAGCAATCATTCTGGCCGATAAAAGTGATGTTCGACGGAGTAGAGTCAGGAACCGCGAGTTTGCGACTTTTGATATCCATGACAGGGTCAACTATGCTGTTAAGGATTCACGTATCAATATTAATACTGAGGAAAAAACCGCTGTGCTTAAGTTATCAATTGATACGTCAATATCATCAGTTATGGATTACTTTGAAATATTCCTTTCTAGGATGCTTCTATGCCGGAGAGCAGCAGAATTTTTAGACTTACAATTTAAGCTTATAATTAATGACATGGGTTTGCTTTAAGAAAAAGGTCAATCATCGCATAGCCGCAATAAAAATATAGAGGAAAAAAGCCTTCTTTGTCGTATAGTTATGATATAGAAAGAACATTCTAGGGAGGTTCCTATGTCTATTGAATGGTTAAAAGACTGGGTGAACAGTATTGAAATATGGCAAGACATCGGAATAGCATTAGGAATATTTTTTGTTTTTCTTGTTTTCAGAAAAATCTTCACAAACTACGTTTACAAAATAATCTTAAGATTGACAAAGAAAATACCTCTGGATATTTTTACAAATATATTTCTGGCGTACGAAAAACCTTTGAGATTCTTGTTTGTGGTAATTGGAATTTTTGTTGCTCTTTTATACTTGCCATTACATGATTATTATATAGTTAAAAGTTTTCGTACAATTGTCATAATCTTAATAGGGTGGGGTCTTTATAATCTGGCCTCAATAAGATCAAACATATTTTCGACCATGACCGAGAGACTTAACATTGAAGTCGATGAGATTCTGTTACCATTTGTATCTAAGTTAATCCGGTTTTCTATTGTAATTGTAACGATAAGTATAATAGCCGGGGAGTGGGAATATAATGTGGGAGGATTTTTAGCAGGTTTAGGCTTAGGAGGATTAGCATTTGCTCTTGCTGCTAAAGATTCTCTTAGTAATTTCTTCGGGGGAATTGTTATTATTACGGAAAAACCCTTTTCTATAGGAGATTGGATAAAAACTCCGAGCGTTGAAGGGGTGGTGGAGGATATAAGTTTTCGTAGTACAAGAGTTAGGACTTTCGCTCAAGCCTTAGTAACCGTTCCTAACGCGACCTTAGCAAATGAAGCAATTATTAATTGGACTAAAATGGGTAAACGACAAATTTCTTTTAACCTTGGGGTAATGTACTCAACGCCGAAAGAAAAGATTAAGACCTGTGTGGAGCGCATTGATCGTATGTTAAGAGAGCATGAAGAGATAGACCAAGAATTAATAATGGTTCGCTTTAATGAATTTAATGATAGCAGTTTAGATCTTTTCTTGTATTTCTTCACCAAGACGACCTCATGGGTAGAGTACTTACAGGTGAAAGAAGACATAAACCTAAAAATTATGGATATATTAGAACAAGAAAATGTCTCCGTTGCCTTCCCCAGCAGGACTATATATATGGAAAACAGTGGTGAGGGGTATAGGAATTTGTCTAAAGATATAGTATAGTTGTTTTGAGAATTTTCAATAAATAGTTAATAAAAAACGATGAGGAGGGCATATAGGTGACAACAGTAGGACTAATTATATTCTATATTGGCTTCTTTGGATTCTTTATTGGACTAGGAGCAGCTATAAGAGGGAACCTTCAAATATTAAGAATCAATAATCGGAAGCAAGCCTTATTGTTGGTTTTACTTTCATTCGTTCTAGCTATCGTAGGCTCAATGATAATTGGGCCTGGGCCTGAGAATACGTTGCAATAAGAAAGTATAAGATTATTTGATCTTGAGAAATCAATAGGTGAAACAGATAATCCAGACTTTAAAAGTCTGGATTAATTCATAATATACGACGACAATAATTAGTAAGTGAAAATAATTAAACAAGGAGATTTTTAGATAAGAAAAAATAATTGTGAGTGGTTATTTTGGTTACACTATTAAGGCTAAAGCAATTAACTTGCTTCATTTTACCAAACTATGCTAATATGTTTAAATGATGCATAGTCTTTAGCAAGAGAAGTAAGTTTAAAAATACCACGAAGTGGTATACTTATATTTAGATACTTAGAACGGCTGGTAAACTAAAATGAATTGATTATAAACACTTTGGGCGTTGGTGTTTATGGTTATTTCTGCATTTGTTATGTGCGTTTTGGTATAGAATACAAAAAAATATTAGGAAAAAGAAGGAGGTCTGTTTTTTGACCAAAGAGAACAAATTACAAATAATACCCCTAGGGGGCTTAGGGGAAATAGGAAAGAACATGACCGTGATACGGTATAATAATAAAATTATTATCGTTGATGCTGGTTTAGCTTTCCCTGATGAAGAGATGTTGGGGATTGATATAGTTCTTCCTGATTATTCTTATTTAATTGATAATCGAGATTTAATTGCTGGCGTCATCATTACTCATGGACACGAAGATCACATTGGGTCATTACCATATTTACTCAAGGATCTGGATGTACCCGTCTATGGGACGCGTCTATCAATTGGAATGATACAGTCTAAGCTTCGAGAATCCAAAGTTTCTAACGCCACTCTAAACGTAGTTAAACCACGGGATACAATCAAACTAGGCGTTTTCCGCGTTGAGTTTATTAACGGTAGTCATAGTATCCCAGGATCTGTCGGCTTAGCCATTCATACTCCATTAGGTACTATTGTTCACACTGGAGATTTTAAGTTGGATCATACGCCTGTTAGTGGCGAGATTCTAGATCTTCATAAATTCTCTGAACTGGGTGACAAGGGTGTCCTTTGTCTTCTGTCTGACAGTACGAATGTAGAACGTCCTGGTTTTACTGCTTCAGAACGTTTAGTCGGAGAAAATATCGATGAAGCATTTTTTAACGCTAAAGAAAGAATTATCTTTGCTTCTTTCGCATCGAACGTTAATCGATTGCAACAAGCAGTCACTGCTGCAGTAAAATATAACCGGAAAGTTGCGGTAGTGGGAAGAAGTATGATTAATGTAGTGGGAATAGCTGAAGAGCTTGGATATTTGGATATTCCTGAAGGATGTCTGATAGAGGTCGAGAGAATTATGGATTTCCCAGGCGACCGTGTATGTATTCTTACTACAGGTAGTCAAGGGGAGCCAATGTCAGCCTTAAGTAGGATGGCAACAGGAGAACATCGCCAAATCTCTATCAATGAAGGAGATACCGTTATCGTTTCAGCTAGTCCTATACCCGGTAACGAAAAAGCTATAGCACGTAATATCGATCATCTTCTAAGATTAGGAGCTAAGGTTATCTATGAATCTGTTTCTGGAATGCATGTATCCGGGCATGCCAGTGAGGAAGAGCTTAAGCTGATGCTCAGTATGGTTAAACCGAAGTACTTCATTCCTGTTCACGGTGAATATAGAATGCTAGTTAAGCATGCTCAACTAGCACAACTTGTCGGTGTAGAAAGAGATAATATCTTTATTGCTGAGAATGGCAGTGTTATTGAATTCACTCGTCACGGAGCAAAAATAGCAGAGAATGTACCGGCAGGCAGAGTCTTGATTGATGGACTGGGAATAGGGGATGTGGGTAATATAGTATTGCGTGATCGCAAACAATTATCACAAGATGGGATATTGATTGCGGTTGTTACCATAAGTCGGTCTAATGGGGCGATTATGGCAGGTCCCGATATTGTAACAAGAGGATTTGTCTATGTCCGCGATTCCGAAGAGATGATTCATGAAGTAAAGGATATGGTGAGAGAGACGCTCATGCGCTGTCAGGAAGAAGGTATCCATCAATGGGCTACCTTAAAAAACAGAATTAAAGATATGGTAAGCAAACACCTTTATCAGAAAACTGGTCGGCGCCCGATGATTATCCCCATAATCCAGGAGATAAAAAATTAAAGCCCTTCGGGGCTTTAATTTTTTATGTGAATATATTGTTCTACTCACTAGAGGCTGTTTTAAACTTAATATCGGGATACTTCTCCTTTAACCTGTCTAAATAGTACTCACTCTCAAAGAGGACTACCAATCTATCCTTTAGGTCTTTAACACACAGATTCTTTAAAGCTTTTAATTTAGAGATGTCTATTTTATTTTCGCTTTCTACCCAACGAGCCAACTGATAGGAAAGTGGATGAAGTTGAATTCTTGTACCATATTCATTTTCTAAACGGTGTGTTAGTACTTCGAACTGTAACTGTCCTACTACCCCTACAATCATATCCTCCAAACCATCCGTAAAGGTCTTGAAAACTTGTACTGTACCTTCTTCGGCAAGTTGATGGATCCCTTTTTGGAATTGTTTATATTTGGAGACATCTAGATTCGTTATTCTGGCAAAATGCTCTGGGGAAAAATGCGGCAGTTTTTCAAATTCAAAAGAACCTTCTTGGCAGAGAGTGTCTCCTATCAGGAAGATTCCAGGGTCAAAGAGACCGACAACATCCCCGGGGTATGCTTCCTCCATAATATCGCGGTCCTGGGCAAGGAACTGCTGCGGTTGAGGGAGTTTGATCTTTTTGCCGGTACGGACATGAGTTACTGCCATCCCCCGCTCAAAACGACCTGAACACACTCGCAGAAACGCGATGCGATCACGATGAGCGGGATTCATGTTGGCCTGTACTTTGAAGATGAAACCGGAGAAGTTAGGATTTTTGGGAGAAATTAAACCGACATTACTTTTCTGGGGTCTTGGTTCAGGAGCCATAATTAAAAATCTTTCTAAGAAGGATTGGACCCCCAAATTGCTGAGAGCACTGCCAAAAAATATTGGAGATAAGTTGCCACTTTGAATCAATTCTTCATCATAGGGGTCACCCGCTATATCAAGTAAAGAAATATCTTCTTGCAGCTTTACATATAATTCCGGGTCTAACCGATCTTTAATCTTAGGATCTTCGATTCCTCGATGATCGGCACAAATGAACTCGGATTGTCCATCGGAGAATAACTCCATACAGTTTTTTTGGCGATCGTAAATCCCACAGAATTCTTTCCCCATACCTACGGGCCAGTTCATGGGATAGGAGTTAATTCCCAGAACATCTTCTATTTCCTTTAAGACATCTAGGGGGTCTTTACCGTAGCGATCAAGTTTATTGATAAAGGTAAAGATAGGAATGCCTCTCATACGGCAAACTTTAAATAATTTGATAGTTTGGGCTTCTACACCTTTAACAATATCTATCAACATAACAGCACTGTCCGCTGCGACTAAAGTCCGAAAAGTATCTTCACTGAAATCCTGGTGCCCAGGAGTATCTAAAATATTAACATGAGTATCGTTATAGGTAAATTGCATAGCACTGGAAGTAACTGAGATGCCACGTTCTTTTTCAATCTGCATCCAATCAGAAGTTGCATACTTATTAGTTTTTCGGCCTTTTACAGTTCCAGCCAAACGAATAGCTCCTCCGAAAAGGAGTAATTTTTCGGTCATCGTAGTCTTACCAGCATCGGGATGAGAGATAATGGCGAAGGTTCTTCGTGGGTATACTTGTTTATTACTGCTTGACTCAATACTCTCCATGTTTAGTCCTTTCGAGTGTTTATTCGTGTTCAAATCTTTACTAATATAACATAATATAACGATTTATTAAAATGAAACTATAGGAATTTTGCTTGTAGTAGGGAACCAACAAAAAATTATTAGCTAAGAATGTCTATAATTATGCTTTGCATTAATTGGATTATTGTGGTAAAATCGATAATTGTGGAAAAATGATGAAATGTATCGACGGACGAAATAAAATAGAATCTTTACAAAAACAGAAGCAATGTAATGATATTATCAGTAAACGAAGGTGCATAAAGCACCAATATCTATTAATGACCAAACCATAAATATTTGGTAAAATTATCCTTATAGATAATAGGGCATAAACATATTCCAACGTCTATCGGTGGGATTAGATGAGGTAAACCCATCTGAAGCAGGATATGTTTATGGTTTACATATATTTTTAATTGTTTACAGAGAATTGGAATCGTATTTGGAATTGGAGATGAGAAATAGCTGGACTCTGTAAACTAAATTGTTGGATTTCTAAGGAGGAAAATAGTGATACCAAAAGAGAAGGGTAACAGTTATTTGGTTGTAGCCTTGGCTCTAATAATTGTTGCTACACAAGCCGTATTCTTGGGAACAGCAAGTTTCGCTGAAAGAAGGGAAAAGGAAAGTAAAACTGTACAAAGCTACTTGGAAACCATGGAATATGGGGACTACAGTAAAGATAACATTGATATATTAGCTAAGAAATATAATGTTGAACCAGAGTATCTTAATTATCTTGTAGAAGTAGAAAAAGAATTTGAACTTGAACCTTATGAACTTATGGCATTAATTGCCCAAGAGTCTGAGTTTCGTTCTATTACGCACATGGATGGAGGATCATTATCTTATAATACCACCCAAATGAAATTGCCGACCGCAGAGACATCTCACATGGCAATCACCCAATATTATAATCTGGACATAGCTTATCCTACTCATGAATTATTAGCTGAGGATAAGTATTATGCTGCTCTGCTTGCTGGAGGATATCTTCGATATCTACATGATACTTATAAAGACAGGTACGAATCGTATACAGCCTATAGAATGGGAATTAGTGGAAGGATGGTTTTTTATGATCAGAATGGCCATTTTAAGTCACCGTATGCACTAAAGATTGTTGAATTAACGAATTCCTTTTCTCGAGAGGGAATTCGTGTAAAATAGTCCCTGGTTAGGATGGAAAATAGATAGTTATCTTATATTGATTCTATTATATGAAGGTTTTTTATCTGGAACATTCGCAGGAAAGGTTTAGAATAGCAAAATTTGGGAAAAATATAGTTAACTAATTACTATTGATTAAATCCCATTTTAATACTTGAGAAGAAGTACACTAAGTATTAGAAAATTGTTGGGATGAATCTAAGGAGGAAAATTTCATGTCACGCTGGAAGGACTGTAGCCGTCAATTGGGTATAGCCCTGGCAGCACTTATTATCGCAACCCAAATGGTGCTGTTTGGCATGGCTACTTATGTCGAGGCCACGCAACTACCTGTTCAGGAACCGAGAGAAACTATAATCGCGACTATCGAGACTAATAATGAAGAAAATCTAGAGATTAATCATACTGACTATAAAGATGACAGTGAAGAGTCCGTGGAAGTTCAAAAGACCGCGGAGCCTGTAAATACTCTGAAGATTATTCAAACAGAAGGCTACGAACAATTTGGCAAGGAAAAGCTGGATAAGTTAGCAGAAAAATATAATGCAGAACCTGAATATCTATACTTTATAGTTGAGGTAGAAAAGGCATTCAATCTAGAACCGTGCGAATTACTTGCTCTTATTGCTCAGGAATCTGGTTTTAAACCCCAGACTCACATGGATGGAGGATCATTATCATATAGTACTACTCAAATGAAGCTGCCAACAGCAAAAACTGCTTATATGGCATTAACAGAATACTACAAGATTGATGTCCCCTATCCTACGCATGAACTCTTAAATGATGATAAGTACTATGCTACGATTTTGGCAGGCGGTTATCTTAGATATCTTCAGGATGTTTATCAAGATAAGTATGAATCTTATACCGCCTATAACTGGGGAATTGGTGGCAGAATGATATTTTACAATCAAAATGGTCACTTCATGTCACCGTATGCTGTAAAAATAGCAACCCTTGTTGAATCTTTTGAACAATATGTTGGCGAAGATTATAATTTAAGCTAATAGATTACAGAAATCTCGGTAACTATACGGTATGTTGAGCTAGGCCATAAAAAGTACAATAAAAAAGGATTCTCTTCCTTAAGGGAGAGAATCCTTTTTTATATTTAAGAGAATCAATCGTCTTTCTTTTCTTGGCCTTCATTAATACAATCATCTGATGCGTGATCATTCTGTGGTTCTGTTTGATTGAGGGCTTCTATTGTTTTGTTGTTTTCTGTGGAGGGTTTTCTTTTCTCAAATCTTTCACTAAATGCTTCTTTTTTTGAATTCACAATTCCTTTGTATTCTGATGCTTTATAAGATACGGTTGTAAACTTACGTTTCAAATCTTTCCACAGAGCAAGGAAAAAGATGATTGCTGCTCCTGCAAAAACAGATATGAAAATAACGACTACCAAGGGTATCTCTGAAGTCCAGCTAAAAAACACGATAGGGACCATACCCGAATTCTGCAATGCAAAAACAACTATTATTAAGGAGATGGCCAAGGATACCATAATGAAAACCATGAAAATCACCCACTACTTTTTTAATGTATTTTCTACAAGGCAAAGTAAATTTCCTTTTTTTGAAAAGTTTCTTTTGATAAATCCATAATCACAGTCTCAATTAGCGACTTATATGAAATTAAAAAGAAATGAGATAATTTGTATATTTCCAAACAATTAGAAGGAAATTGTAAAAATTTCTAGAAAGATAAGACATAATATATTTTTTTAAAAGAATTGACGTCTTAATAAAGGGATAAGCACCATCTTATATACACCTTGTAGCAGTCAATGGTGTTTTTTTAATGTCGGAGGCAAGCAAGTGATAACTTATAAATTATTTATTCTTTTATTTCTGCTTTATACCTTAGGGGCAGTATCACCATTTATTACCAGACATAATCGATGGATGGCCTTAAAGCTGGGATGTTTGTTTGGGGCAGGTGGCAGTCTGTTAGGATTGTGGATTGGCATAATAGGATTGACATCTGCCGGAGAAATTACCTTCAATATAGCTAACATCTTGCCCGGAGTGAGTATAGGAATCGCTCTTGATAAATTAAGTGCTTTTTTTATGATAACTATCTCTCTAGTTGCCTTAGTAACATGTCTTTATTCTATTAAATATATGAAGATATATAGTAAAGAGAATCTAGCGTGGTGGAGTTTTTGTCTTAACCTCTTTATTTTAGCGATGATATTTGTTGTTACTGTGAATAATGCTTTAACTTTCCTATTCTTTTGGGAAGTGATGACAATTTCTTCTTATTTCCTTGTTACTTATAGTTTTCAACGGGAGTTTGTTCGCAAAGCTGGATTCATTTATATAGTGATGACTCATATAGGCACGGTATTTATAGCTACAGCATTTTTTCTGATGCTTAGCCCATCAGGAGATTGGAATTTTACATCCTTAGCAGAAATCGCTGGGACGTTACCGCCAGCTACTAAGAACCTTATTTTTATTTGTGCTTTGATGGGATTTGGCACAAAAGCAGGTGCCGTGCCCTTACATATCTGGCTGCCAAGGGCACACCCGGCTGCTCCCACTCCAGTCTCGGCTATAATGAGTGGAGTAATGCTTAAGACTGCAATTTATGGACTGATCCGTCTCATTATCGATATCTTGGGTATAGGGCCAAGTTGGTGGGGCGGGCTGGTAGTAGTTGTAGGATTAGTTTCAGCACTTATAGGTGTTATCAGTGCCTTAATGGAGCATGACTTAAAAAGGCTGTTGGCTTTTCATAGTGTCGAAAATATTGGCATAATACTCATGGGAATAGGAACCAGCCTGGTTTTTTATTCATGGAATATGAGTGTTCCTGCTGCTATTGCTCTGGCAGTAGGATTGTTTCATGTTTTAAATCACGCCATCTTTAAAAGTTTGTTGTTTTTATCCACAGCTTCTGTTTACTATGCTACCGGGACTAAGGATATTGATCAATTAGGTGGATTAATTAAAAAGATGCCTTATACAGCAGTGCTATTTCTGATTGGAGCAATATCCATTTCAGCTATTCCACCGTTTAATGGTTTTGCTAGTGAGTATCAGCTCTATCTATCTATGCTTACGGTATCCTATCAGGATGTATCCGCAATATGGAGTGTCGGTGCAATTGTAACTTGTGCAGGCTTGGCTTTAACCGGAGCTTTGGCGGCAGCTTGTTTTGTAAAGGCATTCGGGATTTCTTTCCTGGCGTTGCCTAGGACACAAAGGGCTGCTGAAGCACAAGAGGTTCCCAAGAGCATGATATATACCATAGCTCCCTTGGCGTTTCTATGTTTGTTATTAGGGATTTCTTCACCACAGGTCATGAATATTTTAACGGATATACCTCTTCAACTAGCCGGGGGCCCGCAAATTCCAGCTATTCAAACCTATAACCTTAACCTGTTTTTAGCACTGGGGATAATAGTCATAGTATTGGTTGGATTAACAAAAATAATGGGCGGTCGCCCGGTGAGAAAAACTGAAACATGGTGTTGCGGAATAGAAATCAATTCAGCTATGGAATATACAGCTGCATCGTTTTCCCAGCCTATCCGCAGGGTATATCGACCGTTACTGAGACCACATCGTAGCGTAAAAAAGGAATTTTATAGTCTTCCTTTCTTTAAATATAAGATTATCTTTGAGGAAGAGGTTAGATCAGGACTTAAGGATTTCATCTATCAACCTTTAAGAGCAAATATTATTTACATCTCGAAAAAGTGGCAGATAATTCAAAGTGGCAATATAAACTTGTATTTGGTTTACATATTTCTAACATTAATAGCCTTGTTGATTTGGGCACATTGAGGGGTGATAGAGATGAGAGAATTACTGATTACCGGGGGACAAGCTTTTATACTTCTTCTTATTTCTCCATTAATTCAGGGGATTATTAAAAAGGCTAAAGCTAGACTGCAACGTCGAAGAGGACCAAAGATTATTCAGCCTTATCATGATATTATCAAGTTAATGCGCAGAGAAGCGGTCTCTTCGGTAAACACCTCTTGGATCACTACGGTTGTTCCTTATATATATTTTAGTGCTTTTCTCATCGCTGCTAGTATTATCCCCGTATCCGGTCAAAAGGGACTGATGCTAGGTGATATAATAGTTTTTATATATTTATTCGCTCTTGCCAGGTTTTTTCTTGCCTTGGCAGCCCTGGAATCAGCTAGTGCTTTTGGAGGCATGGGCTCTAGCAGAGAGATGATGATAGCTTCTTTAGTTGAACCTGTTTTTGCCATTGCTCTATTTGGGATGGTTGCCTTATCCGGTTCTACCGACTTTAATGTAGTAGCAGGAGCAGGTCAGAATATCTCAGGAGTGTTGGCTTTCTTTGGCTTAATGGTCGTAACAGTTACTGAAACCGGACGAATACCAGCCGATAATCCTGACACCCATTTGGAGTTAACCATGGTACATGAAGGTATGCTCTTGGAGTATTCAGGCAGGCAGCTTGGATTACTTCACGCAGCAGCATGGTTAAAACAAACCATACTGCTTGTACTTCTCGTGCATCTATTCTTACCAGCACAAGAGGGGTCGGGTTTATGGGTTATCTACCTATCGCTATTTGGGAAACTTACTATGCTTGGATTAATCCTGGCTTTGATTGAGAGTTTGACGGTTAAGATGAGGCTATTTAGACTTCCTCATTTGATGGCAAGCGGGGCTATATTTTGTTTGGCCTCTGTGCTAATTAACAATCTCTAAGGAGAAGGCGTAATGATAAACATTTTGGGAAATATTTTTCTAGTAACAGGGCTTCTTATGCTATCGGGCAGAAAGATGAAGACCGCCATTATTCTGCTTGCCATGCAGTCATTAAGTTTGAGTATGATTGCGTTTTTCTCCGGATATGCTCTGGGTGGATTAAATTGGCATATGTTTATCATAGGGTCCTTGACAATATTGGTAAAGGTGATTGCTCTTCCTGTTTTACTATATAGACTTGTTAACGAATTGAATCCGAATGAGCCCATTGGTTTATCTGTTAAATCACTCTTATCATTTTCTGTCGGAATTGTACTCGTGCTTTTTAGTTATAGCTACGTAGTTCCTGAATTTCTTAGTAGCATACATGTTGATAGCTATTTATTGTCAGCTGCCTTATCCTCTATTTTACTTGGTTGCTTTTATATGATTAGCAGAAGCTGTGTTCTCGACCAAATAATCGGTATTATTCTTATGGAAAACGGATTATTTTTAAGTTCTTTAGCGATTACTGGAGGGATGCCTTTAATAGTTGAATTAGGAATATTCTTTGATATTTTAGTTGGCGTTCTGGTAATGGTAGGGATAACTTATCAAATAAAAAATAGTTGTCAATCATTGGACATTAAGAATTTAAATAGGTTGAGGGGGTAGAAAAATGCTGTATTTGTTACTTATTATTCCTTTATTTACGGCAGGGATTGCTTTTTTACCCCTAAGAGTTAAGCAATGGGAAAGGGTAAATATTATTGGAGCACTTTTGACGGGAGTGGTAGCTTTATACAGTGTTATTGATATCTTATATTTCCGCCAAACATTTGATGAGTATCGTTTCCTAATTATTGACGATCTTTCTGCAATATTCATTTTTATTATTGCTGTAGTTGGAACAATATGCTGTCTGTATACAGTTGAATATTTGAGGAAAGATGTGACTCGGGGTGAAGTGGAGGAGAGACGGACAGGGAGATTTTTTGGTCTTCTTCATCTTTTTATAGCTACCATGTATTTAACTGTATTAGCAGATAATTTGGGAGTAATGTGGGTGGCGATTGAAGCCACCACTATAGTTTCAGCTTTGCTTGTAGGCTTTTATAGAAAGAAAGAGGGATTAGAGGCTGCTTGGAAGTATCTTATTATTTGTACAGTTGGGATAGCCTTCGCTATGTTAGGGATAATTTTAACAAATCATGCAGCCAGTTTAATTACAGGTGCAGGAGGAGAGGTCTCTCTAAGCTGGCACATGTTGTATCCCGTTGCGGATAAACTTGACCCTTCACTGATGAAACTGGCCTTTATCTTTATTGTTGTAGGTTATGGAACGAAGGCAGGATTGTTTCCCCTGCATACCTGGCTGCCGGATGCTCATAGTCAAGCACCTTCTCCAGTCAGTGCCATCTTATCAGGAGTGTTACTAAACTGTGCTATATATGCACTTATTCGGTTCCACCAGTTGACTGTGTTGGCAACCAATAGTAATTATTCGGGACAGATTCTAATAGGTTTCGGCTTATTATCTATGGTTGGAGCTTTACCTTTTATCTTGGTACAGAAAGATATCAAACGTCTCTTAGCATATTCCAGCGTAGAACACGTAGGAATAATAATTGTAGCTATAGGACTCGGTGGATTTTTAGGGTATATGGGAGCTTTGCTTCATCTTATCAATCATTCTCTGGGAAAGGCTACTTTATTTTTAAGCGCCGGTACTCTGGCACAAGAGTACCGAAGCAAGTATATGCATAAGATGCAGGGAATTGGCCAACTGCTTCCTATTACTGGAACAGTATTCTTAGTTGGCCTGTTTGCAATAGCAGGAGCACCTCCTTTTGGCTTGTTCTTCAGTGAGATGAGTATCGCCTCAAGGGGTTTCCAAGTTCACGGTTTTAGTCTAGGTATTATCTTTCTAATGGCAGTGGCTATAGTTTTTACAGGATTGATATATTTTGGAGGCAAGATGTATTTCAGTGATCTGCCGAATCGGTATCGACAAAAAGAACCGCTAAGTCTTAACCATATGCTAATAATTCTTCCTGTATGTTTTCTGGCCATGCAAGGAATATATATGCCAGAGGTTATCCAGAACATATTCATAGAAGTAGTTCACTATCTTATCGGGGAGGTGGGCTAAATGTCACCACAGATATTTAGAGACAAGATAAAAAAACTGGAGTTTGGCCATACTTTGCGACTAGGACACATGGGAGAGCAGTATAGGATAAATATAGTTGTATCTGAAAATCAACTGCACGGACTATTGAAATTAATCCAGGAACATAGTGCATTTCTGCTTACCCTAGCAGGAGTCGATCTGAGATCTATAAAAGATAGCTTTGGCGTGCATATAGTATTTGCTATTCCCCAGGAAAAAACTATTATCGAAATAAGTATGCCAGTTGACTCAAAGTATCCAATTTATCCATCAATTACTCCCCTCTTTCCCTCAGCCCATTGGTTGGAAAGAGAAATAAAAGATATGTTTGGGATTACTCCTCGGGATCACCCTGATTTACGAAGATTAGCTGTTCACCCGGATTGGCCGGCCGAAGTATTTCCTTTACGCAAGGATTTTCAACCAGGAAGTGAAGTGCCTCGAGTTCCCGGAGAAATAGAGTTTTGTCCTGTTGAAGGGGAAGGGATCTATCAAGTACCTGTAGGACCTATTCACGCAGGCATAATCGAACCTGGTCATTTTAGGTTTTATACTTTTGGAGAAGATGTAATCAACTTGCAGGCGCAGCTTTTTTATACTCATCGAGGGGTAGAGAAAGTAGCGGAAGGCAAAGATTATAAGGAAGTCTCTTTGATTGCTGAAAGAGTTTGTGGAGTATGCTCCTGCTCTCATGTTGTAGCATATGCTCAGGCTATTGAGTCCTTGGCAGGAGTAGTTATCCCGACACGTGCCAAGTATAGTAGAACAATTCTGTTGGAGATGGAAAGATTATATAACCATATTGGAGATATAGGGAATATGTGCGCTGGGATAGGATTTGCTTTTGGTATCAGCAGAGGAGCTATCTTGAAGGAAAAAGTCATGCGCAAGAATAATCAATTAACAGGACATCGTTACTTACGAGGTACAGTAATCCCTGGCGGGGTTAAGAAAGACTTAAAATTTACAGACTTTATTTCCTGGCTAAGTGAGATAGAAGAAGAATTAATGGGGCTTACCAATGTCATTTTGTCATCTGAAGGTTTATTGGAGAGAATGAAAACCACTGGAATCTTACCGTTGGAAGCTGCAGTGACGCTTGGAGCTGTTGGACCAGCTGCTCGTGCCTCAGGCTATGATCGAGATTTAAGAAGAGACTTGCCCTATGCAGCTTACGAAGAATTAGATTTTAGAATCCCTCTTCAAAAGGAGGGGGATGTATTTAGCCGCTTAGTCCAAAGGATAGAGGAAGTCAAGGAGACGTTTAAGATTCTGACTCAGGCAGTTACAGAAATGCCTCAAGGAGAATTAGTGACAAAGATTCCAGATTTAGCACCCTATCAATCTTCTTCAGGTTATACCGAATCGGCCAGAGGGGCAAATGTTCATTGGATTATGACTGGTGAAAACAACTCAATTTATCGTTACTCTGTTCGCTCTGCATCCCATTGTAACTGGCCTGTTTTACCTCTTTGTGTGCCAGGCAATATAATACCTGATTTTCCATTAATTAATAAAAGTTTTGAATTGTGCTATGCATGTTTGGATCGCTAGGCGGGGGTGATTAAATGTTTGAGATTTTTACAGGATTGGCTAAATCAAAGATAGTAACTGAAAGAGTTGGCAAAGGTAAGGATAGCTGTCCATCCCAGTTTGTTGAAACTATTGTTAGCCCTATCATAACACCTCCAACCTTGGGAGAATTAGGACAAAAACTTCATGACAAGGTCAAAAAAATATGCAGAGATTCTCTGCATATCAGATATGTAGATGCTGGAGCCTGCAACGCCTGTGATTTTGAAATAAATGCGTTACCCAATCCCATCTATGATATTCAACAGTATGGGATAGACTTTGTTGCTTCTCCTCGTCATGCCGATATGCTTCTGATCACCGGAGTGGTAACCAGAAATTTAGAGGGGGCTCTTATGAAGACATATGAAGCTTGTCCCCAACCCTGTCTTGTTGTAGCTGTGGGAGCATGTGCCTGCGGTGGAGGAATTTTTAAAGATTCCTATGCAGCAGGAGGAGGGGTAGATAAGTATTTGCCTGTCGATGTTTATGTTCCTGGCTGCCCCCCAACGCCCGAGTTAATCTTAGAAGGTATTTTGAAAGCTATAGGTTAAATTTTTTCTTCTATTAGCCAGATATAACGCCATGCCTCTTGATTATTCTGCAACCCTTCATACCATGGGAGACCGGGAATAGGTTTACTTGAGAAGTAGCGCGCTTTCAGGATAATCTCCGGACGGTACTCATAATGCATAATATCGAAATTACCCCATTTACCACCCCAAACAAAACCGTATTTCTCAAAGATGTGTACAATCTCTTGGGGATAAGAAGTTAGTCTTTTTTGTCCAGCTTCGCGGGTATTCCATCGCCAATAATCATTTTTATGGCTATTAAGGTCGATAGCGATCCCGAAGGCATGAGAACTTAGCCTACTGGTGCTTCCAATAAGGCGAAAGTTGAATGTGCCGCTGCTAGGAAAAGCAGCTCCATAAATCTTATAATTATTACGAGCTAAAGGCAGAAGTTCCTTCATAACTGAATTTAGAGCCTGTGCTGCTTGATTATTGCGATTGAACTCCACGAACTTATAACCGATACTTACTTTGACAAGGTTGGATTGAATTCGCGTTTTGTTCGCACCGTAAACCTCTTTCAAGAGCGAATAGTGTCTGACGCAACCTGGGTTATAGTGTGCAGGCAGAAGTTCGGATATTTTGTCTAAGGGATAGATCTGTTCCAGCATATCTTGCAAATCAGGGGTAGCGGACTTCTGTGCCTGATTTTTTGATTTGCCATCATCATAGAGCAGCTTCTTGCCTGATTTAAGGATAACATATACTTTACCCTCCTCGCTTTTCTCGATATCAATGATATATTCAGGGTAAGCCATCATTAGGCATAGGATATCTCTTTTCAGCATCGATTCATAAACAGGATCGGAGCTAGAAAATACAAGTTGTTCGTTTTGGGTCTGTATTATATAATATTTTATTTGCCAAAGTCCTCCAGTAAGAAGGAGAACAAATATCAGGCCTACGATGACTTTCCATAATCTCATCATCTACATCCTTTCGGGAGTAGTAAATACCAGAAATAGCTTATGTTCCAATGTATGGAGGATATAACAAAAATATTAAACAATTATAGAAAATAGCATAGTTAATTTATGCTCAACACCTCATTTTTAGAAGAATGTCTTGGTATGGAAATATGTATTATAGTAGAATAGTGGTAATATTAAGAATGTAAGTATAGTAAATAAAACGAAAAAGATTCATTGTTTGATATTAAATTCATGATGGTGAGGAGAAAAAATGCCTGGAATTGATTTTAATGAAGTGTTTGATAGAATCGATATTATAGACTTTACAATGAAGGCAGCTGTTATTATAGGCATACTTGTCGCAACAGTTCTTTGTGCTAAATTAGCTAGGAAGTTTGTTCAAAACAATATCGATAAGGGAAGAATTGATGTTACTCAACTAAGTTTTATTAAACATTTTTTGACTGGAACTATATACTTTATTGGATTAACGCTAGTTATATTTCAGATAGGGTATCTCAAGAGCATAGCAGTATCTATCTTAGCCAGTTCGGGCATCTTGGCGATAATTATCGGATTTGCTTCCCAACAGACGTTTGCTAATTTAGTAAGCGGCTTATTTATATCTTTTTTTAAACCATTTAGGATTGGTGATAGGATACGGTTTATAGATAGAGATACAATGGGCATAGTAGAAGATATAACGCTAAGACATACCGTGATAAGGTCTTACGAGAATAAAAGGATAATCATTCCTAATAACGTGATAAACAATGAAATGATTGAAAATGCCAACATTATTGAAGAAAAAACCTGTAATTATTTTAATATAGGAATAAGTTATGATTCGGATATCGACCAGGCAATCAATATCATTAAAGATGAAGCTCTATCTCATAAAGATTTTTTTGATAATAGAACGAAGGAAGAAATTAAAAATGGCGAAGAACCAGTAGTAATTAAAGTAGTGAGTTTTGGAGATTCTTCCGTAAATCTAAAGGCTTGGGTATGGACGGGAGACCCTTTATCAGGATTCTTAATGATTTGTGATCTCAATAAAAGTGTTAAGGAACGTTTTGACCGAGAAGGTATCGAGATACCGTTCCCCTACAGAACTATAGTGTTTAAGAATAAAGATGAAGAGAAGATTACCTAGACCGGATTCATAGAATTTTATCATATCTATAAAGAAATAATGCCCGACTAATGTCGGGCATTAAATTTAATGTAGTTAAAGAACGGATATACTCAGTTGGCTAAATCAGAAGTAGAATTAATCTTCTCTCCTGGGGAGATAACCCTTTCGACCAGAGAGACAAATTCAAGCATTTTATTATAATCATTTTCATCT
Organism: Gracilibacter sp. BRH_c7a; assembly: GCA_001516055.1. GTDB lineage: Bacteria > Bacillota > Desulfitobacteriia > Desulfitobacteriales > Syntrophobotulaceae > Gracilibacter. The sequence continues at coordinate 29,855 of LOEZ01000071.1, forward strand.
AACAACTCGTCTTGACTTTGTAGAAAATTACGAAGAGCACTATCCACATTTAACACGCGATAAGTCTGAGGACCTGACCCTACAGTTTCATCTATCCAGATAGGGGTGTAATAAACATTTTCAATAGATACATCATTATCAATCGGATTAAACTTCAGGTCAATATCGGTAATTATCCCTCTGTTGGCAGATTTAGTTTGCTGATTAGAGAAAAAATTTCCTTGTGCATAGACAACAAGACCCTCGCGATCATGGCTGATATTATCTTTACTGACATTGATGAATTCGATGGGTTGGACCGCATGCACATGATTACCCGAGATAATATCAACCTCTGTATTTTCGAATATCCAATTAGCCAGACTAACTTGCTGCTCTGATGGAGTATGAGAATATTCCTCTCCCCAATGTAGGGAAGCAACTATTAAATGACTACCGAGCTCTCTAGCTTTCTGGGCATCTAGAAGAATTTTATCCCTATTAATATAGTTGACGGCGAAGGGCTTATCTTGAGGTAGCTTAACACCGTTTGTCCCGTATGTATAGCTTAGGAAGGCGATCTTTAAACCTTTGACATCTGTGATAAGGATTTCCTTGCTCTCTTCTTCTGTCTTAAAAGTACCTGTATGTTTTAGCCCAGAGTTATCAAGGAAATCGATCGTATTACAGAGGCCTGAGTAATGTCTGTCTAGAGAATGATTATTAGCGGTGGAAACAACGTCTACTCCTAATGTATCTTTTATAGCATAAGCAAGTTGCTCAGGGGTATTAAAGGAAGGATAACCGCTATAAATTTTTTCCTTGCCAGCAAGGGCAGTTTCCAGATTTGCTAACGTCAGGTCGGCTTTGGAAGTATACTCTTTAATATCCTCAAAAGAAGGGCTGAAATCATAACCATCTGGTGTTTTTGCAGCCTCATATTGAGTAGGGTGGCACATGATATCTCCTAAGAAAGTGAGCTTTATATTAATTGATTCATTCGGTGATATCTCAGAACTGATTTCAGTTGGAGTGATGGAAGTAATGTCAGGAGTAGCAGGGCTAATAGGTTCCTGGAGAGGAATCGTCAGTGGCGACAATTTCCAATAAATAACGAATAATAATATAGGAAAAGACAGGATAAGAAGAACTCTCTTTCGGTTTTTTGACATCTTGAATCTCACCTTTAAACGCAATTTCAGTATGCTGAGTAAGCACATTTTGCAGTATACTTATTAAAAATATTAACTCAGCCAACAGCTACCTTATTGTATATTCCTTTAAGAGGGATTCTATCTTTTCGTTGTTCTCCATCACGTATTCCGACTTGACCAGGCCTACATTTTTCTGGTAATACTGAAATGATGAATTACTACTATCCTTATAGGTTGTTTTGACAACCACACAATCCGTGAAAGTGCCTGCGGGAACTTGAACAGTACTATTTATACTGAATATCTCACAATCATTACCGCCGCTTATCCAAGAGTTACCAACCTCAAGTGGGAGTTTAAGCAGGGTTCCATCAAAGTTAGGCGGACTATCTAATATATTGGTATTATCATAAGATTCATGCTCTCTATAATTATGGATAATGCTTTCGTCAGTTACTACATATCTATTAGCAGTTACTGTTCCTGAGCTTACCATAACTTGATAACTATTATCTTTCTCGTATATTACTTCCTGGGTATAAGAGGCGAACTCATTGCCAATTCCTTCGTAAATCCATTTATTGCCCTCTCTAAGCGGCAGATATTCTGCTATACTCACTTTTGGTTCATCGGTTCCAGGTGCAGGATCAGGTTTGGGTGTGGGATCTTTGCACCCGGAGAGAATCATGGTAATAAGTAACAGGGAAAACATGACCTTACCCACTAAAGTATATTTCATATTAATCAATCCTTTCTAAATACATAAGGAATAAAGAATGCATAGTACTATATTAATAGACTTAAGAAATATCAAAATTCTAACGAGAAACAAAAAGAAAAGGTGATATAGTCACGACAAATAATATCATCTCCTTGAGTTTAGTATACCAAATTATTGTTATCTAATAATGCATTATAATATATTTCAGAAGGTATCTCATATTAATATTCTTATCCGACAGGTTAACTTCAGTTATACCCGTCGGATAAATTTATCTTGAAATAACATGAAACAATGATAAGATGTCACTAAAGGCATTAAAAAGTGACATGAATAACGGATTAGAGAATAGAAAGATTACTAAGATTATTAAGCGCACATATCTTAGCAGGGAAAAAGAGGAAAGGGGAATAGGGAATGGACGTGAAAAGAAAGAAGCCTTTCGTAGCAGTTATCGTTCTGATAGTTCTTATATCAGGGTATTTCATCTGGGAGAGGTTTTTCACTGAAGATAATCTCACGGTGGAAGCCTCAGGGACGATTGAAGCTACGAATGTAGAACTGACTGCAAAAGTTCCAGGAACTATACAAAGTATTACTGTCAAAGCTGGAGATAAGATTAAGCAGGGAGACCTAGTTGCTGAAATATCTCGCAGTGATTTGGCTGCACAGAGGGAAAGAGATGCCCTTAATGTGGCTATAGCCCAAAATAAGCTGGATGATTTGCTATCAGGTGCCCGTACTCAGAAGGTTAAAGAAGCACAGGCCAATGTCAATATCCGGCAGGCGTCTTATGATAAGTCTCAAAAAGATCTGGAAAGGGCCGAAGCTTTATTCGAAGAAGGAAGTCTGGCACTGACAGAACTGGAGGGTTACCAAAATAATAATACAATAAACTTTAACCAGCTGGAGGCGGCTAAAGCTAGTCTCAGCCTTTTGCTGGCAGGCAGTACGGATAGCCAAGTTCAAGCGGCTCAAAATCAGGTAAAAATGATGGAAGCCGTTTTAAAAGCTACCGATGCAGTATTAGAAGACCTTATAATTACTAGCCCGATTGACGGGACTATAGAGATCAAGAATTACGAAATAGGAGAATACGTAGTTTCAGGTGCTCCCCTGGCAACGGTTACTAATCTGGATAAAGTCTGGATTAATGTATATATCCCTACAGATGATATGCCATATGTCCAAATTGGTGAAGATGCTGTGTTCACCGTTAGTGGTTCTGACAGGATATTTGAGGGAACGATTACTGAGATAGCGACCCGAGGAGAATTCACCCCCAAGACCATTCAGACGAAGAAAGAAAGAACAAATATAGTGTATAAAGTAAAAGTCGAAGCGGAAAATTCTGAAGGGATTTTGAAACCCGGAATGCCTGGTGATGTTATAATACCAAAAAAGATTAACTCTACCAGTGTGGATGATATCAGATGATAGTTGTAAAGGATATTGTCAAAAGGTTCAGCAATTTGTTAGCCGTCGACAGGGTTAGCTTAGAAGTTAAAAAGAGAGAAATATTTGGCTTGGTCGGTCCTGATGGAGCAGGAAAAACGACCCTCTTACGAGTTATCTGTGGCTTGCTTACTCCAGAAGAAGGGGAAGCTAAGGTTTTAGGATTCACTGTCGAAGAGCGGGAGAAAAGCAAAGAGTCTGAAGCCAGTAATTTTGGATATATGCCTCAACGTTTTAGCCTTTATGGTGACCTGACTGTGATGGAGAACCTGATCTTCTTCGGCTCTATGTACAGACTTAAGAAAACTGTGATTATTCAGAGGTCAGAAGAAATACTAAAACTTACGAACCTTATACAATTCAAAGATAGATTCGCTGATAATCTATCGGGTGGAATGAAACAAAAGCTAGCTTTGACATGTTCATTAGTGACACGACCGAAGCTCTTGATTCTTGATGAACCGACCTACGGGGTCGATCCCGAATCACGTAAGGAATTCTGGAAGATTCTCTACCAATTAAACGGGGAGGGAATGACTATTTTGGTGTCCACTCCCTATATGGATGAAGCAGAACTATGTACGAAGGTCGCTTTTATGAATGAGGGAAGGGTCACTGCCTTGGATACGCCGGTTGGCTTAAGGAAAAATTTTTCCTATCAGGTTTGGGAGGTAGTGTCAGACTCTAAAGAACCTAGTCTATTCGAAGGAATCAAAGGAGTCTGTGATTCTTCGCTCTATGGGGATAAATATCGGCTGATAATAGAAAGTGACACTGACGGAAAAACACTTATTAAGAATAAACTTAGTGCTGAAGGATATACCTTAAAAACTTTACAAAGAATCATCCCGTCAATGGAAGATGTCTTTGTAATGATGGTAGGTGAGTAACATATTATGGAGCATGTAATTACTACAGATAAATTAACCAAAAAATTCGGTAGCTTTACAGCAGTAGATAGAGTTTCGCTTAAAATAAAGCGTGGAGAGATTTTTGGGTTTTTAGGTCCTAATGGGGCAGGTAAATCAACGATGATTCGAATGCTCTGTGGAATCCTTGAACCGACATCAGGTTCAGCCTCAGTTATGGGATATGACCTCCACAGTGAAACCGAAAAGATTAAGAATAACATTGGATATATGTCCCAAAAATTTAGTCTTTATGATGATCTTACAGTCCAAGAGAATTTAAAATTTTATGCCGGTTTGTATAGTGTACCCAAAAAGGAATTACCGGAGAGGCTAAATGAAATGATTGTTATGGCTGATTTAAGAGGAAGAGAAAATGAGTTAGCAGCTAATCTTAGTGGTGGCTGGAAACAACGTTTGGCTCTGGGGTGTGCAATTATTTCTAAACCGCCCCTTATTTTTCTAGATGAACCCACTAGTGGAGTCAGTCCAACTAGTAGAAGAATGTTCTTCCAAATTATTAGAAAAATGGTTCTCAAAGGAACGACGGTCATGGTAACTACTCATTTTATGGATGAAGCAGAACGCTGTCACAGGTTAGCGTTTATTTCAGGGGGGAAGCTCATGGCGGTAGATAGCCCAGATAATCTAAAACAGAGAAGTATTAGAGGTTGTATGGTAGAACTAGATTTACCTAAAGGGATACAAAGGATTGAAGAAATAGAAGAATTACCCTATGTCAAGGAATGTACTATCCACGGGTCCCTTCTTCATGTTCTTCTTGTTAATCAAGAGAGCCTGCCTAAACTGCAGAATGTTCTGAGATGCAAGGCTCAAATAATAACACCTTCTCTGGAAGATGTCTTTGTTGCTTTGGCGAAGCAACAAAGGGCTGGATCTGAAAACTATTTATAATTAATAAAGGGGGATTAGAGTGGAAAGGATTAAAGCGGTCCTCTATAAGGAATTCTTACAGATGCGGCGAGATAAATTAACTATAGGGCTAGTTTTTATGATGCCGATGATTCAGCTTCTGCTCTTCGGCTTTGCCATTCAGACAGAAGTAAAACATATACCAACCGTAGTATTCGACCAATCAATCAGTGAAGAAAGCAGAGATATGCTTAACTCGTTTACAGCTTCGGGATATTTCGATATCCATGACACGGTTAACAGTTACCAAGAAGTAAATGACATGATTGATAGTGGCAAGGCCAAGGTGGGGATTATCTTTCCACCTGACTTTGCCAGGGAAATAGAAAGAGGAGGATCGGCCTCTGTCCAAGTTCTGGTGGACGCCAGTGATAACATGGTTGCCAACCAAGCCATGGCCACGGCCAACTCTATCGGACTTCTCAAATCGCAGGAAGTTGTCGCTAAGAAACTACATATGGATATGAGTAATCCTCCTTATGATATTAGAGTTCGTGCTTGGTATAATCCAGATGGGATTACGGCCTTCTATATGGTACCTGGAATTTTGGGCATCATAGTGACTTTGTCAATGGTCATCATGACTTCTATGGCCCTGGTCAGGGAAAGGGAAAGGGGTACCCTGGAACAGCTTATCGTTACTCCTATTAAATCCTATGAATTAATGCTGGGGAAAATTATTCCGTATATCTTTCTTGGTTATATCCAGATTACTATAGCTCTACTGGTCGGGAGTCTCGTGTTTGGTGTACCTATCAGGGGTAGTTTAATTGAGTTGTATCTACTAACACTCTTCTTTATTACGGCTTCTTTGGGATTAGGGATTATGATATCTAACATTGCGAAGAATCAGATGCAGGCTTTCCAGATGTCATTTTTTGTTATGCTGCCCAGTATTATGCTTTCGGGTTTTCTCTTTCCCAGAGATGGGATGCCTAAAATAATATACTATATTAGTAACGTGATTCCCTTAACTTATTATCTGGATATCATCAGAGGTATCGTTCTTAAAGGGATTGGTTTCCCTTATCTTGTAGGACAAGTGATGAGCTTGATAGTCTTCTCTATCCTGTTCCTGTCGATTAGTATCCTCAAATTCCAAAAGAAAATAGTCTAGGGGGATGGAACAATTGGTTAAGACCAAAGAAAAAATAATTCTGGCTTGTGAACAATTAGCTATGAAAGATGGCCGTGGTTTTTATAATCTTTCTATGGAGGAATTGGCCCAGGTGGCAGGGGTAAGTAAAAGAACTATATATCGGTACTTTGGCAGCAAGGAAGAAGTGATTGAAGCTACCGTGGTTCAAACAATGGATAAAATAGAACTTAAGAATTTAGAACTTTTTGCCTCTGGCACAAGTATCCAAGAGCTCATCACTGCCCTCCTTAAGAATGTCACGTATATGGTAAATCAGCAGGTTATTGAGGACCTAAGTACACATTATCCGTTTATCTGGCAAAAGATTGATAAGATTCGTCAGAGCAAGGTAGATTTGCTTATCAATCATTTGCTTTCCCAAAGTGAGATCAAAATGCGCTGGCGAGTCGATCCCAAGATATTTAAGGCTTCTCTACTTTCAGCAATGACCGTAGTCATGACCCCAAGATTTGTGATGGAGAGCGGGATGTCCTTAGAAGAAGTAGGCCATGATTTCCTGAACATGTTTTTGTTTGGGGCTCTAGAACGTGTACATAAAGAAAATTAGCGGTGAAACTTATCTGAGATTAGTTTATAATAATATCTATTATTGCTAATCTATAAATTGCACTCTAAGGTATAGCAGTAAAATATAATGATTAAACTTTAAAGGGAATAAAGAAAGGAACCAAAAAGCTTGGCTATAGATAGAAAGAGTTTATATTTTCTTTACGCAGCAACATTTTTTATTTTTATTAATTTTAATATATCTCACACCATAACCCCTCTCTATATTATTGATGTAGGGGGAACAGAGTTTTTTTCCGGACTGCAAAGCACCCTCTATTTTTTGACTGCTGTTATTTTAAGATTTTATTTCGGACCGTTGGCCGATAGCAAAGGGAATAAACGGACTCTTTATATAGGTGCGATTGCTTTTGCAACGGCACCACTGTTATTTATGTTAAGTGAAGAAATCTGGTACATAATTGTTGTGCGAATGTATCAGGCAATCGGATTAGCAGCTTACTTTTCTAGTGCTATATCCTTAGCCTCTGGACTGGCTCCTAGAGACCAGCTGGGGAGATATATAGGGTTTTACCGCTTAATAACAATGGGAACGTTAATAATTGGCCCTACATTTGCGATGAAAGTTATCACTGCCTTCAATTACGAGGTATATCATATTTTAGGAATCATCATTGGAGCCTTTGCTATATTCTTTGTCTATTTTATTAAGGAACCACAAGTAACTGATAAAGCTGAAGCCGGTATAGCAACTGCACCACCTGCCAACATGCTTACGTTATTAAAAGAAAGACAGCTTTCTCCCATCTATTTAAGTATTTTTGTTCTTTCTATAGGCTATGGATTAATTCTTACTTTTGTAGGCATTTTCGTCCAACGCTATGCTGCCGATATAAATCCAGGGATATTTTTTACCCTGTTTGGAGCAGGAAGTGTAGTGGCTAATTTGACGGTAGCATCTTTATCCGATAAAAAGGGCCGGGCTATTGTCGCTTATCCTTGTATGCTAATTATGGGCACGGGGATAGCCCTGTTGTTTCTTCTCCCGGTCTCTCATTATGTAATCTATTTAGGAAGTGTGCTGGCAGGGTTTGGATATGCGGGAAGCATGGCGGTACTAATCACCTGGATAGTAGATATAATCACTCCCGCAAGACGCACTACGGCACTCGCTCTTCAGGATAGTTCTATAGATATAGGGATTGCCTCGGGATCGCTTTTCTACGGAATAATTATTCCGATTCTAGGGTTACCTTTATCTTTTGGTTTAAGTGGAGTGGTTATAGCGATTTTCGCCTTGTGGAGGGTAACTGAAATTTTTAGACGAAAAAAGGAACCTCTTACAAGTATTGATTAAAGGCTTTAAAGGTTAAAGTAATTTCGATGAGCTTGGAGAGGGGAATTGTTATGAGAGTGGCAGCTCTGGGAGATTCAATTACTGAAGGGTATATGTGCTACCCTCAAGATGGTTGGGTAAATATTGTTGAAAGAGAACTTGGAATCGAGATATTTAACTTTGGAGTGTGCGGAGATCTTACCCGCAATATGCACAGGCGTTTACGGCAACAGGTTCTGAGTATAAATCCAAGCCATTGTATTATTCTAGGTGGAACTAATGATGCCTTCTATGATATGTCACTCGACGATTATATTGAGAATATGAAGGTTATGATAGAGTGTTGCCAAGAAAATGATATTATACCAATTATCGGTGTTCCAACTCCCTGTTTGTCTTGCCCTGAAGAGTCTATACTTCAGGAATATCGGAGATGGCTAAAAGAATATGCTGTAAGCCATGTGATTTCTATTATAGATTTTCATGTGGGTCTGACTGATACCATTTCTAGGATGGCGAAGAAAGAGTACTTATTGGATGAAGTACATCCGAATGTTAAAGGCTATCGGATAATGGCAGATGCTGCTAAAGATGTTTTAGGAAAATTTATATAGAAAACAAAGGAGTCCGTACATTTTTAGTACGGACTCTGTATATTAAAAAGGAGATTTTAGAAGAAGATATTTATATATGGAATCATTTATTAGTCTCCTGCAGTTGTAAGTCAGCACGTCTTTGATAGCGAAGATTCTCTTCGGGGACAAGACTGAGCTTTTCCCCTTTAAAGAGTTTTGCCAGACCAGCCTTACTGGAATACTTCTGCCTTTTGTGTAAGCTGTAGGAACGTTTAGGAGATATCTTAGTCGGTGAGGGTTCCTGATAAACACAGATAATGCCTTCATAATTTCTTAGGACTACTTGATCATTAGATTGAGACAGCTGGTAGTTAGGCTGGAGAGGGATTTTTCCTCCACCACCGGGAGCGTCCACCACAAATGTAGGTACAGCCAGACCGGAAGTATGTCCCCTCAGCATCTCAATTATATGGATACCTGTATTAACAGAGGTTCGAAAATGTTCAATACCACGAGAAAGATCACACTGATACAGATAGTAAGGACGGACACGATTCTTAACCAGTTTATGCAATAATTCTTTCATTATGATCGAGCAATCATTTACCCCTTTGAGTAGGACAGACTGGTTTCCAAGTGGGATACCGCCATCTGCAAGAAGGGCTAGAGCCTGCTCGGCTTCTGGAGTTATTTCAACTGGATGGTTGAAGTGGGTATTTACCCAGACTGGGTGATATTTGCTAATCATGCTAACTAATTCAGGGGTTATTCTTTGAGGCATAACGACTGGTGTTCTAGTCCCCAAACGGATAATCTCCACATGGGGTATCTTTCTTAATGATGAAAGAACGAATTCTAACATACTGTCACTAAGTGCCAGGGCGTCTCCCCCTGAGACAACGACATCTCGGATTTCTTTATGTGATGAGATATAGCTAATTGCTTTGAGGATGTCTTTTTTGCTTCTTTGACTATCGGTCGCACCCGCGAAACGGCGACGGGTGCAGTGGCGACAGTACATACCGCACTGATCAGTAACTAGTAAAAGCACTCTGTCCGGATAACGATGAGTCAACCCTGGTACAGGAGAATCGTCATCCTCGTGTAAAGGATCATCGGAATCTGCAGAGCATGATTGCAGTTCCATGATGGAAGGAATAGCTTGTTTACGTATAGGACAGTTCGGATTGTTCTGATCAATTAGAGAGAAATAGTAAGGGGTAATAGCCATCCGAAATTTTCGTAGACACTGGCGGATACCACTTTTTTCTGTAGAGTCAAGTTTCATTTTGAGTTCGAGTTGTTCTAAGGTACATATCCGATTAGCCATCTGCCAATGCCAATCATCCCAACCCGCGGGTCTTATTTCCTGCAGGCCTTCCTTGTGTAACTCCGATTTATGAGTATTCATTTTTGTCCTCCTTAAATAAGTACAATAAAAAATCACGCCATAAAAAGCCAGCGTGAGTGGTTAACCCTGTAAACAGAGCCAATCATCGTTAAGCATAAAACCTTAACGTGCCTTCTTTAAAGCGCTTACGAAGTTAGCTGACGGATTCGGACTAGAGAGGTAGCCCTACCGGCTATGCCGGATTCACCCCGAATTATTGGTTCCCCCGCTTTCACATACGTGAAACTCAGCGCTGGCTTGTTCGATTAAATTGTTGGTATATATGATATCATATATTTGATGAAAAGTAAACAAATCCTTTCTTTCAAGTTTTTGATATTTTGTGCGAGAAGTGTTAATCTATTCACTTACTAAGATAATTATGAAGAAATAACAGTAGATATGACAGCCAAAAAAAGGGAAGGACTGCTACGGGTGAAATAAATATTCTAACAAATGGGTTTGTAAGTATAGTATAATTTTCACTATCAACATTACTTGTATAAAGTTGGGAGTCTCTCAAGTGAATAAGACTATCTCTTCTAAACAAAATATGGCTAATATTTTTAGATTCTTAAACAGCAAGGATTTCCGTCTCAAGATTTTCTTGGAAGGAATAATCGTAGGGCTGTGTGTGGGTGTAGTAATTTCAGCATTCCGCTTTCTCTTAGAGAAAGCGGAAAGATTTCGAGAATATAGCTATCTGCTCGCTCAAGAATATGGATTCTTCGAGATAGCGATTCGTTTTCTAACGCTGGCTATTTTAGCAATCGTTATTAATCAGATAATGGTAAGAGCTCCTCAGATATCCGGTAGTGGAATTGTGCAGGTCAAGGGTTCATTATTAGGACAAGTTAAGTCAAAATGGCTGAGAAACTTAGTTGGTAAATTTGTGGGAACAACATTAGTTATTGGGGCTGGACTTTCCGTAGGACGTCAAGGGCCTTCCGTTCAGATTGGAGCGTCTATAGGCCAGGGTGTGAGCAGGCTATTAGGAAGACTCAGGATGGAAGAAAAATATCTGGTTACCAGTGGAGCTGCTGCAGGGTTAGCGGCAGCTTTTAATGCCCCGTTAGCTGGTGTAGTCTTTGCTCTAGAAGAGCTTCATAAGAATTTTTCTCCCGCTGTCTTGATGTCTGCCATGGGATCATCATTAGCGGCAGACTATGTGATGCGTCAGTTTTTTGGAAGTAAACCGATTATGGACTTCTCGGGGATTCCCGTCTTACCTCAAAAATACTATATCTATTTAATCGGCTTGGGGATTGTCTGCGGCCTTGTAGGAGTTTTCTATAACAAGGCTTTGATTTCAAGCTTCAGAATATTTGATAAGATAAGGAACAAAATCCCTGTTTTCTGGAAAGCAGGGATTCTTTTTATTCCTCTCTTTATAGCGGGAGTATTGGGATACCTTCTTCCTCAAGTTCTAGGGGGAGGAGAACAGCTTATAATATCTTTGAGCTCTCAAAACTATGCTTTTAAAGCGTTAGTAGTATTTGTTGTGGTGAAGTTCATTTTCACAATAATAAGTGCCGGTTCAGGTGCTCCTGGAGGATTATTTCTACCCATGCTCGTTATAGGAGCCTTGATAGGTAATATCTATGGAAATGTCTTGGGAATGTTATTTGATATTAACTCAGAATTGATCTTTGATTTTGTCGTCTTTGCTATGGCAGCAGTATTCACTGCCGCTGTTAAGGCACCTGTAACAGGGAGTATTCTTATAACCGAGATGACAGGTTCCTTTGAACATTTGTTGCCGGTGATAATTGTATCTATGGTCGCCTACGTAGTGAGTGATATTCTAAGGACTAGGTCTATTTATGAAAACATATATCAAATAACACTGGAGACGGCATCCTTGAATAGCCATAATTCAGCAAGCCTACTAAAAGATAATAATAAGCAAGCAGATGAAATCGAGCAAAAAACATGGGAACAATTAAAACAAGATACTTATAATATAGATACAGCTAAGCAAGAATTAACTTATAAACAAATCAAATATCAGGAAAAAGATAATATTATAACAACAGTGAGGCCAGATGTGAACCTGGGAAAAAACAAGGGTCAAAAGATTGGTTCTAAGATTATCTTGGAAGAAGTAGTTCGGCTAAGCAGCCATATCGAAGGGAAAAGGATAAAGAGTATTGATTGGCCTGAGGGTAGTCTTCTTGTTAGTATTAGTCGCGGTGAAGAAGAAATAATTCCGCGGGGAAATACAAGGATATTTAATGGAGATTTTCTCTATGTTCTTATTGATCAAGGGCAAGAAAGGGAGTTCCGAAGTTTTATCTCAAGTTTATGTCAAGAAAATGATTAAGTAAATTAAGCTAAAAACTGAAAAAACTGTAATACCGAAGACTGCATATAGGTGTTGACGTAGTCAGTCCCAGCTATTATAATAACATTTGCGATTCAAAAAAATGATATCTTATAAATACTGTTTTGAACATGGAGAGATGGCTGAGTTGGTCGAAGGCGCTCGCCTGGAAAGCGGGTACATGGGTAACTGTGTCGTGGGTTCGAATCCCACTCTCTCCGCCACTATCTAGTAAACTAAAGCCTCAAGACTCAGGCTTTTTATTTTACTCTTAAAGTACGGATCCAGTTTTCTTTATTTTTATGTTCATGGTATAATAGGTTTGACCGTGCTAGACGGGGAGGTAGCGGTTCCTTGTAACCCGCAGTCCGCTATAGCGGGGTTTAATTCCTTTGATAAGGGTCGGGCAATCGGGGTCAGTCCGTGTTTTTGATGTGATGATTTTTTGGTCTTGCGCAACGGAACACTTCGAACCGTGTCAGATCCTGACGGAAGCAGCACTAAGGAGTTCGTTTTCGTGTGCCGCAAGGTTGCCGAGAATGAGCGTTGGTCCACGGGAAACGTCCGGGGGTTGCGATTCGATTCAAAGGTGCACGGTCTTTATAATATAAGGTGGTTTCTCAACCATCTTTTTTGGTATTCTTTTAGAGGGTGAAAAGAGAATGGGATATTTAGCTTTATATCGGGAGTGGAGACCAAAAACTTTTAGTGACATAGTAGGCCAAGAACATGTTAAAACTAGCCTAGTTAACGCTCTTACTCATAATAAGGTAGCTCATGCTTACTTATTCAGTGGACCTCGTGGAACAGGCAAAACAACAGCCGCCAAAATATTGGCTAAAGCTTTGAATTGCAGTAATGGAGAGGGTTCGGAACCGTGTAATAAGTGTGATTCTTGCCTGAATATCGATCAGGGACATGCCTTAGATGTGCTGGAGATCGATGCTGCTTCTAATAGAGGGATAGATGAGATAAGAGACTTAAGAGAAAAAGTGAAGTTCACTTCCTCTGGTGGTAAGTTTAAGGTATACATAATCGATGAAGTGCATATGTTGACTACGGAAGCTTTTAATGCTCTTCTAAAAACGCTGGAGGAACCACCAGCCAGCGTTGTTTTTGTGTTGGCCACGACAGAAGCCCACAAAGTACCTTTAACTATCTTGTCGAGAGTACAACGTTTTGAATTCGAACGGATATCTATAGAAGGAATAGTTTCTAGACTTCAGGAAGTATGCAGAGATCTCGGGCGGGAAGTTGAAGAAAAGGCGATTCAAATTATTGCGGTGAAAGCTGAAGGCGGTATGAGAGATGCTCTTAGTATTTTAGATCAATGTCTGCTGAGGGAGGATACGGTTACTGCAGAACATGTATACCAAATTATCGGTATGGTAGGCGAAGCTTACAATGTAGACCTTGTGGATACTATGCTGGAGGCTGACTATGGGAAAGCTTTAGCTAAGCTTGGAGAAGGAGTAGCTTTGGGGAGTGATCCCAGGCAGATAATCAGAGAGCTGCTTGATTACTTGCGCCAGGCTTTATTATACCTAGCAGGCAGGCAAGAACCATTACTTTCATCTGATTCTGCACAAAGGTTAAAAGAACAAAGTGAAAGAGCAGGGTTAAAAAGGCTGTTATCTTGGATTAATATTATCCTTAAAGGCGAAGGGGAACTTAAATATGCTTCTAACGCTCGTCTGGCGGCCGAGATGATTCTGGTTCAGGCTCTATATGAGTTAGATTCCGATAGTCTGCCAGAAGCCAATCAAATATTCTCGGCACAAGCCAAAAAAACAAATTTGACATTTGATGGTAAAGCAAAGGGTACAGAAGAAAGAGCAGAGAGTAGGCCAAAAAGCGAAATTAGTAATTCTACAGTAAGAGGTATAGCTGAAGGCGAAGACTTGTTTGGGAGAGTTACCGCTAAGTGGCTGGATATACTGGAGGATGTACGCAAGAAAAAAAAATCAACCCATGCGTTCTTGCTAGAAGGCAAACCAATGGGGATAAAAGAGGAATCGCTCCTTCTAGTTTTCAAAGAAGGATACTCATTTCATCGGGATAAATTTAACCAACCCGAGAATAAGGCTGTTGTGGAGGAAGTTCTATTAAAGTCCTTAGGTCAAAAGTTATCACTAGAAAATCTTCTTGAGAATGAATTTGAGCTTCTTAATCAGGGGTCTAACCTAGATGGAGATAAAAAAAATAGTCAATGCATCCAACAAGCTGTGGAGCTATTTGGAGCTCAACTTGTACAAGTGAGAGAAGACAAGTAAAATAAGCTTGAAATAAATTATTACAAAACATATTGAAGGAGAGTGTTTTATTATGTCGTTTAAACCCCCAGGTGGTATGGGTAATATGAATCAAATGCTTAAGCAGGCACAGAAAATGCAAGAAAATATGATGAAAACTAAAGAAGAGTTAGAGCTCAAGTCCGTTCAGGCTACAGCTGGTGGAGGGATGATTGAAGTAGTTGTTAATGGAAAGATGGAACTACTCGAACTGAAGATAAAACCTGAAGCTATTGATCCCGATGATCCGGAAATGTTGGAAGATATGGTAAAGGCTGCGATAAATCAGGGGCTGCGTAATGCTCAGGCTATGGTTGAGGAAGAAATGGCCAAGGTTACGGGTGGCTTTAATATTCCAGGGTTATTTTAGCTAAAAATTGCTTGTTAGTTGATTATATCTGAAAATAATGTAAGAAAGATTTTAGGGCTTTAAGCGATGGATTATTTATATTACCCACAAGCTTTGTCTGACTTAATTATTTCCTTCTCCCGATTACCTGGAGTGGGTCCAAAAACAGCAGGAAGATTAGCTTTTTATCTACTTCAGCATTCCGATGATGCAGAGCAGTTAGCTAGAACAATTACTACAGCTCTTCGGGAGATTAGGCAATGTACAGTATGCGGCAACTATACTGAGGCAGATCCTTGCAAGATTTGCGCCGGGGAACGCAGAGACAGGACTGTTCTTTGCATAGTGGAACAACCTCGCGATGTAGTTGCTCTGGAGAAAACCAGGGAGTTTAAAGGTATATATCATGTCTTACATGGAGTGCTATCTCCTATGGAAGGTATCGGACCGGAGCAATTGAATCTGGCTAACCTACTAAAACGTCTGGATAATGTTAAAGAAGTTATCATAGCTGTTAATCCGTCGGTAGAAGGAGAAGCTACGGCTTTGTATATAGCTAGAATTCTTAAACCTCTTGGAACAAAAGTAACCCGTATCGCTCATGGATTACCGGTAGGAGGAGATTTGGAATACGCAGATGAGGTGACTATCACCAGAGCACTGGAAGGCAGACGCCAACTCTAATTAAAGAAATATACTTATTCTCAATATCAAAATTGTCATGGTTCTTTCTTGCAAACTTTCTGCATACAATGCAGTAAATGTTAGATGGAGGAATTTACCATGACATTTGTTTTTTTAGGATTATTTATACTTCTTTTAACCTTAGTTGTGATAGGTTCGTTAAGAAAACCCAATAAACTGATTAAGCTGAGCATTCATATTTTAGGAGGAGTCGTTGGATTATGGATGATAAATTTACTCCTGAGTGTTTTTAATCTGGAAGTACCAATTAATGTTTTCACTATTTGTCTTGTAGCATTGTTAGGATTTCCGGGGGTTGTAGTCCTAACCGTATTACAGTTGATAGGAATATAAAACTAAACACTTGTCACCTTATAAATAATTCGAAATAATACGTAAAACGATAAATTCTAACAAGAATTAGAATATATTAGCAACAAGACCTCTAGAAACGAATAGTGCTTGACGAAAAGAAGAGAGAAAGAGTATACTGAGAATTGTCCAGGGGAACTATTTAAGAAATAGTTCCCTAGGTTTGCGTACACCAAAATGACGGAAAATTCAGATAGTTCAGATAGTTTGGGATTGTCCAATCGCAAGCCAATAGGTTATTGGCGATTTATATAGCATGTCAAGTGCCTTTCAGCGAGGCACACAGGGTTACTCTCTGTCTTTTGCTTGTTATCTCTTATCCTACAAATAGATGTTATATACCCATTGTTCTCCATAAGACTTTAACCATCAGAAGAGGAGGTGGAGGAAGAGACTTATTTTCATAAATTGAATTTAAGTACGGGAGAGCATTTGTTAAAAATTTAACTAATCATTATAGGATAACGGATAATTATATACTTTGTATTCGGGATTATATGTGCTAGCTATTATTATCAAATAAATTTTCTGGGGAGGAAAATAATCAATGGCAAAAATGAAAACTATGTCTGGAAACGAAGCCGCAGCTCATGCGTCTTACGCTTTTTCAGAAGTCGCTACCATCTTTCCAATCACCCCTTCATCCGACATGGCTGAATTGGTTGATGAATGGGCTGCTCATGGTAGGAAAAACATTTTCGGGCAGCAAATGAAGGTTGTTGAAATGCAGTCAGAAGCTGGAGCGGCAGGTGCTGTTCACGGTTCACTACAAGCAGGGGCTTTGACCACTACTTATACTGCATCTCAAGGTCTATTGCTCATGATTCCTAACATGTATAAAATTGCAGGGGAACTTTTACCTTGCGTATTCCATGTTAGTGCTCGGGCCCTGGCTGCTCATGCACTATCCATCTTTGGTGATCATCAAGATGTTATGTCTGTTCGTATGACTGGATTTTCAATGTTAAGTTCCGGAAGTGTTCAGGAAGCTATGGACTTAGCTTATATTGCTCATCTTAGTTCCATTAAAGCAAGAGTCCCATTCCTTCATTTCTTTGATGGCTTTAGAACATCCCATGAGATTCAGAAAATTAGTGTTCCTGAATATAGTGAAGTTGGAGAACTTCTTGATCAGGAAGCGTTAAAAAGATTCCGCGAGAGCGCATTAAGTCCAGAACGTCCAGTCTTAAGAGGTACTGCACAGAACCCTGATATTTACTTCCAAGGGAGAGAAGCTGCTAACAGTTTCTATAAGGCAGTACCCGCGATAGTTGAAGAATATATGGCCAAATATAAAGAACTTACTGGTCGTGAGTATAAACTCTTCCAATATTATGGTGCACCCGATGCTGAACGCGTTATCATTGCGATGGGTTCAGTTGCAGATACAATTACAGAAACGATTGATTACCTTGCAGCTAAAGGTGAAAAAGTTGGTTTACTTCGTGTTCGCCTTTTCCGTCCATTTTCAACCGAACACTTTATTAAGGCCCTTCCTAATACTGTCAAGAAGATTGCAGTTCTTGAGCGCACCAAAGAACCTGGTTCTTTAGGTGAGCCACTCTATTTGGATATCGTTGATTGTTTCTACAAACAGGAAGTTAAACCTGTTATTGTTGGCGGTCGTTATGGTCTAGGTTCCAAGGATACTACTCCTTCTCAGATTCTAGCCGTATACGAAAACCTCAAAGCAGAAAAGCCTAAAAACGGTTTTACTATTGGTATCGTAGACGATGTAACCTTTACTTCATTGGAAGAAAAAGAATTTATTGATACAACTCCGGAAGGTACAATTAGCTGTCAGTTCTGGGGTCTGGGTGCAGACGGTACAGTTGGAGCTAACAAGCAAGCTATTAAGATTATTGGGGACCATACCAATAAATATGCTCAAGCTTACTTTGCCTATGACAGCAAGAAATCCGGTGGTGCTACCGTATCTCACTTGAGATTCGGGAAAGATCCTATTAAAGCACCTTATCTAGTAAATACAGCAGATTATGTAGCTTGTCATAACCAAGCTTATGTTGATAAGTATAATCTCTTAAAAGGTCTTAAGCCAGGTGGAACCTTCGTCCTTAACTGCCAATGGACAGCTGAAGAACTTGATGAAATGCTCCCAGATGCTCTCAAAAAAGCTATCTCGGACAAAAAAGCAAAATTCTATATCATAGACGCTGTCAAAATTGCTCGGGAGATTGGCTTAGGCGGCAGAATCAATATGATTATGCAGGCTGCTTTCTTTAAACTCGCTAATGTAATTCCTTTTGATGAAGCTATCGGCTATCTCAAAGAGTCCGTTGTTAAAGCATACGGTAAAAAAGGACAAGAAATTGTTGACATGAATAATAAAGCGATTGATGCTGGCTGCGATGCATTAGTTAAAGTTGAAGTACCTGCTGCTTGGGCTAATGCTGATGCCAAAAAAGGTATCTTCCTTGGAACAGATAAAGATCCAGCCTTTATCAAAGACGTTGTTCGCGTTATGGCAGCTCAAGAAGGAGATACCCTTCCAGTTAGTGCTTTTAAAGGTTACGAAGATGGAACTTTCCCTGCAGGGACCACTGCTTACGAAAAACGTGGTATTGCCGTAGTAGTTCCTGAATGGATTAAAGAAAATTGTACCCAATGTAATCAATGTTCTTATGTTTGCCCGCATAGCTGTATTAGACCGTTCCTTTATACTGAAGAGGAAGAAAAGAATGCTCCCGCTGGATTTGAGTCTGTTAAAGCAGTAGGTAAAGACTTTGCTGGACTTACCTATCGTCTCCAGGTCAGTCCACTGGACTGCACAGGATGCGGTAACTGCGTTGAGATTTGCCCATCCAAACAGAAGGCCCTTGTTCTCAAGGATGCAGCTGAACGCACTCCAGTTGAAGCACCTCTCTGGGATTATGCGTTAAACCTTTCCGATAAAGATGATAGAATCGGAAATAAATATACTGTTAAGAACAGCCAGTTCATTCAACCTCTTGTTGAATTCAGTGGTGCCTGCCCAGGATGTGGAGAAACTGCTTATGTTAAGCTGCTCACCCAGTTGTTTGGTGATAGAATGATGATTGCCAATGCTACTGGATGTACTTCGATTTGGGGCGGAAGTGCACCGTCTGTACCTTATACTGTTAACAAAGAAGGTAAAGGTCCTACATGGGCTAATTCCTTGTTTGAAGATAATGCTGAGTACGGTTACGGTATGTATCTTGGTGTACAACAAATGCGTAGCAGAGTTGCTGATGAAATGAAGGCAGCTTTGGCTCAGGATATTTCTGCTGAGCTCAAAGACGCTTTCGAGGAGTGGATTGCTGGCATGAATGATGGAGATGCTTCCAAGGCTGCTACCAAGAAAGTACTAGCTGCCTTTGAGAAAGTAGATCCAAAATCTAATGACCTCCTCGCTAAGATTTGGGAAAAGAAAGAACATTTAGTTAAGAAATCTCAATGGATTGTCGGTGGAGACGGTTGGGCCTATGATATCGGTTACGGTGGACTAGACCATGTTCTAGCTTCCGGAGACGATGTGAACATTCTTGTAGTTGACACTGAAGTATATTCAAACACGGGTGGTCAATCCTCTAAATCTACTCCACGGGCGGCTGTTGCTAAATTCCAAGCAGCGGGTAAAAAAATTCGTAAGAAAGACCTTGGAATGATGGCCATGAGCTACGGTTATGTCTATGTTGCACAGATCTCCATGGGTGCCAGCTTAACTCAGACCATGAAAGCCATCCAAGAAGCAGAAGCCTATAAGGGACCATCCCTGATTATTGCTTATGCTCCATGTATCAATCATGGCATTAAGTCCGGTATGGCCACAAGTATTATCCAGGCTAAGAAAGCCGTTGAGGCTGGTTACTGGCATATGTATCGTTTCAATCCTGATTTACAGGAGAAAGGCGAAAAACCTTTCAGCATGGATTCTAAAGAACCATCAGCTTCCTTCAGAGACTTTATTATGTCTGAAGTACGCTATACTTCCCTGCTCAATACCTTCCCGGATACAGCGGAAGAACTCTTCCAAGGAGCTGAGAAGTTTGCCGGTGAGCGCTACAAGTCTTACAAGCGTCTCGCAGATACGGATTGGAGCTAAGGTGAAATAAATATTTAGAGAAAGAGCGGGTTTATCCCGCTCTTTTTTTATAGGCTGAGTGAAAGTTATGAAATTAGATATTCTATTTATTCTTTTTTATATATTCCAGATATATATCGGATAATTGCATCAGGTTTTTAATTTGTTGTTCTTCTTTGAGAAATAATTCTATGTTTTGCACAGCTTCATGGGTTTCAATATTCTGTCCGACTTTGTTTCCCGGTATATATAGGTAGCTGGAAGAAATATAAGTACCTTCAGGGTAGTAAAAACGGAATCCTAGAAGATTTCGGTCTTGATTTATTATATCCTGGCCGAATATAAGATAATCATCCAGATATATCCCAAAAAGATTAGCAAGGGTTGGGAGAATATCTATCTGGCCTCCCACATT
Organism: Gracilibacter sp. BRH_c7a; assembly: GCA_001516055.1. Taxonomy (GTDB): domain Bacteria; phylum Bacillota; class Desulfitobacteriia; order Desulfitobacteriales; family Syntrophobotulaceae; genus Gracilibacter. Next base: position 50,469 of record LOEZ01000071.1, read on the forward strand.
CTCAATTATTTTTGATTTCACTCCAGGAATTCTAATCACCAGAGGTACATTAAGAGCATCGAGATAGTCATGTTCTCTCCCTAAGATGGAAGTGAAAAAATCTTGATTGTCAGTTTCTTCATTCTTAGAAATACCAAAATGATCACCAAAAATCACTATCATAGAATTATCCCATAAGCCGGTATCTTTTAAATCATTAATAAATAAACCTAAAGCAAAATCCTCATAGTTAATTGCTGTCAGATAATCACCAATGAATGTATTTTGCAAATCAGGTGCAAGGTCTAATTTCTTTTTAGATTCCGGAATCAGATAAGGATGATGTGAAGAAAGCGTAATTAGACTGGCATAGAACTTTTGATTTTGTTTTGCAAATTCTTGTAAGATAGGGACTGCTTTCTTGAATAGTATCTCGTCTGAAGATCCCCACCGTCCAACGGGATCTTCATTTTGATAAAAGGATTCATCAAAATAGCTATCAAAACCTAAACAAGGATAGAGATTATCCCTGCGCCAAAAAGTTGCAGTATTGGGGTGGAAAGTTACTGCCTTATACCCTTTGCTTTGGAGAAGACGTGGTAAAGAAGGGTATTTCACTCCTGTATATCCTGTGCTTATTGCCCCCCGTGGACGAGGGTAGATAGAAGTATTAGTTACAAATTCAGCATCTGAAGTATTTCCCTGGCCTATTTGAGCATAGAAGTGTGGGAAATATAAACTTTCTTTGATTATTTTATTTAAATTAGGAGTAATCTCCTGTCCATTAACAGATAACCCGACTACGAAGTTTTCTGTCGATTCTAGCTGGATAAGAATAAGATTCTTATCCTTAGCAGCGCCAAAGTATTTGGGCCATGAAACAGGATTGATTTGCTTTATTCGTTCAATATTTGCTTGGTGTAAAGCATCCAGAGGCAAATCTTCCGGAGCTTCTTTTCTTAAAGAGTGAAAGGCTTGATATAGCTGGGCATTCAAGATACCAACATCCTGAGCAAGAACCATGGGAATATCTTTAGGTTGATATACTTTATAACTAACTAGAATTAATGCTAGAGCAGAACAACATATCACTAAGGTTTTCCGTTTATTTTTCCGTAAGTTTATACCCCGGCTTATATTAGGTAGCTTGAAAATCTGTAAGAAAATGATAATCAGAAAGATATCAAGATAGAGGAATAAATAAGAGAAGGAAAATATGGCGATTACACTTTCTCCAATATCTTTTAGAAGAGGAGCTTGAGTGATTGCATGATAATCAAGGAAACGTCCAAAGTGATTATAATACATAACGGTACTGAGGAGATAAGTAGAAAGAAGGAAATCAACAACTAGAAATTTGCTTATTCCTCTTCGAGAAGATAATACGTCAGCCAGCCCAAAAACTACGATTAGAGAAGCTAACTCCAATAAAGCTGCAGGAAATTGATGAGTTAGTGAGAATATATGTGTCCTGACGACGAGTATTTTAATTAAGACAATAATAGTAAAGAGTTGGAGTCTTCCTGCCAGAAATCGCATAGTGATAGCACCCTTTCAAAGATTAACTGAACAGCCTTTTTAATCCTATGAAGGGAGAAAAGTTGATATGAGTAAGAATGAAAGAATTTTGAGAAAGATACTAATAACCATTTCTTCAGGAAAGAATATACTGTAAGGGACTATTAACCTGTTAAATGTCAAACATAAGAGAATGAAGGAAGAATGTAAAATGAATAACCTTTACCCTAAATGTTCTATCTGTGGTCAAACACCGGCAAAAGGATTACGCGATGGGTTCCGTTTAGCAAACAGATTTATCTGTTCAAGATGTGAAACACAGATTGTTGTTACGAACATTGAAGCAGTAGAATATGAGCGGAATATTCAGAACATAAGGAAACTAATCTACAGTTAAGCAGTAAGTTGCATTATTGTACACTTTGTTTGTTAGGATGAAAAATTAAGTAATATATGTTAAAATAAAACAACAATTATCCTCGCAATATCGTGATTGGAGAGTATGGTGAGGTTACTAAATCGTAAGCTTAAAAGTTATCTCGAAAAGCAGATGTACTCCTTTCATACTCCTGGACATAAAGGAAGAACAGATTTATTTTCAGGATTTTCCTTCCCTGGGTTTGACCTTACTGAACTGCCTGGATTGGATATGTTGCATAATCCACTGGGTATTATTGCAGAAGCTCAGAAGAGGGCGGCTAAAGTCTATGGAGCAGATGAAACGTTTTTTTTAGTAAATGGAGGAACTTCAGGAAATCAAGCAATTTTATTCTCTCTAATGTCGAATGTTTCAGGTAAGATTCGGATAGAAAGAAAGGCACACAGATCGGTAATCGGAGGTCTAATACTTTCCGGCTTAACTCCTGAATATATTTTTCCTCAGATTCACCCTGATTTCAATCTTCCCTTGGGATTAGACGAGAAGTGTTCACTAACAAATATGCAGGATATAGGTGCTCTCCACTTGACCTATCCAAGCTACTATGGAACAACACCTGATCTTGAATATATTATTAAAAAAAGGGATGAGAGTTTCCCCTGCCTTCCAGTATTAGTAGACCAAGCGCATGGTTCGCATTTCTTAGGAAGAATGTTTCCTCAGGGAGCTTTGACTCTGGGGGCAGACGCCGTAATACACAGCACACATAAGACCTTGGCGGCACTCACCCAGGCAGGGATGCTTCATGTTCAGGGGGAGAGGATAGACCGTTCGTCGTTACGTAAATCGCTGGAGATATTACAAACTTCTAGCCCTAGTTATCTGTTGCTAGCTTCTTTGGACTCAGCGATGAATGATTTTGGACAGATGGATCCCTGGCAAGAATTATTTGAGGAAGTACAGCTTTTACATCAAAAATTAGAAGGTAAATTGAGAGTACTAACTCATAAAGATGCTGGAACGTATGGGATAAAAGAAGTAGATTGGACGAAGATATTGGTTAATATCTCCAATATAAAAGTTACAACATCCCAAGCTGTAGAAATCTTACGCACAAAATACCGCATCGAACCTGAATTATGGGACAAAGAAAATATCCTCTTCATGCTAGGAATAGGAAATAAGCCAGAGGATATTAGACACCTTGGTAAGGCACTGGAAGGCTTGGCCGTAGAATACAGTCTAGGGGATAGTGATAACTCTCAACATCGGGGGTTACAAAGATTAGAACAGCTATCTCCCCCTATTATCCAGCTTACTCCAAGGGAAGCATGGCTTGGGCAGAAGAAACAAGTTAAAATCCACGAGTCATTAGGCTTGATTTCAGGAGAAACAATTTCTATTTATCCCCCTGGAATCCCATTAGTTGCTCTAGGAGAAGAGATTACTCCAGTTATTATAGAGTATTTACAGCGAGCTGCTGAATATAATTGGCAGGGCTGGGAAGGTTTCGACAGAGGACAAATAATAGTTATGGATGTTTAAGGGGTAATAGATAGATGGACAATCTCTCTTTAGTAAGAAAAGCTGCAGCAGAGAATAAATTAGCACATTTCCTTTTGTTTCACGGAAGTGGAACTGAGGAAAGGCATAAAGCTGCTTTGGACTTAGCGTGTTTATTGAACTGTGAAGAGGTGAACAGTCCTTGTAGGGAGTGCTCTTCCTGTAAAAAGATAAGCTCAGGGAACCATCCAGATGTTCATATCCTTAAACCTTTAAAAACCTCGGTGGGGATTGAACAGGTTATGCAGATGCAAGAAAAGATATATAGAAAACATTTTGAAGGTAAGTTTAGGATATGTTTGATAGAAGAGGCCGATAAGCTAACTCTTCCAGCAGCAAATGCTCTGCTGAAAATTTCTGAAGATCCTCCTGATAATACCTTAATAATATTGAGCACATCTAATGGGGAAGGGATAATAAGTACCCTGCAGAGCCGTGCCCAAAGCGTATATTTTTCATTTCCGACTAGACAAGAATGGAAGTATGGTTCTGAATCTTATGATTTGAGTGGTGGAGACCCAGATTTGGCCTGCAAAATTAACGACTTAGGGATAGAGAAAGTTAAGCAATCCTTGTCATCCTATCTGGAAGCTGTGAATGCAGCGGATTTTCTTAAAGTATATTCTCTCTTCCCTTTAGAGAAAGACGAAACGTTGATACTCATTCAAGCTCTAGCAGTGAATATTAGAGAGCAAGTTATAAGAAAAGAAGTATCCCCGCAACTTTTGCAGGAGATAGGGAGGACTGCCGAAGCGTTAAGGAAGCAAGCTAATCCCAGACTAGTTTTGGAAGTATTAGCACTAAAACATATTGAAATGGGAGGAAGCAAAATTGGCTAAGGTAGTAGGCATTCGCTTTAAAAAAGCAGGTAAGATATATTATTTTCTCCCGGGCGGTTTGGATATCCTGCCAAATGACAATGTTATCGTAGAAACTGCTCGTGGGATGGAGTTCGGGAAAGTAGTCCTACCCTTGAGGGAAATTCCTTCAGAAGAGGTGGTATCTCCTTTGAAGGAAGTATTGCGTAAAGCTACACCTGAAGATGAACAACTTTATGATAATAACGAGATTAAGGAGAAAGAAGCGTTTAAAGTCTGCCTGAACAAAATAATTGCTCATAAGTTGCCGATGAAGCTTATAGACGTAGAATATACTTTTGATGGTAATAAAATTATATTTTCTTTTACAGCTGAAGGTCGGGTTGACTTTAGAGAGCTCGTCAAAGATTTAGCCGCTGTTTTTAGAACAAGGATAGAGCTAAGGCAAATCGGAGTACGAGATGAGGCTAAGATGTTAGGGGGGTTAGGCTCCTGTGGCAGGGAACTGTGTTGCGCCTCATTTCTTGGAGACTTTGAACCTGTTTCCATCAGAATGGCTAAAGACCAGAATCTTTCCCTTAATCCAACAAAGATATCTGGTATTTGTGGCAGATTGATGTGTTGTCTAAAATATGAAAATGGTTGTTACGAGTGCCAGAATACTTGCCCTAAGGAGAAGGATATCTTGGTCGAAGTCTTGGATGAAGACAGCCAAGAAGAACTAAGAAAACTCGTAGCAGAATCGGAGGAATAGAGGTGGGCCAACTTTATCAGGCGATAACGGAAGTGGAAGAAAATATTAGTAGGCTATTGGGAGAAGTCAAGAGCTTAAGACAATATGTTGAGTATTTGGAAGAAGAGAATGTCAGCCTGAAAAGACAATTATGTGCAGTTTCTGAAGCAGATACAGAAAGAGTACAGAAGAACGCTGCCAGAATTCAGAAAGAAGCACATGAGAACCTAGAAAAGCTTTATAGTGAAGGATTCCATATTTGTCACATTTATTTTGGAGAAAATCTAGAAGGCAGCTGTCTTTTCTGTAATGCCTTCTTAAGAAAAGATTGACCGGAGGGATAGGCATGCTCCATCAGGGAACTTTATTTGTATGCCCTACTCCTATAGGGAATCTGCAAGATATTACTTTACGGGTATTAGAAACGCTGAAGATGGTTGATTTCATTGCAGCAGAAGATACAAGACACTCTCGGAAACTCCTAAACCATTATGATATTACAACCCCAACCTTAAGTTATCATGAACATAATGAAAGGAAAAGGATGGGGGAGCTTTTGGACGGACTCAAGCAAGGAAAGAATGTAGCTCTGGTCTCGGATGCCGGAATGCCTGGAATCTCTGACCCGGGTCATATTCTGATTAAGAAGTGTCAGGAAGAAAATATTAAGGTAGATGTTTTGCCGGGACCCAATGCTGCCTTAACCGCGCTCGTTCTGTCCGGAATGCCGACGGAAAGTTTTGTATATTTAGGGTTTCTGCCTACAGGAAGATCAGAGCGGAGAAGGATTCTTGAGAAAGCGGCCTTTCTTACTCACACTTTAATTTTATATGAGGCACCTCATAAGTTGATTAGAACCCTTCAAGACATTCAGGAAACCATGGGAGATCGAATAGTAGTAGTTACCCGGGAATTAACTAAAATTCATCAGAATGTTCATCGAGGAAAAGTGAGTCTACTGGTAGAAGAGTTTAAGACAACGCCTCCTAAGGGGGAGTGTTGTCTTATAATAGAAGCATATGAAGAAAGAATAGAGAGAGGAGAACCTTCTCTTTGGATTAAAGATATGAAGCAGATAATACTGGAAGGGAAAGATAATAAAGAAGCCATGAAAGTGGTAGCAAAAAAATATGGGATAAGCAAAAGAGATGTATACAGAGCATATCTCGATGAAGATGAAAGAGAAAATAAAAAAGAAGGTAAATAATTTACCTTCTTTGGGGATTGTTAAGTTGAACTATACAGCCTCAACTTCTGAAGCCGAAGCAATTCCACCCATAGCACCGGCACATGCTAGACAAACATTCTTACCGCGGAATATCTGGACATCGTCAGCACTTCCACAGAAGACACACGCAGGTTCGTACTTCTTAAGTATAATCTTTTCTTGATCAACATATATCTCCAGAGCGTCTTTTTCATCAATACCGAGAGTTCTCCGAAGCTCGATTGGTAACACCACTCGACCAAGTTCATCTACTTTTCTTACAATACCTGTTGATTTCACATCTAATTCCTCCATTTCTACTGTAAATTCGACATTTAGCAACCTAATCTTACCAATAGTCCCTAAAAAAGTCAATAGGATAAAAGTCCAGACTCTGGATAAATATAGAAAATATTACCAAATATTCTGATTGTTGATACCTCAAAATTTATGCCAATTAATTAAAGGAGATGTGCCTTATGAAGTATTACATAACTACCCCTATCTATTATCCTAATTCGAGTCCTCATATTGGGACCGCTTATACAACCATTGCGGCAGACGCTATGGCACGTTTGCGGAGGATGAAAGGCGATGATGTCTACTTTCTCACCGGGACCGATGAAAATGCGCAAAAAATCATACGGACAGCAGAAAGTGCCGGGGTTGATCCCCATGTCTACGTCGATGATATCGTAAGTAGATTTAGAGAACTCTGGAGATTATTGAATATTTCTAACGATGATTTTATTCGGACAACAGAAGCTCGGCATGCTGAAGTAGTACAGTATATATTTAATAAACTTTATGAAAAAGGAGATATCTATAAGTCTGAATACGAAGGCTGGTACTGTACACCTTGTGAGACTTTCTGGACAGAGAATAGACTTGTAGATGGTAAATGCCCAAATGAAGACTGTGCTAGAGAGGTAGAACTGCTCAAAGAAGAGAGCTACTTCTTCAAAATGTCTAAGTATCAGGGCAAATTGCTACAGTATATTAATGATAATCCCGACTTTATCAAACCTTTATCCAGGCGAAATGAGATGATAAGATTCATTGAGGGCGGGCTGGAAGACCTATGTGTTTCTAGGACCACTTTTAATTGGGGGATTAAAGTCCCTTTCGATCCTAAACATGTAGTCTATGTCTGGCTAGATGCCCTAATCAATTATATCTCGGCCTTAGGCTATCCTGATCATGAGAAGTTTAAAAAATATTGGCCGGCAGATGTTCATCTCATGGGTAAAGACATAGTACGCTTCCATTCTATCATCTGGCCTATAATTCTGATGGCTTTAGATGTACCTCTGCCGAAGATGGTCTTCGGCCATGGTTGGTTTCTTGGCAAAGAAGGTGGTAAAATATCCAAATCCCGTGGTAATGCTCAGGATTCCTTTGAACTAATTGCCAGATATGGGCCTGATCCAATTCGCTATTTCCTGCTGAGAGAGATGCAATATGGTTTAGACGGAACATATTCTGAAGATGATCTGGTAGAAAAACTAAATAGTGACCTTGCCAACGATCTAGGCAACTATGTTTCCAGATCATTGGCTATGGTAGTGAAGTATATAGATGGCAAGGTTCCAACCCCTGGCCAGGATACTGATCTGGAGAAAGAAATTAAAGAATTAAGCTCTAAAGTTAAAGAAAGTGCAGAAGAGAAGATGTTAGCCTGTGATCCAGCATCAGCCTTAGAGTATGTATGGCAATTCGTAAACCGCTGTAATAAATATGTTGATGAGACAGCCCCTTGGAATCTGGCTAAGGATCAGAATAATACTGAGAGACTCAATACAGTGCTCTATACTATGGTGGAATGTATCAGAATTCTTGGAATACTATGTGCACCATTTATGCCGGGAGTGCCGGAGAAGATTAGACCTCTGCTGGGAGGGATGGATTTCTTTAGTGATTGGGAAAAAGCTGATAGCTGGAATGTTATTCAACCAGGAACTATAGTAGATAAAGGGCAGCCAATTTTTCCAAGAATCGATTTGTCCCAATTTTCAGTAGAAGAAACCCCAGAAAAACAGCCAGATAATACAGCTGAAATTAAGGAGATAAATATGGTTCCGATAAAAGACGAGATAACTTATGAGGATTTTGCTAAGATTGACTTAAGAATAGTTAAGATTCTTCAAGCAGAAAAAGTGGAGAAGGCAGACAAACTTCTTAAACTAGAGGTAGAGATGGCTGGAGAAAGTCGTACTGTAGTTGCTGGAATAGCTGGATATTATACTGCAGAAGAACTGATAGGGAAGAAAGTAGTTTTGGTAGCCAATCTTAAACCTGTTAAGTTGAGAGGGATAGTTTCTCAAGGAATGATTCTAGCTGCTTCTGATAGTGAAGGCTTAGAAGTGCTAGGAGTCGAGAAGGAAATCATAACAGGAGGCCAAGTTAAATGATTTGGGATACTCATGCCCATCTCGATGATAAGCAGTTTAAAATGGATAGAGATATCGTTCTCCAGAGGGCAAGGGATGCAGGGGTGCGTACTATTATCAATATAGGCCATTCAGAAGCCACCTCTCAGGAATCCGTAGAGCTTGCAACCAAATACACTTTCCTCTATGCGACTGTAGGGATACACCCCCATGATGCCAAGGATTGTAATGAAAAAACATGGATGCTTCTGGAAAGGTTAGCCCAAAACCCGAAAGTGGTAGCTTGGGGTGAGATAGGGTTAGATTATTATCGTGACCTGTCTCCTAGGGATGTGCAGCGTGAAGTATTTATCCAGCAATTAGAATTGGCGAAAGAGTCAGGATTACCAGTAGTCATTCATAACAGGGATGCGCATGGTGATGTTCTGAAAATTATTACAGAGAACCCAACAGGAACAGGAGGGGTTTTTCACTCCTATTCCGGCTCCTGGGAGATGGCTAAAGTGTTACTGGATATGGGATATTATCTGTCATTTTCCGGGCCATTGACGTATAAGAACGCTCGCCATACTGTCGAAGTAGCTGCCAAAATGCCGGAAGACAGATTTGTGGTTGAGACAGATTGTCCTTATTTAACCCCAGAACCTTACCGTGGAAAACGTAACGAACCAGCTTATGTACGCGAAGTGGTAAACAAGTTAGCCGAAATCAGAGGAATATCATTTGAAAAAGCTGCTCAGCTTTCTACCGCAAATGCCAAGAAGCTGTTTAAAATTTAATATCGAAATTACTTTCAGATTCTTGCACTGTAAAAGGTGCAAGTTTTTTTTAATTAGGTACCTAAAAAAGTCAAAGCCTACGAATTATTTAGTGAACCTTAAATAATGACAAAGAAACTTTACCCCCACAGTAATAACAAAAGCTCTCTCATCAGCATCGGAAGAAGCACTAAGATACTGAAGAAGAACAAAAAAGTAATACAATTGTTGAAGTGTATAACGGACAAGTTATTACCATATAAAAATATTTCAACATTAGTTATAATAGATTATAAAGTACTATTCTATATCCACGTAATTGGAGGTTTTCTCTTGTCCGGGCATAGACCAATAACGGAGAATTCAGTAGAAAAACGCTTAGAAGCCATCATGAGAGGTGACCTTGAGGAACGCAACAAGCTGATTGCAGATTATATACCATTCATAATCAAGATGGTGTCCAAACAGTTAAACAGATATATCGAGACTGAGAACTGTGACGAGTTCAGTATAGGATTAATCGCTTTCGATGAAGCTATCGATAAATATTGCAGTAGCAAAGGCGTTTTCCTGAAATTCGCTGAACTTGTCATTAGTAATCGGATTAAGGACGCCCTTCGAAAGAAGAACCAGGAACTAAGAGAAATCTCTTTTGAAGACTGTTCTGAAAACGTTCTTAAGCACCTAGATTCCGTTTATGTGAGAAGTGATGAGGACTCTATTAGTCTTCGAGAAGAAATTAAACAATACGAGAGTGAATTGTCCAAGTTCAAGATAACTCTTGAGGACTTAGTCGAAGAAACCCCCAAACATAAAGATACCCGAGTAAATGCTATGATACTATCCGAACGTATCAGTGAGGATAAACCTCTAGTAGAGAAGATATACTCAAAAAGAAGATTACCAATAAGTCAGATCGCTTTAAAGTTTAAGACAACTGCTAAGATAATTAAAAGAAGCCGAAAGTATATCATTTCCTTAGTAGTGATATTCACAGGCGGCTTCATTCAACTTAAGTATTGGGTACGTAATTCCATAAAAGGGTGAAAAGATGTATAAGGGTATAGTTTTAAAAGTAACAACTGAATATGCAGTAGTGATTGCAGAAGATAACAGTTACTGTAAGATTGCCTTTAAAGAAGGTCTGATACCCGGTCAAAAAATCTACTTCTTCGAAGAGGATATACTTATCTCTGTTGCTAAATATGAGCGTGAAGAAGGGTTTAAAAATTTCAGGAAGAAGGCAGTTGCCCTTTCTGTCATGGCTGCCTGTATCGTCTTTTTCATTCTCTTTAATGGAGTTCCTGGTTTAGAATCAAAAGGCAGCAGTTACTTTGCCGTCGTTTCTGTGGATATCAATCCGAGTGTAGAATTGAGACTAAATGAAGGATGCTATGTCATAGGGGTAGAAACTCTTAACCAGGATGGAAAGAAAGTGGCGGGAGACTATCTGCTAGGGCTTACGGTGGATAAGGCGGTATCACAGATAGTAAAAAAGGCCGAAGAGATGAATTATCTTAACTCAGAAAGTGATACTGTTCTAATGGCAACAGCTTTGAACAGTGTTGAAACCGGACGGATAGAGGAGTTAATGACCCAGTTAACAAATATACAGTTACCTGAGGAATACGGCTATCTGATTATCCCTATGGAAAGGGATGAAATAGAGAAAGCTAAAGAAAACAAATTATCCTTAGGTAAATATGCGTTACTGGATCTAGCGGGAGAGAGCTTCCAGGCTTATGAGGTCCGTAATATGAAGGTCAAAGACCTTGTAACATCTAAAACTATTAAAGAAAAGCTGCAAGAGAAGCAAGAGAAGAATCAAATTAAGAATAAGACTAAAAAAGTAGAAGATAAAAAAGTAGAAGATGAAAAAGTAGAAGATGAAAAAGTAGAAGATAAAAAGGCAAAAGATAAAAACACTGCTAAAAATAACCCGGCAGAAAAAGTAACACTTCAAGGTCCATACCTAGAGAATAAGCAAGATAACGGGAAGCAAGATAGTATTAGACAGTTTATTACAGAGAAAGAGCCGCCAGGTCAAGGTAAGAATACGAATAAGGGAAAACCTAATAATGAGGAATTAAAGATAAAACAGTGACCTCAAAATAATCTGTATTTTCTTACCCTAGAATTCTAAAAATATAGACAAAGAGTCCGTACACAAATTGTACGGACTTTATTATCACACAGTAGATAAAATATTGTCTTAACAAAAATACATCATGTCAGCAGTTCTCTACCGTTTAGAGTAAGCCATTTCTTCCATTTCTTATAATCGGGTAATGATTCCTCTACCATATTCCAAAAGTCCTTGGAATGGTTCATATGCCTTAAATGAGTTAGTTCATGAATAATAACATAAGCTGCTACCTGGTGAGGTGCCATTATTATTCTCCAGTTAAGATTAATATTTCCTTTGTTGGAACAACTACCCCATCTAGTTCTCTGATCCTTAATCTTCAATCTATTAAATGGAGTGTTAAGCATCCTGGAGTAATAATCGACTTGCTCGGGAAGGAGCTTCTGGGCTTGTCCTTTATACCATTCCTCAATTAAGTTCTTCACCATATGAGGTTTCTTCTCCGCAGTTAGATTAGGCGGGATATAGACAACGATTCGACTTCCCTTGAAAACAGCAAAATACTCTGGGGAGATGATTTCCTCAATTATTAAAGGATAACTCCTTCCTCTATAAAGAAGTTTTTCCCCGGAGGTATAGTCTTTTGGTTTGATCTTCTGCGAAGTAGACATTTGTTTCTGGAGATTCTTAAGTACCCATTCTTTATTATCTTCCATAAAGTTTTTAGCGTATTCAAAGGTAAAACCGGTAGGAATGGCTACACTAACCCGGCTATTCTTGATAGAAATACTTACTCTCTTAGCTTTGCTACTCTTACGTAGTTCGTATTCAATTACTTTAGTACCGATGTGAAGATATTCCATAATTAAATCTCACTCGCTAATTCTTGAAGGTATTTATTATCTATAACTTAATCCACATTGGTTAAGTTATAAAAAGGGTTAAGTTGTAAAAAAATATCTAGTAAATTATACTACACTCACAATTATTTTTATAGGGAAAATCTAGAGTTATTTAATACGCTCGCTTAAAAAAAATTTTAAAGGCTAGACTATAATTCTAAGAAACTTTTGCATTTACCTACTAAAAGTTAGTTATACCTTGCGACCCAAGGGTGATCTGAAATAAATGATCAGAAAGCTGAAGGAGATACTTATGGAGAAGTGGGAAGTATTAGCGGAAGAATTAGTGGATAAGTCTTTAGAACCAGAAGGAATTAAAGATACAAGAATTCTACAGGCAATCTCAAAGATCCCGAGACATCTCTTTGTACCTCAGGATTTAGAAGGATATGCCTATAATGACTCTCCTTTGCCGATAGGAGGAGGGCAGACCATCTCTCAACCCTTCATTGTTGCTAGGATGACTGAACTTATGGACTTGAAGGATGGGGATAAGGTATTAGAAATAGGAACCGGCTCCGGTTACCAGGCTGCTGTCCTTCATGTAATGGGGATGAAAGTCACAACTATTGAACGGATTGAGGATTTGGCGGTACAAGCAAGAAAAATATTTAAAAGATTATCATATGATATTCACAGTATTATAGATGACGGCAGAGAAGGCTATCTTTCTGATGCTCCATATAATGCGGTTATCGTTACAGCAGGAGCACTGGAAGTAGAAGGATCTTGGCTATCCCAAGTAGTTGATGGTGGGAAGATTGTGGTTCCGTTATATATTAAGGAAGGAGTAGAATGTTTGCTTGTACGGCAAAAGAGGGGGCAGACTTATGAAGACACTTGGTACGACTATTGCCGCTTTGTACCTTTACTTCCAGGGGTGATTAAGAAGGAATAATAAAAATCTATCCAGGAACTAAGGTTCCTGGATAACACACTCTAAAGTGAATTGGAGTTAAACTAATCCGAGAGAAGAGAATTCGTGAATTCGACTAGATTGTTTCTATAACGCTGCGGGACGAATTGGTTTTGCAAACGTTTATTCTTTCTTGATTCAATAGCTATATGTGTAAAATATTTAAGCCATAGATGCTGATAGAAAGATTCTGCTTCAGTGATAGAGAGCATATCAGGTTTTGTGAAGTCTGTAAGATACCATTCTTTTTTATTATATATTACTGCAGTAGCTCGTTTCTGGTCGTGGATAATAAAATTTTCCATTGCTAAGCGGTCAGCAAAGTGATCCGCTAGAAGAATAAGGATATTGTGATCCGGCGTTAGGGATGCATATAAGAAATCCCCAGTCTCAGCAAACCTCAATAACCCAAAAAAACGATGAGCTTCGAATGATACTTTACGGGCGGTTTGGTGTACTGGAAGAACATCTGGGTGCGTATGAAAACTTTCTATCTTCCGACCAAACTTAAAGCCAAGTTGTAAGTATTTCAGAATGAGATTCTCTTTACAAGGGTGATTAGAAAGAAATACATAGTAAACTTGTTTTAAGGCGGTAGAAGAAATCTTTTGAGCAATAGCTGCATAAACTCTGGAGGAAAGAATAGGGTCGGTAATAATTATCCTTGAGGGGTTAACAAGACTGCACTGGTAATTATCCTGAGGATATATTCCTTTGGCTGTATCTTCGTAATAGCTATAATAAATACATGTCAACAATCCGTCAAATGTATTGTCATAAAGATAATCCATTTGCAGGCTCCTTTCCTAGAAGAGGGTTAACTGTAAAGGTTGTGGCTGAGGAGTGAGGGCCTGGCGTATCAAAGAAGTCTCGATTGGGATACCGCCGTAATACCTGCCCTGACAGGTAAGGAAAAATCTAGCTCTTTTAAGGACTACCCCAAACTTGTGTAAATTATCATAAGAAATTGGGCTTAACCTTCTTTGACGCACTATTCTTAAAGCTGAGGTTACTCCGATTCCTGGTATCCTCAAGAGTTCTTCATAAGAGGCTCTATTAATCTCTAAGGGGAAGAGGTGAATATTCCTGAGAGCCCATGAGATTTTGGGATCGAAATCAGTATCTAGGCGAGGAAACTGAGGGTTAACAATTTCCTCAGCTTTAAATTGATAAAAACGCAAAAGCCAGTCAGCTTGGTAAAGGCGGTGTTCTCTTAGGAGAGGAGGTATAGTAGCAAGAGCGGGAAGGTTAGGTCCCTCGTTAACCGGTATATAAGCAGAGAAATAAACTCTTTTTAAGTTGAATCGATCGTAAAGGGTTTCGGTAGCCTTAAGAATTGTCAGGTCAGTATCATCGCTAGCACCAACAATCATCTGGGTAGATTGACCTGCAGGTACGTACCTTTTAATTCTGCGAAATTTTTTCTTTTCTTCAGAGGTCTGAGTTATTTGGCGACAGATTTCGGCCATAGGAGTAAATAATGCCTGAAGAGATTTCTGAGGAGCTAAGAGTCTGAGGCTTTGTTCAGTAGGTTGTTCAATATTGACACTCATCCGATCTGCTAGGAGACCTGTTTTATGAATAATTCCAGGGTCAGATCCGGGAATGACCTTAACATGAATATAACCGTGGAAACTGTATTCGTTTCTGAGGATATCCAGTACCTCCCAGATCTTTTCCATGGTGTGGTTAGGGCTATGTTCTATTGCCGAACTTAAGAATAAACCCTCAATATAATTCCGCCTATAGAATTGGATGGTTAAGTCGGCGATTTCTCTGGCAGTAAAGCTTGCTCGCGGAATATCATTATGGTTACGATTAACACAATAACTGCAATTGTAAATACAGTAATTAGTGAGAAGGATTTTTAATAGAGAAACACATCTGCCGTCCGCAGACCAAGTGTGACAAATCCCGTAAGACTTGGCATTGCCAAGCCCACCTTTATTTTTTTTATTGACTCCGCTGGAGGAACAAGAAACATCATATTTAGCAGCGTCAGTGAGAATAGCTAGTTTTTCCATGGTATTCATAAATCATCACCACTATAATCCTAACAGAAACTAAAACATAATGCAAACATATGTTTGGGATATACTTAGAAAAAAGTGAGTGTAATAAATATTAATGCTAATTACACCCACCTAAAAAATCAGTTATAGTGTTTAGTTAGTATTTTCGACCAGCTTCAAAAGCTTTAAGGTTGACGTCAATAAATTTTGCCGGAATAGTTTCTTGCATTACTTTGAGCCAGATATCACCATCAAAATCTAAAAATTTTGAGAGGACTCCCAAAAGAACCATATTTACGGACTTAATATTACCCGCTTTTAGAGCTTCACTAACACCGTCAATCATTGTAACGTTTTGGCATTTGTCCTGAATTATTTGTAAGGCGTCAGCAGGATATTCTACAGTGCCCATAATTACTGGCATTGGGTCAATACGTTGATCATTAATTAAGATTCTACCGTTTTTCTTGAGATAAGATAACCAACGTAAAGCTTCTAGTTTCTCAAAGGCTAGAATAATATCGGCTTCACCTTGAGGAATTGTAGGAGAGGCTATGTTGGCTCCATATCTGACCTGGGTAAAAACGCTACCTCCACGCTGTGACATACCGTGGATCTCCGCAATTTTTACTTCATGGCCTTTTTCCTGAACTACACCGGCTAGTACTTTACTGGCGAGGATTGTCCCCTGTCCTCCAACTCCAACGATTAAGATGTTAATAATTTCAGACATTGGCCTCACCCTCTTTCTTGATTGCTCCACTAGGACAAACCGTAACGCATAGTCCGCATCCCACGCATTGAGCAGTATTTATTCTAACTTTTTTTCCTTCCTTGATTATACAAGGACAGGCAAGTTTCATACAACGCATACAACCTGTACAAGCTTCTTGAGAGACGATATAAGGAGTCTTGTCTGATTCTTTATCGATTAAAGCACAGATACGTTTGGTGATAATTACAGAAGGCTCTTCTGCGGCCATTTCCTCTTTCAAAGTTTTTTCAACTTTATCTAAGTCGAAGGGATCGACCACCACTACTCTCTCCACACCGATGGCTTTTACCAAAAGTTCTAAGTCTACTTCTTTGATCGGCTCACCTTTAATGGTGAAACCCGTAGTTGGATTCTCTTGATGACCGGTCATACCGGTTGTACGGTTATCAAGTATTATCGTAGTTGTGGTTGCTTTGTTATAAACAACATCTATAAGTCCGGTTATCCCTGAATGAATAAAGGTCGAATCACCTATTACTGCCACCAGATTGCGCGCGAAATCTTTACCTCTCGCTTTTTCCATACCGATAGCATTGCCAATGCTAGCACCCATACAGATAGTGGTATCCATAGCGTTAAGGGGTGCAAGACTGCCTAATGTATAACATCCAATATCACCGGCTACTGTTGTTTTTAACTTACTGAGCACATAGAAAAGTCCTCTATGCGGACAGCCCGGACACAGCACCGGAGGACGAATAGGTATAGCTGAAGCAGCTTCATTATTATCAACAGTATTCTCAACTTCTATGCCCATTTTTTCTCTAATGGTCTCTGGTAAAATTTCGCCAATAACAGAGAAGGTATCTTTGCCGTGAACTTCTATACCCCAAGATTTAATATAATCCTCTATGAAAGGCTCTAATTCTTCAATAACATAGAGTTTATCAACTTGCTCAGCAAATTCCGTAATCAGCTTGCGGGGCAAAGGAAAGGTTATACCGAGCTTAAGGATAGAGGCATCTTTCATTGTTTCTTTTACGTATTGGTAGGTTACCCCACTAGTTATTACACCGATTTTGGTGTCATTCCACTCAATGCGATTCAGAGAAGCAGTTTCAGAGTACTCTTGTAATTTACCCAGTCTAGATTCAACGACAACATGGCGGCGGCGTGCATAAGCAGGTACCATAACGTATTTGGCAGCGATTTTTTCGTATTTTTTAAGACCGACTTCTTGACGGTCGCCAAGTTCAACCGTTGTTTGGGCATGGGCGACCCTAGTAGTAACCCTAAGCATCACTGGAGTATCGAAACTCTCGCTAAGCTCAAACGCAAGTTTGGTAAAATCTTTTGCTTCCTGGCTGTCTGCAGGTTCAAGTATTGGAACCTTAGCTGCTCGGCCAAAGTGACGACTATCCTGTTCGTTCTGAGAACTATGCATACCTGGATCATCAGCAGCGACAAGAAGTAAGCCACCGTTTATACCGGTATAGGCTAAGGTGAATAAGGGGTCGGCTGCTACATTTACTCCAACATGCTTCATTGCTACCATAGCCCGCCCGCCTGCAATAGCTGCTCCGCCGCCAACTTCCAAGGCAACTTTTTCATTTGGGGACCATTCAGCATACATCTCATCGTATTCAGCGGCATGTTCAGTTATTTGCGTACTAGGTGTACCGGGGTAAGCAGTACAAACTACAACTCCGGCTTCCCAGGCTCCACGGGCAATAGCCTCGTTACCTGTTAGCAGTTTTTTCATTGTTCCATTCCTCTCTTTAATTGGCTGAAAGTATAGTTATTATAGAATATTTTCATTTTAGCATTTAGCTAATTATATTATGAACAAATAAAGCAGTTCAAGAAAAATCCCAGTTATTTAGCGGTAATATATGGGACATTACTTGAACTTGCAGATCTATGCGCTTATATACAAGGTTAAAAGTAATTATTGGCGATGATCAAAGACTCTCTTAGCCTTGCCGGTAGTACGTTCAAGAGTGCCCGGTTGGACTATCTTAATCCGAGCATTAATTGATAGAACTGAATACAATTTGTGTTGGATTGTACCCTCAAGTTCTTCTAATCTAGAATAAGGCTCTAAAACATCCGGAGAGATAAGCTCTACTACAACCTCTAGTTGATCGAGGTAGTCTTTACGATAAACATTGATTTGGTAATACGGTCCTATCCCCTCAATCCCCATGAGGACACTTTCGATTTGGGAGGGGAAGACGTTGACACCTCTGATAATTAACATATCATCGGTACGTCCAGTTATTTTTCTCATTCTGGCAGTTGTTCGACCACAAGCACATTTATCTTGAGTGATACGAGAGATATCTTTAGTGCGGAAACGGATGACAGGGAAAGCTTCTTTGGTAAGAGAAGTGAATACTAGTTCACCTTCTTCTCCAGGCTCAAGAACTTCACCTGTTTCCGGGTCAATAGTTTCAACAATAAAGTGATCTTCGGCGATATGATGGCCATTTCTGAAGAAACACTCACCAGAAACTCCTGGTCCCATTACCTCACTGAGCCCATAATTATCCGTTGCGATGATATTAAGTCTTGTCTCAATTTCTTTGCGCATTTCTTCAGTCCAAGGTTCTCCTCCGAAAAGGCCTAACCGAAGTTTGAGGGAAGAAAGCTTAATCCCCATATTTTCAGCAACTTCAGCAATATATAAAGCATAACTCGGGGTAGAGATAAGAGCAGTAGTTCCAAAATCCTGCATGAGCATGAGCTGGCGTTCAGTATTACCACCAGAGACAGGAACAACCAAGGCTCCTGCTTTCTCTAGACCGTAGTGGAGGCCAAAGCCACCTGTGAATAATCCGTAATTGAAGGCGATTTGTGCTACATCATCTGCGGTAACGCCGGCTAAGCTAACCATCCTGGCTGTAAGGTCTGTCCAGGTATTCAGGTCGTTCTGGGTATAACCCACCACTACCGGGCGCCCTGTAGTTCCAGAAGAGGCATGAACCCTTACCAAGTCCCTATTCGGCACTGTAAAAAGTCCAAAAGGATAATTGTCTCGTAGGTCATCTTTAGTAGTAAAAGGCAGCTTGCGTAAATCCCCAAGGGTTTTAACACTTTCAGGAATTACTCCACGCTGCTCGAACTTAGCACGATAATGAGGCACTTTGGTATAGATTCTTTGGACAGTCCATTTCAACCTGTCTAATTGTATTTGTTCTAGTTTGCTGCGTGATATACACTCGTGTTCTTTATCCCAAATCAAAGTTAATCAATCCCTTCAGGTAAGTTTTATATTAAGCTTAAAAAACACAATTAGCTTTAATAAAAAGTAATATATTATTCTTCATTAAATACAAATGTGATGTGTTCTTGCGGCATAGGTGTGGTGAAAGCACTAACAACAGGTACAACCAATATTGATAGAACCATTGCCAGAGAACCAACAAGTGGAACATTATCAGGATAAAATATCGAAAAGACTATACAAAATCCTGACCCTGTTAAGAGTCCTGACCAAGCACCAGCTTTAGTAGTCTTTTTATAAAGCAACCCGAATAGGTAAGGCCCAATAAACGCGCCTGCAACTGTTCCCCAAGAAAATGCCATGAGGTTGAGAATGATATTAGGAGTAACAGCTAAATATAAAGAAAAGGCGATGAATAATACGCTTAGAATTCTCATTATCAAGACGCTTGTGCTCTGATCGGTTTTAGGCCTAATACTCTGAAGAAGATCAACTGCAATAGATGAACTTGAGACAAGAACCAAAGAAGCCAAGGTGGACATGGAAGCAGCGAGAACTAGAAGGAGAATCAGTACAGCCATGGCCTCAGGAACAGTAGAATTGATTATGGCAGGCATTATCCTATCTACATTATTACCAACCTCGCTAAGGTCACTGATGAAAAGATGACTCAGGCTTCCTGTGAAATAGGCTCCAGTAGCAATAATCAGAGCAAAAGCTGTGGTAGCCCAGGTAGCGGTTGAGATGACTTTTTCATTCTTTATCGAATAAAACTTATGAATCATTTGAGGCAAACCCCAGGGACCAAGAGAAGTTAAAATAACTAAGGAAAAGAGAGCTACGCCTCCTGGCGGCCCTATAGGTGAAGCTAACCGAGGGTCAACAGCAGCTAGAGATGGAAGTACGTTACTTAATCCTCCAACTTGAGGGTTGGTGACTACAAAGAATAACAGCAAGAACACGCCGATTATCATCACGATTCCTTGGAAGAAATCAGTGAGGGTAATAGCAAAATAGCCACCCATCGTTAGATAGATTGCTGTCATAATCGCCATAAAAACTAAAGCATAAAGGTAAGGGATACCAAATACAGATTCAAAGAAATAGCTTAGTCCCATATAAACAGAAGCAGAGTAAGGTACCAGAAAAACAAAAATAATCAAAGCAGCAACAATTTTCAGGTTTTTGGATTGATAACGCTTCTCTAGAAAGCCAGGCATGGTAACAGAACTAAGAGTAACAGTCATTGCCCTTGTTTTTTTGGCAAGTAGTTTCCAAGCGAGGAAACTACCGATTGCAGCATTCCCTAGAACAATCCATAAGGTTGAAATTCCAAAACCCCATCCTACCTTACCCGCATACCCGATAAATAAAACTGCGGAAAAGTAGGTCGTTCCGTAAGCAAACGCTGAGACCCAAGGACCAATCGAGCGGTTGCCAAGAAAAAAGTCATTGAGAGTTTTCGTCTTTTTCATACTAAAAAAAGCTATCACCAATAGGATAGCTACATATATACCAACTGCAACAAATTTCATTAACTACCATCCTCCCGTTCTGTCAGAAAAGGTTAATAAAACACAAACACATCCATACTACTACCCTATAAAACACAATCATAGGATACTCTGCAACATACATTTTAAATAACAACTAGCAAAAAGTCTATATAAAAATAGAAATTTGTCGTTTCTGACAAATTAATTATTAGATCTATACGTTTACTTATTATCCTTAATCACTTTCCTCATTATTGAGAAAGATACTCATCTCGTCTAGAGTAAGGGAGTTAATCTTAGAAGGGATATAATCATCTTCATTTAGTTTTTGTGAAGGCTTTTCATTATTATTTAACATGTCTTTAGCACGCATTAATTCAACATAGTCATTAATCGAGATAATAACAGCCTGAGGCTTATTATTCTTAACAACAATATAGGGGTTGCCATCTTCTTCAATAGCCTGAATAACTTTGGATGCTTGGCCTCGTCCAAGTTCAGAAACAGAAATCATGCAGTCGAATACTTTACGTAGATCCACTGATAGCCCTCCAGAAAGTGAAATTTAATTAGTTAATAAAATTATATGATGATAAAAATAATAATGCAATACATAAGAAGCATTATTGTACTGGCAATTAGCATGAATATTTGCATGAAAAAAGTCGAAGAACAACATATCATGGTATATGTTGGCTAATCATATAAACATAAACAATAATTTAATTGAGCATCTTAATAAATAAGAGATTAACTAGAGGAGATGAAGTACTGTGGCAAAGATAAAAGACTCGGCTATGCTTTGTCTAATCGCTGGTCTGATAGGTACGGGATTGATGGATTTATCTAATTTCATAAGGTATAAGAGGAAAACTACGGAATTGTTATACGGACACCTCGCAGGATCGATAATCATGGCCCCTTTCAGATTGAGACGTAGAAGAAACTTTTTTCTTGGTCAGATATACCACCTTCTTTCGGGAGTTGTTTTTGCATTTCCCTTACTGTTTTTTTTGAAAAAGACCGGAACAGATTACCATCGAATAAAGGGTGCTGGTTTTGGTCTGTTAACATGGGGAGTATTATACAATGCCGGGAAAAAATTTGGTTTATTCACCAAACCACGATTAACCAGAACCCACTATTCCGCTATTCAAAATAATCTTATCTATGGAATAGTGACTGCAGAAGCTCTTGTACGGTTAGGAGATCAAAGGCTCCTCCAGAAAAAAGTCATGATTCAGCAGAAGAGCAAGTCAGTTATTGCTCGTTCAGAAGATAAATATGATAATCCGGTCATATCTGAACCTAATATTTTGAACTAACTAACAACAAGAACATTTAAGTTATTAGTAATGAAGCGTTATCTATGCACCTTAAGTAACCGAGTTAAATAAACTAGAATGTGAACCAAATACAAGTGTACTTAAGGAGTGTATGAAATGAACGGCAGAATCAAAAAGGTATTCCCTGGAGGAAATACATCCGAAGGTTTCTTTTCCTATTATCGTTATCTCTTAGAGAAAGGAACGAGAAGAATTTTTGTTATTAAAGGAGGTCCAGGAGTAGGAAAATCTACGTTGATGAAAAAAGTAGCCAACAAGTTGACTGACTTAGGTTATGATTTAGAACTCCATTATTGTTCATCTGATAATAATTCATTGGACGGTATAGCAGTTTTGAGTGCCGGAATTGTAATGGTTGATGGAACAGCACCTCATATTGTTGATCCAAGATATCCCGGGGGATTAGACGAGATAGTCAATTTAGGAGAATACTGGGATACAGAAAAAATGGAAGTTAATAGAGAAAAACTAATTGCCTCAACCAATGAAGTCAGTCGGCTTTTCGCAAGAGCCTACAGGTTTTTGAAAGCGGCAAGGTTTATGGCAGAGAATATTACTGCTATGCATAGCCAGAGTATGGATTTCGCACAGGTCAATCGAGTAACATTGATACTTGAGAAGTTGCTTCTAGGTCATACATATCTACCTGAGGCCTGTGATTATATTGGTTCTGAGAGGCACTTATTTTCGAGTGCTTACACGCCAGAAGGTTATATTGATTATTCGGATTCAATTCTCCAAGATGTAGGGAGAGTTTATTATCTAGATGGATTAATGGGCACAGGAAAATCTACTATCTTGAGTAGAATTGCTGAGAGGGCAAGGGAAAAAGGTATGGATGTAGAAATCTATCATACACCCTTAATTCCCACAAAAATTAGCACCGTTATCATTAAAGATATAAACATGGCTATAACATCAAGTCCGCATTACCAACAAAAGAATTATGAGATAATCGATCTCAATCAGTATATGAATAGAGGAATTCTTGCCAGTCATCAAGAGGAGATTCTTCATGATTCTGAGTTGATGGAAAATATGATAAACCAAGGAATTCTCAATATTCGCAAAGCAAAAGAAGAGCATGATGTTCTTGAGCAGTACTACGTTCCTAACATGAACTTTGCTGGTGTCGGAGAAAAATACGAGCAACTGGTAAGCAGGATCTTTCACCTAATTGAAAGTGAGGTGACAGCAGCTTCGAGTTGTATTTATAATTAATAAGGATGTCATTAGATTGAACTTTAGCCCGACTAGAATAATAGCCGGGCTAAATATATCTATTAGGATAATAAAAAGGGATAACAATGTCTATCATAGAATATGTAATACATATAGAAGTTATATATTGCCTGAATTTGGAATCTAAATATTTAAGACTATATTGAGGCGAACTACATGAAAAAAGATTTATATATGTCTGTTTCTAAAAAAACTCGAGCACTTATTAGTCGACAAGAAGGTCTCGATGTTGATTTCAAGATGACTGTCAGAGGATTAGAAGCAACAGATCTGGTAGCTTTTGCAAACTCGGATAGAGGAGGAACTATCCTTCTTGGAGTCGGAGAAATTGAAGATGAACAGACCATGCAAAAGGGAAGAATTATCGGATGCTCTATAGGAGACAAAGAGCGTCTATTTATCTTGAGTAAGGCAGAGAGCTGCGTCCCACCAGTAGAGCTGAATATAATTATTGAGAACTATGCCAGAAGGCCTTTTTATCGTGTGGAGATACCTCCAGGAAAAGATAAGCCTTATTGTACGGCTGCTGGGACATATAAGATTAGAGGAGATGGACGGACGAATACCTTATTACCCGGAAGATTGCTTTCTCTTTTCATAGAAAAACAAAGTGAGGTTTTCTTCCAGCGGTTTCGAGAAGCTACCAAGGAATTGGGTAAAAGTATGCAGAGTTCTAATAGTCTTTTCCAGGAAGAACTGCAGGAAGTGTTCAGGAAGATTATTAATATGGAATACTACGTGGAAAATCGACTGGATAACATTTTGGAAGGGGTCGAAAATGCAGAATCCTTATCGGTCGAATCTATTTGCAGTTCCGAATCTACCATAGTAGGAATGAACAGGATTAAAGAACGGATAGAACTATTAGAGAAAAGTATGGAGAAGATTGATAAAAAACTAGAATTGCTTTTGCAGAAAGTAGAAGAGAAAAACTGTTGACAACCAACAGTTTTTACTTTTTTAAGATGTATGTAAGGCTTTATAATATGCTATCCTATAACTAGGATAAAGTTAGGAGGAAGAAATGAAGAACCAGCCACCAACTGATAATGATAGATTAACTCTAGAAGAATTAATTGTTGTCGAAGGAAAAAATGATGCTCATGCTATCAGAAAGGCTTTAGGAGATGTAGATATAATCTGGACAGAAGGATTTGGACTTACGGAGGATAAGCTAAATCTTATTTCAGAGATGGCAGAAAGAAGAGGAGTAATTGTTTGTACCGATCCCGATTTTGTCGGGAGACAAATCCGAGATAGGATAAGCACTCGTGTTCCAAAAGTCAAGCATGTGTTTATCTCACGCCAAGCGGCTGTTAACAAAAAAGGAAATGATATAGGTGTAGAGAATGTTTCGAGTAATGACATAAGAAAAGCATTTAAAAAAGTATTGGAGAAGAGTTCTGAGGAGAGTACGGCACAAGGTGATAATTACGATTCCTCTGGTATAATTAAAATGGAGGATTTAGTAGATAACGGCCTGGTTGGACAGGAAGGATCAGCTGCAAAAAGACATGTTCTGGGCAAAATTCTTGGGGTTGGAGATAATAATGCAAAACAGTTTCTTTATAGGGTAAACCGTTTTAAGATAAGTAAAGATGATTTTATAAAGGCTTTGAGTTTGTTAGAAGTTGATCGAAGTCGAAGGGATGGATGATTGGTTGCAGAGAAAAATGGAAACTGCGATAGATTATACTAAAAGAGTTCTTCGTAGAGGAGGTAGGGCCAAGAAATCTCTTGGTCAGAATTTTCTTATAGATGATAGTATTATTGAAGATATTGTTTGGCAGGGTATCCCAGAAGGAGATATGCCTTTAGTAGAGATTGGCTCGGGACCAGGAGGATTAACAAGGGCTCTGGTAGAGAGAACAGACCGACTCTGGGCAGTAGAGCTTGATACAGAGAAGATAGAAATTCTTGAGAAAGAATTTCTAGATTATCCTTTACATCTTATTCATATGGATGCCCTTAAGCTCAATCTTCAAGATCTCTGGGGCAAAGAAAAAGGATGGCTGGTGGGGAATCTTCCCTATTACATAACAAATCCTTTGCTCATGCATTTTTTGGAACAAGGTGAGAGTCTTAAGGGATTAACAATAATGGTCCAAAAAGAAGTTGGTAACAGGATGATGGCGAGGCCAGGAAGCAAGGAGTATGGAATATTATCTATTGCGGTTCAGCTTTCGGCAGAAGTCCATAAGCTGTTCGATGTTCCTCCAGCTGCTTTCTGGCCGCCTCCTAAAGTTACTTCTACGGTTCTTCGGCTCGATATCCGTAGTTATCCCGGTTTGGAAATAGATTCTGTAACCTTCTTTCAAGTAGTCAGGGCAGCTTTTGGACAGAGACGCAAGACTTTATTAAACGCTTTAACAGCAGGGTTGAATATTCCAAAGCCGGAGATGTCCGAGATACTTAGGATTGCTGGTATAGATGAAGGCTTAAGACCGGAGAAGTTGAGTATCCCTGAATACGAAAAAATAGCTAAATTAATAAAAAGCAGATAAGAAGAAAACAAAAGGGACAGATTAAAAAGAACGATGGATTAAATAAGAGGCTTAACGAACATCAGATAGATTATTTTCAGTCTGGTGTTATAGTTAAGCCTTTATAAGTCTCTATTAAAATAATTTAAATAAATAAGACCGAAAAAATTTAAGATTCTAGACCAATAGCTTTTAGTGATGAAATAAATGACCCAATCATAAATGCAACAAGTATTATGGCTTCAGATATTTCTAACGAATGCTGAGCTTTACCCATTCTGATGATTTGATCGTATAGTTGAGGGGCATCTTCCTCGATAGCTTTTACTTTATCGTTGAAGCTATCATAGGGCTCGGTAAGTTCTTTATAAGTGTCACATAAGAACTCGTTTTTCCTTTGGATAAGCCAATCTGTTAAAGGCATTCTTGTAAGTGGTTGTTTGGAATATGGGATATCAAAAGTAAGGCTTACAGTATTTCCTACTACGTTTACTTTACTATCTGAATATCCGGTATTTCTTAATCCATCTAAAAAAGCCTCTAACATCTCAGAATTTTTCAGTGTTATCTCAAGATCCATAGTTAATTCTTTAGGCTCAGAAAATTCTCCTAGGATAAAACCAGTTAGCCACCAATGCTTATCTTTTCGAGTGAAGAGGTATTCACCATTCTTTTTTAAGGTATAGGACATTTCTAAGAGGTCTGCGTCACTTGCACAATTATAAAGAGTATCATGCCATACATCAAAAATGTTAATGTTATAGCCACTTTTATAAATGCCGATTTCACCACCTGTTACCATACCATATTGGCCTTTCCAAAATTCAATTAACCATTTTTCTCCTTGATAATTAAAATAAATGGGTTCGCAATCCATTATCATACTCAAAGGAGCGCCAGCTTCATCATAAAGACGGCAGTAACCTAGATTTCTTTGCCAGGGGTTTAGAGTAGAATAAAAAATATCTTGCTTTTGATCATAAGCATAACCAGCAATGGCTAGTAACTTATCTAGTTCCTCGTTACCTGTTCCCTGAAGAAAGTATTCATTTTCTTCGGGGATATTTTTATTTATAGACGCTATATTTACAGTATTTGTTGCCTGATCAGGCATACTTCCCACCTCCTTTATATCTTATTTAAAGGTTGTGGGAAACGGTGCATAAATTGTTAAATTTTGCAAATGGCAGCGTTTGAGTGATGCCAGGCAGAGAGAATAGTGATTACATTTGGAAGGGGCAACAATTTGAAACGAGATGCCCACTATTATGCTATCTTAGGCTTTTGTAATCGGGGTTTCAGTGGGATGTTAAGCAAAGTTAATGATATAAAATTCAAATACTGCAAGAGGTATGAATTATAATAAAGCATCTAAGCAAACCACAGTTTTTTTCATATTATATTATAGAAATATTTTAAGGGCAGGGGGGTTGAAAGATGTTTAAGAAGGGTAGTATTGTGGCCCGCCGTTCTTATAATCAGGATTTATTTTTAAAAATAATAGATATAAAGAAGAAAGGTTGGAAACAGACCGCAATTCTAAGCGGCATTAATTATCGTTTAATGGTAGATGCTGATTTAGAAGATCTTGTACTGAAGGAAGAAAGAGAAGTTGTTCATTATAGTCTCTCTGATTCGCAGGAGGTATACAAAAAGTTCAGTAAAGTGGTTTACGATAGAAAGTTTAAAGTGGAGGAAGAATACTTTGAAGTTCCAGGCAGAATCCTTCATCTAGATGGAGATAAGGATTATCTAGAGCAGTGTTTGAAAACCTATAAGCAGTTAGGTTTACAAGCTGTTGGAATCTGCAAATCAGAAGAGGAACAGCCTAAAGTAATAACTAAAGTATTAAGAGATTGTCCAACTGATATTTTAGTTCTGACAGGTCATGATTCTTTAATCAAAGGGAAAAAAGATTTGAGGAGTTTAGATAGTTATCGCAGTTCTAGTTACTTTGTGCAATCAGTTAAGGAAGCGAGAAGATTTCAACAGAATAGAGATCAGTTAGTCATTTTTGCAGGCGGTTGCCAATCAAACTTCGAGGCGATTATTGAGGCAGGAGCAAATTTCGCCTCTTCACCTAAAAGAATGCTTATTCATGCATTAGATCCGGTATTCTTAGTGGAAAGCATAGCATATACGCCTATTGATCGGACAGTATCGCTCAAGGATATAATCAAACACACAATAACGGGGATTGATGGGGTGGGTGGAATTGAGACTAGAGGGCAGTTGAGACGGGGTTATCCAAGGGTAGAGCATTAAACTTTAAGACATGATAACTTGTCAGCTAGCCGAACCTGGGTAAAGAGGCGATTTTGGTGGTCAATAATTATGTAGAACAAGTTAATAAGGAATAATTTCCAGCAGATTTCCACACAATTAGAGATGGAGGGATTCTATGAACGAACACATCAGTGGAAATCTGCTTATTATCGGGGGTGCTGAGGACAAGCAAAAAGACTGTAAAATTCTTAAATATTTTTTCCGTGAAGCAGGTAGTAAAGATGCAAGAATTTGTGTGATTACTGTAGCTTCAGACCAAGCGGAAGAAGCCGGGAAGCCGTATGAAGAGCTATTTTTAAACCTTGGTTGTCAAGATTTACAGATAATCAATATTCAGACCAGACAAGATGCGGATTCTCAGGCAATCGTCGATAAACTGATTCGGTCTAGTGGGATATTCTTCACTGGTGGTGACCAGTTGCGAATTACTGCTATGATAGGGGGATCGGCTGTAGGTAGAACATTGCAGCATCTTTATGAGGGTAAGGTAATCATAGCCGGGACAAGTGCGGGAGCGTCGGTGATGTCAGAGACAATGATAATAGCCGGTCAAGGAGATACTCCTGGAGAAGATTTAATTAGAATGGCACCTGGATTAGGTTTATTAAAAGGAGTAATCATCGATCAACATTTTGCCCAAAGAGGCAGAATAGGCAGATTATTAACTGCGGTAGCCCTAAACCCTTATATTCTAGGTATTGGTATCGATGAGGATACATCTGTGCACGTCCAAGGAGATGGTCGAATAAAGGTAATAGGAAGAGGGACGGCACTTATTCTGGATGCTTCGTACGCTAACATCTCTAATGTAGATGAACTGTTTGCAGGCAGACCGTTAGCCCTGGCTCCAGTAAAGTTACATGTTCTTAGCGAGGGATATGAATTTAATATTTGGGAACGTTCCAGTTCAGTAAAGTGAGTTAGTAATTAAAGAATATTAAACCTTAAAAAAGGAAAAAATATCCTAGTGAAGCAAAAATCATAGGAGGCTCACTAATGAAAATACACCATGTCAGGGCAATAGAGGGAGCTAATTATTTTAGCTATAAGCCCGTTGTCCGAGGAGTAGTGGATATCACCGAATGGCAAAGGAAAACTACCAAGGAACTGGGAGATTTCAATGGCAGATTATTGAGTTGCTTGCCTACCCTCGCTAGTCATACTTGTTCTCGCGGCCGAGAAGGAGGGTTTCTAGAAAGGTTAAAAGAAGGAACACTACCAGGGCATGTATTAGAACATGTCGCGATAGAATTATTAAATATTGCCGGCGAAAATATTCGTTATGGTAAAACTCGCCTTATTGATGAAGAACAACAGCAGTATGAAGTGATTTATCAATATGAATGTAAGGAAGCGGGGATTGAAGCTTTTTACTGTGCCCAGAAAATACTGCTTAAACTTTTATATAGGCAGGAAATTGTAGTTAGTGAACTCATAGAAAAACTTAAGAAGATAAAATCAGAGTATCAACCCGGACCATCTACCAAGGCCATATTAGATGTTTGCATCGACAGAGGAATACCTTTTCAGAAGTTGGGGAATGGAAGTCTGTATCAATTAGGATATGGCCGTTACCAGAGAAAGATTCGAGCAGCGATGACGGATCTAACCTCCTGCATAGGGGTGGATATAGCCGGGGATAAACAACTAACTCGTCAAATACTTAATGAGTCGGCGATTCCTGTGCCTCGTGGAATAGTGGTTCGTTCTGAAGAAGAAATTATAGCGAGGTTCCGAGAGTTCAAGGGAAGCGTAGCTGTTAAACCTTGTCAAGGGAACCAAGGTAAAGGGGTATCATTATCTTTAAAAACTGAAAATGAAGTTTTAGGCGGATTTCGTTTAGCTGAAGCGTATGATGATAAAGTTATCATTGAAGAATTCATAAAAGGTAATAATTATCGGATTTTAGTTGTTGGAGGAAAAATGGTCGCTGCAGCTAGAAGGATTCCACCTTTGGTTATCGGAGACGGTAGATCTTCAATTAAAGAGCTTGTAGAGCAGGAGAATAATAACCCTTTGAGAGGAGAGGGGCATGAAAATTACCTTACCAAAATTCATTTGGATTCAGTTGTTATTATGGACCTTTATCGGAAAGGCTTAGATATTTCATCTGTTCCAAATTTGGGTGAAAAAATTATGCTAAGACAAAGTGCTAACTTGAGTACAGGAGCTACAGCGATTGACACGACGGATATTGTTCATCCGGACAACGCGAAGCTTGCAGAATATGCAGCAAAAGTTCTTAAGCTCGATATCGCAGGTGTGGATATGATTTTAGAAGATATTAGTAAGTCTTACTTGGAACAAGGGGGAAAAGTTATAGAGGTTAACGCTGCTCCCGGTTTAAGGATGCATTTGCTCCCAAGTAAGGGTCAAAGCAGAGATATTGGCCCGGAGATTGTAAATATGCTCTTCCCTCAAAACAATGGGAGAATTCCGATAGTATCTGTTACAGGTACAAATGGGAAAACAACTGTGGTTCGTCTCATAAGCAAGATGCTTCAGAATCAAAATATAGCTGTAGGAATGACTTCGACTGAAGGGATATTTATAAATGGAAGATTATTGGCTAAAGGAGATTTGAGCGGTCCGTACAGTGCTCAAGTAGTGTTAAGACACCCAGAGGTCCAAGTAGCCGTTCTAGAAACAGCCAGGGGCGGAATTCTGCGTTCAGGATTAGGGTACGATTATGCAGATGTGGCAGTAATTACAAATATCACAGAAGATCATCTGGAACAGTACGGAATAGATAGTATTGAAGACTTAGTCAAAGTAAAAAGCCTAGTGGCTGAAATGGTCAGTAAACATAGTTATGTGGTGCTCAATGCTGACGATAAAGAAGTCGCTAATTTAGCATCTCAAACTAGGGGTAAGGTGATTCTGTTCAGTACTCAACTTCAGAATAGGAAACTTTGTAAGCATTTAGCTTTTGGAGGTTCGGCGGTTGTAGTCGATAAGAACAAAATTCTAGTATGTGAAGGAGCTCGAAGTTACAGTATATGCAACTTGGCAAAAATTCCTATAACTTGGGGAGGAAAAGCACAGCATAATGTTCAAAACGTATTAGCAGCTACCGCTGCTTGCTGGGCTCTTGGCTATAATGCTTCTCAGATACGAAGGACCATCTGCAGCTTTGGACAGGATGTTATAGATAATCAAGGACGACTAGAATTCTATGATTTGAAGAGCTTTAAGGTAGTTCTCGATTATGGACATAATCCTGCGGGAATAAGAGAAGTTGTAAAAACTTTAAAAAAGATAAAGCATAGGAAAATAATCGGATGTATCGGATTACCTGGAGATCGTAGTGATGATACAACAAGAAAACTGGCTAGTGAAGCCGCCAAAGGATTAGATTTTATCTTTATTAAGGAAGATAATGATCTTAGAGGCAGAAAACAGGGGGAAGTAGCAAATATCATCTACCAACAGGCTTTGAAAGAAGGGAAGAAGCCTAGTCAAATGAAGAAAGTTTTGAGTGAAGAAGAGGCTTTTAGGGAAGCTATACATAGTGCACAAGAAGGGGACATAGTTGTCATGTTTTATGAAAAAGCTGAACCTCTGAGAGAAATTATTTTCCAGTTTGAGCTAGATATTAATAAGCAAAGAGTAGTATTATAAATAAAGACTTGGATAACTGATAATATTTTCCTGGAAGTATGAACCCCAAATAATATATAATATAAAATAGGAAAAAAATGCATATGTAAAGGTTATAAAATGGTTATTTCACGTATCGAAACGATTGCCCCTGCAAAGATTAACCTTGCCTTAGCCGTAACAGGACTTAGGGCTGATGGGTTTCATATGATTCAAACAGTCTTTCAAACCATTTCACTTTTCGATCGAATAGAAGTTGAACTAAAAGGTGAAGGGATAACGTGTGCTTGCGGAGATTTAAGTGGGGAAAGTAACCTGGCATATAAAGCTGCTGCAAGTTTTATTGAAGAACTTAAAGGCAAGCAGAATATTTCTGGGAACATGGGAATTACCATAACTATCGAGAAGAATATTCCTCTTCAAGCAGGTCTTGCGGGAGGAAGTGCGGATGCTGCGGCTGTTCTTAGAGGTTTGAATAAGTTATACTCACATCCGTTTTCTTATGAGGAGCTTCTTGAGATAGCTGCTAGCTGTGGATCCGATACGGCATTTTGTCTCAAAGGAGGGACCCAATGGGGTGAAGGCACAGGGACAAACCTTACGAAGTTACCGCAAGCTCCTGAGTTAAACCTTTTATTAGTTAAACCAATTAAAGGAGTTAACACTTCGGAAGCATATCGTTTGTTTGATGAGACAGGAGAAATATCTTTCCTGGATAAGGATTTATGGGCCGATGTTCTTCAAAAAGGTGATGGTGAACAAATTGGGAAACTTATGGTTAATTCACTAGAAAAATCTGCATTTATGCTTGTGCCTGAGATTAAACATATAAAAGAGTTACTATTAGAAGGGGGCTGTTGGGGGGCACTTATGTCTGGAAGCGGCTCAGCGGTTTTTGGTATTTTGCCCGATATAGAAACAGGGATAGGTTTAACGAAATCTTTAGTTAATGAAGGATTTCTTGAGACATGGATTGTGAAGACAATTGTTTAATCAAGATAAATTGAAAGGAGAAAAAAGTTGGAAAGACGCTTAGTGCCGGTGAAACTTGATAGCTATAAACCTCTAAGAGAAATAGTACTGGAAGCATTACGTGAGGCCATTATTAACGGTGTTCTTATACCAGGGGAACGTCTTATGGAGATACAACTTGCGGAAGAAATGGGAGTAAGTAGGACTCCTGTTCGTGAAGCCATTCGCAAATTAGAACTAGAAGGATTTGTAGTTATGATACCCAGAAAGGGTGCATATGTAGCAGGGGTCTCATTTAAGGATGTTAAAGATGTGTTTGAGATTCGTGCTGCTCTGGAAGGACTTGCAGCGGGTCTGGCCGCAGAGAAAGTTACCCAGGAAGAAGTAGAGCAAATGGAACGTGCCCTCCATTATGAGAGAGAACCAGATTCTTTAGAAGAGATGGTACAATCAGATACAGACTTCCATGCACTTCTTTATAAAGCAAGTAGAAATGAACGTCTTATTAGTATCCTGGCTAATCTTAGAGAACAAATTCAGAGATTCAGGACGACTTCACTTGCAGTACCGGGCAGACCCAAAACTGCTATCCAGGAGCACAGAGCCATGGTTGATGCCATAGCAAGGCATGATGTTGAGGATGCCCAAAGTTTAGCTGCTGCTCATATAGAGAATGCTGCTAATATAATGTACGAGGCTCTGAGGGAGATAGCTCGTGGGAAATAGGGCTATTTTATTCAATTATAAATATTTTATATTCCAAGAGATGGTACTATGAAAAGAACTGACAGAATTATCGCCTTAACTGAAGCTCTCTTAACTCGTCCCAATGAACTATTGTCTTTGGGTTTTTTTGCTGAGCGCTTTGAGACGGCTAAGTCTACTATTAGCGAAGATCTAGTAACCATTAAAGAAAGTCTTCGTTTAATAGGGAGAGGTTATCTGGAAACAATTCCAGGAGCTGCCGGGGGAGTTAGATTCTTGCCTTCTATTAATCAGGAAGAGGCTGAGATCTTTCTGGCAGATTTAGCTCAAAAGTTAAGCGAGAATGAAAGGATATTGCCTGGAGGTTTCCTATATACAACCGATATTCTCTATAATCCAGCAGTAGTACGCCCTTTGGGTCTTATTTTTGCGAGTATTTTTCGTAAAAAGAATCCAGAGATTGTAGTCTCAATTGAGACTAAAGGAATTCCCCTGGCGTTGATGACGGCTGATTGTTTAGGGGTGCCTGCAGTAATCGTTCGACATGGTAATAAAGTAACCGAAGGATCTTCAGTAAGTATTAACTATGTTTCAGGATCTTCCAAAAGAATACAAACCATGATTCTAGGACGTAAAGCCTTAGGTATAGGTAAGAAGGTACTAATTATTGATGATTTTATTAAAGCTGGCGGTACCGCCAAAGGTATAGTCAGTTTGATGCAGGAGTTTGAAGCCGAGGTAGTTGGACTAGGGATCTTAATGGAAGATACCAGTTGGGATGTACCGAGACTTGTAGATAATTATTTGGCTCTTTTGCAATTTGGGGTAAGTGATTCGACAGGACAAAGTGCGGTTAAACCAAAAAAAATGGTTAATTTTAATTAATAGTAGAAAAAAATTGGATTTTTTTCGGTTTAGAAGAAGGAGTTTTTTACCAAATAGAGAATAAAGAAAGAAGGTATGTGGAGGCGTTAGGGAAGGGTGGTGATACTCAAAATGGAGATAACTGATGTGAGAGTTCGGAAAGTTAATACTGAAGGCAAGATGAAAGCAGTGGTATCAGTCACATTTGACAATGAATTTGTTGTTCATGACGTTAAAGTTGTGGAGGGTAATAATGGTCTTTTTGTGGCAATGCCTAGCCGAAAGACACCAGAAGGCGATTTCCGTGATATTGCTCACCCTATTTCATCTGCGTCCAGGGAAAAAATTCAAACAAAAGTGCTTGATGAGTATGGTAAGAGTTTGGAATAGCAATGAATTTGGATAATCATTAAAGAGGCCGAGAAAGGTCTCTTTTTTATCGTTTCCCCCATAAAATAAGTAGAATTTGGTAAGTAATAATAGTGATTGACTAATCAATAGAGAAAAGTTAATATTTGATTTGTTATTTATTTAAGATAAACGTTATAATAATAATTAAATACAAGTTATATTATGGAGGCTAAAGATATAATGCCTGATTATACTGCAATTATACTTGCAGCGGGGAAAGGAACCCGTATGAAATCAGAGTTGCCTAAAGTGATGCATAAGCTTGCAGGTAAACCGCTTATTGATCATGTCCTTGATTCTATCGAGAAACTAGGAGTATCAGAAGTACTTACAATAGTGGGACATGGGCGTGAGATTGTTACGGAACATATCAAGGGCAGGTCTGAGATAGTTATCCAGCATGAGCAACTCGGAACGGGTCATGCACTTCTTCAGGCAGCTCCTTTTCTAAAGAAGAATAAAGGAGTTTTAGTACTAAGTGGTGATCAACCCCTTCTCACGAGCGATACTCTTGATTCCCTTGTGAAAATGCATGAGGAGTCAAACTCATCGGCGACTGTATTGACAGCTCAGATGGATAATCCTTATGGCTATGGAAGAATAATAAGGAATGAGGGGACCTTTAAGGCAATAGTTGAAGAAAAGGATTCCGATGAATCACAGAAAAGAATAAAAGAGATTAATACAGGTACATATTGCTTTGTAGGATTTTCTCTACAAGAAGCCCTGACTAGGATTACACCTAAGAATTCTCAAGGTGAGTATTATCTAACTGATGTATTTGATAGCCTTCTGTCCCAGGGTGATAGTATAGAGACTTTCTGTACTCTGGACTCTACCCAAGCTCTTGGTATAAATAACCGTGTCCAATTAGCCGAGGCTGAGGATATCTTATTTGATAGAATTCGCAAATATTGGATGATGGAGGGTGTGACAATCATCAACCCTTCATCGGTTTTTATAGATGCAGACGCAGTTTTGGAGCAAGATGTAATTATCCACCCCTATAGTATTATTAAGGGTAAGACGAAGATTGAAGAAGGGGCAATCATTGGGCCAAGTACTATCCTTGAGAATTGTTATTGCCAAAAAAGATGTAAAATAGAAAACTCAGTTGCTCGAGAAGCTACTATTGGACAGGATTGTCTTATAGGACCTTTTGCTTACCTAAGACCACAAACTAGGTTGGATAAAGGGGTAAAAGTTGGAGATTTCGTCGAAATAAAAAACAGCTCAGTAGGAGAAGGATCGAAGATTCCTCATTTGAGCTATATAGGAGACTCGGATATAGGGAAGAATGTCAATATAGGGGCAGGCACAATAACCTGTAACTATGATGGTTATAAAAAGCATAAGACCGTAATTGATGATGATGTTTTCGTTGGCAGTAACACAAACCTCGTTGCTCCAGTACGTATAGGAAAAAGCTCTGTGATTGGCGCAGGTTCTACGATAACCAAAGATGTTCCTTCTAAAGCACTTGCTTTAGAGCGGGCAGCACAAAAGACTATTGAAAATTATCAAAAAGATAAAGATAAATAGGGGGATTATTATGGCAACAAAAGAATTGAAGATTTTTAGTGGTAATTCCAACAGAGATCTAGCTGGAGAAATCGCTGATTACCTGGGTATCTCTATAGGGGATGCTAAAGTAAAAACTTTTCAAGATGGAGAGATAAGTACCTCGATTAATGAAAGTGTAAGAGGAGCTGATGTCTTCGTTGTTCAGCCAACCTGTTCTCCTACCAATGACAATATTATGGAACTATTAATTTTGATGGATGCTTTGAGAAGAGCTTCTGCATCTCGTATTACGGCAGTTGTTCCATACTATGGTTATGCAAGGCAAGAAAGGAAAGCTAAAGCAAGAGAACCTATTACTGCTAAACTTATAGCAAATATTATTACTACAGCTGGGGCAACCCGTCTGGTAGCAATGGATTTGCATGCTCCAGCTATTCAAGGATTTTTTGATATCCCGGTCGATCATCTTCCGGGAGTTCCTATTCTTGCTGAGTATTTTCTCGAGAAAAAGCTTAAGGATATTTGTGTTGTATCACCTGATATCGGTGGAGTCGCTCGAGCCCGGAATTTTGCTGAGAGAATCGGGGCTTCGCTAGCTATAGTGGACAAAAGACGCCCAGAACCGAATGTATCAGAGATTATGCATGTGATCGGTGAGTTGAACGGGAAAACAGCGGTTCTCATTGATGATATAATAGATACTGCGGGTACTATTACTCAAGCAGCCTCCGTTTTGATTGAAAAAGGTGCTACTGAGGTATACGCCTGTTGTACTCATCCTGTCCTTTCGTCACCTGCTGTCGAAAGATTGAACAATTCGGTTATAAAAGAAGTAGTGGTAACAAATACCATACCACTTCCCAAAGAAAAAGACAGTTCCAAGATTAAAGTACTTTCTGTTGCTCCTTTGTTGGGAGAAGCAATAGTCCGTATCCATGAGGACTTATCTGTCAGTAAGCTTTTTAGTTAGCAATTAAGTTGGTATAGTTTATAAATTACCGTAGAATATTGGTATATTTTTGTTATAAATCTTTGGATATGCTATTAAATAATGTCTCCTTTATCGTCGGTTTTTACTTCTGAGCTTTCGTTATCATTCTGCTCTTGAGTAGTACAAGCTTCATTAAGAGTGATATCCTCAAGAGTGATATCTTCGCTTTCTAGCAGTGGATCATCCCAATCTTCCTGAACATTGAAGGTTTCTTTATCTTTGCCTTTGATGGTTTTCTTCCAATACTCGTTTAGACGTTGACCTTTCTCTGCTGCTTTACTCGAGGCAACATGCAGGAAGGATTTTAAATTTTCGTTAATACCTTTGTTATAGATTTCTAGCCGAGACTCACAATTACTGTCCACCACAATAACATTCGGACCAATTGTAAGGATATCTTCAGCCTTTAACCTGGCTTTACCATTAAAAAGCCCTTCGATTTTTCCCTCAGAAATATCTATGCTGGCTATTTGACCGGTTTGGGGATTAATATAGAATTCATCGGTAACACCCAGAGTTTTACCGTTTTCAGTTATTACCTTAATTCCGAGAATCGCTGCTTTTTCTCTTAGCAGTTCTAGAATGTCAGGGAGGTTAGTTGCTTTTTCTACCTGACTTTCTGTACTGATAGTTATAGCGTTTTCACCAAGACTTACAACCTTGTTAAAAGGAATTATTCTCTGTTCTTTAAAGAAACCTTTGGGATCTACGACTAAGGCAACGATAGATTTTGTCTTCGGGTTGATTACCAAATTACGGACGAAGCCGATTTGTTGTCCTTCTTTTAAGGATATAATGGGCAATGATAAAAATTTTTTGCTCGCGAGCACATTCCATTCCTCCTTTGGTATGAGTTAAATAAAAATGCTTAGGGTTAAGATGTACGGAATTTGGGTTTCTATAAATTTATTCGCTAGTTAGGCAAAATATGCCGGGGAGGGGTTACTATGAAAGCTATCATAGGTCTAGGTAATCCAGGTTTGAAATATGACAGATCGAAACATAATATTGGTTTTATGCTTCTTGACTTAATCACTAAAGATTTAAATCTTACTTATCGCACCAACTTTCGGGGCAAGTTTACCGAAGGTAAGTTAAAAGAAGAAAAAGTTTTTTTCCTTAAACCATACACCTATATGAACCTTAGTGGTCATGCAGTAGCTGAGCTAGTAGGATATTATAAGTTGTTACCCCAAGACATTTTGGTAATTCATGATGATATGGACTTACCTATAGGAAGAATGAGATTACGTTCCAAAGGTAGCTCAGGAGGACATAACGGCTTGAAGTCAATAATTGCCGAATTGGGAACGCAAGAGTTTTGGAGACTAAAAATCGGAGTAGGCAGGCCGCGAGAAGAAGGTGACGTGGTAAATCATGTTCTTTCGGCTTTTAGTAAGGAAGAAACCAAAATTCTTCAGGAAGTTATTGATAGAGGGAATAAAGCAGCGTTGCTCTGGCTTGAAGACAAACAAGATGAAGCTATGAATATTTATAATCAAGATAAATAAGTATAATAATACGCGTATTGTATAACCTTTCGTGTGAAGGGTAAGCATATTACACGGGAGGTGTTTTAGCTGTGTATATGCTGAAAATATGTCGTTGCTGTGATTCTATTATCGGAGAACTTGAAGCCGATGATCTAAAGACTATGGGGATGGATGGTTCTATCG
Source organism: Gracilibacter sp. BRH_c7a (assembly GCA_001516055.1). Lineage (GTDB taxonomy): Bacteria > Bacillota > Desulfitobacteriia > Desulfitobacteriales > Syntrophobotulaceae > Gracilibacter. Next base: position 89,267 of record LOEZ01000071.1, read on the forward strand.
AGGTAGTGGGGAATGTAGCATTTAGTCTCTGTCCTTATTGTATGCAGGAACTTGATACCGGTGGAATAATGTACTACCAGTAAACAACTTTAATTGAACTATATTTCACAGAAGAAATTTTCTCGACTTTGCAGGAGGTAACCGATGCCCACAATTAATGATTATTTGTACAAGGGTTTTGATACGCAAGAGGTTAGCCATTATTTGGGCAAGAAAGAATCTCCGCAGATGGTCTACCATATCACAGGTAGTCAAAAGGCTGCATTTGTCAGTCAAGTATTAAAACAAGGAAAACAAGCTTTAATTATTACCTATACGGATGAACAAGCACATAAGTGGATAAGCGATTTACAAACATGGCTTCCAGAAAAGAATATTTTGTTGTTTCCTGTTACCGAGTGGTTACCTTTTGAAGTATTAAGTAGGAGCAATGAGACCACGGAGGAAAGAATAAAAGTTCTAAGCAGCTTGCTTTGTGACAGGGTAGAGTTATCTGATGAAAATGTGATTGTCGCACCCGTTCAAGCTATAATAAGAAAGCTTATTAAGCCTGCTATCTGGCAGGAATATTGTCTTACCTTTAAGGTTGGAAGTCAGTACTCTTTATCAAAAGTTATGCAGACTTTGGTGGAGGCAGGCTATGAACGCGAGGAAACTATTGAGGGTAAGGGGCAATTTGCCTTAAGGGGTGGCATACTTGATATTACTCCTCATGACAAAGAACCAATTCGGATAGAATTCTTCGATGAAGAAGTAGATTCTATCAGAATATTTGATCTAGAGACTCAAAAATCTCTAGGGAATTTATCAGAAGTTCAAATCGTACCCGTACAGGAATATGTTATATCTATACAAGAACAACAAAATCTTAAATGGGAAATTAAAGCCAGAGCCCGCAAGGCTGTTGGAAGGTTACAGAGACTTGGGAGAACTGAAGCAGTTAAGCGCTTGCATAAAAAAGTAGAGCATATGGAACAGCATTTAGATCAAGGGATATTGGATGAAAATATATATCCCTATTTGAGTATACTTCCAGAGAGATTCGTATCGATATTTGATTGGCTTGACCAAGATAGCTTGGTTTTTTTGGATGAACCTCTTAGGCTAAAAGAACAACTCGATTTTCAACATAGTCAACGGCTCGCTGAGTATACAGATAACCTCGAGAAAGGTGAAGAATTTCTTAATCCAGAAAGTTTGTTTATCGGATTTGAGGATATCATCAGCAGTAGTGGTCGTCTCATTATCGGTTTGTCTAATCTTTTGCGAGAAATCACAGGCTTCCAACCACGAAGAGTAGCCAATATGACGGCTCGGCCCTTAGCCGGATACCAAAAGACTTCAATGTTGGTAGAGGAAATAGAGCATTGGCGTAAGTCGGGATATGCCGTAGCTATGTTTGCGGGGACAACCGAGCATGTTGGAAGGTTAATACAAGGATTAAAAGACAGAGGAGTAATTGCATTTTCGGCAGATTTAAAAGATGAGATGGTTCCAGGAAAAGTTAATGTATATGCCCTTTCTCTCGATCAGGGTTTTGAGCTACCTCTAAGTAAAATAGTGATTTTCAGTGAAACAGAGATATATCAGAGGGAGCGAAAACGTCAGACAAAGCCCCGCAAGACTGGGCGAGAGGATGAGTTGCTCAGATTCAGTGATCTTAAGCCTGGAGACTATGTTGTCCATCTTTATCACGGAATAGGTAGATTTATTGGTATTGAAAGGATTGCCGTTGATGGAATTGATAAGGACTATTTTGCAATTAAATATGCGGGTGAAGATAAACTCTATGTACCTTTAGATCAGGTACAGCTTATCCAGAAATACCTTGGAGCAGATGCAGATAGTGCTCCCAAACTTAATAAGTTAAATGGAAACGAATGGAACAAAGCTAAAGCAAAGGCCAGAAGTGCCGTTAAAGAAATGGCTATCAATCTCTTAGAACTCTACGCTCAGAGAGAAAAGGCTCGAGGGTATGCATTCCCAGAAGATAGTCTCTGGCAAAATGAGTTTGAGGAAAAGTTTCCATATGAGGAAACGCCTGACCAGACCCAAAGTATTACTGAAGTAAAACAGGACATGATGAAGGAAAAGCCCATGGATAGACTGCTGTGCGGAGATGTAGGGTACGGTAAAACAGAAGTCGCTCTAAGAGCAGCGTTCAAAGCAGTGTCCAACGGAAAACAGGTAGCTGTACTTGTACCGACAACTATTCTTGCCCAACAGCACTTTAATACTTTTAGAGAGAGATTTAAGGACTACCCTTTTACAATTGAGATGCTTAGTCGTTTTCGTAGCGTTAAGGAACAGAAAGAGATTGTAAAACAATTAAAAGAAGGTTATCTGGATATTGTTGTAGGCACTCATCGTTTGGTTTCTGAAGGGGTTGAGTTTAAAGACCTGGGACTGTTAGTTGTAGATGAAGAACAAAGATTCGGAGTCGCTCATAAAGAGAAGATTAAAACATTAAAGACCAATGTCGATGTTCTTACTCTCTCAGCAACACCTATTCCCCGAACATTACATATGTCTTTGGTAGGTTTAAGGGATATGAGTGTTATTAGCACCCCTCCTGAAGATAGGTACCCTGTACAGACTTTCGTAGCGGAATTCAACCCTGATCTTGTTAGAGACGCCGTAAGAAGGGAAATTCAGAGGGGAGGCCAAGTCTTTATAGTTCATAATAGGGTTGATACCCTAGATAGGGTTACAAGGCTAATAACTAGCCTTGTGCCGGAAGCCCGCTGCGGGGTAGTTCATGGCCAAATGAATGAGAATCAACTTGAACGAGAGATGTTATCTTTTATTGAAAAGGAAAAAGATGTTCTTATATGTACGACTATCATAGAAACCGGGCTTGATATGCCGAATGTTAATACACTCATAGTAGATGAAGCGGATAGATTTGGTTTAAGTCAGCTTTATCAACTACGCGGGCGCGTAGGGAGATCTAATCGCAAAGCTTATGCTTACTTTCTCTACCAACCGCAGAAAGTATTAAGTGAAGAAGCAGAGAAAAGGCTATCAACCATTAGAGAGTTTACAGAATTCGGATCAGGATTCAAAATTGCGATGCGTGATTTAGAGATAAGAGGAGCAGGCAACATTATCGGGGGTGAACAGCATGGCAATCTGGCAGCGGTTGGATTCAACCTCTATGTCAAAATGCTTAAAGAAGCTGTTCAAGAACTGCGTGGGGAAGAAATCTCAGAGTCTTTAGAACCCGGAATTGATGTTCAGGTAGAGGCTTTACTACCGGATGAATATATCGTAGATAAGCAAACCAAAGCCTCTTTATATCAAAGGATGATAGCAGTTTCCAGCGAGGAAGAAGTCAGTGATATTTTAGATGAACTTGTAGATAGATTTGGAACACCACCGATAGAAGTAGAGAATCTGCTGCAGATTATCCGAATAAAGAATAAGGCCAAAGAACTTAAGATTGAGCAGATAACGCAACAAAAAGAAAATATTATCCTTAGGTTTGCTTCAGATCCAGGTTTATCAGGAGAAAAGCTCATGCAGATGGCATCTAAATCCCCCTATCCTCTTTCATTCTCGACAACTGAGCAAGCTAAGCTTGAACTTAAGGTTCGTTTACGCTATTTAGGAATGGATGATGTCCTAAGAACCATAAATAAGTTGTTAGGAATGATAAAAGACAATTTAAGCCAATAGAAGACTTAGCACAATCTTTAATTGCCTAAAGGGGTAGTACTTGGTATAATGACCTCATCATTCTTAAGAAGGAGTTAAATATTTATGAAAAGAATAACGATCGTCCTAGCTGCTGTTTTATTACTTGTTATATTAAGCGGCTGTTCGCCAAAAGAGAGCGATTATGCAGTTAGGGTTAATGAACATAATATTTCGATGGAGACTTATGAGGATAAACTTGATGCAGTTAAATCATATCTGCAGCAACAAGGGTTAGACTTCGATAGTGAACAGGGCAAACAAACTATGGAAAGTGTCAAACAGGATGTATTGGAAGGTTTAATTAGTACAGAACTTATTAAACAAGAGATACAAAAAACAGGGTGGGATATGAACGATCCAGCTGTAACCGAGCAGATTGATAATCTTAAAGCTCAGATACCTGATAAGGATTATCAGAAATGGCTTCAAGATCAAAACATGACTGAGGAAGAAGTTAAATCCTATTTTACATTTACTCACTTTATTAGTAAGGACGTAACTGTAACAGATGAAGAAGTTAAACAATTTTTTGATACTTACTATGCTAATTATGGTGGGCAGGAAGAGCAAGTTAAGGCAAAACATATTCTGTTGGAAACAGAAAAGCAAGCTTATGAAGTCATAGACGAGCTTAAAGCCGGCGCAGATTTTGCAGAGCTTGCTAAAGAAAAGTCTATCGAAGAGGCTGCTCAGTCAACCGGGGGAGATTTAGGATATTTCCCTAGAGGCAGGATGGTTCCGGAGTTTGAAGAGGCTGTATTCAACCTCGAAGTTGGTTTATCTGAAGAACCTATAAAATCGCAGTTCGGTTATCATGTCATCTTAGTAGAAGATCACAAACCAGGGGTAAAACCTTCATTTGATACAGCGAAGGAATTAGTGGAGAAAGATGCCTTAGACTATGCTAAACAACAAAAGATTCAAAGCTATTATTCTACCTTGCGACAAGAGGCTAAGGTTGAATACGCAGAAGGAATTAAACCGGAGATTGGTTAATAGAAGATAGATAATAGGACCTTGGGATTACGCCCAAGGTCCTATTTTATTTTATATGGAAAATTTTATAACCATCACATATTTAGTTATTTTTAGCAGTTACATGTCGCAAAATGAAGCATTGAAGAGTTATTCTTTTTTTACTGTCATGGAAAAATATGAATAATAAAACTCTTCTAGATATATACTAAGATTGAATCAGTTGCTTTGGAAAAAGGAGGGAGAACTTAAGTGAAAGCAACCGGAATTGTCAGAAGAATTGATGATCTTGGACGTGTTGTTATCCCCAAAGAAATCCGGCGTACTTTACGAATCAGAGAAGGAGATCCTCTGGAAATTTTCGTGGACAGAGAAGGGGAAGTAATACTTAAAAAATATTCACCGATTGGTGAGTTAGGGGATTTTGCCAAAGAGTATGCCGATTCACTGTTCGAATCTACTGGACATATTGCTTGTATTGGAGACCGAGACGTAATAATAGCTGTCGCAGGAGCCTCTAAAAAGGAGTATTTAAATAAACCCCTTGGCCCGGCAGCCGAACAAGCTATGGAAGATAGGAAAACAATTCAAACTTCTGGGGAGGCATCGGTCTTAAAAGATGCTGAAGGTGACGACAAAGGAAAGATTACAAGCCAAGTTATCGCTCCTATTATTTCCGAAGGAGATCCCATAGGTGTAGTCATACTGATGTCCAAAGATCCTAATACCAAAATGGCAGATTTAGAAAATAAGCTAGTAGAAACCGCAGCAGGCTTTTTAGCAAAACAAATGGAGCAATAAAAAGAAATCTATAAAGCAGGGAATAAAAAGCTGTTGACGATTTGTTAACAGCTTTTTAATTATGTATAATTTGACTTAGAGTTTTAAGTCTAAGGGGGTCAGGCCAAAATGGAACCTATTTTACATATAATTGGTTTGGGTAAAGATGATTTAGATAGTATTCCTCTAGGGACATATAAACTGCTTACTAAAGCGGATAAAGTCTTGGTAATATCCTTAAATCATCAAGCAGTGTCAGAGATGCTCAACGAAGGTATTTCCTGCGAAAGAATCATCCCCGATAGAGATGTAAGTTTCCACGAAGTTGATTCAGCTGAATTCACAAACTATCTTGCAGATAAGTTGTCTTTGTATTCCGAGTCGTTAGAGATTGTTCTTGCCTTGCCTGGTAATCCACTACCTGAAGGGGAATTTTTGTTTGAGCTTACACAAAAGGTTAAGGACCGGATAACTATCGATATGAAAACTTTGATTCAGCCAAAATCAATAGATAGATTAATAGAAATAATGACAGAGCTTCGTTCTGAAGCAGGATGCCCTTGGGATAGAGAGCAGGATCATCTGACATTGAAGAAGTATCTGGTAGAGGAAGCATATGAAGTTATAGATGCAATAGATTCCAAAAATATGAATAATTTATGTGAAGAATTGGGAGACTTATTATTGCAGGTAATCTTTCATACCCGTATAGCTGAAGAATCTGGGGAATTTTATTTTACCGATGTTATTAAAGGAATCTCGGATAAGCTTATTCGGCGTCATCCTCATGTATTTGGTTCTGTTATTGCTGAGTCTAGTGAAGAAGTAATCGTCAACTGGGATACCATTAAAGGGTTGGAAAAAGCAAAGGGGTCTACGGACCAAGACTATTTTAATATCCCAAAAGGTCTTCCTGCATTGTTTTTTGCTCAAAAGACTCAAGAGAAAGCAGCTAAAGTTGGATTTGATTGGGGTAACTATGAAGGGCCATTAGCCAAGATCTATGAGGAGTTAGATGAGCTAAAGCAAGAGATTGAACAGGGGAAAAGAATAAAGGAGGAAATGGGCGATATACTATTCTCTGCCGTTAATCTTTCGCGTTTCTTGGGCATAGATGCTGAAGATGCTTTGCGGCAGGGAACGAAAAAATTTCAGGAACGTTTCCTTGAAATGTTAAAAACGATAACCAACGAGAACCAAATACCGAGTAAAATGAGCCTGGAGGAAATGGATAATTATTGGGAAAGAGCGAAAAATAAGAAAAATATGGTACTTTAGCCTTATTTTTAGGATTATAAGAAGGAAATTCCATTTGAGTATCGAATATAGGGAAAAGTTTAAAATTAATTAGGAGGGAGTCCCTTGAATAAAGCGGAACTTGTTGCTGCTGTAGCAGAGAAAAGTGAATTTACCAAAAAAGAGGCCGAGAAAGCTGTAGCTGCTGTCTTTGACACAATTACTAAAGCTTTGGCAGATGGTGAAAAGGTACAATTAGTTGGTTTTGGTACCTTCGAAGTTAAAAAGCGTGAGGAGCGTATTGGCAGAAATCCTCAGACCAAAGAGGAAATTACAATACCTGCTTGTAAGGTTCCTGGGTTTAAAGCTGGCAAAGCTTTAAAAGAAAGTGTTCAATAGTAAAGGTCTTATTAGTTGATATAAGGCGAAAGAGGATTTTTAAGAAACCAGGTTCTACGGAACCTGGTTTCTTTTAAGCAAAGGAGCTGGAAAAGTGAGACTAGATAAATATCTGAAAGTATCTCGCCTAATAAAAAGAAGAACTGTAGCAAAAGATGTTTGCGAGGGAGAAAAGATTAGTGTCAATGGAAGGATTGCTAAACCTTCTGCAGATATTAAACCCGGAGATGTTATCACCATAGATATGAGACAACATATCTTGGAGGTAAAAGTGCTTGATACTCCTAATAGTGTTAAAGCAAATGAAGCACATAATCTTTTTGAAATATTAAAAGATTTCAAAAAGGATGTGTTAATTTAACGTATAAAAAATTTTCTCCATATGTCTAAATCCTTCCAAATAGGAATAATGATAGTTAGGAAGGTTTTAGGAGGGGACATGATGGACAAGAAAGAAGAGATAAAACATAAGGTGACTATAGAGGACAGAAAATTGATGGTTGTTACAGGTGTGCAAAAGGTAAAGTCTTTTGATACTAAAGAAATAATTATGGATACTTATAAAGGCGGATTAGTTATCAAAGGAAATAATCTAGGGATTAAAAATCTCAACCTTACTGAAACTGAAGTAGAGATTGAAGGTCAGATAGATATCGTTAATTATCCGACAGCGCGTTCCTCGGACTCAGCATCCAAATCTGTCTGGGAACGAATCTTCAAATAGTTTTTACTTAGATCAGAAGGGAGAGAATAATAAATTAATGAGTTTGCTATTATATTCAAGATTATTTTAAGTGGGGTCTTTGTTGGTGTCTGTTTTGACATTTACAGAATGGTGCGTTGGCGTATCGGTTTAAACAGGATATCGACTTTAATCGGTGACCTGTTTTTTTCCATTATAGCTTTACTTGTACTTTTCTATTTTGCTCAAACAGCTAATTATCTGGAACTGCGTTTCTATCTCTTCGGGGGAAGTTTGCTGGGCTTGTTGCTTTACCTTCGTTTTATCAGCCGCCAAGTCAAATGGACAATCAATAAAATCTTAAGTTTGATTGCAATGATATTTGAGTCGTTGTTTAAGGCCATAGGTTCCATTATTACTGGAGTAGCCCGTCTTTTAACTTGTTTGATGAGTTTCCCTTATGGAGTATTACGGTGGTTAGCTTTGCTGTTCTTTAGAATAGTAGAAGCAATGGGGAAAGACACCTATTCCAAGGTTAGGACAAGAATAGGCAAAACTCCTAGGGAATAATAGGACTAAAGGGAAAATAATGAAATTGGTATTGATTTAGTTGCTTTATAAGTTTATAATAACAATACTTAGAAAGTAGTAAATTTGTACATAATATGTAGTAAATAAATAAAGAAAATGCGTTGATGAAAACAAGGTTTAGGAAGTTAAGAATGTGCATTGGGAAATAAGAGGTTTAGAAAAACTGAGTTTTCGAGAAAGACAAGCTGTTATGCTTAAGGAAAGTGGGCGGCCCAGCGAGGAAATAGCCAAGATTCTTAAGATTAGTCTAAGTTCAGTATCAACCATGTTAGCTAGAGCTAAGAGTAAAAGATACCAGATAGTAGGTATTTTACAAGAAAACGAACTGGATTTAGATTATTCCCTTGCGGAGGATGTTCAAGATAATGAGTGAAAGAATTAAGTCAAGAAAAAGAAGAACAAACCCGCTGTTCATTATATTGATGGGGACGGCTTTAATCTTAGCGGGGAGCTGGACATATCAATTATATGAATTGGATAAATCTATGGCAGAAAAGAAAAATGACCTGATTGAGCAGAGAATGCTCATAGCTACCCAAAACCAAAAAATGAGAGAAGATATCGAGAAGCTGAATACACCTAGTTATATTGAACAATTAGCTAGAGATAAACTTGGGCTAGTTCGTAAAGGCGAGATTGTAATAGCACCAAAGCTTCCTGATTAAACAGATAAAAGAAGTAAGCTGTTTGTTTCTGAATTTAGAGACAAACAGCTTTTTTATTCGCTTAAAATGTAGTTTTGTGTCAACAATATCTAATAATTTGTTTTCTTAACGCATGGAGGAAAGTATCTTGCAGAAGAATCCATAATGATAGCAGGGAACTATTACTCGAATAGACAAGCTTCGCAAAGGCCATAGGCTATAATTATCCCATATTATGGAAGAGGTGGACATATGGCTGAATGGGCAACTCTAAAGGCAAAACGTGTAATAAATCATTTTTCGGGGTCCTTCATAATCTACTTATTTTTAGCACTCTTCGGTTGCCTGATGGCGAGGGCAAATATTCTTTCAATATATCCTTTCGCTATAGCTTACATCGCTGTTTTAGCACTGGATAATAAGAAAAATATTTTACCAGGTTTGCTGGGAATAATAGTTGGATTATTTTCCGTTCAAAGTACCATCCTATATTTGCAGGTATTACCGAGTGTATTGTTATGTGCAATTACTATTCCCAAACTCAAAAATCGTCCAGCAGAGCTAGTCATCCTACCAATATTAACGGCGCTCTTTACTATGATATCTGGCATTGGCTCTTTATGGGCAGTTAAGGGATTGGGGGAAGAGTCATTAATACTTTTAGTAGCCCAAGGTGCTTTAGTAGCTGGATTTTCGATAATTTTCTACTATGCTTTACAACATAAAGATAGTTTAATGAAAGGTAGTTTTAATGGGGAACAAGGTTTAGCATGGATTTTGACTCTTACTGTTTTACTTAGTGGCTTACAAGGATTGAATATTGGACAGATAAACTTCCAAGTTGTTGTTCTTGGTTTTTTTGTTCTATACATCGCCCACAGATTTGGAGCTGGTACCGCTGCAGGTGCCGGAGCAATATTCGGTTTTTTACTGAGGTGGAAATTTGGTATAGATAATCTAATAGATGCGGGAATATATGGATTATTAGGATTTGTCTGTGGAGGATTTAGAACTTTTGGTAAAATCGGTTTAGCCATATCCTATACAGCTGTTGTTCTCATGGTAACCTTTTTTGTTAACGAAGGTTTTCTATCTTCACATCTGTATTCTTCTGCTCTTGGTTTAGTACTATTTCTTATTTTCCCAGGAAAAAGAAAGGAAAAAACTTTTAACAGAAATAGAGTAATGCCAGAAATCGAGACTACGGTGAGTAAAGTGAAAACTCTCTCCCAGATTTTTGATCAACTTGCTTACAGTTTTCAAGCCGCTGGACTCGAATCACAACTAAAGCCTGAAGTTCCAGAATTGATGAATATTTTAGTGGAAAGGGTTTGTAAAAATTGTCCTACAGTTAATTATTGTTGGGAGAGAGAGTTCTATCGTACTTACAACTTTATGTTTGATTTATTTGTTTACCAAGAGACTGAACTAGATTTTGAGGAAGCACAAATAGAAGATTTGCCACCAGAGTGGAAAAAGTACTGTGGTAGGCTCCAAGAAATGATTATCGCTGCGCGTTTTATTATGGAGCAACAAAAAGATAGAGAAGTATGGCAGAAACGCTTAGCTTTAAACAGGGAAGCTTTAGCTGATCAGTATAGAAATGTTTCTCAAGTAATTGGACACCTGGCTCGTGAGCTACACTCCAGACACAATATCGAAGAAGGAAAACCTTTAGTCTGGTCGCGGCATCATCGTCAAAAATTCGATATCGGAGTAGGCTCCTTTATCAAGAGCGGTAATAGTATTAGTGGAGATAATTATAATTCTATTCCACTTTCTCAACACAAGAGTGCTGTAATTGTCTGTGATGGAATGGGGGTAGGAGAAGAAGCAGCTAGAATGAGTTCTGCGGCACTAACTATTTTAGAACAACTGCTAAGTACGGGGTTCGAGCCTGAAGGTGCTGTAAAGGCTTTGAATTCAATCTTAGTCCTCCGTTCCCCAGAAGAAAGTTTTGTGACAGTTGATATGACTGTTTTAGACTTGGATGCTCAGTCGGCAAGCTTAATCAAGATTGGGGCTGCTCCCACTTATATCATAAGTAAAGATAGGGTAGAAACCGTTGTAACTTCCAGTCTTCCTGTTGGAATTCTGAATGACATTGATATCCCTGTGATCGATGTAGTATTTAAGGACCAAATATTAGTTATCGTAACGGATGGAGTGTTGGATGTGGTTAAAACAGAAAGTGATTGGTTAAGAGAGTATCTAGAGAATACTAGATGCAAAAGTTCACAGGAATTAGCAGATAATATTGTCCAAGAAGCGATAAGACTTGCGGATGGATGCCTAGAAGATGATGGAGTAGTATTAGTGCTACAAAGAAAGGATATAGAAGGTTAATAATTATTAAAAGAATACAGCATATTAAGATAGAAGCTATTATTTGTTTATTAGAAATTAAGGATATGGGTAATAATATGAAAGTTAGAATAATAGACCCTTTGACAAAATGCAAAAATAGATAGAGAATACATATAAAGAGGTTATCAATTGTAGGAGAGACGGTAAATGTATGCCAGATTGAGTACGGAAATTTTACCGAGGTTAATCCTTCCCCATTCTAGGATATTAGCTGCGGTTTCAGGCGGGCCTGATTCCATTGCTATGGGGCATATTATCTGGCGATATATGAATGAAAATAAGAATCTGAATATATCTTTGATAATAAGTCATATTAACCACAGGGTAAGAGAGGAAGCAGAGGAAGAAGCAGAGCTAGTAAGGAACATAGCCCAAAAATGGGGTGTTCAATTTATTTTGCACGAGTTTAATGCTAAAGAAAATGCTGAGATAGTTAAAAAGGGGTTTCAAGAGGCTTCCAGAGATTGGCGCTATAAACGTTGGCAGGAAGACATGCAGCGCTATGGTTGCGATTTACTAGCTACAGCTCACCATTTAGATGATCAGGCTGAGACAGTTCTTTATCGTCTTATCAGAGGAAGTGGAACTACCGGCTTAGCAGGTATCTATCCTCGAAAAGGAAATGTTATCAGGCCTCTTCTTTCTGTCTTAAAAGCAGAGATTATCGAATATTGTCAAGAGCAGAAGCTTGCATATGCTATTGATAAAAGCAACTTTGAACCAATTTATGATCGCAATAGGATTAGAATTGAACTTTTACCGGAACTAGAAAGAAAATATAATGATAAAATCCAACAAGCTCTGGGTAGGACTGCCGAAATACTACGTTGGGATGAGGATTACATTAACAACCAAGTGGATATTATCTGGGATAGATACTGTACGTATGAAAGTGATAATAAAGTAGTTATTTCTCTTGAAGCATGGGAACAACCAAAGGCCATTCTTTCTCGTTTATTACGCAGAGCAGCTACTCGGATTACTGGAGAGACCCGAGGACTAGATTATAAGTTCATCATATTGATAATTGATGAAGGAATAAAAACAGGCTGGCGTCAGGATTTACCAGGAATGTGGGTTGAAGCTACGAAGAATGGCTTTTTCTTTTTTAGGAGAGAACTAGAACAAGTAGATGAATATTTACCATACTATCAAACAGACGAAAAGCACTTAAATTTGGGGATATGGGTTGAGATTCCAGAAGCAGGTTTACGAGTAGGAATTCAGAAATCATGTGTAACAGAAAAGGAGATTATCTGGTCTACTGAGATTGACGAACTTCAGTTCACCAAATTAAATCAGACTTTAGTGTATCGAGCTAGAAAGCCGGGAGACCGTATGTATTTTAAAAAAATAGGGCATAAAGCAATTAAGAAGGTATTTCAAGATGAAGGAATCACGGCTAAAGAACGAGATACACTGCCTGTAATTGCTACTAAAGATCTTGTAATATGGATACCTGGAGTTTGTCGAAGTGATAGCCTAATCCCAGTCGATTCAACATCTTCAAAACTATACTGTTTAATTACTACAATGTGAGTCATACTCCAGTTTGAATTGATTGTAAAAAAAAAATCACCGTGTTATAATATTCGTATTGTTTTTATGGATGTCTGTCATTGTTCCCGTAAGAGAGGAGGATCTACGGATTTGAAAATATTCAAAAATGTCGCAGTTTACTTATTGATTATCTTACTCGCCATACTTCTAATTAAATGGGCCAATCCTCCTGCTGAGATAGATAAAAGCCTTGATTATAATGGATTTAAGCAAGCGATTGCTTCGGGCAAGGTTAGTGAAGTTTCAGCAGTAGTTGATGATCAGGTTAACGTTTATACTGTCAAGATGAAAGATGGTAAAACATACGAAGTCAATGGTCCTAGGGGTGACCAGAAAATAATTGACGATTTCGAAAAATATAATTTGAACGTCAAATTTGACCCACCTCCTACAACTCCGTGGTGGTTTTCGATTCTACCAACGTTAATTCTATTCATTTTAATATTTGGGTTATTCTTCTATATGATGCAGCAGACACAAGGTGGCGGCAACAAAGTAATGCAATTCGGAAAAAGTAAAGCCAGACTTGTGACGGACGATCATAAGATTACTTTTAAGGATGTTGCGGGAGTAGACGAAGTTAAAGAAGAATTGGAAGAGATAGTAGAATTTCTCAAAGCACCCAAAAAGTTTAGTGAGATTGGGGCCAAAATACCAAAAGGGGTACTTCTCTTTGGTCCTCCAGGAACAGGGAAGACCTTACTGGCTAGAGCAGTTTCAGGTGAAGCTGGAGTTCCATTCTTTAGCATTAGTGGCTCAGACTTTGTTGAGATGTTTGTCGGAGTTGGAGCATCCAGGGTTAGGGATTTATTCGACCAAGCAAAAAAGAATTCTCCTTGTATAGTTTTTATCGATGAAATAGATGCTGTCGGACGTCAACGTGGTGCTGGATTAGGTGGTGGACACGATGAACGCGAACAAACACTGAATCAGCTTCTGGTAGAAATGGACGGCTTTACCGGAAATGAAGGAATTATTATAATAGCTGCTACCAACCGTTCGGATATCTTAGACCCAGCACTTCTTCGACCTGGGCGATTTGACCGACAGGTTGTGGTCACTCTTCCTGATATCAAGGGTAGGGAAGAAATTCTTAGAGTTCACGTAAAAGGTAAGCCCTTAATGCCAAAAGTTGATTTAAGCGTTTTGGCGCGGAGAACACCAGGCTTTACAGGGGCAGACTTAGCAAATTTAATTAATGAAGCTGCTCTGCTTTCTGCTCGTCGTAATGAGAAGAAGATTGGCATGAAAGCCTTGGAAGACTCGATTGAAAGAGTAATAGCAGGTCCTGAGAAAAAAAGCAGAGTGATTAGTGATTTTGAAAAGAAATTGGTTTCTTATCATGAAGCTGGACATGCTTTAATCGGTGAATACCTGCCCCATACCGACCCTCTTCATAAAGTTTCCATTATTCCTAGAGGCAATGCTGGGGGCTATACTTTGCTCTTGCCTAAGGAAGATCGAAACTATATGACCAAGTCTCAACTTCTTGATCAAGTGACTATGCTTCTTGGAGGAAGAGTGGCCGAGGCATTGGTTCTGCATGAGATAAGCACGGGGGCTTCTAATGATTTGGAACGTGCAACCGGAATTGTCAGAAAGATGATTACTGAACTTGGAATGTCTGAAGAGCTAGGACCTGTTACCTTCGGACACAAAGAGCAGCAAGTATTCTTAGGAAGAGATATCTCCCGAGATCGAAATTATAGTGAATCCGTAGCCCAGGCTATTGATAATGAGGTGCGCAGAATTATTGATGAGTCCTATCAAAAGGCTCAAGATATAATCAATGAAAAAATGGATATTCTCCATGCTATCGCTGAAGGCTTGATGGAGAATGAAACATTAGAAGCAGAAACATTCCGAGAGATAATTGCACGTTTTGATGATACGCGTAAGATTGATAATTCTCAGGAGCTGAATGAGGATGAAGATAAATCTGAAGATGAAGAAATAGTCAAAGAAACTGTTATTGCTTCGGGTGACAAGCAGGAAGAAGAGAAGTCGAATGAGACTTCCTAGAACAGGATTAGAATAAGATTAACAATTGATTAGGAGGATACTCAGTTGCAAAAAACATTTTTAATGCTCAAGCCAGATGCTGTTCAGAGAAGTTTGATTGGAGAAATAATTTCTCGGTTCGAAAGAAAGGGATTAAAACTTGTTTCTCTGAAACTAATGCAGGTAGATAGAAAGCTTGCTGAAGAACATTATAAGGAACACAAAGGCAAAGCGTTCTTTGAACCTACTGTAGAGTACATTATATCTTCACCGATCGTTGCTATGGTATGGGAAGGCAAGAATGTTGTATCTCTAGCTAGAGAAATGATGGGGGCCACCAATCCCGCAAATGCTGCTTCCGGCTCTATAAGAGGGAGTTATGCTGTCGATATCAGCAGAAATATAATTCACGGTTCAGACTCTGTAGAAAGTGCTGAGAGGGAAATAGCCTTGTACTTTAAACCTGAGGAAATCCTAGCCTATGATAAGGCAGGAGATTCTTGGTTGAGTGAGTAAATACAAGGACACCCTTAGGGGTGTCCTTTTCTTAAAGCCTTTAAATGATTAATTTGATTAATTTATTCTAAATCGAGGTGAATGAGATGCCAATAAAAAATAAGTCGGCAATTATCCTGATAACAGTGAGTATGCTGATAGTTGGTATCTTTTCAATGATTATTGTTAAAGCATATCAAAAAACTGGTGAAGTAAGCCGTCCAGACTCAAATCTGCCAAGCCTTCTTCAGTTGGAGATAGAAAATGAACAATTGACCAAAGAGAACGAAAAACTCTGGAAGGAGCTTACTCGGCTACAGGCTGGACAAAGTGCAGCAGCTTTAGCTTCGGAACAACTTGAAGAGGGTAGATTAAATGCCGGTTTTACTCCGCTTACGGGTTCAGGCATTAGAATTATTCTGGATGATTCTGATCAGGAAGAACGTACTTCCCAATTTGCAAACTATGTTATCCATGAGGAATATATAAGGTCATTGGTTAATATTCTCTGGAATGGTGGTGCGGAAGCCATCGCCGTTAATGACCAGCGAATAACAACACATGCTGAGATTTTCTGCAGCGGAGCTTATATTCAGATTAACGGGACAAGACAGATGCCTCCTTATGAGATATTGGCTATAGGAAATCAAAATAATCTCCAATCTGCGCTTCAGTTCTATTTTTGGGATAAGCTTGGAGAATACCAACAACAATATGGAATAACTCGTACACTAGAGGTTCCGGAAGAGCCAATAATTATCCCAGCTGCCAAGGAGTATAATTATCGTTATGCTGAGCCGGTTAAGGAGGGTTAGAGATGTTTAATAAACATATTATAACTGTGGCTACTATCGCCGCCGTGGCTATAGGTTTTCTCATCTCTCTTCAAGTACAGGCGCAGAAGGAAGTAGATATCACCGAAGAAATTCAAAAAGAGAGGCTCGCACAGACAAATGCTGTCTTGCAAACCTTACAGGATAAGAATAATCTCTTACAGGAAGAATATAAGAAGTTAACCGGTGAACTGGAAAAAGCCAGAAACGAAGATTTGAAGAATCCATTTCTGATTGCCAAACTGGACCAGCTCAAAATCGCAGATGGTACAATTTCTGTCCAAGGCCCTGGTATAAAAATGGTTATAAACGATAGTGTGCACGATGCTCAGGTACCTTTCCCACTCAATACAGATGATTTACGACGGATAATTAACACCATGAAATTCGCAGGAGCTGAAGCAATCAGCGTTAATGGACAAAGGATAGTTGGTCCGACTTCTATCGTCATGAGCGGGACTTCCACTATTCTTGTTAACTCTGTTCCTATTAGTAGGACAGGAGAATCTTCATATGAGATTTTAGCGATAGGTGACCAGAACAAGTTAGTAGACTATGTCACAAAGTTAGAAGCTCTTCCTCTTAGACAAGCTGGAATGAAGGCGGATATAGTACGAGAAATTGTAACAATACCTTCTTATAAGGGCGGATATACTATGAATTATGCCAATCAATTAGAGCAATGAAATAATTTTAATAAACTAATGGATGTTTTGGAGAAGGCTAGAATAAGTCTTCTCTTTTTAATTTGTACTTGCCAAACAATACCAGTTATATTTATACTGTTGGGAAAAGAGGATAAATACATTATTAGAGTCCAACAAAATAATTTCGAGAGAATATGAGTAAGCTAATAAACAGGGAGGATTTTACATGCCTTATAATATGCGATGGTTAAAGATAGAGAATCTCCAACAGGCAGAGAAAGCCCTGATCCAGATAGGGGTAGACACTGCTGGAATTAACTATATGAAGGGTAAGGCAATAACACGTGTTATTAAGCTGGATAAGGTGCGATTAGCAGCGGCTCATATTTTAAAACAGGAGATGTTATCCCTAGGAGGAGATGCTGCCGTTCATCGCGAGGTTGTAGTCAATGGGATATCCGAAACTGATGTGCTTTTGATGGGTAACGAGAAACAATTAAAGAGATTAGCCTTAAAATTAAGAGCTCAACCCTTCGGATTAAAGGGAGTAGCTGAAGCGTTAAACCAATTACTGCCTAAAGTAAATAATTCACCTTCTTTAAATTTGGACTGTAGAGGGAAAATTTTAGAATTGGGCAGTAAAACCATGATTATGGGAATACTGAATGTAACTCCAGATTCTTTTTCTGATGGTGGCATGTTCCTTAATCATGAATATGCTCTAGAGCAAACTGAAAGCATGGTTACTCAAGGTGCTGATTTAATAGATATAGGTGGAGAATCAACTCGTCCTGGATACGTGAGTATTAGCGCTGAGGAAGAATGGGAGAGGCTGAAACCAATAATTACTGAGCTAGTTAAAGGTTGTCCCGTTCCCATCTCGGTAGATACTCAAAAAGCAGAAGTAGCAGAGAAGGCCTTGGAAGCTGGCGTTCATATGATTAATGATATCTGGGGTCTTCAGAAAGATCCTAAAATGGCTAAAATCATTGGTCAATATAAAGCACCAATAGTAATAATGCACAATAAAAACAATACTAATTATGATAACTTAATGAGAGAAATCATTGAATTTTTGTCTCAAAGTATTGATATAGCTTTGGATAACGGAATTAGTCAAAATCAGATTATTATTGATCCAGGAATAGGTTTTGGAAAAACACCGGAACAAAACATGGAAGTCTTAAGCAGACTGGAAGAACTAAAAATACTGGGGTTCCCCATTCTTCTGGGAGTATCACGGAAATCTGTTATAGGTCGAACACTAGACATTCCTGTTGAACAAAGACTTGAACCAACAATAGCACTGGGGACCTTGGGGATTGTTGCAGGAGTTGATATATTGCGAGTACATGATGTGTTAGAGAATAAAAAGGCTGCCTTAATGGTCGATCAAATTATCAGACGCAAAAGAGGGGTGGATTATGAAGGAAAGTAGAATTATTCGCCTTAAAGGGATGGAGTTTTATGCCCATCATGGTGTGTTGGAAGAGGAGAGAATAATTGGACAAAGGTTCATAGTTGATGTGGATATACATTTATCGACAAATGTATCCATGAAGATGGATCAACTATCCGAAACAGTTAACTATGTTGAAGTATATTCAATCATCCAGAAAAGTGTGGAAAGAGAACAATTCAGATTAATTGAAACTCTTGCAGATAGTATTGGTATTAAACTACTTGAACAACTTGACTGTACAGGAGTAAGAGTAGTCGTGCATAAACCAAATGCTCCGATACCGGGGGTATTTAAAGATGTTTCTGTAGAAATAACAAAAGAGAAGCAAATATGATTGCATATTTAAGTCTAGGTACTAATGAAGGTAACAGGTATGACAATTTGGAGAAATCCCTTAATCATCTTAACAGAGTGCCCCAAATTGACATTAAAAAAATATCCAGCATCTATGAGACAGAACCTTGGGGAGGGGTAGAACAACAATTATTTCTAAATCAAGTCATACTAATAGATACCCGCCTTGATCCCGAATCACTGCTACAAACTTGTCTGGAAATAGAAAGCGCAATGGGCAGACAAAGACGTGTTCATTGGGGACCAAGAGAAATTGATATAGATATACTGCTATATGGAGATTTAGCTATACAGTCTGATACGTTGATAATACCTCATCCTTATATGGAAAAGAGAGAATTCGTTCTTGCACCACTAAGAGAAATAGCTCCCAATATGATTCTGCCTTCTGGTAAACCAATAATATCTACTAAAGGAGAAGGCGAGGTAAAAAAAATACTTTTTTAATAGAGTTTTATGTCATATAATGGACAGGATGTGGTGGACAATATCCCTAAGGGGAATTGTACCTTAAACATAAGTTAAGATTGTCTACATAAAAGTATTTTTTTGTTAATTGAGAAGAATATGAGCATAAGCCGCTTGGATATAGTACTGAGACGGTGAAGGCAGAATCTTAGACACCTTCACCTATAGAGAGGTGTTTTTATTTGTCTGTTAAATTTGGCATAATCGGAGCAGGTGTAGTTGGAACAACTATTGCTACTCTTTTGAATGATGCTGGTTGTGAGTGTATAGGGGTTAATACCCGTAGTAATAAATCATATGAACGTTTTTGTGCCTATCTTCCGACGACACGTCTGAGACTGAATGAATTAGCTAGAGCAGCCGATATCTTGTTTATTACTACCCAGGACGGTTCTATTGAAGAAGTTGCCATTCAATTGACTATTGAAAAACAAAACAGACCTGGTCAGATTTGGATTCACTGTTCAGGATCTTTACGCTCGGAAATAATGTGTAAAGAGAAGGATTTACCTGTAGGATATCTATCTATCCATCCTCTCCAGGCCTTTGCCAATATTGACAGGGCATTGTTGTCAATGCAAGGAACACACTTTGGGATTGAAGGGAATTGCCAAGAAAGTGAAGAACTTGGGGAAGCTCTGGTTGAGATATTGGGTGGAATACCGCACAAGATAGATCCGACTCAGAAAACGCTGTATCATGCGGGGGCTGTAGCCGCTTCAAATTATTTGGTTTCTCTGGCATATCTAGCTGTTAAACTTTTTGAACAAGCAGGAATCGATAAGGAAAGTGCTCTCCAATCTCTTTTACCATTGATGTCAGGTTCTTATCATAATATTGAAAAAGTTGGATTGCCTTATGCACTTACCGGACCTATAGCAAGAGGAGATACAGAAGTTGTTAGAAAGCATTTGCAAGAAATACCATGGGACCTTAAAGAGACCTATAAAGGACTAGGAAGGCTGGCGTTGGAAGTGGGTGAAGAACGAAATAATCTTATCGGAGGAAATTATAATCAAGAGATGTTGCTAGAGTTAAAGAAACTATTAGGTGTTACCAGAAATGTAAAAGGAGATGAAGACGCATGAAAATAACCGAGTATATAAGCGGATTAAGAGAAAATATTCATCTTGCCAGGGAACAAGGAAAGATAATCGTACTTATTCCTACAATGGGTCATTTGCATTATGGACACCTCAGTATGGTAGAAAATGCCAGAAAAGATGATGGAGATCGGGAAAAAGTATATATAATAATGAGCATTTTTGTTAATCCCTTGCAGTTCGGAGAGAATGAGGATTTTGATCGCTACCCTCGTAATTTAGTGCGGGATTCTCGCTTGGCACAGGAGGCCGGAGTGGACATGCTATTTGTCCCATCCGTTCAAGAGATGTATCCTGATGGACAAAGTCTTACGACAATAAACGTTTCCCGAATAAGTGAGATACTATGTGGAAGTAAACGTCCTGGTCATTTTCAGGGAGTAGCAACAATTGTTAATAA
Organism: Gracilibacter sp. BRH_c7a; assembly: GCA_001516055.1. Lineage (GTDB taxonomy): Bacteria > Bacillota > Desulfitobacteriia > Desulfitobacteriales > Syntrophobotulaceae > Gracilibacter. The sequence continues at coordinate 109,963 of LOEZ01000071.1, forward strand.
ACTATTTAATATTGTATTGCCCGATATAGCTTACTTCGGACAAAAGGATTATCAACAATTCATAGTTATTAACAAAATGGTAAAAGATTTGAACATCCTTGTACAGTTAATAGCTTTTCCCACGGTTCGGGAACAAGATGGATTAGCTATGAGTTCTCGCAATTCCTACCTAAGTTCAGAGGAAAGACAACAAGCTCCTATTATTTATCAATCCCTGCGAGAAGGAGCAGTTTTGATTACTGAAGGGGAAACCGACCCTGATGTGATTATCACAACAATTAAAGATAGAATAAGCAAAGGGTCTAAAGGGAAAATTGAATATGTAGAAGTTCGTAATGCACATAATTTGGAACGCTTTGAAAAGATTGAGGGTACTGTTGTAATATCTTTGGCAGTCTGGTTCGGTTCAACTCGTTTGATTGATAATATATTATTGGAGGCATAAGAGAATGATTAGACATATGATGAAATCAAAGATTCATAAGGCAAAGGTTACTGAAGCCAACCTTAATTATATAGGAAGTATAACGATTGATAGTTATCTGATGGAAGAAGCTGATATATTACCTAATGAAAAAGTACAAGTCGTCAACAATGCTAATGGAGCTAGATTGGAGACATATGTTATACCCGGGCCAAAAAATTCAGGAACAATTTGTCTCAATGGAGCTGCGGCTCGTCTTGTTCAGGTCGGGGACGAGGTTATAATTATAACTTATACTATGCTAAATGATGAGGAGGTTAAGAACTATACTCCCAAAATTGTTTTTGTGGATCATAATAACTCTATAGATACGACCCTTACTCAGGAAACACATGGAGTACGGGCTTGACACATTTTACCTTGAAGCATAGAATTTAGAAAAAAGGCGTCGTTTTTTAGGGAAAGGAAAAATGATAGATGGATAACAGGCATCAACAGCAGCTAATTGCTGAGATAAAAGAATTGCGCAAAGAAAAAAATGCTATAATTCTTGCTCATTATTATCAACCTAATGAAGTACAAGATATTGCAGATTTCGTAGGGGATTCCCTTCAGTTAGCACAGAAGGCCGCTGCTACGGAAGCGGATGTCATTGTGTTTTGTGGCGTGCACTTCATGGCTGAAAGTGCTGCTATTCTTTCTCCGGATAAGATTGTACTTCTTCCCGATATCAATGCAGGATGCCCAATGGCAGATATGGTGGATGCTGAAGAGTTAAGGGAGGAGAAAGCAAAACACCCTGGTACTAAAGTAGTTTGTTATGTGAATTCATCTGCGGAAGTAAAAGCAGAAAGTGATATATGTTGTACCTCCTCAAATGCTCAAAAAGTAGTTGATTCCTTGCTGAATGAAGATATTTTATTTGTTCCTGATGAGAATCTCGGGAAATTTGTCGCTGCCAAGGCTAATAAGAAGATTAAATATTGGCCAGGTTTTTGTCCTACCCATCATCGGTTGGGAAAAGAAGATGTTCTGAAGGCACGAGCTGAGAATCCGGAAGCTAAAGTCTTAGTGCATCCTGAGTGTCGGGAAGAGGTCTGGAAAGAAGCGGATTATGTCGGGTCTACGGCAGGGATAATTAAGTATGCCGAAAGTTCTCCTGCAAAAGAGTTTATTATCGGGACAGAATGTGGTATTTTACATGAACTACAAAAACGTTGTCCAGATAAGAAGTTTTATATGGCCTCAGATGATATGCGTTGCCCTAATATGAAAAAAACAAGTTTACAAAAGGTTAGAGATGCTTTGCGAAACCTTTCACCCCAAATCACAGTGCCTGAGGAAATCAGGCTAAAGGCCATTGGGGCTTTAGAAAGAATGCTGACTGTTTCTAAATAAAATATTTATTTGGGGAATGAGTGGAGATAGATAGATATGCAAGACAATGAATATCTAATTCCTTGGGACAAGAATAATATTAATGTAAAGTATACCGAGATTCTTATTCTGGGAAGTGGTATAGCAGGATTATTTACGGCAATTAATCTCAGCAAAAAGTATGAAATAACTATCCTGACCAAAAAAAATATTATGGAAAGTAACACAGAGCATGCTCAAGGAGGCATTGCTGTAGCTCTTGACCTTGAAGATTCCCCGGAGTTTCACTACGGAGATACAATCAAGGCTGGGGCTGGTTTATGTAACCTTAGTGCTGTCAAAATATTGGCTGAGAAGGGCCCAGACTCTGTTAGAAAGTTAATTGAACTAGGTACTCAATTCGATAAGTCTGAAAATAAGCTGAACTTTACCACTGAAGGGGCACATAGCAAAAAGAGGGTCCTGCATGCCAAAGGTGATGCTACCGGTGGTGAGATCGAGCGGGCACTAGTTGAAAAAGTACGGAATAGTTCTATTCAAGTAAAAGAAAACTATTTTGTCATAGATCTCCTTAAGAACGATGATAATGAAGTAATTGGTGTTTTAGTTCTGGATAATAAGTATAAGTTGGAGGCGTGGTTATCCAAAGCTGTTATTATTGCGACAGGTGGTTTAGGGCAGCTATATAAACATACTACTAACCCTGCGGTGACTACGGGAGATGGAATTGCTGCTGCTTATCGTGCAGGAGCTGAGCTTATGGATATGGAATTCATTCAGTTCCATCCAACGGCGTTACTCATCCCTGGGGTTCCTAGTTTCTTAATCTCTGAAGCTGCTCGGGGAGAAGGAGCACTACTATTAAATGCTCAAGGCAAAAGATTTATGGCAGATATCCCAGGGCAAGAACTAGCACCAAGAGACGTTGTGGCCAGAGCGATTTGGGAACAAATGAAGACCGGTACGGTGTACTTGGACTTTAGCTATATTCACTCTCAAAAAGTTCAAGAAAGATTTCCTAAAATATATAAAACCTGCCTGCAGTATGGCATAGATATTTCTGCTACTCCTGTTCCGGTTGGGCCAGCTGCCCATTACATAATGGGGGGTATTAGAGTTGACAATTCTGGACAAACCAGCCTTCCTAATTTGTACGCTTGTGGGGAATGTGCCTGTAATGGAGTACATGGTGCGAATCGGCTTGCCAGTAACTCTTTACTAGACGGCCTCGTGTTTGCAGAAACTATTACACAGAAGCTAGAGAAAGAAGCTGGAAAGCTTTCCAAATGGGAAAAAGCTAAGCCCTTCACAGAACACTTAACTAGTGGTAGAAGATATAAGACAGATATAGAAAGAATAAGAGCAGAACTCCGAGAAATCATGTGGGATCGAGTAGGAATAATTCGTAATACAGAAGGCCTGTCAGATGCATATGCTAGGATAGAAAGATTAAAAGAAGTTTTTGTTCCACGGATAAAAATCCCTGAACTTGAACTTGGAAATATGCTCACACTTGGTTCTATTATTGTTAAATCAGCTTTCAAACGCCAAGAGAGCAGGGGTGGGCACTATCGAAGTGATTACCCAGTTCCAGATGAGGAATGGCGGAAACATTCCGCTTTTAAAAGGGGAGACAAACATGTCAGCTATGTTTCAGTATAACGAATTAATTGAAAGAGCCCTAAAAGAAGATATTGGTACAGGGGATTTGAGCACAATGATAATCCCAGATGATCATCTAGGAGAAGCCAAAATATACGCTAAAGAACATGGAATTGTCTGTGGTGGATATATTGCCGAAATGGTTTTCCAAAAAGTTGACTCCCGCATTCGGACAGAAACCTATGCTAAAGACGGAGATAGGATCTCACCAGGATCACTTGTAATGAAAGTAATCGGGCCTTTGGCTGGGATACTCCAGGCTGAAAGAACTGCTATCAATTTTATGCAACATTTATCCGGGATAGCTAGTATGACGAGGAGACTGGTGGATATTGTTTCCGATCTTGGTGTAAAAATTGTGGATACACGTAAAACTATGCCTGGAATGCGAAGCTTGCAGAAGTATGCTGTAAGAATCGGAGGCGGCAATAACCATCGGTTCGGGCTTTATGATGCTGTTATGTTGAAAGATAACCACCATGCCGTAGTAGGTGGTTTAGATGAAGCTATCCGCAGGGTCAAAGAAAAAGTAGGGCATATGGTTAAGATAGAGGTAGAATGTGAAACCTTAGATCAAGTCCAGGATGCCTTGGACTATGGTGTTGACGTAATTATGCTAGACAATATGTCCTTGGAAGATATGAAAGCAGCAGTAAAATTAATAAACAAAAAAGCAATCATCGAAGCTTCTGGAGGTATAACGGAGGAGAATATCAGAAAAGTTGCCGAGACCGGTGTAGATATCTTGTCTGTAGGCAGACTGACACACTCCGTGATGGCTATAGATTTCTCTATGGTTGTTGATGAGATGAAGCCTTCTATGCAAAAGCATATAACTCTCACAGAAAAGATATAATGGTTGCTGGGAGACATTGCAAATGATTCTAGTCTTTGATGTAGGAAATACAAATATTGTACTTGGGGTTTATCGCGAGCACACACTAAGTTATCACTGGAGAGTTTCTACAGATAAATTCAGTACCGAAGATGAATACGCAGTAATTCTGAAGAACCTTTTTGATTTTAATGGTCTCCATTTTGATAGCATAAATGGTGCAATTATATCTTCCGTTGTACCTCCTGTAACCCCAATCTTAGAACAAATGATTAAAAAATATTTCCGGGTTAATCCCTTTATCGTAGGTCCCGGTGTAAAGACTGGGATCTCAATAATATATGATAACCCTAGGGAAGTAGGAGCTGACCGCATAGTTAATGCGGTTGCAGCCTTCACTAAATACGGCGGACCATTAATCATTGTTGATTTTGGGACCGCGACGACCTTCTGTGCTATTAGCACAAAAGCAGAATACTTAGGAGGGGCAATTGCCCCTGGGATTGGGATATCTACGGAAGCTCTGTTTCAGAGAGCGTCTAAGCTTCCGCGGATAGAAGTAGTTAAAACTAAAAGCATCATAGGTAAAAATACCATTAGCGGAATGCAAGCTGGAATTTATTATGGATTCTGTGGTCAGGTTGATCGTATAATTCAGCTCATGAAAAAGGAATTATCAAGTGAAGCGAAAGTGATAGCTACAGGAGGCTTAGCAGAACTTATCGCTGGAGATTCCGAAATGATAGAGATAGTCGATCCTTTTTTAACTCTTGAAGGGTTGTTAATTATTTATGAGAAAAATCTTAATTGAGATATTTTCTTTCCAATTAGAACTTTAAGAAATACGAGCATAAAAAGTGCTCGTATTTTCAAAAGAGGTAGAACATGAAACTAGGAAAACATACTTTATCCAAGCCTGTTATTATGGCACCGATGGCAGGGATAACAGATAAGGCTTTCAGGGAGATTATTTGCCTTCTGGGTGGGAAATATACAGTCACTGAAATGATAAGTGATAAAGCTCTGCTCCATAATAATTCTAAGACAATCCAAATGCTTAACTTGCTTGGAGAGGCTGAACCCCGTATTGTTCAAATTTTTGGTTCTGAACCAGATAGTATGGCTGAAGCTGCTAAGAGAGTGGTTGAGCATGGTGCTGATATTATTGATTTGAATATGGGCTGTCCTACACCTAAAATAGTGAAAAATGGAGAAGGTGCAGCTCTGCTCAGGAATATCCCCCTTGCAGAAGAAATTGCGCGGCAAGTAGTCAAGGCTGTAGATATACCGGTTACCGCTAAGATACGCTTAGGGTGGAACTCTAGTGAGATAAATGCGCCAGAGCTTGCTGGAAGACTTGAGGCGGTTGGTATTAGCATGGTAACAGTACATGCTAGAACAAGGGAACAGTTCTATTCCGGTAAAGCAGATTGGAAGTATATTAACTCTATTAGGAAAAAGATCAAAATTCCCCTGATTGGTAACGGAGATATTACCTCACCCCAAGATGCCAGTAGGATGATTGAACTAACCGGTTGTGATGGAGTGATGATCGGTAGAAGTGCTTTAGGGAACCCTTGGTTGATTGGTCGAACACAGGGTTTTCTAGAAAATGGTGAGTTGAAGGAACTTGAACCGGATAATAAGGAAAAACTGCGCATTCTACTACTTCACTTCGAAAAAATATTAAAATATAAAGGGAAGAAGATTGGAGTCAATGAGATACGCAAACACGCTTCTTGGTATTTTAAAGGAATAAGAAACGCAGCTGATTATAGAAACGAGATAATGAAAAGCCATGATCCAGAGGAAATAAAAACTATTTTTAGAAAAGTGTTTACAGAATAGAAATTCTTAATGTACGGATAAGGATATTTGAAATTGCTTGACAATAATTTAGAGGTTAATTATAATAACGAGTATTATTAACTAGGAAGAATATTACAGTGTATATTTTTTTTACATGTGTATATAATGTGTCACATACAATGTTTTTCCATGAACTAGGTATCAGATTCCGCAATAGGCATGCAAGAAAGGGAAGAGAGGGAGGGTTATTTTTATGCCCGAAAAAGAAGTAATATTAACTCTGGCCGGACTAAAAAAGCTTGAAGAAGAATTAGAGATTCTAAAAACCCAGAGAAGAAAGCAAGTTGCTGAAAGGATCAAACAAGCTATTGAATTCGGTGATATTTCTGAGAATTCCGAGTATGAAGATGCCAAAACCGAGCAAGCATTCATCGAGGGGCGGATAATGACTCTGGAAAAAATGCTTAGAAATGCTAAGATAATAGATGATAATGAGCAAAGAGACCAAGTGGTTTTGGGAAGTACTGTTATGCTTAAAGACATCGAAATGGGGGAAAATGAGGAATATACTATTGTGGGATCAGCAGAAGCTGATCCAGCCGTAAATAAGATTTCTAATGAATCTCCTGTTGGTAAAGCAGTACTGGGGCATTCCAAGGGTAATACCATAGAGGTAAGCGTTCCGGCAGGGATAATACGGTATGAAATAATCGATATACGTTAAGATTTTAAGTTTACATGGAATAAGAGTTATAAATATACCTTAGCACTCAGCCCGTAATACCAGAAAGGTATTACGGGCTGAGTGCTAACGGGTAACTATTTTTGTTATACTATGAAAAGAAGCAAAGCTTGGGGGATTATAATCATGGACAATCATCTGGAAAATGTTAACGAACTCATGCGAGTACGTTTAGAAAAAATTGAAAAACTGAACAGTCAAGGAATCGAGCCATACGCAGATCGTTATTCAAGGACACACATGTCATTGGAAATTATTGATAATTTTCCTGAATTAGAAGGTCAACAGGTATCAATTGCTGGCCGTATTATGTCTAAACGTGATCAGGGGAAAGCCGCTTTTCTTCATATTCAAGATATGGAAGGACGTATTCAAGTTTACATACGAATGGATGCAGTTGGAGAAGAAACCTTTCAAATAATTTCTACTTATGACATTGGAGATATTGTAGGCATCAAGGGATTGGTCTTCAGAACTCAGAAAGGGGAGATTTCTGTCAGGGCTCAGGAAATAACCCTTTTATCTAAATCACTGCGACCACTGCCTGAGAAATTCCATGGCCTCACTAATGTGGAAACTCGTTATCGTCAGAGATATCTGGACTTGATAATGAATACCGAGGTGCGCGAAACCTTTGTCACTAGGAGTAAGATAATCAGGGCCATGCGCGAGTATTTGGAACTCAATGGTTTCCTTGAAGTAGAGACACCTACACTTATTACTATTCCCGGTGGGGCAGCTGCCAGACCTTTTATAACCCATCATAATGCCTTGGATATAGATTTGTACTTGAGGATAGCCCTGGAGCTACCCTTAAAAAGATTAATTGTTGGCGGGTTTGAAAAAGTATTTGAAATCGGACGTAACTTCCGTAACGAGGGTATATCTATCAAACATAACCCGGAATTCACAATGATGGAACTCTATCAGGCCTATGCGAACTACGAAGATATTATGAACTTGATGGAAGACATGGTTGTTTATATTGTTCAAAAAGTAAACAATAATTTAGAGATAGAATATCAAGGAGAAGTAATTAACTTTGCTAAACCGTGGCGTCGATTACAAATGATAGATGGAATAAAGGAATATTCCGGTATTGACTTTACAGAAATAAATACTGATGAAGAAGCAAGAAAGGCAGCAATAGCCAAGGGACTAAGTGTAAATAAAGATGATACCAGAGGAAAGATAATCAATGCAGTTTTTGAAGAATTCGTAGAACCGAAACTGATTCAACCTACTTTCATCATAGGTCATCCTGTTGAGATTTCACCTTTGGCAAAGAGGAATGCCCTTAATCCAGAGTTTACCGATAGATTTGAAGTGTTCATTTACGGCAGAGAGACAGCTAATGCTTTTTCAGAGTTAAATGATCCTATCGATCAGAGGGGTAGATTTGAAAAACAAATGGCCGAAAGAGAAAAAGGGGATGATGAAGCACATATGATGGATGAGGATTTTGTTCAGGCCTTGGAATATGGTCTCCCCCCGACAGGCGGTTTAGGAGTCGGAATAGATAGATTAGTTATGCTGCTTACGGATTCAGCATCAATTCGAGATGTTATCTTATTCCCTACTATGAGACCAAGAGAAGATTGATTAGCTTAAATATTATTAATTATCAAGAAAAAGATTATAATTTAGATATTAAGAGGTATAGCGAGCTAAGCAAACTGATTTAAAGATAATGGCATTCTTTGACTGTATTTAGAGGCTTGAAACCTTCAGCTAGAAATGATATAGTATCAAATGTTGCAAACAGAACGATGTAAGTAACTGGCTCCAACAATGTAAACAAGAACAAGAATAATTTGCCAGTTGACATACGTCAGCAAAGTTTGTCACAATACAATTCCGTCGCAGAGAGACAGCGACATTACGGGTCATTGAAAACTGAACAACAAGAATAAGAATTAAGCTAGACTCGTCAAATAATCAATGAGTAAAAAACGAGCAGATCAATGCTCTGTAATATTTTTTATGGAGAGTTTGATCCTGGCTCAGGACGAACGCTGGCGGCGTGCCTAACACATGCAAGTCGA
>LOEZ01000072.1 GCA_001516055.1 Gracilibacter sp. BRH_c7a
GATAACCGTGACTGCCGACAGAACCAGGAATACCGACGCTATGAGCAGTACCTTAAACCCCGCTTTTGTTTTGCTTCTCCCTGCCACAAGCCCGACTAATTGCTGCTCTATTTTTTCGTCAAAACCTTCCGGGACGGAAACGGTTTCCCTTCGGGCATAGATTTTCATTTTTTCGTCAAAATGATCCATCGTTCATCTCTCCTTTACCTTCAAAGCCTTTCTCAATTTCCAGCAGCACTTTCAGTTTCTGTTTGGCCCTGGCCAGCCGGGATTTGACCGTTCCCTGGGGCAGGCTCAGGACTTTGGAGATATCCTTAATACTTAAATCTTCGTAGTAAAACAAAATCACAACCGTGCGGAATTCCTGATCGAGCAGAGACACGGCGGCCCGCAGTTCCGAACCGGAGCCTCGGGAGTCCTCGACGCCAGCCTGAATTGCGATATTTCTGTCTTCCAGGCAGGCGTTTTCCACCTGGGGCCAGTATTCAATCCGGCTCCGACGTTTGGCGGCAGCATAGCATTCATTAATCAGGATTTTCATAACCCAGGGTTTAAAGCTTTCCAGAGAACGCAGGGAGTCGAGTCTGCTGTAAGCCTTGCAAATCGTTTCGCTGACGGCATCCTCGGCTTCGGCATCGTGATGGAGGATGCTTTTGGCTATGCGGAACAGGTTGTGCTTATATTCCCGAATGCCGTTGATAAAACATTCCTCTCGTTGCTTAACGGAGGGATTTTTTTTATGGAAATCAATCATGGTTTTACCCGCCATTCCCAAGAGTTTATTTAACTGAATTGTCCGGACATCTGTTAGATAGTCGGAGAGGGTGAAAAGTTCCCGCCGCAGATATTTTATGGCGAAACCGTACATGGTTATAAACGCTAAAAAGTTTTGAGCTGCCAAGGAATCTACCGTGGCCGTTCGCCTAAGCCGGGCCAGGGAGAAATTGAAGGAAGTGCTCAGTACCAAAATAGCAAGTGATAGCTGTGTTGCATAAACGTTTCTTTCGTGTCTTTATTAATAGAACATGAGCTGAACGGTCATTCTCGTTGCCGCGTTTGTTTGAAAAAGTGTGCCAATCAATGAAAATATTCTGAGGAAAAAGGTTGTTACAAATGAAGTATAAGCGAGGTTCAAAATGAAATTCAAACACCTGTCTCTTTTCCTTCTAGTTGTTTTCTTCATGGCGGCCGGTATGCTGGCGGCCTGCAGCACCGGTGAGGATAAGCCGAACATTAAGGTTACTGTCCTGCTGCAAGACCTGACCCAAGAGGAGTATCGGCAGGTTGGAAGCGGTGAGATCCATAACCCTGTAATTGATGATTTTAAAAAATTAACCGTGAGGCTGGACACCCTGGGGTTTGCCGAACGCCAAATCAGTTTTCCGACCTTACTTGATCTTCAGGACCTGCTGACGGCCGATGTCTACTGGTTCGGCAGTTCTGAATCCAGAGACAACGCCTCGGAGGATGAGGCCTACTACCTGGTGGAATCGACTTTATATACCGGAAACACCAGCCTTGAGGAATTGCGGGACAAATTAAGCGTCCTGGCCATCGGCGTTTCCTATACGGACAAACTAGGCAACAAGACGGAGAGTATTTACAATCTTGACGATTATTTTACGATTAAAAGCGGAAGCGATAGCCCCAAACAGGCAGACCCGAATAAGAACGAAGAGTTGGACAGCTTGATCGCCGGGATTTTTCCTGAGACCGCTGTCCGGGAAAAAGGAGTACTCTTATTGACAAAACTCATCCCCCGCAGTGTTGTTAAGGAGGATGACCTGCTGCTGGCTTTGGTTCTGAACGAAGCCAAAATAGGGCAGTCCGGCGCCACGCTGCTGGTTTTGGACAAGTCCTTCGATGTGATCGAAAGCAGCGTAGGCGAAGTGCCCTTAAGTCCTTGCTATACCGCACAGACCTTCAGGACAAGCGGTTATACCATTACCTTCGGCCGTACGGATAACACCAAGTGGCTCGGGGATACCGATCAAGTGGTTTCCGTTGATCTGCAAAAAGTCAAAGCGGTCTATGACGACGGGAGCGAGGTCTGGTCCCCGGTACAGAACAACAGTTATATCTGCTGGGTCAAGGGAACAACCGACCTGGCAGGGCTGTATTTTTATAACAATAAGAATGAGCTTCAGGCGGATTCTACTGAAATATGGGGACGGGGGCTGGGAAGGATTGGCTTGGAAAATTACATACTCAGCCCCGAAAATGTTGTCAAGAGCTGCCTGGAAGCCAAGAAGAACAATAACTATATGGCTTGGAAGGCTCTCTTATGGCCTATAGTTAAAAACGAGCAAAACCTTACAGCAACTTTTGAGAAGCCCGGCGATCTTGGCGTTGTAACCTTAAGCATTGAGAAGATTACGGTTGACGAAGAAAAGACCAAAAATCTCAAATCCAGGTCAGTGGAAGCGAGCTGGCAAAAATCTATAACTGGTCGGATGCTTATATCGAAGAAAACCTCATCGTGGTTTCCGCCCGTTATACGGTGGATTACGACAACACCAAGGTTCCCTATCAGGAAGGGGATTTGTTTCAGGATTTTATCCTGGTGCGGGAGTATAAAGACGCCCCTTGGCTGATCTGGGATTCGTTCAACTCAGCTGATGGGGAGTAACAACGATGTCCTGATTTTTTTCTAATTGTGTTTGTCAGAAAACCCAAATTCATCCGAATTATTTTATGGGATGCTTTTGCAGGAGTGGATTAAGGCGGAGGAGATATGAAGATCAGTGACACAAATTTGGTAATTCAACTAAAAAAGAAAAACAGACGAGCACTGGAATTTATCCTGGAAGCTTACGGGAACCTGGTTTACAGCGTTGTACGCCAGGTGCTGCAAGAAAAGTCTTGTGACCCCTATGTTGAGGAATGCATCAACGATGTTTTTCTGTCTGTCTGGAATAATGCGGATAGCTTTGACGGGACCAAAGGCTGTTTTAAAGGCTGGCTGGCGGCTATCGCCAAATATAAGGCCATTGATTATCGAAGGAAGCTCTGGAGGCAGAATTTCCTGGAATGCGCAGCCGACAGGGAGCTGTATGATGAGCTTACGACGGAAAATATTGTGATCGCCAAGGAAGACAGGCAGGAACTATTGGCGGCCATTCATGAAATGAACAAGCAGGACAGAGAGATTTTTATCAGGCGCTACTTTCTTTGCGAAGATATCGAAACCATAGCCGGGATGTTTGGTGTAGACAGGAATGTTGTGGATCAAAGGCTTTCCAGGGGGCGGAAACACTTAAAGGAAAAGCTGATGAGGAAAGGAGAGAGCTGTGATGGACAATAAGGATTTTTGCCTGGAAGATAAAGATATACTGAAGCTCTTGAATAATGTACCATTTGGGCCTGGTGAATTGCCAGCGGAGGAGGAAATGCCTGAATTCCTCCGGGCCAAGTTGAAAAAAATCATCCGGGAGGAAACCAAGCAAAGAAGTTATAGAAGGACTGTAAAAAGAGGGGCCGGCGCTGTCGCCGTTTTGCTGCTGATATTCATCGGTATCGGGACTGTGTCCCCGGCTTCGGCCAGAAATATTCCGGTTCTTCATTCCATATTTGAGATATTTCAAGGAAATTCCGATTACTACAAAGGGTATATTCCTTACTCCCAACTGGTGGACAAAAGCGTTACGGACCAGGGCGTCACGCTGACCATCAACGAAGCATTGGCGGATGATTCCACCCTGATTATCGGGTATACCGTTAAAAGTTACCGAAAAATTGACGCTTCGCAGCTTGCGATGCTCATGAGTTTTTTAAGGATTAACGGCGGTCTGCCTCAAGGCGGAGGCAGTTCCGGGGAATATCTTGACGACAAAACCTATGTGAGTGTCAGTCATATATACTATCGGTCCCCGTCCGATTCCGACCAGCTGCAAATCGATTTCAATGTGGAGCAAATCATGGACGTGAAAGGACACTGGGATTTTTCTTTTGCGGTATCGAAAGACGAGCTGCAGAAAAGAACTTTGGTCATCAAGGCAAGCAACAAGGTGGATTTGCCGGAAGGCATGGTGACCATCGACAAGGTGGTGCTGACGCCAATCGACAGCACAATACAGTTCAGTGGAAATTACAAAGATCAAGACGCGGCGACGAAAGCCATGGATGAAGTCGTTTATTGGTGGTTTGTTTTTGACGACCAGGGCAGGGACCTTATGTCGGGTGGCGGCATGTTCGGCGGGACTAACGCGCCGGAGGGCAAAGATTTCCAGGGAGAGGCTAAGTTTCAAGCCGTTAAGGAGATCCCTTCCTATATTACGGTAGTCCCCTGCAGATTTCCGGTTGTCAGTGCCGATGAGGCGAAAGCAAACAATCCGGCCGAAAGTCTTAAAGTGATTGACGGCAATTATCCTTTGGAGCTGCCCCAGGGAAAGATGGGGAAATTGGTAATTCAGGATATAGAAACAGCCGACGGGGAAACAACCGTCCGTTTTACGGCTGAAGGCAAAGCACCCTATTTTCAGGGGACCCATTTATACCTGAAAGATGCCGACGGGGAATACTTACACTCCAAATATGGTATCCGCAGGGACGAGGAACACCCCAACGATTTCACCATGGTTTTCCCGCCCCTTGAAGCCGGTAAGCAGTACAGTATAGGCACAAGCCGGATGGAAAGCATCGACTTTATGGAAGACTTGCGATTCAAGATCGAACTTTGGCAATAACACCATTAACGTACAAAAAGTGTTGCAAAACGTGGGCGTCTGCCTTTGTCTACAATAGGGGCGATTACAGACGGATCATCATTAAATTGCTGGAGAACTGTTCCCTGAAAAACGCTTATGGCGCTGTCGGCTTGCTCGGGCGCAAGTCTCAAATAAAAAGGAGGATAACTATGATTTCCTTATTTAGCAAGAGAACCTATAAATGGTCGGTTTTATCGATAGTACTGATCCTGGTCTTAGGCGCCGTATTGCTGACCAACGCCCAAACGGTGGACGGCAAGGATACGGAGGATGCGCGCCAAAAAGCAAACGCCTTCCTGCAGGAAGTGAATCAGGATGTTGCCGCTTCCTTCGGTCTGTCTTTGGCTGATTTGAAAAAGGTTGATGAAGAGCCCCTGTACGATCAACAAGAAGATCCGTATGTGTCCACCCTGCTGGCTGTTTTGGCTCAAGTGCGGAGAACGCAGGATTACGGGGATATCAAACCGAGCGTCTACTTGAATCAGGACGATCAAAGCGGCTTCGTCCTGGAGAAAAAAGCGGACGGAACCAATCTTTTATACAAGATTGCTTATCATAAGGAATGGGCCATTGTCAAAACCGACAGCGCTCCAGGCCAAAAGATGTCCAAGGTCATTGACGAAACCGGCGATAAGAAATATTCTCCGCTGACGGAGGCCCAGCTTAAGCAATATTTTAAGGAAAACAAGATATCGCCCCTGGCAGTTCAGAACATCGGTAATTTTACGGTCGTGCTCTATAAAACCAAACGTGAAGATTTAAGCGAGCAGGAAAAAAATATTGTTCCGGAAAACATCAGCGTTCTGACAAAGACGTTGCGTCTGACTGCAGATCAGGAGGGCACCATCATTAATGACGGCGGCGGGAGCGGCGACGACAACTCGGCTATCGTACCCGTATCCATCGGCGTCAGCGGCGGCGGATCCAGGTATGGCCGCATCATGTATGCCACGGTGATCATTAATGACGACAAGCTTTTGCAGGAGGCTGACAGGATCATGTGCTATTACGCCAACGACATAACCACAACGACGTCGGTCGCTAACCAGAAGGCTTTCATTATTCCCTTAGCGCCCGAACAGGCCGAACAGCTGAGGAAGGAAATGAGGATGCTGATCAATGTGGTGATCAGCGACAAAGACGGCAAGGTGCTTTTTGATAATAATGAATGGACAAAAAATTCCCAAAAGGAATAATAACGCGATACACGGCGATCACCTGTCCATTCCTATGTCGGCAAGTTTCCAGCCGGAAGGGCGCTCAATAAAGGTGAAAACCAACACGGCCCTGCTGTCGATGCGCTTCTGGATATTATCAGAAAGGAAGAGAACCTCGTAGCCTGTAATAAACCTTCCTTGCTCATCCAAATGATAAAACCTTTGCCTGACCTGCTCAAAATCCAATTTATTTTGCATGAAGAGGATTTCGTTGCGGTGGTTTTCAAAAGGAGTTTCCAATCGGTCTTCCTTTACCACGATATTATCATGGAATAGTTCCTTTTCAGTTTTGCTGAATATGCCCGAATTTAAGGCGGATAACAGTTTTCTTGCTTCCATATCCAGGATATTACGGAGCTCGTATTCTTTGTTATACCGTTCGATCTGAGCGTCTTTTTCATGGACTATTTGTTCAAGTTCATTCACCTTGGATTTAAGTTCTTTATTTTCAAGTTGCAAACTTGCGGCTGTTCCTCCGGAACAACCGCCGAAAACAAGAACGGCTGATAAGACAATTAATGTTATAGGAAACCAGCGTAAGGCGGCATATCTGTCTATTTTTCCGATTTGCATCATATGTTCTGCCCTCCTGTTCAAATCCGTAAATGAATGGTTCATTCTCCTGTCAAGGCTTTATTCTTTTAAGAATTTCTGATACATATTATTTAAGACATCGTATTCGGAATTTTGCAACATTCGGAAAAAACAGAAGTGTTGCAAAAACTTTGCTTTGTTGTCTCTGTTTCCTGAATAACCTTAAGTAAGAAGGGCAATGGAAATATGAAAAATCAGACGGACAACATATTGAAAATTACATTCGTGGTTTTGCTGACAATAGCCTGTCTGGCCGGAGGGATGGCGGCTTGCAGCCAGCCTTCGCCCGCACAGGAAGCGCCGCAGAATAACGACTTGGATCTCTATACCAATTTCGTCACCGGCGGCAGCTTGGCTTTTCCGAAAAGCTGGCAGGGTAAATATGTTACGGCCCCGCAGGATGAGCGTCACGACCGGATGTTTATCAGGGTGTACAGCAAAAGCAATTACGACAAATACAAGGCAAAAAAACCGGAATTCGGGTATCTGTTCAGCATTGAGCAAATTCCGCTGGCGGATCTGGAAAAAAACTCCGGATGGGACGGAGGAAATATGGGAGATTATTTTCGACCGTTTGCTCAAAACAAGATTAACGGCCAGGACTGGATATATTTTGTCAGGACCCCCTCAAATGTTCAATATGATCCCGACGATGACGAATTAAAGCAGGAATATCTGCAGCTGGAAAGCGAGATTCCTCTTTTGCTCCAAGACTTCAGCGAGAGAGGAAAGCTTACTGAATACGCGAGTGAAATCAGACTCCTAAAATATCGGAACGGAGAAGTAAAAAATACCGTCGTCATTCCTCGCCGCAACAAGGAATTGTTTGCAAGGATTCCGGCTCTGCTTGACGCCGCTTCCCCGACAAAGAGGTCAAGCGTCAACGATGCTCCTGATGTCAA
>LOEZ01000073.1 GCA_001516055.1 Gracilibacter sp. BRH_c7a
GTCAAAGGAGAGTTCCCACTTCAAGTTATCAATCCCCATTATCTCAGACGATCCCACTCTATCTTGGATAACATTCCCTGGCTTAGGGAAGCCTGGCCCAATCCTGTTTATCTTAGTGCTAAAGACGCCAAGGACAGAGGAGTTCAGACAGGAGATACTGTCCAGATTAGTAGTCGACATGGGAAGACATTGCGATTGGCGATGGTGACAGAACGATTGATACCAGGTGTAGTAGGACTTCCACATGGTGCTTGGGTTGAGGTAGATGAGAAAACAGGGATAGACAAAGCAGGTGCGGACAATTATCTTACGGGCTGTATTCCCAGTGGTCAAGGGATCTCTGGTTGGAACTCTACTGTTTGTCAGGTAGAGAAATATTCCGGAACGCCTTTAGAACCTGATGCAAATTGGCCGTTACGCATAGTTTGATAGAAAGGAGTGAGTAGTCTTGACACAGTTAGGCTTTTATTATGATATGGTGCATTGTATCGGATGTAAATCCTGTGAGTTAGCTTGTAAAGATAAGAACGATTTGAGTGTCGGTCCTCGTTATCGCCGGGTATATGATATGGAAGGCGGTAAATACCCGAATCCTTGGCTGGACCACTTATCTGTAGGGTGTAATCATTGCCAAAATCCAAAATGTGTGGAAAATTGTCCTGCGGGTTCCCTGTACAAACGTGCTGAAGATGGACTTGTTCTTCAGGATGTTGAGAAGTGTATCGGCTGTAAATTATGTATTTGGTCTTGTCCTTATGAGGCACCTCAATACATCGAACAAGAAGGAAGAATTGGGAAGTGCGATTTTTGTGCAGACCTAATCGCCAAAGGTGAGAACCCAGCTTGTGTAGATGCTTGTATAATGAGAGTTCTTCATTATGGTGAAATCGAAGAACTAGCTGAAAGGTATGGCACTAACTCCGATGCCAATGGTATTCCTGATTCTTCTATAACCAACCCCTCCCTCATCATAACCCCTAAAAATAGATAAAACTATTAAATTATAGAACTGAATTTTAGACTATCAATTACTCATTACAAAGGAGGTTATCCTAATGTATGCTGAAGAGTGGCCGTTGTTAATGTTCACGTTATTAAGCCAATTGGCGATCGGCACTTTCTTAATAATGACCTTAGTATATAGCATCTTAGAGTCCAAGAACTCTCAACTCGCTTTAGAAGTCATTAAACCAGGGATGAGAGCTGTAGGACCATTGATGGCTGTGGCGTTGCTCTTATCCCTATTCCACTTGGGAAGACCCTTTGGAGCCTATCTCTCAATTTCCAACTTAGGTTCTTCCTGGTTAAGCAGAGAAATTATTACGACCGGAGGTTTCTTTGCCCTTTGGTTAGTCAGCTATTATTTATATAGAAAAGGTTCAGTAAATAAGGTCTTGAACTGGGTTGCTTGCCTAACCGGACTAGCCGCGGTTTATAGTATGGCTGGTATCTACAGTAGTTCTATTAAACCCGCCTGGACCGATGTCAATACTTTCATTGCTTTCTTCGGGACGACTTTTGTTCTGGGGATAATTGGAGCTTCAGGTTCCATCCTCTATAGCACTAAGAATAGTGACCTATCTGCTGTAGCAGGAGAGGTTCTAAAGAAACTTGGGTTCATAGCTGTCTTTGCAGCACTAATTCCACTGCTTTATCTGCCTGTGTTCATCGCAGGCTTAAGTGCTGGATCAGGCGCAGCTCAGAGTAGCGCCCAGCTTCTTAGTAGTTATGGTATTCAGCTCTTTATGAGGTGGGCACTATCCCTGACTGGGCTCGGACTACTCTTCTATGTGGTCTACAAACAGATAAGAACAGCCCAAGAAGTACCTATGAATATGGTATATCTGTCCCTGGCTCTAGTTTTGGTAGGCGAGTTCTTAGGACGCTACCTCTTCTATGCCATCGGTGTACCTGTTATGATAGGGTAGCCAAATCCTCGTTTATATATAGATGCTCCTTCTCTTAAAGAAGGTCTCCGCAATTTTCAAAGTCATGGAGGCCTTCTTTTTTTGAAAGGAATATGGTTTTCCTTCGAGGGGAATGCACTATTAGAAAATTAAGAAAAATATAATATCTTGTTAATATTCTCTTAGCATTTTAGAACTAGAGGTTAATAATTTTGCTGTAAACTTAATGTAAACCTATCGATTACTTAGTTTGCACTATCACTTTTAGAGAGGAGGTAAGTTTTTTATTTTATAAATTCGTTACTTTTTTCACACATTTTTATGGTTAAAGGAGGTTAATAACACAAATGGCTGATTTTATTAGCAGAATAAATGAATTAAGCCTTAGCCGCAGAAATTTTATTAAAGCGAGCACAGCTGCAGCTGCCAGCTTATCGCTAGTAGGCTGCGGGAACACATTAATGCCAGCGAGCAGCGATCAAGTTGCTAGTCAGGACGGACAATGGATTACCGCCGCATGTTGGCATAACTGCGGTGGACGCTGTCTGAACAAGGCTTATGTAGTTGATGGTGTGGTCCTTCGACAAAAGACTGATGATACTCATATGGATAGTCCTGATTTCCCGCAGCAAAGAGGATGTGCCCGTGGCCGCTCACAACGGAAGCAGATTTTAGGTGCTGATCGTCTGAAGTATCCCATGAAACGCAAAAACTGGGAACCAGGTGGAGGCAATAAGGAATTACGCGGCAAAGACGAGTGGGTTCGGATTTCCTGGGATGAAGCTTTGGATATCGTTGCCAGTGAGATAAAGCGTGTCAAAGCGAAGTATGGCAATTCAGCAATATTTATTCCTGGCGGCTCAGAACTTCCACGTGCTGTCAGCCTATATGGGGGCTATACCCAAAGATGGGGAGCGGTCTCTTGGGGTGCCTGGCCAGAAGTATATCCTCATATTACAGGAGTAAGTGGTAACGGAGCTAGTGATGGTAATGATCGGTTCAGACTTCGTGATTCTAACTTGATAATTCTTTGGGGTGCCAATCCTGCGGTTTCCAGCAATGGAAATCCGGCTTATAACTTTTTACAGGCCAAAAAGGCAGGGGCCAAATTTATTTCCGTGGATCCTATTTATACTGATACTGCCAGAGTACTGGTTGACGAATGGATTCCTTGCAGACCAGCTACCGACACCACTTTAATCTTAGGAATGGCCTACCATCTTCTAGAGAACGACCTTCATGATCAAGAATTCCTGGATAAGTATTGTGTTGGTTTCGATGCGGAACATATGCCTGAAGGAGCAGATCCCAAAGACAATTTCAAGGATTATGTTCTAGGTACTTATGATGGTATTCCGAAAACTCCCGAATGGGCTTCGGAAATCTGTGGGGTTGAACCGGCGGCCATCCGTAGATTTGCAACAGAATATGCTGGTTCCAAACCGGTGGCCATAATCACCGGGGGGGCTGCAGCTAGAATCAACAACGGGGAGCATCTGCCACATGCCCTTCTTACTTTAGGATTGATGACAGGTAATTTCGGAATCCCGGGTGCGGGGGTAAGTCCAAATATGCACAACCGTTCAACATATGCGGGGCCGACACTTGTTAAGTCCGGTGGAAATGGTCTGCCCAAGATAGCCAATCCGATCTCTGATATGAGGATCAATAACTGTGAGATGTGGGACGCAGTTATTACAGGTAAGTACACGGATGGGGAAGGACCAAAAAAAGATATTAATATCCAGATGATCTGTCATGGTGCAGGATCGGCGATTAATCAGAGAGCTGGTTTAATGAGAGGGATAGAAGCTCATCGCAAGGTCGAATTCGTAATGACCCAAAATTACGTCCTGAATACCGATGCCAAATACTCTGATCTTGTTCTGCCGGTGACTACCCAATGGGAAAGATACGGGGGAACGGTAGCTGGTAACAGAGAGATGCTGATTCTCTATAGTCAGGTGATTGAACCGATTTATGAAGCTAAGGATGATATATGGATTGCTAGAGAAATCGGTAAGCGACTGGGAGTGGATGCAGATAAAATCGACCCGCTGTCTCCCGAACAGGCTTCCTTTAATCAGGTAGCGGGGACCAAGGTTATGAAAGGAGACGGCTCGGGATATGACCCTCTAGTGACGATTACCGAGGCTGATCTTGCTGAACTGGGAGTGGAAGGCAGCCCGCAAATGGGTCGCATCTCCTATAAAGAGTTCAAGGAAAAAGGTATCTACCAGATACCAAGAGCTCCAGGGGACAAATTAGAGTTCACTTCATTCGAAGATTTTCTAGGTAATCCAGAAGAGAACAAGTTGGGAACCCCAAGCGGGAAATTCCAGATTCACAGTCAAGAACTGTCCGATCACATCGCTTCCTTCGGTTGGACACCAAAGGCTCCTATTCCTAAATATGAACCATCCATCGAAGGATATGAGGATGGTAAAAAAGACGGCTATCCTCACCAATTAGTCACGATACATTATCCCAGACGTTCGCACTCAATTCTAGATAATGTATCTTGGCTGAGAGAAGCGTTTCCCCAGGAATTCTGGTTGAATGCCGAGGATGCGATGAAACTTGGCATTAAGGATGGAGATATAGCCAAAATAACCAGCCGCCATGGTTCCGTTATCCGACCTGTCTATGTTACTGAGCGTATTATGCCAGGGGTCGTTGCCCTTGGAGAAGGTGCCTGGTACGAGGCGGATGAAAATGAAGGAGTGGATAAAGCCGGAGCAACCAATACCTTAAATGGTCCTATTCCCAGTGGGCAGGGGCATACTGGTCATAACTCCTGTAACGTCAAAGTGGAGAAATACAGTAAACCTCTGGAACCAGATTATAAATGGCCACAGAGAGTTATTTTCTAGGGAGGTGAAAGATAATGTCTCAAAAAGGATTTTATTATGATATGACAGTCTGCAGTGGATGTAAAACCTGTCAGATTGCTTGCAACGATAAGAACAACTTGGAAGTCGGGACCTTGTTCCGGAAGGTTCATGTTTTTGAAGGGGGAAAATTTCCCAAGCCTTGGTTCTACAACATTTCTATATCTTGCAATCATTGTGAAAGGCCAAAATGTGCAGAAAACTGCCCTACTGGTGCAATCTACAAGCGAGCTAGCGATGGAGTTGTAGTACAGGACAAAGAGAAATGCATCGGCTGTAAGCTTTGCACCTGGTCTTGTCCGTATGAAGCACCCAAGTATAAAGAAAATGAGGATAAAGTAGGCAAATGTGACCTCTGTGCAGATCTTATCGATAAGGGAGAAAATCCGGCCTGTGTGGATGCCTGCCTGATGAGAGCTTTGAAATATGGCGATATTGAGGAGTTAGAAAAAGAATACGGAGGAACAGCTGATGTCAAAGGTTTACCTGATTCCTCTTTCACTCATCCAAATGTCAGAATCAAGCCTAATTCTGAGGCTAAACTATAAGTTGACGACATATTTACGTATAAAGGAGGTTATCTAATGTTTGCTGAAGAGTGGCCGTTGTTAATGTTCACGTTATTAAGCCAATTGGCGATCGGCACTTTCTTAATAATGACTTTGGTATATAGCATTTTAGAGTCCAAGAACTTTGAATTGACTGCAAAAGTTATCAAGCCCGCAATGAGAGCTGTTGGGCCTTTGATGGCTGTTGCTTTGCTTCTCTCGCTGTTCCACCTGGGAAAACCCTTTGGAGCCTATCTCTCAATTTCCAACTTAGGTTCTTCCTGGTTAAGCAGAGAAATTATTACGACAGGAGGTTTCTTTGCCCTTTGGTTAGTCAGCTATTATTTATATAGAAAAGGTACGGTTAACAAGGTACTTAATTGGGTTGCTTGTCTGACCGGACTGGCGGCAGTTTATAGTATGGCTGGTATCTACAGTAGTTCTATTAAACCCGCCTGGACCGATGTCAATACTTTTATCGCTTTCTTCGGGACGACTTTTGTTCTGGGAATAATCGGTGCTTCCGCATCCATCCTATACAGTACGAAAAACAGTAATATATCAGCTGAAACTGGAGAGGTTCTGAAGAAGCTTGGTTTCTTGGCAATCTTCGCTGTGTTTATTCCACTGCTATACCTGCCAATATTTATCACTGGTTTAAGTGCCGGCCCAGGCGCAGCGCAGAGTAGTGCCCAGATTCTTAACAACTATAGTTTTCAACTCTTTATTCGCTGGGCTCTTTCCTTGACCGGGATTGGAATGCTCTTCTATGTGGTCTACAAACAGATAAGGGCAGCCGCACAAGTGCCAATGAATATGGTATATCTATCTGTAGCGTTAGTTTTAGTTGGAGAATTATTAGGGCGTTTTCTTTTCTATGCAATGGCTGTTCCTATTCTTATAGGTTAGAGGTCCTCCCATTTAATATAGTACTCCTTTTAATGTTCAGAGAGTCCCCCAGGAAGTTGGGGGACTCTCAATCTATGGAGAGGGGCAAAAAATAATTAAGACAATATTAAGAAAATCTTAATGATTTTTTGGCAAACTTAGTATATACTTATCTTAAGACAATCTATATCTCCGAGTTCGTAATCCTACGGAATTTCTAGGGGTTATGATCCTGAGCCACGAGCTCACAGGGTGTAGCAGGAAACAGCTATACCTCCCGAATTGGAAAGGAGAAAGAATAGTAGTTTTGGTATATCCATTACTCTGTTATTCGAATCCTTGTCCTTTTGGGTACAAGGATTTTTTATTTATGCTTTTTGTTAAGTTAAAATTATCAGGGGGGACCATGATGAACTTCAATATCACTCTTGAGGAAGCTCAAAATCTCATACTGGGTCGATGTCAACCTGTAGAGACAGAGTATGTTGATCTTAACCATGCTTTAGGAAGAATATTGGGCAAGGATATCAGGGCTAAAGAAAATATCCCTCCTTTCTCACGTTCTCCTTATGATGGCTATGCCTTTCGTGCAGCAGATACTTTGGAGGCAAGTAAAGCTAATCCTGTGACTTTAGAAATTATTGAAGAGGTTCCTGCTGGATATGCTGCCCAAAAAAAGATCAATATTGGTCAGGCTGTCAAGATTTTGACTGGAGCGCCTATTCCCGAAGGAGCAGACGCTGTCACAAAATATGAAGAAACCAAAAGCAATGGTACTTACGTAGAAATCTATACATCATGTAAATCTGGAGAAAATATTGTTCCGGCAGGTGAGGATGTTGCCATAGATGAGGTTATTGCTTATAAGGGGACAGTGATATCCCCTCCTGTTGTCGGTCTTATGTCTGCTTTGGGGATAACCAAAGTTGAAGTGCATAAACGTCCGCGGATTGGGATTATTAGCACGGGCGATGAATTATTAGATATCACTGAGCCATTAAGTCCAGGCAAGATTCGCAACAGCAATGCTTACGCTCTGGCGGCTTACTGTAAAGAGTTGGGGGCAGAGCCAGTAATTCTAGGAAATGTCTGTGACAAGACAGAAGAAGTGGCCATGTTTATTAACCGGGGGTTGGCCGAAGCTGATATGGTTATAACCACAGGCGGAGTATCCGTAGGTGATTATGATGTGGTGGGGGATGCAGTGAAAGCGGCTGGTGCTGAAACCCTTTTCTGGAAGATAGAGATAAAGCCTGGCTCACCTTCTTTGGCTGCGGTTAAAGATGGCAAACTTATATTAGCACTTTCCGGCAGTCCTGCTGCAGCAATGGTTATCTATCAACTGGTAGGAATTATTCTTATCAAGAAATTGGCAGGATGGTCTCAAGTTTTTCATCAGCAAACGGAGGTAATTCTCAAAAAGGATTTCCGCAAAGCAAGTCCGAGAAGAAGATTTCTAAGAGGGAAATTGGTTATGGAAGATGGGGTAGCTTATGTAGAGACTATCGGAGGCCAAGGTAACGGAGTTTTACGCTCTCTAATCGGATGCGATATTCTGGCTGAGATTCCGGCGGGGAGTGGGCCTCTTAAGGCTGGAGAAAAGCTGACGGGGTACCTGCTTTACTGAGTATGCCGTCAAAACTTAAGGATGTAGTGTAGTGGAAACTAATACTGGTGAGGTATAACTATGAAGAAATTACGTGTTGAAGAAGCTGTAGGATTGAAACTTTGTCACGATATGACTAAAGTGATCCCTGGTAAATTTAAAGGGATAGCTTTCAAGAGGGATCATGTTATCAGACCTGAGGATGTAGAAGAACTTCTGTCCATAGGTAAGGAACATGTCTTCGTCTGGGAAGAGAATGCTGGGGAGATACATGAAGATGAGGCTGCGGTCAGGATAGCCCAAGCTGTTATGGGAGAGAGCATGTTTCACGATCAACCTCAGGAAGGCAAGACGATACTACGGGCAACCGATAGAGGGCTTTTCAAAGTAAACAGAACGTTATTGCGAGAAGTAAATTCGATTGAGAACGTCACGATTGCTTCAATGCCTAATAACTTCATGGTAGAAAAAGGAGATAAGCTGGCTGGTGCCAGAATTATTCCCTTGGTCATCAAGGAAGAGAAAATAAAACAGTTAGAAAGAATCTGCCTTGCTAATGGCCCGGTTTTCAATATCAGACCTTACAAGAAGTTAAGAGTAGGGGTAATTGTGACTGGAAATGAAGTATACAAAGGTCGGATAGAAGATAAATTCTGGCCTGTCATAGAAGAAAAATTGGGATACTATGAAACTAAGATTCTAGGACAGATATATTGTCCGGATGAAATGGCTGAACTTCAAAAAAGTATTTCTTCCTATCAGAGCAAGGGAGCTGACTTAATCATTCTCACCGGAGGGATGTCGGTTGACCCTGATGATTTGACACCAGGTGCTATTAAGAACAGTGGAGCAGAGATTGTTACCTATGGTGCTCCAATCCAGCCTGGCAATATGTTTATGCTGGCTTATCTGGATGATACCATTCTGATGGGAGTGCCTGGAGCAGCGATTCACTCCAAGACTACTGTTTTGGATGTTGTGTTGCCGAGGGTTTTCACAGGGGAGAGGTTGACGAAGCAAAACTTTATCGACATGAGTGAAGGCGGTTTGTGTCTAAACTGTAAAGTATGCAAATATCCTATTTGTTATTTTGGCAGGGGGGTAGAAGGATGATTGACAACTTTGGCAGGAAGATAAACTACTTACGAGTTTCGGTTACGGATCTGTGTAATCTGCGCTGTTCCTATTGTATGCCAGAAAAAGGTATCGAGAAAAAAGAGCATAAGGATATTATGAACCTGGAAGAGATAGAAAATATTATCAAAACAGCAGTGAAACTCGGGATTAATAAGGTAAGAATAACGGGAGGTGAGCCGCTGGTTAGGAAAGGTCTCGTCCCGATGATAAATAATATCTCGAGTCTTGATGAAATGAAAGAGTTAACCCTAACTACCAATGGTACTTTGCTTAAGGACTATGCCGACAGCCTAAAGAAGGCAGGGCTTAATAGAGTGAATATAAGTTTAGATACTTTGGATAGAGAAAAATATAAGAAGATCACTCGCTGCGGCAATCTCGACGACGTTTTAGAGGGAATAAGGGCTGCTAAAGAGGCTAAGTTGTTGCCTATAAAAATAAATGTAGTTTTAATAGGCGGGTTTAACGATGATGAGATTGCAGAATTTGTAAATCTCACTGTTAAGGATGAGATAGAAGTACGTTTTATAGAACTCATGCCTTTAGGAGAAGCCAGCACCTGGCCCAAAGAGTCTTTCATATCCAATGAAGAGGTTCTGAATAAGGTTCCCAGACTTATCTCGATGCCGTTTAAAGGTCATGGTACTGTGGCCAGGATGTACAAATTACCGGATAGTAAAGGCAAAGTAGGCTTAATCAGTCCAGTTAGCAGTCATTTCTGTAATTATTGTAATCGAATTAGGGTTACACCTGATGGTAAATTGAAATCTTGCTTGCATTCAAGTCAGGAAATCGATCTTAAAGGTGCCAATCCCCGGGAACTTGAGAGGTTACTAATTGAAGGAATGAGGGGCAAACCCTCAAGGCATAATATGGGGACAATGCATTCCACCGAGACGCATAGGAATATGAATGAAATCGGAGGCTGATCTAAGTGAGCGACTTTACTCATTTTAATCCAGAAGGCCGAGCCCGGATGGTTGATGTAGATAAGAAACCAATAACAACTAGGATAGCGGTGGCCAGAGGAGAGATATCCATGAAACCGGAGACACTAGTTTTAGTGAAAGAAAGAGGGCTCACCAAGGGTGATGTCTTGGGAGTAGCTCAGGTGGCCGGGGTCATGGGCGCGAAGAAAACTCCAGATATTATCCCGATGTGTCATCCTCTGCTTCTGACAGGAATAGATATATCCTTTCGGATTAACGAAGCTGAAAGTAAGATTGAGATTGAAGCAGAAGTGAAGAATTCAGGCCAAACCGGAGTGGAGATGGAGGCACTGACGGCTGTCTCGGTAACAGCGTTAACTATATATGATATGTGTAAGGCTGTAGACAAGGATATGGTGATTTCCGATATCTGCCTGGTTAGCAAAATAGGGGGTAAGAGCGGCGAATACCGAAGAGTATAGATAGGAGACGCAGACAAGGGGACGGTTCTTCTGTCTTACTTTGAACTATAAAGTAAAGAACCGTCCCTAACTTTACTAACTTTAGAGGAGGCTAGTTATGGTTAAAGTAGGCGTAATAACTGTTAGTGATAAGGGTTCCAGGGGTGAGAGGGAAGATCAGGGAGGACCGCTCATCATGGATATTGTCTCTGAATTGGGATGGGAGACTGAAGTTTCTGTTATTATCCCTGATGAACAGCCGCTAATTGAAAATAAATTAATCGAATATGCAGATGAAGTCAAAGTCGATGTCATCTTTACTACCGGTGGGACGGGTTTTGCACCCAGAGATGTTACTCCTGAAGCTACTTTGGCGGTAGTGGATAGGTTGGCTCCAGGTATCGCTGAAGCGATGCGAATGGAAAGTATGAAGATAACGCCTAAGGCTATGCTATCACGAGCTGTGGCAGGTATTAGAGGCAAGACCCTGATTATTAATCTACCGGGAAGTCCGAAAGGTGTTAAAGAATGTTTGGAATTTATCCTGCCTGGATTAAGTCATGGAATAGATGTTCTCCAAGGGAATACTGGAGATTGTGCAGAGAAGAAAGAGTAAAAGGAACAGATAAATAGGACTTAAAGAAAACAAAGGATCTGCATATATTCAGAGTTAAATATGAGTTAAATGATAGAGTTAAATAAGATTTAAATAGAGATTGAAGGATCGACAGTATGGGACTTGATTTATCACCGCTATGGATATCGCTGAAAACTGCATCAACAGCAACCGTGATTACAATCTTCATAGGTATCACCTTGGCTCGATGGATGGTTTTCGGAGGGGGACGAGGAAAAGAATTAATTGATACCTTGGTGATTATGCCGATGGTTCTGCCGCCTACCGTGGTGGGGTTTATCTTGTTGCTGATTTTCGGGAAGAACGGAGCAATCGGACAAGTTTTAGCAAAAGTGGGAGCAAGTGTTGTCTTTTCTTGGACGGCTACGGTGATAACAGCTACTATAGTTGCAATTCCTCTAATGTATCGGACTGCTCGAGGGGCCTTTGAACAGATAGAAGTCAATGCTATAGACGCTGCTAGGGTACTGGGAGCATCTGACTGGTATATCTTCTGGCGTATTATTATCCCCGTATCTTTGCCCGGGATAATTGCTGGAATAATTCTTTCTTTTGCCCGAGCTTTGGGAGAGTTCGGAGCTACCATTATGTTGGCAGGTAATATCCCTGGAAAGACCCAGACTATCCCTTTGGCCATTTTCCTGGCGGTGGAGAGCGGCGAAACTAATACTGCTTTTATTTGGGCCGGGATTGTTCTACTTATTTCCCTGTCGGCTATCCTCGCCATGAACTATTGGACTAAGATACAATACAAGTTCCTGCAGGTAAGGAGCAACTAATATGGATTTAGTCGTAGATATAAGGAAAGATTATAAAGATTTTAATCTTAAGATAGAATTTCAAGCCAGTAAGGAAACTATGGGAATCCTGGGAGCTTCCGGTTCAGGTAAAAGTATGACTCTGCGTAGTATCGCAGGAATCGTTTCCCCTGATCAGGGAAGGATTGTTCTTAATGGCAGGACTCTGTTCGATTCGGAGAAGGGGATAAACCTACCTGTTCAGGAAAGACGGGTGGGATTATTATTTCAGAACTATGCTCTCTTCCCCAATCTTACGGTTAAGGAGAATATAGCTTTCGGTATCAGAAAGCTTCCAAGTCGAGAAAGATTGTGCAGGTTAGGAGAGAAGATGGCGTCTATGCAAATCGGTCACCTTCAGGATAAATACCCTTATCAGCTTTCCGGAGGAGAACAGCAAAGGACTGCCTTGGCCAGAACCCTGGTGACCGAACCTGAATGTATTCTACTTGATGAACCTTTCTCCGCTTTGGATAACCATATCCGGGCTCAGTTGGAAAAAGAACTTCTTGATGTGTTCGCTTCCTTTAAGGGGGTAACCTTGTTTGTAACCCATAACTTAGAAGAATGTTACAGGGTAAGCAAAAATATCCTTGTAATGGATGAAGGAAAAGCGTTATCTTGCGGATGTAGAGATGAGATATTTCTTAATCCTCCTAATGTCAAAACCGCTAGGTTAACAGGATGCAAGAACATATCTGCCATAGGGCGGATAAATGCTGATACTGTTAAAGCTGAGGAATGGAGTTGTAATCTTGAAGTAGATGAGCAGAAGATAGCTGATTCTACCCACCTTGGGATAAGAGAACATCATCTAACTTTGGTCGATGACGGGAAGCTTCCTAATACTTTCCCTTGTCGGCTATCGAGGGTAGTGGAAACTCCCTTCTCGGTAACATGTTTTCTGAAGATGGAAGGTCGTGGGGGTATGAATCAGGACTATGAGTTGCAAATGGAAGTCTCCAAAGAGGACTTTGCAGTGGTGAGGGGCCGGCCTTTTCCTTGGTATGTACAGATTAAGCCTGAGCATATATTCTTCATGAAAGAATAGACCTTGAAAGAAATAAACGGTTAAGGAATAAACCACAATAGAATAGTATTAGTTGGGAATACAATTTTCGCAAGGGGGGGTGACAGAGAAATGGGTAATTATAATGTGCCAGTAGTATGCGTGGTGTCAGCAAGTTCGGGAACCGGTAAGACTACCTTTTTAGAAAGATTAATTAAGGAAGTTGTGGATCGAGGTTATAGGGTAGGTACTATAAAAAGTGATGCTCATGGTTTTGAGATGGATGTGCCGGGTAAAGACACCTGGAAGTTCAGTCAGGCAGGAGCCAAGGCTACCGCTATCATAGGGCCGGATAAATTTGCCGTCATCCATAAAACGAATCAGAGAAAGGAACTTGATGAGGTAATAGCAATGATCGAAGATGTTGATATTATTCTGATCGAGGGTTATAAGACATCAACCTTACCACGGTTCGAAGTGGTCAGAAGAGAAAAAGGAACAAATATTGTTTCACCTAGCGAATATCTAATTGCTGTCGTTACCGATGTAAAGGAAATAGATGTTCCGGTTCCCGTCTTAGATATTAATGATATCCAAGGGTCTGCAGATCTGTTATTAGCTAACACGATTTCCAGATAAATGAGTTTTAGGATAGATTGTATTACAGAATGCGTCAATGAGAAGTTGATTGAAAGAGAATTAAATAATGTTAGTACTGTTAAGATTAAATAAGTCCTGCGGTAATATGACAAGCAAATGGTTTTAGGAGTAACTATTATGAAGAGAATAAAAAATTATATAATTCTATATTTATTGATTTTCCTTATAGTTTTCCAAATTTCCGGGTGCGGAACCCGAAGTCTCGTAGAACCCAATCCTCTAATTACGGACAAAGAAATCATTGTATCTGCTGCCGCAAGTTTACAAGAGTCTTTGAACGAGATTAATCATAATTATAATGAGACGAGATCAGGGGTTAAAGTTATCATCAACTACGGTTCGTCAGGTACTTTGCAGAATCAGATAGCACAAGGTGCTCCGGTAGACTTATTTATCTCAGCAGGTATAAGCCAGATGGATTGGTTGGAAAGCAAAAATTTGCTACTTAAAGACACACGTCTGGATTTACTTGGCAATGATTTAGTGCTAGTCACAGCTAAAGATAGTATTGATAATACTATTATTACTAGCTTAAGCGATCTCAACAAGCCAGAGGTCAAGCAAATCGGTGTCGGTACCCCGGAAACTGTTCCTGCCGGGAAATATACGCAAGAAGCTTTAACTAACCTTGGATATTGGGACTCTTTAAAACCAAAATTTGTGTTTGCTAAAGATGTTAAACAAGTGCTTGCTTATGTGGAAACAGGGAATGTCGACGCCGGTTTTGTATATCTTTCGGACTCGAAAGCTTCCGAAAAAGTAGATGTATTGATAAATTTACCTGAAAATTCGCATGAACCAATAATTTATCCTGCTGCGATAATCGCGGATACAAATAACAGGGAAGCTGCAGAAGAGTTCCTTGAATATCTTCAAACTTCTGAGGCAAAGCAAATATTCACCAAATACGGATTCAAGACACTAAGTCAGAATTAATACTATAAATTATTGAAAGGGAGAGAAGAAAATGGCGAAAGTAATAGCGGTCAATATCAGTAAGGAAAAAGGGGTACCCAAAGAACCAATAGATAAAGGCTATTTTGAAGTTGATCATGGATTAGTGGGCGATGCCCATGCGGCTGATTGGCATAGACAGGTTAGTATGCTAGGAAATGAGAGCATTGATAAAATTAGGGCAAAGATAGACGGTATTGATGTAGGTAGATTTGCAGAGAATATCACAAGCGAAGGGATAATTCTTTATGAGCTGCCTATAGGTACTAAGTTAAAAGTTGGAGAAACTGTCATGGAAGTTACCCAGATAGGTAAAGAATGCCATGAAGGTTGTGCCATCAAACATATCACGGGAGATTGCGTTATGCCCAGGGAAGGAATTTTTACTAAGGTGATATCTCCAGGGTATGTGCAAAAAGGAGACGATATTGAGGTAATATCTTAAGATCTAAGTAAATTCAGTTAGTTATTGGCTACTAAAAGTAGAATAGTTAAAAAATTATAGTAATCTTATATGAATTATATTGACTTGATTTTCAATGTTAGGCATACTAAATAGAAGAATTAAGATTACATAATTTTGTATCAGGTGTTTATGCTAAAATGAGTCACCTGATGTATTCATGAATGGAGGGGCCTTTAAGTGACTGAAAGATATGTTCAGACTCTGGAAAGAGCATTGGATATTTTAGAAGTGTTGTCAAGAGCAGAAGAGTCTCTTGGTGTAACTGAGATTGGTAACAGAATTGGTTTGCATAAGAGTACAGTTCACAGGATACTACAGACTCTCTGTTATAGGGGATATGTAGAGAAAGAAAAAGAGAGGGAACGTTATCGCCTTGGTATTAAAATAGTAGAACTTGGAATTACCTTCTTTAATGATTTAGAAATACGTAAAATAGCGGCAGGCTTCTTGGTTCTTCTAGCTAAATCTTTTGATGAAGTGGTTCACTTGGTACTTCCCGATGACGGGGAGATTGTCTATATAGATAGAAGAGAAAGCTCTCAAGTTATCAGCATGCACTCCAAAGTAGGGCGGAGAGCACCAATGCATTGTACTGCAGTAGGTAAGGCTATACTTTCTACCTTGCCTGAAGAGGAAGTCAGACATATTCTAAAAGTAAAAGGTATGCCGGGATTCACACCTAAGACCATTACAGATCCAGATGTACTGATAAAAGAACTTAGCGAGATTCGTAAGTCAGGTATTGCTCTTGAAGCAGAAGAGAATGAAGTAGGAATTCTTTGTCTTGGAACCCCAGTCTTTGATTATTCTGGCAGGGCTATAGGTGCTATTAGCGTTTCTGGACCTGCAAATCGAATTAAGGAGAAAGGCATAGAGAAGATAGGCGAAGAGATAAAAAAAGCTGGGCAGGAGATATCATCAAAGTTAGGGTATTCATACTACAGACATAATATATAGAAATAATAAGTAACTTTTATAATAATCTGAATATTTAGTTATATTTGATTAATTTTACAAAAAAACTCTTGACTGATACTAGAATTGGGTTCATAATATTCTTAAACAACCAATGAAACAGCGTTTCATTATGTGGGACAAAATAGTTGCGTATTTTTTTCATAAGTTTGCATATTATAATAAAAGTTATAATTTTCTGAATTTAATGCTAAGAATACCTCTGTTTTTTAAGAATATAATGAAACACCGTTTCGGTGAGTGAAACGCAGGAGGTGAAACTATCATGTTAAGAATAATGTCGATGTCCTACAATGAAGCGCGAGAATGCTCAGGTTGTTCTCTAAGGGATGAGAAACAAGTATCCACACATATACTTTCTTTTCAGATTGCTGGGCATTTGCTAAAACAGCATCAAGGTAGTTGGAATATAACTGAGAAAGAGTTAATTCTTAAATTGAAGGGTTTTACTAATCCAGTTGCTATAGATATTATGTCTGGAACAATAACCTATGGTACTGTTACAATGCCTTTCTATAGTCGGTATTCTCCCGAGAAGGGAGTTAAGGTCTTAGTAGATGAGATTTGTGAAGACTTAGCTATTCCTTGCAGGGATGACTCTGACTCCAACAATTCTAATTTCCTTTTTAATGCTTTTGTTAAATTGGTGGAGATATTTCATGCGCGCTGCGATCTTCGCATCATACCCAGCAAGACAGAAGGCGAGTGGGAGATACGCTTAAGTCAAGATGGACCTTCTGGTTGGATAGGGGAAGATAATATCGCAGAGAATCGTTTCGGGGAAAAGATTGATATCAGTCAGTGGAAAAATATCAGACCCGAAAAGTTAGCGACTTATATCTTCGGCTTTAACCGCTTTTGTAAGCACTTCCAGTGCCCTATGAAGTAAACGAGCCTTACACTTTTTTAGCCACTATGTGAAACGCCGTTTCACATAGTAAAACTTAAAATTGCATAAAAAAAGGGATCCCGAATTCCAACTGCAAAAAAAAGAGATAAACATGAGGGGTTAGTAATGTTGAGGAGATAAAGAAACGGTCGCAGTTCCGAATTCATATATTAGGGGTCCCTATTTTTGATTATATCATTCGGGTGTATTTTAAGTAAATACGCCATTTTTTATATTATTTATTTATTCATAGCTAACATCTTGAAGGCGAACACTTCTTAAAGCGGGAGATGTTTATCGGTTTTAGCTGATTTTTAGTCTGGAATTTTCTTTTTAAATGAAGTAAGATTTTTTCGAGGGGGATAGATTATGGTACACAATAAACAACAGGAGATTATGAAGTCGAAGGAATTAGCAAAGAACATGCGCAAAAATATTCTGTTAATGACTCATCGTGCTGGGGGTGGGCATCCGGGTGGCTGTCTTTCTGCTACAGATATCATCGCAGTTCTTTATAAATGCTTTCTGAGGGTAGACCCAAATAATCCTTCGTGGGTAGGCAGAGATTATTTCTTTCTATCTAAGGGACATGCTGTCCCTGCCCAATACGCTGTGTTGATGGAAATGGGGTTTCTCGCTAAAGAGGAGATTAAAGATTTTAGAGAAATCGAGGGCAGGCTTCCGGCATATCCTAGTTGTGAAATTACTCCGGGGATAGATATGGCGTCTGGATCCCTCGGGCAGGGTCTATCCATAGCAAATGGCACTGCTTTGGCTGCCAGACTCAATAATTCTGACCAGAGGGCATATGTCATGCTAGGTGATGGTGAACTTCATGAAGGTCAAGTCTGGGAAGCTATGATGACAGCAGCTCATTTTAAGCTTAACAATGTTTGTGCAATCGTAGACTACAATAAGCTCCAGTTAGATGGATCGATAGATGAAGTTAAAACCCTAGGTGATCTTAACGCCAAGTGGGCTTCTTTCGGCTGGAAAACTATCGAGATAGACGGACATGATTATGAACAGATATATAATTCTTTCGCTGAAGCTAAGGGATTCAAGGAAGGCCCTACTGTTATCATAGCTCATACTGTGAAAGGTAAAGGAGTATCTTTTATGGAAGATGAAGTTGGTTGGCATTGTGCTTCACCTACTGATGAACAATTAGAAATAGCTTTGAAGGAGTTGAGCTAATGAAGATTGCACCACGTGATGCTTATGGCCAAGCTCTGGTGGAATTGGGTCGTGAGAATCAGAATATAGTTGTACTTGATGCAGATGTGGCGAAGGCCTCTATGACTATTCTATTTAAAGAAGCTTTTCCGGATAGGTTCTTCGATCTGGGGATAGCGGAATCAGATATAGTGGGAACCGGAGCAGGTTTTGCTGTTGCGGGTAAGATTCCTTTTGTTAATGCCTATGCTAACTTTTTGCTTGGGAATGGTTGGGACCAAATAAGAATCTCGGTTTGTTATGCGAATAAGAATGTAAAAATAATTGGTCATAACATTGGAGCATCTTCTGGGAAGGATGGCCCTACTCATTTACCACTGGAAGATATCGCGCTTACCAGAGCATTACCAGGCATGACAGTTATCGAAGCTGTAGATGGCGTAGAAGTCAAAAAAGCTGTCAGAGCTCTTGCTAATCACATTGGACCTGCCTATTTGAGGGTAGGTAGGTTACCTATCCCTGTAATCACTAAAGAAGAGGACCCCTTTGAAATCGGTAAAGCTAACATTATTCGCGAGGGGAAAGATGTGACCATCATTGCTTGTGGGGTAATGGTATCAAAAGCCTTGAAAGCAGCAGAGAATCTAGCAGAAAGAGGAATAGAAGCAGAGATAATAAACATGCATACAATCAAACCTCTGGACACAACTACCATCCTGAAATCGGTAGCCAAGACTGGGGCGGTAGTGACTGCTGAGGAACATACAGTAATAGGCGGACTTGGAGGAGCGGTGGCCGAATTTCTCTCTTGTACCAAACCTGTACCGATAAGAATAGTTGGCTCTCCCGACAGATTCGGTGTTTGTGGATCTTATGAGGAGATTCATGAGGTGCTGGGACTTACTCCGGAAAACATAGTAGAATCCTCAACGACAGTGTTATCTTTGAAATAGAAAGGGGAAGGGCATTTTTAGAAATATTTCGGCAAAATAAAGAGTTAAATAACTTATGATATGTATTGCGATATAATCTAAATAATAATAGTATTAAACTAAAACTTGTATCATTTTCTATTGAAAAAGCCCAAACGAATTCTTGAAAATTATGTCGAAAAAATGTATATGAGAAAATTACCAAATTGTTATTTAAGATTGAAAAATAATCAAGATATGATATACTTGTTAATTTTCTGAACTCAAAATAACATAAATAGGAAAAAAGTTCAATTTTATGGACGATTATGGTATTTTAAGGGAATTTGTTTGGAAATAAATAGGAAAGATGAAAATAATATCTTTCACAAAGTCAGATTATTCTAATATTTTAAACAACAAATACTATGAAAGTTCGCAAAATAACGATATAATATACGCAAGGTAACAACCATCAGTTACAAAATATAACTATAATATGCTTGGACTATGTGATGTCTGGGCGAGAAGGGGGAATTAAAGTGGGGGTATTGGCAGAAGTTTATGAAAAGCTGAATACGTGTGGCAAATGTGGTTTCTGTCACGGAGCTTGTAAAACTTACAAGAAAGATGGAGCTGAATACATGGTTGCTAGGGGAAGAGTTCAGCTCATCAAGGCTCTTGCTGACAACAAAATCGAAGCCGATCATGACTATGAGGATGTTGTCAATAGTTGTCTGCTTTGCGGAGAATGTGCAGTTGCTTGCCCCAGTGGCGTTAAAGGCCATGAACTGGTGCTGGCAGCTCGTCGCGATCTCAAACTGAGAAAAGGCATTAAACCTTTTGCGAAATCTCTGGTATTAAAAAGCTTGACCAAACCCGGAAGACTTTCATTCGGTTTCAGTTTCTTCGCCGGTACAGGTAAGAAAGTGCTGAAAATGATTGACGGATTACAATTTGTCCGTGGAATCGATGTCCTATCTATGCCTGCAGCAAAGACTCCATTTTCCAAACAGGTACCTGAAGTTATCTCGGTTGATAATCCTAAGAAGAAAGTTGCTTTCTATGTGGGTTGCTTCATGAATCACTCTCTTGTAGATACTGCTCATTCTGTAGTTACAGTATTAACCAAAAATGATGTTGAAGTGACTGTTCCTAGAGAACAACCATGTTGTGGACTACCACAGTATGCGTATGGAGACTTTGAATCAGCTAAGATCCAAGGCAAGAAAGTAATAAACGAGTTTGGTAAATATGATGCGATTGTTACTGCTTGTGGATCGTGTGCTTCCATGCTGAAAAAAGAGATGACAGAACTATTCCAAGATGATGAAAGTTACCTGCCTAAAGTCAAGGAATTCTCGAACAAGTGTTACGAGTTCTCGGAGTATCTAACAAAGGAACTTGACACTTCAAGCAAATTGAAAAATGATACACCTAAGACCGTGACTTATCACGATCCATGTCATATGATTCGTTATAATAAGATTACCGAAGAGCCACGTAACCTTCTGAAGAGTGTTCCGAGAATAAAGTATGTTGAAATGTTTGAAGCAGGCAGATGTTGCGGTGCCTCAGGTTTGGTACAGGCATTCTATCATGAGCTTTCTACAGAGATTACTGCTGATAAAGCGCAAAATATTATTAATAGTGGTGCTGAAGTGATTGCCACCAGTTGTCCAGCTTGCATGCTGAAGATTAATAGTGGACTTAAACTTAAAGGTTCAAAAGTTGAAGTTAAACACGTAGCAGATATTTTAGCTTCTTCATTAAAAGACTAATAATTAAAGCAATAATACTATCTAATATTTTTTATTTTGGATCTAATTTTATGTTCAACTGGTCTGGCCATAAACAATGACATTGGTCTGATAGGTGGTCTGACAGGTTAAATACATTATGGGTTTTTAATCAAATCCTAAGGAAGGGCGGGTAGTAATGAGCGATATAGTTGCAAAAATTAAAGACATTGTTGGCGATGAGTATGTAATTACAGCGGCGGACATGTCTCAATATTTAAAGGGAAATGAGCAACCGGCAGCTGTTGTCTTTCCCGGTTCCACCGAAGATGTTGCTGGCATTGTCAAAGCTGCATATGATGCAGACGTTAAGGTTAACGTCGGAGGTAAAGTCGTAGAAACCAAAGGCTTAAGTGGCGGTATTGCTGTTGTGATGTCCAGAATGAATCAGATCGAAGAAGTCGATCCTGAAAACCTCACCTGCTGGGTTCAGGCTGGAATGAACCATCAGGAATTTGTTGAGAAGTTGTTGGAAAAGAAACTGAATTTTCCTCCGGAGCCTTATGCCGTATCCACAAGTTCTATAGGCGGGTGCTTCGCTATCGGCGATGTTGACAGTAAAGCTTTCAATTATTTGCCTACCAGAACTTTTATTCTAGCTTACGAATCAGTTCTTCCTACCGGAGAAGTGTACAAAGTCGGAACCAAGTGCATCAAGTGCGTTTCCGGTTATGACATGATTCACTTCATAGCCGGAAGTCGTGCCACCCTTGGAATTATGACCAGGGTCCTTGTCAAACTGTTACCAGAACCTGGAGCTACCAGAGCTGTTGTTGCTGATGTTCCATCACTTACAGCTGCTGCTAAGGCTTTCAAAGCGATTCAAAAACGCAAAGTTTTCCCAACACGACTGAACGCTCTAAACAAAGCTCTGGGAAATGAAATCATGGAAACAAGCGGCTGCTTAGTTTTGGTTGATATCGAGAGCTTTCCTGTTTCCTGCACGCAATATGCGAAGGAAGTTGAGGCAGAGCTCAAAATTGCTGGTGCAACATCCACCAAGATCATTGAAGACAAAGCTGAGTATAAAGAGCTGTGGTCAAAATGGCTCAAAGTTCGCGAAAAGATTAATCAGGAAGAGAACAAGGTTAAATTTACTGTGGGTCCTGCTAAAGTGGTCAATGCTCTCGGCAGTCTTTCCGGTATTGTGGGTGATATCGAAGAGAACCCAGGTGTCTTGGTTGAAGGCCTGATTGGTAAAACTACCGTCTTCACCAATCCTGATGCCAATGCAGCAGCTATCAACAAGATGGCTATGGGCCTCGGCGGTAACGTATCTGGTCTCCTTGGAAGCCAGCTCCGCAACAATGCTTATAACGATAAAGAAATGGTCGAAGAAATCTCCCGTGTCCTTAATTCCATCCGCAGCGAGTTCGA
>LOEZ01000074.1 GCA_001516055.1 Gracilibacter sp. BRH_c7a
TTATCAAAGTGGTTCAGGATCGGGGAAGCCCGGAGCGTCGTTCTCTCGAACCCATCGTATCCGAGATATTAAGTGCCATTGTAGCTGAGGCGCACGAACACGACCTTCCCGTCATTGCACATTGGGGCACACTGGAAGATCTCAAGGATGTACTTACCGCTGGGGTCGACGGTCTGGAGCACCTCGAGGCTAGGGGCGCGCTTGAAGGCTGGCCTGAGGAGATCCTTGAATTACTGGTGGAAAGAGCAATCCCACTCTCCCCAACCTTGACAGTCACAGACGTGGTCATTCCGCTCCAGGTTCATCAGCAGCTTCGACAACGTCTTAAAGAGTTCCATGTCGCAGGTGGTCGAGTAGTAGTCGGAACCGATGCAGGCATGCCAGGTGTTTTCTTCGGGGCGAGCGTTCACCGCGAGCTGGAACTATTAGTGGCAAGCGGGCTTACTCCGCAAGAGGCCCTCAAGGCAGCGACTAGCGAAGCAGCCAAGGCTCTTCGAATTGATTATATTGGTGCCATTGTACCGGAACGTGCTGCAGACTTGGTAGTGGTAGATGGTAACCCAATCCAGGAGATACGTGACACACGGAATGTTGTTATGGTTCTTCGAGATGGACGGATAACGCACAATTAACTTTTCGATGACAAAAATATCTTTCTCAACTAAACTTATCAATATACCCGAAGACCAGAACTACCAGAATAATTATTGGCAAGATATAAGTAAGATAAAACCTGGTTTTCTGCGAAACTTTAATTCCTGTACCGGCATTAGCTTCTCCGATAAAACTTTGCCATCCCCAGCCATAACGGCTTACACAGAAAAGGACATAAATGAGAGAACCTATTAACAGGATATTATTGCTGACAATAAAATCTTCCAGATCCAGGATAACAGTCCCTTCTCCCAAGGGAGCAAAATCGCTCCAGACATTAAAACCAAGCGCACATGGTATGGACAGGATAGTAATCGCAAAGAAATTGATAAGTGCCGCTTTCTTCCTGGACCAATTCCAAAGGTCAATCCCAAAGGCAATAATATTTTCGAATACCGCAATAACAGTAGACAAAGCCGCAAAGACCATAAAAATATAAAAGGCAATGCCCCACAATTGCCCAACAGGCATAGAGTTAAAAATATTTGGCAAGGTAATAAACACCAGGCCGGGCCCGCTCCCGGGATTAACCCCGAAAGCAAAACAAGCAGGGAAAATGATAAAACCGGCCATAATAGCTACAAAAGTATCTAGGGCTGTAATGTTTATCCCCTCGCCCAATAAGCTGCGATTCTTGGCAAGATAACTTCCAAATATAGCCATGCTGCCCATACCTATACTCAAGGTAAAAAAGGCTTGACCCATAGCCGCATAAATTATTGTCCAAAGACCATATTCAGCAATGCTATCCCAGTTGGGCAAAAGGTAAAAAGAAACTCCTTCCATAGCCTTAGGCAGAGTAAGAGCTCGGAGTACCAAAGCAATCATGATAACCAAAAGACTAGACATCATAACCTTGGTAATCCTTTCGACCCCATTTCTTAGGCCCAGAGAACATACCGCAAAACCTAGAACACAAATAATAACCATATAAAATATACTTAAACCGGCACTACCAACAAGACTTCCGAATACGGCCTCTACTTCTGCCGGAGTGGAACCAGCAAAATCTCCTCTTATCATAAAGAAGAGATAAGCCAACATCCAACCGGCAATAGTAGTATAAAACATCATCAATAAATAGTTGCCTGCCATAGCCAGCCATTTAAAGAGATGCCATTTGCTTCCCTCAGGTTGTAAAACATCGAAAGAAGCTGCGACACTTTTTTGACTGGCTCGCCCTACGGAAAACTCCATTACCATAATGGGTAAACCAAGGATTAAAAGAAACAAGATATAAATAAATACAAAAAGGCCCCCGCCGTAAAGACCTGTAATATAGGGGAAACGCCAAACATTACCCAAACCGATGGCACAGCCGGCCGAGATCAGAATAAACCCCAAGCGAGATGAAAATGATTCTCTTCCTTGTTGCATAAATACCTCCGCTCCTAGTTCACAAATATCAAGAAACATAGGCTTAGTATGCGGCGTTTTAAGCATTCTTAACAGTACATTTATGATTAATTGTTTTAAAGCAAAGAATAGAGGCCTACTCAAAATCAGTTTATTTTGAGTTGCCTCTATTTTTGTCTTATAGGAACACATTATTTAAAACATCAATTAACATCATCTAGATTCATTCAAAATCACTATAATCATCTAAATCATTTATCTGTGTAACCGTCCCAACTTACAATTTCCGAAATACTTTTCCTGATCTTCTCTGGTTTCCCTTCTTCTAGCGGATATCCCAGTGGAACCAGAGAAATAACTTCTAAGTTTTTCGGCAAATCTAATAGTTCATGACAACGTTGAGCATCAAAAGCACATACCCAGCATGTACCCAGTCCCAGGTCGACTGCAGCTAGCATTATATGATCAATACTAATCGCAAGATCAATATCACAATAATCTTTGCCATCCTTCCTCTTCCATGACTGAGAATGGTCTCCGCATGCAACGATAATAACTGGTGCATTCTGC
Source organism: Gracilibacter sp. BRH_c7a (assembly GCA_001516055.1). Lineage (GTDB taxonomy): Bacteria > Bacillota > Desulfitobacteriia > Desulfitobacteriales > Syntrophobotulaceae > Gracilibacter. The sequence goes on from LOEZ01000074.1 coordinate 2,581, forward strand.
AGCCATTTTGCCGGATAGACTTGGGCGACCTTACTTATTATATTCCTATCAGTAAGTATAATGAAATGCCACGGCTGATAATTTACAGCAGAAGGTGCAATTCTACCTGCTTCTAATATCTGAAGAATTTTTTCTTTCTCTACATCCATATCTTTAAACTTTCTAACGGAATGTCTTTTTTCGGCAATCTCACTAAAGCTCATTGTATTCCTCCATTCCTACATTTTTCCAGTGTATAATAGCATATTATTCTCGAACATTCAAAAACGAGACAAGTTCTACTCATTATTTATTAATTTGTTCTCATTGACTTAATTTATTATACTAGGTATAATTTTATACGAAGTTCAATAATTTACACAGTATAAATAAATAAGGGGTATTAAAACGTTATGAATCGCAGGGAACGAAAAAAAGAAGAAACAAAGGGAAACATTATTCGTAGTGCTGTGACTCTTTTCAGGGAAAAGGGTTTTCAAGAAACGTCCATGGAAGAAATCTCAGAAAAGGCTGATATATCCAAAGGTACACTGTACAATTACTTTCAAGACAAGGAATCTATCCTAATAGCCCATTTCCAGTCCTCTATCATAAATCACGGTTCGGAATTCAAAGCCAGTATCAAGAATATCCCGGGAATAGAAAAAAGACTCAATTACTTGTTAGACTTTGCCTCTCAGATATTGGAGAATAACAAAGATTTAGCAACAATCTACCTTAGATTTCGGATGCAGTCATTTATGGACAGTAATCCTTTTGATAATCCACAAAGAAGTGGATTGGAAAACTTAGTGTTTGAAGTTATGAAAGAGGCGCAAGAAAACAAGGAAATCAAAGATGATATACCCGCATTAATCCTAGCCAGGAGTTTTCACTTTCTAATAAGAAGTTACTTAATTTCCAATATTTACCCCCAGGAACAATTAGATATCAAAATATTGAAAGAGCAACTGATCGGATTGTTTCTTAATGGTGCAAAAATATGATTACTGAGGAGGTATTTAGATGAAAAATAACTACACCTTATTCTTTAATGAAATTGACCGGAAAGATATATCGTTGGTAGGTGGCAAAGGAGCTAATCTTGGCGAAATGACCAAGGCAGGATTCCCTGTTCCCAATGGATTTTGCGTGACAACAGCAAGTTATAAGGAATTTATTAACCACAACAATCTCTCCGATTTCATATCCCAGGCCATCAAGGACGCCAGCCTTGACAACATAAGTCAGGTAGGTGGAGAAATTAGGGGGAAGTTACAACAATCGGAGATGCCGAGACAAGTAGTCCAAGTTATTCTAGACGCAGTTCATAAAGTCGGTGACGATAATTACTATGCCGTAAGATCCAGTGCCACCGCCGAAGACTTAGCTTTTGCCTCCTTTGCCGGCCAACAGGATACTTATCTCAATATCCAAGGAGAACAAGCCCTCCTGGACTCTATCAGAAATTGCTGGGCTTCGTTGTTTACAGATAGAGCCATACTTTATAGGATTCAAAATAATATAGCCCATGAGATGGTTCAGATGTCTGTAATAGTCCAGAAAATGGTACTGCCAGAGGTATCTGGTATTATGTTTACAGCTGACCCCGTATCAGGTCATAGAGGGATTATTTCTATAGATGCCAGTTATGGCTTGGGGGAAGCATTAGTCTCCGGTCTTGTATCTCCGGACATTTATAAATTCCGGAAGAGCAGCAAGCAGATTGACAGCAAAACAATAGCGAAAAAGAAGATTGCGATTATGCCGGTTGAAGGCGGAGGTACCCATAAGGTAGAGATAAGCGGTGAAAAGACGGTAAGTCAGGTAATGAGCGACTCTCAGATAAGAAGTCTTGCAGAGCTTGGCATGAGAATAGAAAAGCACTATGGTTGTCCGCAGGATATCGAGTGGTGCCTATCTGAAGGTAACTCTAGTTGGGGACATTCGTCCGAACATTTCCCCGTCCCTGATGAAGATTTCTCCGGAGAAGGGCACCCCCTCTCTATTAGTATTGTTCAGAGCCGGCCCATTACTTCCCTGTTCCCCCTGCCTCAACCGATTCCTCAAGATGATGCTTTGCATGCCTATGCTTCCTTTAATCATTTTCAGGTTATGACAGATCCTATTTCTCCTCTTGGCATAGATATGCTCAGGCTTATACTTTCCTTTGATAAAGATGTCCGAAGTACCGAGGAATATAGGTTTTTACCGTCTTCAGCAGGCAGAATCTATATGGATTTAAGCGAGCTTTTACACAATAAAAAAATTAGAAAAGGTTTGCCTGCCTTCATCAAAAATGCAGATGCACTATTATCATCATCTTTAGTAGAGCTGGTTAATAGACCAGACTTTGAGCAGCGTATCAAAAAGAATAAAAGAACCACCAAAGCGTTAAGAAAATACCTGCAACCCATTGTCTTCAATATGATAAAAAACGTGACTTATAGGAAGCCCGAAGGCACAACTGAATTTATGAACAGTTATATCCAACAGCGTTTAAAAAAAGCCGTTGAAGATGTCAATAAGGCCCCACAAGGAATAGAAAAACTGGAAGCTATCTATAAGTCCGCCAGTTTCTATAATGATTTCCCCCATCTTCTTCCCAAGCTAGGTCCTGGGATAATAAGCTTTAAAGTGCTTGAAGGGATGGAGCAGAAACTGCTGGGAACACGAAAGTATGTTGATCTCATCGTTAAAGGTTTAGAAGGAAATATCACCACTGAAATGGGACTTCTCGTTGGAGATTTGGCTGATATGGTCAGGAAGGCACCCGATTTAGTGAAAGAGTTTGAAAATGAGGACTACAATTCTTTAATAGTAAGAATCAGCGAGCTCACAGATAATGAAGATTTTAAACAGAAGTTTAGGGCCTTTATGGATATATATGATATGAGGGCTGCCGGCGAAATAGATATGGCCAAAGACAGATGGGTAGAAAATCCCGAGCCCCTGGCAAAATCAATTATGGCGACTGTTAGAACCGCTGAAGAAGGTGTACACAGGAAAGAGTATAGAGAAACTATCGAACGAGCGAAAAGAGCATCGGAAGAACTAGTGTTAGAAGTAGAAGCTAGACATGGGAAAATAAAGGCTAAGATAATCAAGAGATTCGTAAGACTCTTGCGAAACTACCTGCCTGCACGAGAGCATCCAAAGTATCTTATCATGAAGCTTATCCTCATCTTCAAGCGAGCTTTTCTAGAAGAGGCTAAGATATTAGTTCATAAAGGTCATCTTAATGAAGAAAAAGATGTATTCTATGTAAACTTTTGGGAGTTATATCAAGCCATCCAAAACGATGAAAGCCTTATTGAGCTTGTTATACGAAGGAAAGAAGAATACCAATACTTCAAAAAACTGAGTGCTCCCCGTGTTCTGACAAGTGAAGGTGAAGAAATAAAAACAAGCTATAATAGAGAGAATCTTCCTGAGGGGGCAATTGCAGGTATGCCTGTATCTTCCGGTGTTATCGAAGGAATAGCAAAAGTAATTACGGATCCCTCCAAGGCCTCCTTGAACAAGGGTGAGATCTTGGTAGCACCATTTACAGATCCTGGTTGGACACCACTTTTTATCAATGCCTCAGGACTGGTCATGGAAGTGGGTGGTCTTCTTACTCACGGAACTGTCGTTGCCAGAGAATACGGGATACCGGCGGTTGTCGGAATCACCGACGCCACCAAAATTATTAAGACAGGTCAGAAAATCAAGGTAGATGGGGATTTAGGATTTGTCTCGGTGATTGAAGAATAGGCGGTGATTCCTATGCTTCGCTTCGCAGGCTTACTCTTAGGAATGTTTGCCATTGGTGTAATGCAGCTCATCCTAGCTACCGCCCTCCCCTTCATCGTCACTGAAATAGGAGGTAGCAACTTATATGGCTGGGTTTTCTCAAGTTACATGCTGGCATCACTTGCTACAATCCCTTTGTTTTCTAAACTGGCCGATATCTATGGAAAAAGAAGATTCTATATTCTTGGCATAAGTATATTTGCCTTAGGAAGCTTATATGGAGGACTTGCTCCCGATATGACTCACTTGATTACCGCAAGGGTGTTTCAAGGTTTGGGAGCAGGGATTATTACCCCCGTTGCTATGTCCATGGTTGGCGAAATGTTCCCGGCCGAAAAAAGAGGAAATATGATAGGAGTTTTTGCTTTCGTTCAGCTTCTGGCAAACCTTCTCAGCCCACCCTTAGGCAGTATAATTACCAAGCAGTTGGGATGGTATTGGATATTCTTTCTCAACTTGGGATTGGTAGTTATCTCAGCACTATTGGTTGTCTTAGGAGGTAAACCTCAAGAAATCAAGTCCTCAATGAAACCGTCCGAGATAGATATTGCTGGTGGTCTGATCTTTGGCGGCTTCTGTGTACTGGCTGTAAGTTTCTCCAACATTGTAAGCAAGCAAAGCTATTGGGATATATCAGGGTTGTTGTTTCTCGTGGCCGTCATCATTACTGCAATCGCCCTCGTAATTATTGAGAAACGCCACAAGAATCCCGTCATTAAAATCGCGTTCCTTAAAAACAACATTATTAGAAGCTCTATCATCAGTTCAATTCTGGCTGGTGCGATTATGTATGGACTCGTTACCGTCCTCCCTTTGTATGGGCTTATCCTTAGCCAACAGGGTTATAATCTTGATGAAAGTAAGATTCTTCTTCTATTCATGGTTGGTATCACGGCAGGTCTTCTAACTGGCAGTCGAATTGTTGGTAAGGTTAAATTTAGACATTTACCAAGGTATCTCTGGATTGTGATATTATCAAGCTCGATTCTTATGATGTACTCCGTCAATATAGGGAATCTGGTGGTATTTAGTTTATTTAATATAATTATAGGATTATGTACCGGTGGGATTATGGCAACCTTCCTCATTAATTCTCAGAATGCCATCAGTAACGAAGATCGAACCGTGCTTAGTGGTCTTATCCAACTAGGCAGATACTTCGGTGCGTCTATTGGGGTTACCTTATTTGCGGGCATGTTACCCGAGGTTAGTCTAATCAACGAACTAGGGGAGTTCATGGGAGCTTTTGGGTTACTTATTGCTTTATGTGTAATCGGATTGATAAATGAAATAATGTGAGTAAGTATAATTACGGTTTTAATACTTCATCCCATCTTGTCAACTCTTCATGGTTTCCACCAACATCTTTAATTATTATGTGTTCAAACTTAAGCAGCTTTTCTCTGGTTTTTTTTGCCATGTTTAGTGCGTCCTTATTTTTCGAGGTAGATGTTCCTCTTACCATCTCATACAATGCACCATCATTTACAATAATAACTATCTCTTTATCCATATAATTTTCTAATTCCGTCAAGAGTGTCATTAATGCGACTTGTCCTACTATTGCTGGTTTCTTGTATTCCATCATGATAGATTTTTTGGATAATAGCTCATTATCCTCAAAGATTGAATATCTAACTTCTATGCTCTCCCCCTCATATAGGGATGGGATCCCTGCTAAATAAGCTTTAATCATTAGTATACCTCCTACGTCTCGGTATTTTATATCAATAAAATTATTCACTATCATGCTTATCAAAATTCACAATAATATGAACCACTTCAGATGAAGTCCCTATTCGGATAGGAGGGCCCCATGTAGCTGCCCCACTCGTCACAATGACCTGTAAGCCTCCTGTTTTCAGATAGCCATAATCATTTTTATATATTCTTCTTGTAATTAGATTAAATGGGGAGAATTGTCCTTTGTGGGTATGCCCGGATAGTTGCAGATCTACTCCGGTACTCTTTGCTTCTTCTAAGTCTATGGGCTGATGATCCAGCATAATAACGGGTAGTTCTAGATCCATATCCTGCATCAGTTCTTTTAATGTCTTTCGTTCTTTTCCTGTGACCGTTTTAGAGGACTTGTCTTCTCGTACAATTAAGTAAAAGCTTTCTGCCACTTTAATATACGCATCCCGAAGCACAGACATCCCGGCTTGCTCAAGTTGATCAGTTATAACTCCAAGTTCTTTCTGAAAGTATTCATGGTTTCCAAAAGATGCATACATCCCATATCTGCTTGTAATCTTTTTGAAATCATTTGAGATTCCGGATTTCCCGAAGAGATTTATGTCATCCGTTATGTCACCGGCGACCAAGACAATGTCAGGCTTTAAATAGTTTATCGCATCAATAATCTTCTTATGTCTGTCATCATTTATAGTGCCAAGATGGGTATCAGATATCAGCGCGATATGAAGTTTACTTAACCCTCCAGCTTGTTTGGAAATATGTATATCATAAGGCGTTACTTTTATTTGTCTTGCGTTCCACGTCCCATAAATCATTAAAATTAAAAGCAAAGTAATAACAACCAACCCCATAATAAATGGGAAATCAGGGTTATTCTTTATTGCTTGAGGCAAAAAACTGACCCAGCTATCTAAAATTCGTATAAGGTCAACCACAACAAGAATCATAATGATATAGGCCATAGCAGCAAGCCAATAGGAACCGACAAGGTACAACCTACTCCGAATAACATCCGGTAAAAACTTAGTTCTTACAAGACCGACAACACTCACTAGTACTAAAATAGCAAAAACAATCCAGTACACTTTTATATCAAGAAATGATATTCTGCTCCCAAACATTTGCCATCCCCGAAGACCGACATAATAGTTTAGTCCTCCAAATACAAACATAAAGCTAATAACAAAAAAGTACAAAGTGATATTCTCCTCTATTAATCATGCACTTAGTAAGTGCTCTTATCTTATCTTATCTATTTTTAGTGTTCTTCAGTTTTCTTCTTCCAATAACTATAGGCTGATGTCCCTAGATTTACACCAATTAAGAGGGTAATTGCAATATAAAGCAATGTTCTACTATTATCGACCGGACAAGCACCCGCCGGTAGCTGATACCTGTCAATAAGTATTTTTATTATAACCCCAAGGGCAAATACCATAGTACCAATGTATAATAGATTACTAATGGTTAAATATTCTTTTAATTTCATGCTATCAACTCCTCCCTCTTCAATTAAGCAAGCTCTAAGCGATGCACAACTATTCCGTATATAAGTATACCGTAATTTATTGTACTAAGCCATTTTTATAGCAATACTTGTGCTAATGGCAATGATGATCAATTATAAATAACAGACAGGGTTTGCTGTTCCCCTGTCTGTTCAATAGTGTGCGTTCTTACATAAATTCCTCCAACAATCTCTCCTTTACCACGAATCCGTTGGTGATGCTGTCGACATTATTTTGATAGTTATCAAATTATAAAAGTTTGTGAAAGGTGGAGTTTTAATAATATAACATATAAATTGGGGAATCAGTCGGAGAAACTGTCTTATTAGATGCCGATCTACGCAATCCTCATTCTTCTTGGTTGACTGGAAATTGAATTCAAAGTTTAGCTTTAGCAAATGTTAACCGCTATGTATCAAGACCTATGCGCGAGTTCATACCGCAGCATTTTGCAGCAAAACAACGATAATTAAAACCAAGCAAAATATTACAAAACCATCAAATATTAAGACGGTGGATGAGTGTTTTGTTTCATCTCGATTTGTTGCAATCCGTTCGGATTCAGTTGTTTTTTCTTCAGTATGTTTTGTATCCACTGCACACTACTCCTTCTGCATTTAACCATGTAATCCAGTATTCCTCCCACCGGGCAGAAAAATCTGCACCAGAAACGAAAGATAAAAATTCCGGTAAACAACATCACCGGCAACATCAACCACTGAGTCGGTGCTCCCTCCCAAGCAAAAAGCGGGGCAAATATCTCATAACTGCTGATACTGGGATTTCTCATTATAAAGGCGAAAACCAAAGCACCCCAAGCCAGAAACAAGCGTAAATTTTTAAACCTCTGCAGGCTTCGCTCGCAAGGTTGATAATTGATCCTCCCAAACTTTCCGAACGCTCCCATTAGCTCCGAGAGAGCACCATATGGACAAATCCAAAAGCAATAAAGATTACGTCCTGTTATAAGAATCAATAATAAAATCCCAAATAGTAAAACAAGCCAGAAGGGAAGATTCTGCCAAGGGATATTTCCAGAAAGAACTGAAGAGAAATTACCCAGGGTAAGGAGGGATTTTTGCCAGTAACCAATCAAGAGAAAACCTGCTAGGAAAGTAATATTCCTGAGTTTGTTCCATTTTAACTTTTGGAAAACAAATACGACCAGCAATAAGGTCAGGATCAAATAGTTTTCCAAAGGTATTTGACGCTCAGCTGCATTAGGTACTTCCATGTTTAGTTGTGTAACAGCTATATAATGGGAAGCTCGCCGTACTGCTTCAGCAATTGCCTCGGAAGTATAAGTGCATCCAGCCACCCCATCCAAATCCTGCCCTAATTCAAAGTGATCGTTTGCAGCTTTATCATGCAGCCTTTCCATAAAGCCCTTATTGACTACTTTATTAAAAAAAGATGGCGTCTCCGTATGTTTTACAATAATAACATCTTTTAGTCTGCCGTCTTGACCGATAAAGATTAAAACCTCGATTGGCCCTGCATAACCTATTGCACTCTGCCGGTCAAAATAACCAATCACCTCATTATCCAAGGAGGCTTTATAGAGCTGTCCGGAAATATGCTCCAGATTACTGCCTTGATCCGCCATATTCTTCATTTCAGGTAAATAGTCCTTCCCTGCGGCAGTAACGTAGGATATTATACTGGCAGACAGTATTAACAAGCATAAAATAGACAGGTACTTTTTGTTCATCTCAGCTCCTCTACCTCTTCCACTGTAATATGGATCAAACACGAGTCAAATCGAGGACCAGACTCATTGATCTGGTCCTCAGAAAATAGTATTCCAAAAGATTTTATTCTATTGGTTTTTCCAATAGTCTTCACTCTCAACGATCTTGCCATAACCCATCCAATCATCAACTGTTACCAAGCCGCCGCCGAGAATAGGAGCCAATTTATTGCCTAATTCGTGTGTCCAGTATCCTTCAGGCTTATTGTATGGACAGGTAGCAATACAGCGGATGCAGCCTGCACCACCATTTTCATTCCAGAATACGCGGCATTTTTCACAATCGACATACCACTTTTTAATACCGTCATTGTTGGAAATATTAAAACCTTCGGTTGTCATATCACCTTCAGATATTGCACCACTGGGGCATTCCCGAGCACATTTTTTACAGCTTTCGCAGAAATCCCTTACACCCAGGTTAACAGGCTTATCGGTAGCTAGAGGTAAGTCAGTAATAACTTTGGATATGCGCACATTAGGGCCAATGGTACTCATTAACAAACCATTACGTCCCAATTCACCTAATCCAGCCTGAATCGCCAGGGGAATACTAAGCATCGTATCATTGCCAGCAGGAATTGCATTGTAGCCCAAACCACGGATAAACTCTGCAATAGTGGATGCTCCATAAGCCATTAAAGAATAGCCTACCTGAGTACCGGCATGACCTAAGACATAGGGAGAGGTGCTCACCATTTCAAAAGGCATTCGATGGAGCAGTACAATCACATATTTCATTTTTGTCGGTATAACTTTCGTTCCATCTTCTTTAATCTCCGGTTTGTCTGCTGTGGAGCTTAACTCTATCTTACCGCTTTCTTTTGTACCCCTATGGAACCAATCCGTATAAACCCAACGGGGATCAACCGTTGTTATCCCAACGGCGTCAATTCTGTTATCATGGGCAAAGCGCTTGATTGCTTTTGAAGCTTCTGCAGGGTCAGCTTTCCAGGGCTCTTGAGGAGGCTTGGCAGCTCCCAAAGATGACCAACTGTATAATCCCTCATTTCCACTTCTCCAACCAAAGCCTGTACCTAAAGTATTTGCTACCGTCCCGGCTGCACCACCTGCTGCTATATCCAGCACGGTATAACCGGGACTACCTGGAGTTATGGTTGGTTTGGGCGGGGGGATAAACTTTGTATCCCATTCCATTCTAGCAAACATTTCGTTTTTTTGATTAAATTGCTTATAATCTTTTGAAATCTCATATAACTCATCTATACTATTGGCAGTGGCAGCCTCTGCGATATTGTTGCCGGTTATAGGTAATTGAGCCATAGCCGATGCTGCAGCCACTAACCCTGCACCTTTAAAAAAGTTTCTCCGGCTAATTCCGTAGCTTTGCTTTTTGGTTGATTCATTGGATTCTGGCATTTTATTTCGTTCCTCCTTACAACGTATTATCCTGCAATCTGAGCGGACTTAGTTCCTTGGATTTTGAGAGATCCGGTAAATCTTTTCAGTAATACAAACAAGATAATTTCACCAATTCCGAAAAATAGTAATGCAACCGCCGCTGCCTGAGGAACTCCTTCAATGACAGAAGTGCCTACAAAACTTACTGTAAAAACAGTCCAAGCTATTAACGCTATTGCCAAGATGCGGGTATACCATTTCTGTTGATTTTTTTCTCTAATAAATAACCAATAGACCATTCCGGTTGTGAGAACTCCGAGTATGAATCCTAAAATTGCCATGCTTTAACACCTCCTATAATTCTTTTCTACCATCATAGTAAAATACAGTATCCGAAAGAAATGTCATATACTACATTTCACAATAAAAACGCAAAAAAGCTCATTATTATAATCTGTTAACAAGAAAAAAATCTTGATTCATCTACCCTATTTCTGGGTTGGTATAAACGTAATGCTTTTGAGACGACAAATAGTAAGACTGCTTCCCGCTATACATTTGGGAGCAGCCTTATTTTTGAACATTCTACTTTAAATCAACGAATAAGTGTAAACCGAATCTCAGTATACAGGAACTATTCTATTGGTTTTTTCCAATAGTCTTCGCTCTCTAGCACCTTCCCATAACCCATCCAGTCATCAATTGTTACTAAGCCGCCTCCAATGATAGGTGCTAATTTATTACCTAATTCGTGTGTCCAGTATCCTTCAGGTTTATTGTATGGACAGACAGCAATACAACGGCTGCAAGAAACACCACCCATATTCTCCTCCCAGAATATACGGCATTTTTCACAATCCACATACCATTTTTTAATTCCGTCATTGTTAGAAATATTGTAACCTTTTGTTGTCATATCACCATCCGGTATGGCACCACTGGGACATTCCCTGGCACACTTTTTACAACTTTGGCAGAAATCCCTTACACCCAGGTTAACAGGCTTATCACTAGCAAGAGGTAAGTCCGTAAGTATCTTGGATATACGAACATTGGGCCCAATGGTACTAATCAACAAACCGCTACGCCCTACTTCTCCTAAACCCGCTTGGATAGCCAGCGGAACGCTGAGCATCGTATCATTAGCCATGGGGATGGCATTGTAGCCCAGACCGCGGATAAACTCAGCTACAGTGGGTGCCGAATTAGCCATTTTAGAATAGCCTACGCCAGTAGCCCCATGACTCGCGGCATAGGGAGTGGTGTTGATCATTTCAAAAGGCTGCCGGTGAAGCATTACAATAACATATTTCATTTTTTCCGGAATAACTTTTGTCCCGTCTTCTTTAATCTCGGGTTTGTCTGCAGTGAGGCTTAACTCTATCTTACCGCTTTCCTTGGTAGCCCTATGGAACCAATCTGTATATACCCAACGAGGATCTACAGTGGTTATCCCAACAGCATCAACTCCGCCGATGTCATGGGCAAAGCGTTTAATTGCTTGCGAAGCTTCCCGAGGTTCTGTTATCCAAGGCTTTGGAGGAAATTGAGTAGCACCCAGGGAAAACCAGCTGAATAATCCATCATTTCCGCTCATCGCACCGAACCTTGAGTTAAAGGAAACGGCTACTGTCCATGCTGCAAGACCAGCTGCTATGTCTAAAACTGTATACCCGGGAGAACCTGGGGCTATGGTTGGTTTTGGACGCGGCATAAATCTTTCATCCCATTCCCAGCGACAGAACACTTCGTTCTTCTGGTCAAATTGCTTATAATCTTTTGAAATCTCATATAACTCATCTATACTATTGGCAGTGGCAGCCTCTGCGATATTGTTGCCGGTTATAGGTAATTGAGCCATAGCCGATGCTGCAGCCACTAACCCTGCACCTTTAAAAAAGTTTCTCCGGCTAATTCCGTAGTCTTGCTTTTTGATTGATTCATTGGAATTTGGCATTTTTATTTCGTTCCTCCTTACAACCTATTATCCTTCAATCTGAGCGGATTTAGTTCCTTGGATTTCGAGATTTCCGGTAAATCTTTTCAATAATACAAACAAGATGATTTCACCAATTCCGAAAAATAGTAATGCAACCGCTGCTGCCTGAGGTACTCCCTCAATGATAGAAGTGCCTACAAAACTTACTGCAAAAATAGTCCAAGCTATTAACGCTATTGCCAAGACACCCGTGTACCATTTCTGTTGATTTTTTTCTCTGATAAATAACCAATAGACCATTCCGGTTGTGAGAATGCCAAGAAAAAATCCCAAAATTGCCATCTTAATACCCCCTATTTTTTCCTTTTATCCCAATTATAAGCAAGGAGGTTTAAACAAAAAATGTCACAAACTACATTTTAAAAAGAAGCAAAAAAAAAGACCAGGAAAGGTTTAAGTATTCCTCAGCTTTTTTATAGTTTTGGCGACGGTAACTCTATGAATCGCCAGTAGTTCAGCGATTTTTTTTTGGGCGAGTAGTTTCTTCGGAATCATAGAACGTTCAATTTGTTTCAGTTTTTCTAAATCTCCAATATAACCTTTTATTTTTGTTTCAGCGTTACTAAAACGAAGAATACTGAGCTGGTGAATTAACTGATCCGTTTTTTGATAAATACATTGAGAAACTTCCAAAAAGAATTGTTCATCATGATCTAGGAGGTAGGAAAAATCTTCATATGGCATAGTCCATATTTCCAAATCTGTATAAGAATGACCAACCACTTGGAATGCTCTGTATGCGCTCATCAGTTCTATATCACCGTATGCACATAATAGTATAATATCTTTGATTAATGAATTTTCCGCTAAAATTATAAATGTCTTTGTACCATGCTTATTTTTATAGCTTAAACCCGCAACACCTTTAACTAAAAAATAGACATTTTGTTGATTATCTCCTTCGATAGAGAAATCTGTATTGGCTTTAATTACTATTTTAGTATACCGGCAAAAGAAATGCGAAATTGCCGGCAAGGAGTTCCAATAGAATAAACCTGAGTGATTTATGTGATCCATATTGATTGCTCCTTGTTAAAGCGTTAAGGTGATTTGAATATATTAAATCTTAAACTTTTATTCAATGTCATAAACTACAATTTTATGTCTCCAATATGGTTTTAATATAACGATTAACAGTTTCAACTGAACATCCACTTAGATCGGCTATTTCCTTTCTGGTCAGCGTAATCTTATACCCATTATTTTTATTTAGGATAGAAAAGTATCGATCTGCAGCCTCCAATGTTTTTTGTATTCTTTGTTCAGAACTATCCAGAGAGATATTTATAACTTGGTCGTTTGTCATATTCGCAATTAAAGACATATTTCTTAGAAGTAGCTTCTTGAAGCCTTCAATATCGTATAAACAACTTTTAATACTTTGATTAAAAACGAGTAATTGAGCTTTGGTTCCAGCTTCGATGGTTACATTGCTTTTTTGACCACCTGATATATAAGGGTACTCTCCGAAAAAGAATCCTTTTCCCAGATAAAAAAATGTCTGCTCCCCGCCTTCTATTGAGAACATCGAAAATTTCACAAGACCACTGGTAATAAAATAAAGTTCTTCAAGATACTGTTCCTGGAGGATGATTACATCTTTTGGCTTATAAGTGACTTGGTTCCCATACTTTATTAAATTATCTAATATATCCTTAGGTATTTCTGCTTCAGAGAAAAGAGAATCCAAATCCTCATCACCTTTAATGTTTTTTATCTTTGGCTTAATTTTATACGCAAATATAGGATATTACAATCGATACCTTATAGTATAAATATTTCAACAACACTATTCACCCAAGATCCATATCTCATAATTAATAAAGGAGCCTGCTTTCGCAAAACTCCTTAGGATATCTTAAGATTAGTTCATTCAATTTGCTATAAACATCCCCATTGCTTTACAATTCGCACATAAAAAGCCATTAGTAAAAGCCCCATCGTCATCGCTATCATCAGATAATCACGGAATCTAAAACGCAGTTCACGGGCCGGTGTCCAGGTTTTTGCATAGCCAAAGCCCCGGCTGACCATGGACATGGAAAGCGTATCGGCCATTTGAATGGAACTCGCAAACAGGGGAATGACGATTGGTAAAAATGAACGAATGGAAAGGAAAAAACCATCTTCCTGGTTGTGTGCACCTCGTGCTTTTTGTGCTTCACTGATCTGAAGCCTTTTTTTATTGAGTGCCGGGATAAAACGGAGTGCAGTCATGAGGAGGAATGAAATCTCGTTGGGAAGTTTTGTCCATTGGAAGAACTGAAATAAATCTTCCAAAGAAGTACTCGTTTGGATAATCAAAGAAGATAGAACAAAAATCAGGATCCGTATAACATAAGTTAAGCCAAGACTTAAGCCTCCTTGCGTAATTGCCCAGCGATCGCTTGAGCCAAAAGAATAAATGACAGATTGGCTGGAATCGAGTATAAAATTAGTATGGCTAAGATTAAAGCTTGTCACGATCAATATTAAAACGAGCAAAGGCCAAAGCGGGAGTAAAGCCTTAGCAAACCGGATCCAGGATAACCGGCCAAAGAAAGCAAACCCACAGGCGATAAGAAATAAACCGGCGAGGAAACGCGGATCATTAAATAAAAACGTCAGAATCATAAAGCCGATAAATCCGATTGCTTTTACCCGAATATCACTCTGCATTCTTTTCATCAGCATTTCCCCCGCTTATTATTCTCCCTTCATTCAAAACGACAACCCGCTGAGCGTGAGTAGCCAACTCCATGTCATGCGTAATCATGATAATAGTCGTCCCTTCTTTATGCAAGGTTCGGATTATGGCCATTACCCTTTTGGCTCCTGGCCAATCCAACCCCTTGGTAGGTTCGTCAACAACTAAAATATCCGGCTGCAAAACAATTGCGGAAGCGACTGCCAACATTTGCCTCAAGCTTTTTCCCAATGTCAACGGGTGAAGCAGGCGGTATTCCTCCAACCCGAATTTTCCCAGAACTTCATCCACTCTATTTTGAATCTCAGGTACGGATTTACCGGCATTTTTCAAGCCAAAGGCCAACTCCTTTTCCACCGTCGTTTCAAAGAGCTGGTGATCAGGATTCTGAAAAACATAGCCTACTGTGCCGGCTAATTCTGCCGTCTTATATTGCCTGGTGTTTTTACCGCTGACCCATACATCCCCCTTGATGGGCTCCAACAAACCATTCAAGTGCTTGGTTAGGGTCGTTTTTCCAGCACCATTGGGTCCGATCAAGGCTACAAATTCTCCAGGGTGAATGGTAAGATTAATCTGATCAAGGCTAAGATTTGAACTATGATAATGATGGGTCAGATCCCGGATATGTATTCTTCCTCTGGGATCACCCTCTTGCCCGGTGTATTCCTGACAGACATCTTTTTCCATCCCTTGGATACATATATTGCATGGTTGTCGCCATGGATCAGATTCACCAATAGATGAAATCCCATTCACGGGCAGCGGCCTGATGCCAAGCTGATCAAGCAAGGACAGATTACGGAAAAGTTTCTCCGGTTCTCCTTGCCAGGCAACTTTTCCATCTTTTAACACAATAACCTCATCTGCCCTGTTCCAGACATCTTCGATGGAATGTTCAATAACGATAATAGTATGCGACCCTTCCCTCCTCAGTTCATCCAAGGCTGTATATAAAGCGGCGCGTCCTTCCGGATCCAGTTCCGAAGCCGGTTCATCCAGGACTAAAACCTTTGGGTACATCGCCGATACTCCGGCTAAAGCCAAGCGTTGCTTTTCTCCTCCGGAGAGTTCATCTGTTTTACGTGCTTCATAACCTGCAAGTTGAACTTTCGCTAATTCTGTTTGTACCCGGTGTTCAATCTCCTCAGGGGGAAGCCCTAAGTTCCTCGGCCCAAACGCCGTATCCTCTGCCACAGTCGATCCGATGATTTGACTCTCCGGGTCCTGGAAAACCAGACCCACCGAGTTTGCTAAGCTCTGAGGGCGAAATTTGCCGGTGTCTTTTCCTTCTATATATACTTTCCCCAGCATCCTTCCTTCCAGAAGCTGTGGGATAATCCCGTTGAGAGAAAGAGCTAAAGTTGTCTTTCCCGATCCATTCATCCCCATGATCACGATAAATCTGCCCTGTTTAATCTTAAGGTTTATCCCGGAGAGACTGGGGGCTTCACGATTTGGATAAAAGTAGGTGAGGTTTTCAATCTGAACGGCGTTATCTGTCATGTTATTTTAACAAGGAACTATTTTTTAAAGCTTTGTATGCGAAACCGGAAAGAATAACGTTGATAGCTGAACCTACAATCAGGAATGGCATTACGCCTATTACTGCCACCATCCCACCCAAGGGATACATAATGAAGGAAGACAGAACGCCGTTCAGAATGATGGCTGCAACCATGGCAGGAATAAGTCCAATTTTTTTGTTTACCCAACGGTAGATGATTGCCCAAAGAGCCATGAGGACAGCAACTCCCAAGTGGAGAGGTATGGTAAGCGGAAACCCTACTACGGCTGACGTCAGCATATGACCTAAAGCAATCACGATAGCACCCTCAAAAGAGCCAAAAGCTATAGCAGCAAAATAACCCGGTGCTGAATCTAAGCCTATTGTACCGACCGGACTCGGAATCTTAATCAAAGATCCTACTGCGCTTAAAGCCAGAAATATAGCCATAACAGCAATTCTTCTCGAATTCCAAAAGGGCTTTTTCAAATCTTGTTGAACTTCATTTTCATTCATAGTAATCATTCTCCATTCTCCTATTTTGTAATTTTTAATGGCCATTATTATGATTCGTCTCAGCTTATTCCATGATAAGTGGCCTATACATTCTCCAGGATACGTCCGACTCGATAGAAAGGAAGCGAGCCGAAATCAAATTCTTGAATTGTATGCCTAGTGGTAAAAATAAGAACTGTGGATGGACCGGCGGATTTTTCAAGTGGTACAGGACAATTCAAATCATATTCAATCCGACCCTGAATTTCCCGTGCCACGAGTTCACATTCAGAACGAATCCCCCTAGATCCTACCGGAATAAGATCATGAACTGCTCCATTCTTAAGCAGCTTTAGCAGGTGTTCTATGCGGACAATCTCCGGATCGTCAGGATCATTCACTTCTGAGCCAACTTTCGGTTTGCCGAGACCATAGATCCAGTCACCTATCTCACTTTTCCCCAGACGCAGATTCGAAATATCACAACTACCCACCACGCTGACGCCCAGGCCTGTTTGACTAGTCGGAACATTTTTTTCCGTACTAACAACCAGCTTGACATGCTCCAACCCTGCAGCCAGAAGTTCTGCGCGGACGCCCCCGATAATATTGGAGCCTGTTGGTTCCGGTTCACTGGATATTGCTACAGTGATGACTTCCGGTCGTGCTCCACTCGCCATGACTTCCAACAAGGCCACGCGGGCAGTGAAACGACCGGTCAGGTTAGCCGGGACTGAAACCACGTCCAACTCTTTGGAACCGATTGCTCCACACGAATCGCAGGAAACAACGATACAAACTCCTTCTTGAAGAAAAGCGACTTCGACGTCCCGTGCTTTGTATCCCATTTTCTCCCCCCTTTCTCAAAAAAATAAAAGCCCATAGTCATTTTTTGCTTAAGCTAAGCTTAGGCGGAAAAATTGACCATGAACTTTACCTTTGTGTCATGTCATAAGTCTACAGGCAGGTCTCCTGACTCAGATTCCTCACCCCCGGCACCTTCCCAGTCTCCCAGTGGTTTTGCCGGTGGCTCCTCCTTACAGTGGTGGGTCCGTCCGGGATTTACACCCGATTCCCTATTCTCCATTGATTCTCCAATGGCACCTGTAAACTATTACCTTATGGATTTACAATTATTTTATCTTGAAATAGATTAACTGACAAGGGGATTACACAACAAAAGGAATAAACATTTTTGTTTCTTTCATATATTCCCTATACTCATCCCCAAATTCAACCAGCATATCTTTCTCCTCTCGTTTAGCAAGACGCACATACATAAACACTATGACTGGATACAAAATAAGCAGGGGTAAGGTTACCCATTCCGCCATCATACCAAAAGACAAGAGTAATAGCCCTGAGTACTGTGGATGCCGAATATATCTATAGACCCCTGTTTTGACAAGTGAACCTGTTCCTGTTTCTTTGGACCAGTATTTTTTATAGATGTTGTACCAACCATTTAGAATCAAGAATAACGCTATAACGGCACACATAATATTGATGTACATCCCCCAGAAACCAATTGAAGAAACCAAAGTATGCCCCCATAGAATTCCTTCCGGAAGATTCTTACCAATAACCCAGGAGATGACATACATACTAAAAGGGATACCATGCATCTCAATAGCAAAAGCGATTACAAAGGCCAAGTAAGTTCCAGCAGGTTTCTTATCCATCTTTTTATAAAAAGGCATGAACAAAAGTACCACACTGTACAAGACTATAAAGAACAACACCCCAAACCAATTGTGAAAATGACTTCCCAACGTTTCCATATAATAAAACCTCCACTTCATTCGGTATAGAAATGAGAAACAGCCCGATTTCGTACCCTTGCTTCTAGCTTAACAAGGTCTCCTTAAATGGGGCTGTTTCTTATCTTAAATAAATCTTAAATCTTATTTAATGGGATGCAGATAATAAACTCACAACCCATATTTTCATCTGTTATAAGTCTTATTTTTCCACCATGCGCTAGAATGATTTTCTCTACGATTGCCAGCCCTAGGCCTGTACCGCCTGTCTGTGAATTTCTGGCAGCATCCGCTCTCACAAATGGTTTAAATATGTCCTTAGCTAGTCCGTCAGAGATTCCAATCCCATTATCTTTAAATATAATGACGGCTTCATCTTCCATCTGCGTAACACTAACCTTGATTTTCGTTTCTTGGGGATTATATTGTACTGAATTATCAACTAGATTCTGAAATACCCTATCCATCTGCGCTATATCAAGCATTACCATAATTTCTGTTTCAGGGATGTCAAAATCATAGCTGAAACCAGCCTTATCAAAGATTGGAATAGCCCTCCCCATCTTCTCTCTTATATATTCACAAACATCAACCTTAGTTTTATTGATTACATATTCGGAACTTTCCATCTTAGATAGTTCAAACAGATCAGTGATTAAATTATTAGCCCGAGCACTATTTTCATAAATAATATCCAAGTAAGCGTCCTGTTCTTCTTTGGTTAAATCTTGTTTATTGTGACAAAGGTCTGCATACCCCATAACGCTTGCCAAAGGATTCTTAAGGTCATGGGAAATATCCAAAATCAGTTTTTTACGGTTCTCTTCTGACTGTTTTCTTAGTGATATTTCCTGTTCTATCTTTTCTGCCATGGCATTGAATGTATCCTGTAACTCTCCAAATTCATTTTTAAGGTTAAGGGCAACTCTTGCAGAATAGTCCCCATCTCTAAGACGCCTTGCGCTGATACTTAGCTTTTTCAAAGGGTTCACTATACCGATCGACGTTATCTTAGAATAGATCAATGTGCTGACTGCCAGCAGCAGCAGGTAGAATAAAACAATAGCCACAATGGCACCAACAACATTTTGCATATCTGCCGAAACAAAATCTTTATTATGAACAATAGCGAATTCAAGTCTGATAGAAGTCGGGAAGGTAACGACCAACCAAAACTGTTCCTTCTCATTATATTCAATACTATAACCGTAAGGTATGTCTCTACTGTTGGTAGCCATTAGAAATTCAGTAAACTCTGATGTGGTGAGCTTGTCCTTGGGGAGGGTGTTAAGCCCTGCAGAGAATACAACTTCATAGTCTTTACTGATTACCTGCACCCCGCCACCGTTTTCCAAGACTGTCGTTGTGTCGATCCTGTTGTAATCATTCTGCATCAGACTTGCTGCAGAATATTTGTTCTTTGAGAGGTTTTTAGATAAGACATCCCCAGAGAAATCCAAAAGTATTAGGGCAAATAAGGCTATCATTATAGAGATAACAAACATAAGTATATAGTTTATTAAAAATTGGTTGGCTATAGTCCGCTTCATAACTTACCCTCGTGTTTAGTAAATTTATAGCCAATACCGCGGATGGTTTTTACATATTCCGGGTTTTTAGGATCAGTTTCTATCTTATTTCTTACATGACTGATATGTACCATAATGGTGTTGTCATCATAATAATAGTCCCCGTCCCAGACTGCCCCATATAACTGTTTCTTGGTAAAAACTCTTCCTGGATTCTCCATCAGGTGCTTCAATAGTTTATACTCCTTAGCGTTCAGCTCCACCGGCAGACCTTCTTTATATACACAGCAAGCGTCTATATCCAGAACCAAACTGCCATAAGCAATTTGCGAAGGCAGTTCCTGCTTTGTGGAAGAGTATTCATGCCGTCTTCTTAGCTGTGCACTTATTCTCGCTAGCAATTCTGGCATACTAAATGGCTTAACAAGATAGTCATCTGCACCGATTCCCAGTCCTAGAATCTTATCCATATCATCCCCTCTGGCTGTAAGGAAGATTACGGGAATGGTACTTGTTTCACGAATTTTGCGTATTAAATTAAAGCCATCCATCTGCGGCATCATAACATCAAGGACGGCAAGATCAATAGCTTTATTATGTATAACCCCGAGAGCTTCCAACCCGTCCTTTACAGCAATGACGGTGTACCCCTCTTGCTCAAGATTTAGCTTTAAAAGGTTCCTGATATCTTTCTCGTCTTCGGCAATTAGTATGTTCAAATAATCACATCCCTGTTCATCTAATTGGTCATCAAAGAAATAACTTAATTATAACAAACAAAAAAAGAGCTTGCAGACATAAGGAACCGAAGAAACAGGATGTCAAAGTTTTTTTGTAGCACTGTCAAATGTTCTGCCCGGTGGCGGACATCCTTTTCAAGCGTCTCCCGTAGACCAAGTTTTCTATGTTATAGAAGGAGAAGTCACCTTTAGATCAAATGAAGCTTTTTCTACAGGCTCGTTAGGCGACGGCCCAATCCCCAAATATAAACATGCACTGAACTTCCGTTCAGTGCTAATCTGTTAATTTCTTTATCTTGACTAATAGTTGAGGTAATTCGTTCTGTACCACATTCCATACAATCTTGTTACTCACACCCATGTAATCATGTATAAGTACATCACGTAGTCCAGCCATTTGTCTCCAAGGTATATCTTTATTTTGATCTTTCAGATCTACTGAAATTCTCTTAGTTGCTTCACCGATAATCTCCAGATTTCTATTGACCGCATCTTGGATAAGTCTCGACTTCATAAACTCTTCTTCACCGGAAGAAGTATAGGTCTGTATCCATTCAATACATTCAATTATATTAAGCAGGTATACTCTGTCATCTTTCATATTGGCTTTGCCTCCTGAAGAATCTTATCTTTCAAAGCCCAATGAATAGAGTCCGCAGTTACTACATCTATTTGTCTACCCAAGAATTCTTCAAGAGCATGTTTCAAGGAAATAATATCAAATAGAGAACAGTCATCATCACACTCAACTAGAAAATCAATATCACTATCCGGACTATCCTCTCCTCTAAGAACTGAACCAAACAGCATAACATTATGAATTTTGTTTTGCTTAGCAATACTAATAATTTGCTCTCGCTTATTCAGTATCTCTTTAATTGCAGGCATAAAATCACCTCTTACATATTATACCTTATTTTACCATAAAGCAAAACTACTATTTGGGCTGTCGTATAACGATGAGAATTCCCGACGTCCCCGCCTTAGATAGCTCTTATCTTAGGGGGTTATATGCCTAAGGTGGCGGAGAGTCCTTACTTAAATTTATATAAATTAGCCAAGAAGAGTTACAGAATATCAGACAGGTAAAAAATACAACCATAAACCTATATGCGCCATCAGCCCACTTACTGAAACCAATGCCATTAGTTTTTGTTTATTCTGAAGGAAGTACAACCCTGCCATAATAAACCTGCCATAATAAAAAAGGACAAGACGATTATCTCCAGAGATGAACCGGTATCCAGTCGAAAAACAGCAAAAGTATAGTTACTGACAGTGCTACTTCCTACTGATCCATAAGAGACACTAAAGGAAAGCTTGCTTAATAGGATTATACCTACTGATAGCATTTTGGAGCCTGTTAATAACGAAGTGACAAATACAATTAACTTATTATGTATACCTTTTTTCATGAGACCTCCCCGTTAGTAGTGTTAATTTCTGGGTTGTAGTCCTTTGTAAGAGGATAATTTCCGGAAATTTCACTTTCTTAAGCTTTTTAAAGGACTGTTATGGAAAATGGGAGGTTAATAAATACTCCCATCAACAAAAATTGCTTTGCCGTCTTGGCTGTACAGTAATCTAGTGGAATGATCAACTAATATTTTTTTTATAGACCTTACCGAAGTATCCCAACAAAGCAGGTATTTGGTTTGTATCGCGTCTTCGTAAAAATAGGCAGTTGCCACAATTAAATCAGATGAACTGTCCCAGAGCATCTGACCTGCAAAAGCATAAACTCCATACTGTGCCATATCAAAAGTGCTTAGCAAATCATCCTCTGGGGAAACGACTTTTAATATTGTATTGGGATTAAGATTGGGTTCCTCGTTGGTATATTCTTGGGTCAAATAAACTACTTTTTGGCCATCGGGTGAGACAAGAGGATACTGCCCAAGCTCACTGAATTTAGTCACTGAACCATCTGTCAAATTAATCTTCCATAAAGAAGATTCCCAATATTCTTCCGCTACCCAAGATTCAACAATCAGGCCCTGACTGTCTTGCATCCATGTAAATCTTATAGGTTCGGGATTCCCTAGCTTACCTTCTAAAGTCCCAAGGGATGTTTCAATTGTTTTGATGACTTTCATGTTCTGACTATCCAAAAAATATAAGATTAATGGCCCCTGTTGTCTTCCAGTTTGCTCCTCTTGTTCATAAGCAAAAACAGCAATTTTATTCCCATCCGGCGAAGGTTCCCTACTTAAAGGAATCATATTTTCTGGAATTTGACAGTCGGTCACTTCCCTGTCATGCAGATTATAAACAGTCTCCCTACCAAACATAATTCGGGAAGAATCACTAAACCATTTGGCCTCGTAATCCCATTTCTTAACCTTTTCTTCGAGGCTCATAAGTTTTCCATCAGATAGCTGATAAAGAAAAGGAATCCCCTCTTCACCATCCCCAACACTAGAAGTTATCTTAATCATAGACATCCACTTTCGATTGGGCGATAGGTTAAAATACCGGTATTGCAAATCTTGAATTGCACCAAGTTCACTTCTAACCCCCGTCTTAATGTCGATTTCAAAAATATGATGTACATCTCTATAAGTCTCTTTTCTGACTGACGAGGTTGGTTCGTTAAGAATGAACTTACTTTTCCCTTCCGCAGTGATAGTGAAAATAATCCTGGTTTCATCCGGCGAAACGGCTACATTTTGAGGGCGGTCGATAGAGCGATCTCGGAGTGAGATTTTTTTGGTTGTGTTGTTATAGATGAACAGTTGATTGTTTTGATTCAAGTCTTCATAAAAAGACGGTATATAGCCGGCAATTCTTCCGTTCCTGACCGGACTAACCCCAACAGGGCACTCAAAAAATAGATAGTTTATCTCCCCCGTGGTGGTATCATAGAATCCCCACGGAGTTTTGTTTATTGGTTCATTTAAATATAAGAATTTTATTATTCCATTATCTGTAATCACAGGATCTATGAACCAATAATTGTCCGGCATAGATATCGGGACCTTACTTTTATTTTTTAGATTATATTTAACTAGATAGCTATTATAGTTACTGTCCTTATAAGCTATAAGAACATTATCATTATCTGCCCACTGAACTCTGTAGATATTATTAAACGGTAATTTTATCGGTGAGGTAAAATCATTTGCAGTTACAAAAGCTCGGTTTGTTTTTGTTATCAGATCATTCTCTCGAATGAGTATTTTATCATTACTTTCATTATAAATAACATCGTTTGGATATTGGAAAGCCTCTTTAGCTTCAGAACGAAGATACCTTTTTGTCTTGACGTTGTCATCTTCGATAAGTAGATAAGAGCCATCTCTTAAAATTGAAAAGTTGCGTGCATCCTTAATGTTGACAGTACTGTCATAATAGATCATAAATTCTTGGCAAAGCAGCTCTAGCTTCTTGGTTTCTAAGTTATATTTATAAATGTCATGACCCTTTTCAGGTATCTCATTAGAATGTCCGTTGTAAACCGAAAAGATGATATTGTCATTATCGAGGAAACAAATATCTCCGCTTACAAATCTTTTCTCATTATCGCTAAAGATTTTTTCTATTTCCGCGTTTAACTCCGTTAATTCACTGTTATTATAAGTACTAGATTCATCGACGAAAACTATACGTTCATCATTAACTAAGGCAGATGGAAGTTCTTTTGGAATCCCACTGGATTTGTTATACACCAGGTTCTCTCTCGCTGTCCAAGCCTTCCATCCATTGTGTGTTTCTAGCCTAAGGTAGTCGTCTTGTTCTGAGATAATACTTGCAATCATTTCATAGGGAATACTGGCAGCTTTGGATAACGGAATCTTCTCGAACTCTTCTTCAAGATAAACCTCCGTTCCCGTTCTGAGATAGCCTTCTACCGGTCTCATTTCCTGCACAGACACTAATTCATCTGCAGGAACCCAGGCAAATTGAACAGCAGGTCTATGTAAGGTGAGAATACCCACTTCATACCAGCCGTTCCATTCTTTCAGAGGTTTGAGCAGCTTCCCTTGTTTAAGATCAACTATCTGCGAACCATTGGGATAAAGACTTCCCTTGTAGTCCTGTTTTAGAACTTTAGTCTCTGAGGCTATCGCTTGGATTTGCTTAGCTTCGGTCGAAGCATACCATTTTGGGATATAGCCTTCTCCCCCTTCATATTTAAAACTTATCCACTCACCTTCTTCCTTTATGACTAGGAGATTAATCCCACCTGTAATCTCTTCTGGTTCGGCTCGATCAGGCAAAGGCTTGGGATAGATAACGTACTCAAGATCCGGTTTTAACTGTATCGTTTGATCCGTTGTCAGAGCTTCATCTTGTTCATTACTACAGCCTAAGAGACTAATTAGTAAAACAACAAATACTAAGTGCTTTAATCTCACTTTAGACTTCCTCCATATGTAATTCTTACAATAGTCAGATATCCAAGTATTTTTGACTTACTGAAGGAAAACCTTCCAAAGCTGCTATTATTGCTACTTCTAACAAGCTGATTCGTATGACTTATGGGATTCTTACTTCTGGAAACACCTATTCTTTAAGTCAATAATTCTCTTTTACTTAGAGCATTCCTTTAATTATTATTCTTTTTTAAAAGTCTATTATGTAGGCTTAATTTGTTGTACTCTTTTCCGAGACGTATATATTCTTAGAAGGTTTTTCTTGACAGGGATTAGCTGGTTTCTACGACGTATCGTGCCCTTAGACTCAGCAGTGCCATGGACGGCGCTGCCTTAAACATACCGATGATCATCTAGATCTCATAAAACGGCCTAATATTATTTGCTAATCAACTTGTTTATACTGGATTTTTGTACTTTGTTATTTAGTAAGATTCTAATATTAAATCCTGATTTCCCATAACTTAACCTATACCAATAATAGTTTATGTACTCAACTATTCCGAATATAAATAATCCAATAGCAATTATTAAATCTTTATTGTTGCTTTTAATAATAGGCATTATGATAATTATCACCACTGCTAGAACTATGTCTAATTGCCTTACAACACTAAGGATTCTTATAGCATTAAGACTAAGGCTTTTTCTTTTAATTAACAATGTATATCTATAAAACCAATACATACTTCCTTGTAATAAGATAATTGCGAGATATGAAAATGCTAGTAAACACGCCATGCCTAGATTTAATAATCTAAATACAAAAACAAATGTACATAGGGCTGCAAATTCACCTATTGCTAGGTTTAACAACCGTTTCTCTATCTTATTCAATTTATCACCTCTACAACCTTATTACTATTATCCTATCTACTGCGAAGAAACACTTCTCATCCAATGGCTTTTGTTTTGTCTTGTTCACAATATCGGTAAGATAAACAGTGCACGGGTGCTGCCGATATAAAGAATTGAGAGTATCCCAGAGTTTAGACCGTTATGTATTACTTGTTTAAATACATATTTTAAAGATCATAAGCTTAAGCGTCTTAATCTTACCTATGGGGGGGATTATCTTATTAAGACTTTTTCTACAGGCTCGTTATCTGATGCCACGGATAAGCAACACTTTCAAGACCAAGTTACTCTTCGTATGTCATTTTCTTTGTCATACCGCCATCTATTACAATGTTAGTACCTGTAATAAAATCGTTACCTTCGTTCGTTAAGTATAGACAAGCCCTCGCAATATCCTCTGGTTTTCCGACCCTTTTAGACCAGTGCTGTAAGTGATCAATCTCCCTTAGGTCGCTATATTTTTCTGTTGCTATCCACCCAGGACTTATTGAATTCACCTGAATATTGTCATCTGAAAACGATGCAGCAAGTGCATGCGTCAAAGCAATAATTCCTCCTTTAGATGCAGCATAGGCTTCCGAGTTTTCTTCTGACATAAAGGCCCTTGTGGAAGATATATTGACTATAGACCCTCCACCATTTTCTCTCATGATTTTTGCAGCTTCCCTGGAGGAGATAAATACACTACGAAGATTAGTATTAATAATATTGTCCCATTGTTCAATGGTCAGTTCATAAGGAGATAAAAACTTAGATACCCCAGCATTGTTTATAAGAACATCAATGTAGCCGTATATTTCTCTAACCCTTTCCATTAGTTGTTCAACATCATATGGACGACTAACATCCGTTGGAACAAACACGGCCTTCCCGCCGGAATTCTTGATGAGGCTTTCTGTTTCTATACCGAAACTTTCTTCCTTTTCAGCAATAACAACCCGAGCTTCGTGGGATGCGTATGTTTGTGCAATACAACGCCCAATACCCTTTCCTGACCCAGTTACGACTACCACTTTTCCCTTGTAGTTCATTGCTACCACCCTTAATTCGAATAATCTGTTAGAAATTACTATTCTAGTTTAACACATCTGAAAGATTTCTTTGACCTAGTGGTTCAGATAACGTCTCGCGAATTTGCGAAGTCTGGTTATTACATTCATATTTTCTCAGATTTAGCAAATTCGCTGTTCGTATTATTAGTTCATACCAGTTCAATCTGAGTATGAACTTTTTTGCTATATATATGCCTTATACTTAAGAAAAAACCGGGGTTTAGAACGTATTCGCTGTTGGGACTTGAGATCCCGTCGTTTAAACTGTTCAGCCCTCTTTGGCACTTTACTCTGATTGAGCTGGTTGGGCCCCCAGCCCGTATCACAATGCGAACCTAGGGATGGTCGTCAATTTGAGGGAACCCAGGAAATAAGAGGAGGCTTTCTATGAACAATGTTCCTGTCTTAAGTATTGATATTTCTAAGTCAAAGAGTTATGCTGCCCTATTCAGATCCTATGGTGATCCATATTTAAAACCATTTCCTTTTAACCATTGTCCCTCAGATCTCAGTTACCTAAGTTCTCAATTAAAGAATATTGAGAGAGATACTGGTAAGAAACCGAGTGTTGTGATGGAAGCCACGGGGAATTATTCCAAACCGATTGCTTCTTTCTTCCGAGAAAATGGCTATCTGGTCTATATTATTAATCCCTTGCAGACTCACGCTCAAAAGAAAAAGTCTGTACGTAAGGTTAAGACTGACCCGATTGATGCCAATAGGATTGCTCAGGTATTTTATCTTGATAAGTTTTGTGCAGATCATTCTTTTGAACCGCATATTCAGGAATTGAAAAGTCTTTGCCGGCAATATGACGGTTTTAATGATCTCTACGTAGAAACCCAGAATCGGCTGAGATCTGTCCTTGACCTATACTTTCCTCTTTGTGAAACGGTGTTTGCTCATCTTCGCGGCAAGACTGCTCTTCGTGTTCTTGCTTTGTTTCCGTCTCCTGCTGATGTTCTATCTGCCAGTCATGATGAACTTTTTGAGGCTCTTAAGCCTTCTAAAAAGTCCGTAAGTTGGTGTGAATCAAAAATCGATCTGTTGATTTTAGCTGCCAAGGAGAGTTTGCCTTTGAACCAGGCCCAAGCTTCCAATGTCCGGATTTTAAGGAACTATATTGAGCTCCTTTTATCCCAGCAGAATATCTTGGCTGATTTACGGGCTCAGATGGTTTACTGGGCAAACTTTTCTCCTTATTACTCTCTCCTGTGCTCTATTCCAGGAGTCGGTGAGATGACAGCTACCACCATTCTCGCGGAGATTGGCGATATTGAAAGATTTCCTGGTCCAAAACAGCTGGTAGCTTTCGCAGGTCTGGATCCATCTGTTTTTCAATCAGGAAACTTCAAAGCGAGCAAAAACAGGATATCTAAACGGGGTTCTAGTTATTTCCGTAAGGCTCTATACCAGGCTACAGTTGCAGGAATTAGTAATCTACCGGGCGGTCCACGCAATAAAATCCTTTATGAGTTCTACTCGAAAAAATTGGCGGAAGGTAAACCCACAAAAACCGCAATTATTGCCAGTTGTAACAAACTTATCCGAATGATTTATGGGATTCTTACTTCTGGAAACCCCTATTCTTTAAGTCACTAATTCTCTTTTACTTAGAGCATTCCTTTAATTATTATTCTTTTTCAAAAAGTCTATTATGTAGGCTTAATTTGTTGTACTCTTTTCCGAGCTATATATGTTTTAGAAAGTTTTTCTTGACAGGGATTAGCTGTTCAAGTGGAGTTGGTCCCCCATATTCAAAGGCGGACAGGACGTCGGCCCCTCAAATTATAAAAAGAATGGCCCATTTTCTGAACCATTCACTTTTACCCATCAGCATATATAACTCACATTTCTTGCCACGCTAATTTTAATGAAAACCCTCTAGTTTTCTGAAGTCTCTGGATAGCAGATCGATTAACATCTATAATATCTTTAAAACTTCTAGACTGAGCATATACCCCGTTCTTTTCCAGAAACTCCAATCTTCTTTCAGCCGTCTCTAATAACATTTCATTAGCAGCAATAGTTTCTTCGAATGAATCTCTTGAACAAATACTGGCCTGTTTTTTTAAGCTTTCTAAGTAATGCCTAAATGCTAAAGTTTCATTAAACGTAGTTGCGGTTGGCATAGCGCCAGAAAAGATTAAGTCAATGTATTCATTATTAAACTCAACCCCTGGTTTCATTTCATCGAGAATTCCATTATTGTAGGCAACATCTAAAAATGATATTTTGTATTCAGATAGTGCCTGAGGGTAATAATACCAGACACTTTTTCTTTTTATCTCCCCTTCTAGGTCCTCGAATTTGTTAGAGAATTTCCTGACATTCAAGTATGTTCCCGAGGCTATAGAATCAACTTTAGCAGTTGATAAACATAATAGCTGCTGATTAGCGTAACCTACAATGACTTCTTTATTAAGCAGTTTTAGACCAGCACAAAGTTGTAATAGGTTTGATAGCCATAGCGGGTTATCTACTAGATATTGTCCGTTTGGTGGTTCAGCAATTATATAATATCCATCAACTTCAAGCTTTTCTGTTATCTCAATAACCTTCTCAATCATATCTTCTTTTTGAGATAACAAGTCTGACGGTAGTGCTAATGTCAACAGTAATTTTTTGTCTCCCACAATATTTAATGATGCTTCAACAAGTTTCTCTGAATCGTTTTTCCATTTTTTCATCCACTCTTCATCATACTTACGCATAATAGCCGGGATAATAAATTTCTTTGTACCAATTATGTCATTATAATTATTTATACTATTTATCAGATTGCTTTCATATTTTAAATCTGAGTTTAGATTAGTAGACATGGAATTATTCCAATAATCATATTGCGATAAAGTTTTATGATTGCTCTTAGGAAAATAACATTGTGGATCAAATAAGCAGCTTACATTTGTTTTCCGAAATTCTTTACTCCATGCAATTAATTGTTTGCAGGAAATGTCTCGAGGACTTAATACTACATCTGTTTCTTTCCATTCTTCTGCAAAATCCAGTACTAGTTTTTTCATTCCCCATCCGAATTGTAAATATAATCGCATTGGATTAATCTCCCTTCATCTCTAAGGTAGATAGCACCGCCTCAAACCAGTCAAACGCTTTTTGGGCGGATGGTGGTCTCCTCGTCGTGTGCTTTTGCATTAAAGTTTGTATAAAGCTAATTAGTTGCTTGCTTGTATCTCCATCAATTTGATATTCTTTTGGAGTAATAGTTTTTGTTTTATACCATATTTCGTCCATACTTAACTCATCGCCAGATAAAAAAGGATGTTCTCCGGTTAAAGCTTCAAATAATACTACACCAATTGAAAATAGGTCAGATCTGATATCGATATTCTTTTTGCTATATTGAAATAATTCCGGTGCACCATACCCTGGTGTATGCGGGCCAATCCTAGCTTCAGTCATTGTAAGAGAAGCCTTATCTAACACTCTTGCAATTCCGAAATCAATTAAATAAAATTTTGTATTTCGACAGCACATTATATTGCTTGGTTTTATATCTCTATGAACAATATTTATTTTTTCAAGAACTAGTGATATTTCCAATAATGTTCTTAACAGTTTTATTCCTTCATTTAAATTTAATTTCGTTTTAGATAATCGTTCTTGTAGTGAGTCTCCCTCTATGTATTCTTCGATTATGCAAAGAAAGTTTTCACCGCTTATATTTGTAAACTCTTTAAGCTCAATAATTTGAGGGACATTTGGGATTGAGTTTTCAGTTACAATCTCAATTTCTCTTTTAACTCTTTCGTCTCCACTTTTTACTATTTTCGCTATTACAATTGTCCCATCAAAGTGCTCTGTCAGGAAAACTTTCTTCTGACCGGTATTTGGATATTCTATAATAATCTTGCCCACTATTCTTAAAGACTCCAGTTCGGCTCTTGAAATCATAATGAATTAACTCCTTTATTTCTCCATCAATATTTTCCCCAACCATTCATTGAAGTAAATTGAAGAATAACTTACCGGCATATACGCCTTGGATGATTTGTTAACCCTCCTGAAACGGTTCCTATTAAACGTATAAATTCCAATACCAAATTTAGTAAATTTATTGAGTTTATCCCCAGTTATTCCTTTATCCAAATTTGAGAGAACATAGCTTTCTGATGCAAAATTTTTATTTATTAAAGCTTGTTGAAAAACTTGATCTAATTTATTGATTTTTGCTTCAACAGCTTCTATATTTCTGATGCTAAAAACATCCTTATTTTTAGTTCTCCAAAACTCATTCTTTCTTGTTATAAACTTACAATCATAAAGCTTTTCAACTGCTAGCATTGTGTCTTTCCACGTAACACCCAATTGTTTTGTAATCTCATTGGCATTAATCTCTTTGTTCTGAAAAATATGGTATAAAATTTTATAGTCAATTATTGACAACTCTTTCCGTATATTATTCCAATTATTATAGTTTTCTGGATTATAACTTACAAAAACAATGTCTGGGTAGGAGTTATCAATTTTTGGCTCGATAAATATCGCAAGTTTGTTTATGTTTGAAAATCGGAATACATCCTTTTTATAGTCTATAAACGCTTTTACCAGATCAAATTCTATACCCTTAGTAATTTTTCTAGTCTTTATTCCGATTTCCTTATATTGATCATATATCTCTATAGTATTATTCATGTTTATCACTCCTGGTACTATTTTACAAATGGTTATCGCCGTCACAATAAGATTACTAAAATATGGTTATTTTATTCTTTATCCAATTTTACATTTCCTTTTAAGGCAAAGATGAAAATATATCATTTTGTTTCATAGTACCCTAACCTTCTGTTATTAACAACATCCGTCTTAAAAATAAGGTATTTTTTACTACTTTGATGGCATTTATTCTTCCATATATCTATTCGTAAGGTTAAGACTGATCCGATTGATGCTATAAGTGAAAATTAACAGTCTAGTATAGTTAGTGTTTTAAGAAATCCGATTAATTGTATTTTGAAATACTTCAAGTAAGTCATCATATAGAACAAACTCAATATTTTTTAATGAGTTATTCAATCTCCTAAAATCATTCTTCATTTTTTGGTATTTTTCTGCCACAAACTTATCTTTAGTATCTTCCCCAGCAATATAGTCCCATGAACTAGCAACAATATATACCTTTGGTCTTATTACATCTACTTCAATTCTGTATTTGTCTCTAATATTAATCATTATGGTCTTACTGTTTTCCATCATTGAGTCAATGTAATTCTCTGATTGTGAAATTGCTTTTGTTGCCTCAGAACTCCAGTGAAAGTTATTTCTTCCTGCATCGTAGCTTAACAATTTAGTTATATGAGTCTTTATTTCAAAAACGTCAAGATATCCATAAGTATTTAAAAGAATGTAGTCTGGAATATTAAGGGACTTATCACCTTGTATACGTTCTTTCTCAAATTTTTCGACATAGCCCATGTTAAAGTAAAGCATGTTTTCTCTAAAGAAATCTTGCCATTTATCTTCTAATCGATCTGTTTCAGTTTTTTGCCTCATGAGTTCTTCAAACTTATGAATAATGTCCTCTAAAAATACTTTTTCAACTTTTTCTTTAGTAGCAATTATCCCTTTTTCCTTAACAAATAAATGACTAATGTCTAGTTTTGATATTAAATCTGTCATAGTGGTTAAATCTGAGATTGAAAGATTATCCGTTGTAATGCTCTTCGATGTAATAAAATTAGCTAATTCTCCGGAGACATAATCATACTTTTCATCCTCAACGATGCCTGGGAAAATATTATTTATAATATTAGAGACTATAACATTCTTTTCTTTACTTTGCTTAGATAACATTGGAGCTATTCTTTCTCTTGCAAGTTTAATATCTTCATATGATAACTTAATTATGGTACCATCAATAATTTCTGTGCAACCTTCATAATCGACTATTAATGTATCTAAATCCTTAAACTCATCCTGTAGTCTATAGATAAAGGGATTTACTTCTTTGGTAAAGCCATAACCGTAATTGGGACTTTTCATTATTCCAACGGGTAAATTTTTAGGCATGTTTCTATATATAATTTTAGTAAACGAGTATTTTTTCTTACCATCCCTTCTAAAGGGGTAGTGAATTACTTCTTTCTTCTTTTTCATTACTTCTTTAGATAGGATTTCTATACCTCGTTCTTTATCAACAAAGTAATACTTATCCTTGGTTTTAAGTTTTTCCTTAGGATATTCGTATCTAATCTCGCCATCAAACTCATATAACAAATCTTCATCCATTTGTTTTTCTCCTCACCCCTCAAATTTAAAATCACGCTGTATAGAAATAGAGAGTTATTATTTTAAACCATAAAGATAGATGCCAATAAACTGAATTCCTTCTTTTTCAATCCTATATATTTCCCTTTTTTCACTAGGAAGTGTATCAGTTTTCAAAATATCAAATTCATCTGTAATAAAGTATCCATAGCCACTGTTATCCATAGGAAAATGTATTCTTCCGCTATTGTCAATTTTAGGTCTAAATGTTCCATATGATATTTGATGAGTTTTAACACAATCTGATTGATGCTCAAAAAATGTAACTTGGCAATGCTTATACTTTTCAAAATCTATTATGAGGCTGTCAAAATTGCTTTGCATAAAAATATTCCCCCTTTTTCTAAAATTTCTACATAAAGGAAAAACTTTCCTGCATAACTATAAACAATCTAATCCATAATCCGCCGCAGGATGAGGCCCCCCGAAGCCAGAGTGCGACAGGACGTCGCACCCTTGAATTAGTCTATTACAACAATACTTTCAACATATTCCTCAACCTTATTTATTAATTGACCAGATGAGAAAAAATCATTTAATGTCTGGAAATATAGTATTGTATTTTTAGTTGATGCTAGGATATGCCTTGTTTTCTTGAATATATCTATATATTCAAGAGGTGATGCTGGAGTATTTCTCATTCCAACATATATATAATCAAATACATTATCTATTGTAATTCCCGCATATAATGTTGTATTTTTAATAACCTCGGAAACAAACGAGGCAAGATCCATATATGGTATCTTGGTAATTCCAAAATATATGTTTACCCAATGTAACCCCGTTTGCATTTTGTCAATGTCAATCTTTCTAAAGCAGAACAATCTAAGAATTTCTGCTCTTTCATCCGGCATTAAAACACTATTTTTCACACTGTTTGAAATGGCTTCTAATTGCTTCTTTGTTTCTTTATCGGTTTGTTCTCTGTTTCCTAGAGAGATTGCAGCATCTAAGAGTATACTTTCAATCTTTGAAGCGATTCTTACAGAATTAATAAAGAAAACAGTCACCGTAAACAAAATCCAAACGACAATAAATCCTATAAATAATGATGGTGTCCATTCAACTGTATAAACGGTAAATAATCCTGCGGACAATGCTAAAACAGCTTCTCCATAATTATTAGATTTAACATAAATACATATTGATGAAATAACAATAACCGCTGATAATATTGCTACCATTGTAGTCGCATTAGATGACAATTTCGTGGCTAAATATACAATCAAAAAAGTAAAAACAATCATCAACAGAGGCATACTTCTATACATAGTTTTCAATAACGATAGAAAAGCTTTTATACTATTATGCAACGAATCTGGAATCGAGTTATCTTTCATTTGTTTTGACCCAGCCATTCCATATAAATCCAAAACATTACTGCCGCATCCATTTTATATCTTTGTGCTATTTTATTAAAATCTTCTTTAGCCAAAAAGTAACCTTTTTCAAAAGGCAAGTTATGTTTCTGAAGCAATTTATCAACTTGACGACAACATTCTTCCTTGACAATGGTGTTTACCTTCCTTACACCAATCATAATTTCTTCATCACTAAGGACACTACCTGTCATAGTCCTAGCAATCTCAGCTGCCTGGTTTGGTGTCATTTCTCTCACTCCTTCATTTCAAACTATATTTGCTTTTTATATAAACCGCCGCAGGACGCGGCGGCCCTGCCTCATCTTTCCAATAACGTTTGGAGTTCCCGTAGCGTCACAACCACATGCATCTATACTAAGTTACGGGAACTCTGTGTTATGTAAAGTCGCGCGCCCCCAGACTCAGAGGCTGACAGGACGTCGGCCCCCCCAAGTCGTTACTAACCTCATTAATGTTTATAATACTTCATCATTTTGTTCTATTTTTAATAACTGCTCACATCTTAATATAGAATAAACTGTATCCCAGTTGACTCTGTGAAAAAATGAATCTTGAGATAAATAGTTTGTGAGTTCTTCAATAAAGTCATCAGCCCACATATAATATTTCCAATTATCGGATAAAGAGAGAGATCTCAATTTAAATTTTATAGATATTCTAACATTGAATTGGTAGTCATTAAACTCAAGTTCATTCTCTTCTTTTATCCCCAAATAAAATTTTCGGAACCCTCTCTTTAAGTTTGTTCCAAATCCTCCAAATAAACATGATATCGTCAAAGACAGCATGTTTGTATCAATTACAATCTTATTTTTGTTAATCCTTTTTATTCTACTACGATGAGGTAATATCAAATCAAATTCTTGATATATAGCTCCTCGATAAAATACACTTACAATCTGTAATCCACCAACATGTACTTTATTATCATTAAAAGCTTCTCTATTATGCATATCTTCTGAGAAAAGCCTTAAAAATCGATTTTCTAATAATACATCTGGAATATCTTTTCGTTTTAGTTTACTCACTTTTTCCAAATCAGAGTTATTAAAATAACTAGAAAGATGTGTAGACAAACGCTCAATAATGCAATACTCAATCAGCTCAATAAATATAGCCCCACTGTGAGATGCTATTGCTAATGCATCTTCTCCATTTTTACCTCTAACAAGTTTAAATTCATCAATCGGATCTTCATACCAAAGTTTATTGAGGGCTTTATTTTCTACAAAAGAAGCCTTTAAATATCTTTCCATATCTTCCGAAATATAATAATTTGGGATAGGAACAATTTCTTTTGTCGCACGATTGTATATAACAAATCCTTTAATATCAATGTCCTTGTTTAATCTTTTTATTTGCCATATAAACATAAAAAGAATAATACCGAGACTAAATAATACTCCACCTATTATCAATACTACAGAATTCTGAGTCAAATTATAATATGATAAAATGCCAGTGGTTAAAGTATTAACGCCAAATGAAATCAAAACAGAAATAATCACTAACTGTTTAGTATTTTCCTTTTCTTTTCTCAATCCTTGCAAAACCTTTTTATTTTTCTCCACTTTCAGAACCTCACCCACGTAAATTAAACTAAATAATATCGGTTTGCCCGCCACACGATGTGGCGGTCCGTGCGCGCGATTGTTGCGGTTAAATACACTTTATCACAATGGCTATCATATTCTTTGCACTAGCCGATTACTTTTTTATTTGATATTCGTGAAATATCTCTGCTATCCTTCTGAAAAATCAAAATATGTGGAAAATAATTCTAAAAATAACAAAGAAGCCCTTTGCTGGAAAAGGCTCCTTAATATATTCTCTATCATTTTAATTCTTCATTGTTAGGCGGCCGTGCGGCCACCGTTTCATAAAACGATCACTGAGTTTGATACTATAGTTTTTCATTAACTACCCAAGTCATGAAATGATCAAC
This sequence comes from Gracilibacter sp. BRH_c7a, assembly GCA_001516055.1. GTDB lineage: Bacteria > Bacillota > Desulfitobacteriia > Desulfitobacteriales > Syntrophobotulaceae > Gracilibacter. The sequence goes on from LOEZ01000074.1 coordinate 39,293, forward strand.
CAGTTCTAGCTTCCTCTCATCGCACAGTTTGATTTTTTGATTGATCTGAGAAAGCAGACTGTCATTCGTTTGTCTGAAAATACCCAGCAGAAAATAATCCGGCGTGATGTCCAGAGCCTCGCATATTTTAAGCAATGATTCGATGCTGGGGATAGAATGATTGTTCTCTATATTGGATATATGGTTGTTGCTGAGCCCTGTGGCTTCAGCGACGTTATCCTGGGTCAGATTCAAAACCTTACGCCTTTTCGCAATCCGCTCGCCTAATGCTTTGTAATCAATTTCCATGTTTTATCACCCTGCTTTACTTTAGCAATTATTAATAGTATTCTTAACAAAGCATAAGTGTATTTAATACCCTTGTATTTGTATTATTGTCAATATATAATGAACTTAATACCTTTTTAGTTGGATAAACGGGCTTTTGGAGGGAGATGTTTTGCTAACGATCGGCATTTGCGACGACAGGCCGTTGTGTCGCCAGTTATTGGAGACGCTCATTCATTTATATGAAGAAGAAAAGGACCTTTTATTTGATATTTACCAATTTGGCAGTGGCGAAGAGCTTATCGAAGAAGTTAATCAGAGTGGTATGATTTTTGATCTTCTTTTTCTTGACAATAGCATGAAAAAGCTGACCGGTCTGGAAACCGCCAAACAAATACGGCAATTCGCTTCCATGTCAACATGCAGCATCGTGTTTGTGACATCTGCCGATGATCACGATCAATTCAGACAGGTCCAGCCTTTACAAGTGGTATGCAAGCCAGGTACGAAAGAGATTATGGATGCTATTTTAGAAAGGGTACTGGATATCAATAATAGATGACCGAACTGTTCTGCGCTAAATTCATATAATACTATTACCAGTGATCAGGCAGAAGATGAGACGGGGGCAAGGCCGCCGGATAATCCTGATCGGCGGCCCGCCCCCTCTCTTAATCTTTTACGCCGGCACTGCCGCTTACGCTTGCGGAGGATCATAAAGGTCATCGGTGGTTGTTTCGATGACCTTTATATCCCTTACCCCTGTTAGAGCACCGTTTGTGGTGAGGAATATTCCTCCGGCAATAACTGAGTTCATGACGTCCATGACTTCAGCCAGCTGAAGATCGTCCCGCGGTTGGGGAACCGTTACGGAAAATGTGTTCCCTCCGGTGGTTGTGAAGGTTAATCTTGCTGTTTTGCTGGTGGTCACAGCCAATTTTCATCACCTCCCTTACGCCTGAAATTACCCTCTGGTTTACTCCTCGTTTATTAATTCATCCGTTCTTCTGAAGTAAACGTCGAGCAGGGTATATTCCGACAGGCTGAAGATGGAGTGAGCCGCGTCAAAGACAGCTTGATCCGAACCATTGTAGTCAATGTTGTTAAGGGTTCGCTGTCTGGTCAGCGGAGCGCCGGCGGGGCTGACTCCGGTCTGATAAACCAATACCAGAGCCGCACTGGATGGTGCTGAAACAACGGCCATTCCAATCGTCTCCTCTCTCTTTTATTGGACAGCGTAAGGCTGTCTGGTACATACTATGGCTGTGCTTGTCCAAAG
>LOEZ01000075.1 GCA_001516055.1 Gracilibacter sp. BRH_c7a
ATTTTCCGGATTCACCGGCCTTGACGGAGCCTTAACCTGGTCTTTCGCCTGATTGGCCTGGTCTCTGTCCTTAAGAGCCTGCTGCAGCTCGTGTTTGGTCATACTACCGATATCATGCTGCACGACGAATTCCTCCCGCTCCTCTTCCGGCAAACCCAGCAGGAGGAGGGCTTGGGTGTAAGTCAAATTCCCAACCAGTTGGGAATTTGAACTATCATCGGATGAGGCCGGCAGCTTGGACCCATATTCCGCATAAAGACGCATCAGATTTTCGGCTGTACTCTTGGAATAATTGACTGATTCTTTGAGCCAGTTCAGCCATTCTCCATGCTTGAGCAGTTCTTTGGCCTCCTGCAAGCGACAGCCGATTTCAATGGCACTGGCAAGCAGGATTTTTTTGGTTTGGGAGGTTATCATCTTTATTTCAGCCGCAATTATTGGCGGCGTGCGTTCGGTGCTCGGATTATCCATACCGCCCGTCCTTTCATAATTCGTCTAATTACAGCATATGCAGATGGGCTTCGGATGGTGAGGGCTTGGCTTATTATCAAAAAAGCAGAACCCCGGCCAATTTGATCTCGAACCGGGTTTCTGCTTTCAGTGATATATTCTTACGTATTACAATATATGCTTTGTCCTGAGAAATGTTACAAAGCACCTTTCCCTTTTCGCACAGTTCCCGGATATCAGTAAAAACCTTAACTTTCTTCCCTGACCTCCACTACTGCTCCTGGCCTTCCCGCTTCAACTAATACTTTGTTCCCCAGCAGTAGGAAGCCCTGAATGAAAAGCAATAATCCGGTTGCTATCAGCATATATTCTATGCGTATTATATCGGCTAGCGGGCCGAACAACAGCATTCCAAGAGGCATCATAGAACTGGAAATCATCCCGAATACTCCGAAAACTCTCCCCATGTAGTCCTCTTCTACCTTCTCCTGAATCAAAACGATGGACGGGGTGTTAAACATGGGCATGGCGATTCCAACTACACTCATAAAAATCAAGTAAATCCAAAAAACCGGGATAATGCCTAAAGCAAACGTACAGATTCCAATAATCAGAAGGGAAAGTATCATAGTATGCACCCTATTTTTAAAGCCACCCCAGGATGTCATAATTAATCCTCCGGCCATCATTCCGATGGAAAAGGTGACTTCAATAGCCGTGAGTCTCCAGACATCGCCGCCAAAACTACGTGCAACCTGAAGCGGGGTTAAAAAAGCAACAGGCGCCGCCAAAATAAATAAGAAAGCACAAAAAATAAAGAAAGTCTTAATATAGGTGTGGCTTTGAATATAGTCCAGACCTTTACGCATATCTCCGAAATAGCTGATGGTTTGTTTCTCCAAAGCCTTGGCATGTACTGGTACCTTTAAGAAGATGAACAATACAGTTACCGCGATCGAAGCTGTAACAACATCGATAATAAATATGGCTTCAAGCGATGCTACTGTGAGCAGGGCACCACTGATCATTGGAGATATTAGCATAACCATGGCTTGGATGGTTCCATTGGTGGCGTTTACTTTGGTTAGTTTATCTTGGGGCACAATCTGGGGTATATAAGCATTTACTGCTGGTATTTGGACTCCTGCCCCAAGAGAGCGAATGGCAGACATCACAAACAGCAGCCAGATTGCATCGTAGCCGATGAAGAAGAGGATTGCCAGAACAAGGGTGGATAAGGCAATCATGGAGTCTGAAAGGATTATAAGTAACTTCCGATTATAACGATCAGCCCATACCCCTGCAAACGGAGATAGAAAGAAAGTTGGCAGAAAGCCACATATAATAGATATAGTCATCATTACGCCCGATTGCGTAGATAAGGTGATATACCACATTATCGCATATTGAACCAAGGCTGATCCAAATAGCGATAAGGTCTGACTTGCCAGAAAGAGTACGATATTCTTTTTCCAATTATCATGCGCTGTCATGTGTTCTCCGTCTTTAACTAGGAAGTATTATTGCTGTTGAATATTAACCTATCTATAGTATATCATTTTTATATTATTTCAAATAATAATAAATTATTAGGGAGTTATTAGTTGTGGCTCATCGCCTACGATTTTATAACGAGCTTCCTGGACAACAGTTCCGTCTTCCTTACTCTTAGAAAAGGTAACTAAATCGTAACCATCCTCTGTTTTGCCCTGACTTGTCTCATAAATATATCTTTCCCCGTTTTCAACCTCTTCCCTGGTTCCAATCCAATATGGACAGGTATTCAAGAAAGAATCATACTTGGTGTATTTCGCAAACAGGGTGTTGGAAGCGGGTACAGAAATGTTTGGCAGCTTCTTCTCAACATGTGATCCTTGGACAGTTGCAGTTCTTCCAATACTCTTTAAGTATTCGCTGGCCTGTTCTCCCTGTTGCTGTTGGAGTTCGAGATATCTGTTCCCTTCTGGAAAGACATCAGTCCAATATCTCTCTGGAAACATCTTTTTCACAGAATCCAAGTATCCTGCTCCATCCATGGGTTCCTGGTAGGTGAGCATTATATACTGGCCGTATTCATTTTGCTTAAAAGTAATAACTGTCGGAATCGCCCCACTGCCGCTAATTTTTGTAAAGATACCATTCTCAAAACCAAAATATCCAAAGCTCGCAATCGTATAAGCTGTGGTTATACCATCTTCCACTTCTGTATCTAGCAGAATATGCCCTTCTGTAGCTACTTCACCGACTCGATAATGCCCTTGGTCTTTAACTGCCTGACTAATGGCTTGATCGATGGTTTGCCCAACCAAGACATCGTACCCAGGTTCAACGGTATAAAAACCTACATCGTCGTAATGAATGAGTAGCTGTTTCTCGGCTACTTTAGCTCCGTTACTATAGATGGAAACATGAACAGGTATGCTTGAAGTCTTATCAAGTTCTACATAGTTGCCGCTCCCGTCCAAAGGACTCCAATAAACCGCTGAATCATAGGGTAGGTCGATATTATTACCAAGTTTACTTATTTTCCCGGATGAAGAAGGCCAACTCAGGAAACTACCACGTGGGGTAGAATAACGGACTTCATCCGCACTCTCCGTATACTTAGCCAATATGCGAATACCTGGTGTACTGGACATGGCTGGAGTATACTTTGGAGGATTGATCTGAAATTTTAAGCCGATACTGTTTAGTAAAATTTCAAAATCACTTCTATCTGTGGCGTATTCCCTTAAGTCCTTGTCATAGTTTTGTTGGAGCTGTTCCCTTGAAAAATGAAGATTTTGTTTTCCATTATCGGTGTACAGATTAAAATCAATCCGGTCAACATTATCGATTAGGGCAAACATAACCAGCGCATTATTATGCAAGTTCGACTCAATCAGATTCAGATTAATATCTGATGCAGTGAAGTCATATTTGGCTGTTATTCCATAAGGAGTATTCTCAGTTTGAAGAGACATTCCCTGTCTAAATTCAGCATAAGGTAGTTGACTGATTAGGTTACCAACGTTGCTGGCGTCCCCTACATAGGGATTCTTAAACTCGATAAGATTATCGACCTGATATGCTTTTGTTTCCTCGACCTCATACGGATCTTTAGCGGTTAAGGGATTGGTTAAGAGAAATACGCTCAGCAAGACCACACTAAGAACACCGGTAAAGAGGAAAATACTTTTCTTTGATTTGAATAGTTCCGCCGTTTTAATCATGCTAATTCTGCGCTTGATATTCTTTTTGTCATCTACCATTCCAAGGAGTTTGGGAAGAAATCTTGGACTGTTAATGCTTTCAAGTACAGTAAGCAAGGCCTTGCCATATTCCTTTTCTTCTCCATGCTTGAGCACAGACAGAACCTTGTCATCAGCGGCAATCTCCATATCTCGTCTAATCATCCTAAAACAATACCAGATCACCGGATTAAACCAGTGGATGACCTGCAGTCCAAGTAATAGGTAGTTAGTCAGTAGATCTTTTCTTTTGTAATGAGCCAGTTCATGCATCAATATATAGGATAATTCCCTGTTATTTAACTCGAGTGTTTTGGGTGAGATTAGAATTTTGGGGGTTATCACTCCAAAGATTGCCGGGGATTCAATCGTTTCCTGAACGATTATTTCTATATCTCTGTTTATCCTCATCCGCTGTTTGCATTCTTCAAAAATCACATTAATTGACGCCGGTACTGCCCTTTGATTAATATTAAGTCTTCTATGCAGTAAAAAATTAGTGTAAAACAACCACAGCGTTAATACTATAGACCCGAAGAGCCAGATATATGGCAACCCCTTCAATAATTGAGAAAATATTGAGGTATGCTCAACTCCAGATTCTATATTCTGGGATGAGTTTGGCTGGAATTGGTGTTGAGGAATTTCAGCAGGAGTAGTTGCTGGGTAGATTTGTTCGTAAGCCAGGGCAACAGGGGTATGATCTGCTACTTGTGAAACGGCATTAAATAAACTAAACGCACTTTCAGGACCAAAAGGTATAATTAATTTAAGTATTAACACAGACCAGATTAGAAAATGCCATTTGGGATTTAGTCTATTGTTTAGCATGTATTTTAGCAAAATGATGATAAGTCCCACAACCGATGCATAGAGAGAGGTGGTAATGATTATCTTAAAAATCCCTTCCACGTTTATCCCTCCTCATCCAACAATTTCTTCAGACTTTGGATTTCTTCCTTGGAAATCTTCTCTTCCTTAATAAAGCTAGCGACCATAAGATTTAAAGAACCGTCGAACACCTTTTGCAGAAAGGATTTGCTGGCCAAAGCTTTAAATTCCTCTTCCCCAACCAGAGGAAGATACAAAAAAGCTTTGCTATTTGTACTCTCCGCCTTTATAGCCCCTTTTGCTGCCAGACGAGAAATCAGGGTCTGGATAGTCTTAGGTTTCCATTCGGTCGTTTCCGACAGTCTATCAATAATCTGAGAACTGGTTGCCTGACCGACCTCCCAGAGGATTTTCATGACTTCTAGTTCTGCTTCAGATATCTGGGGAATCTTAGTATTCAAGTGGCCTGCCTCCTCTTGGATTACAAGTGTAAGTATAACTTAATATTACAACTGTAATCCAAAATAGTCAATAGAGCATCTGTTATTCCAACCAAAAATGCACAAGATAATAAATAATGCTATAATTATCCCACCACTATCATTAATAGGAGGACATTCGCTTTGAATCCAATAGCCTTTAATCTTGGTCCTATATCAATTCACTGGTACGGTCTTCTCATAGCTCTGGCTTTCGGTTTAGGATTGCTACTTGCAAATTACCATGGGGTCCAGCGTAAAATAGACATTGATAAACTTACCAACTTATTATTGCTGGTAATACCGGCTGCTATCATCGGTGCCAGGCTATATTATGTTCTCTTTAACTGGGGATATTACGCCGCCAATCCCTTAGAAATCCCGGCAGTTTGGCATGGTGGTCTAGCAATTCACGGCGGTATTATTGGAGGATTTTTAGCAGGGTACTGGTATGTTCGCCGTGAAAAAGACTTAAAACTCTGGACGATTGCCGACATCATTGCTCCCAGTTTAATTCTTGGACAAGCCATTGGGAGGTGGGGTAACTTCTTCAATCAAGAAGCTCACGGCGGTCCTGTTTCTTCTGAGTTCATAAGCAGGTTTCCGGATTTTATTCAAAAAGGAATGCATATTGAAGGTCAATATTACCACCCCACTTTTCTCTATGAGTCTTTGTGGAACGGCCTTGTCTTTATAATCTTACTTTGGATGATTAGACGAAAATCCTTACCTGATGGAGTAGTTGCTATGACTTACTTAATCCTTTACTCCTTGGGACGTTTCTTTGTAGAAGGACTTAGAACTGATAGCCTAATGTTTGGGCCATTCAGAATAGCCCAAGTCGTGAGCATTGTATCCATCATTCTAGCAGGGATTTTTATTTATTATAAATTTCAAAAGCAAAACAAAACTGAACCTGATAAAAATGATTAAGAATCAATTCTTAATCATTTTTGTATATGGAAATCTGTTCATAATGTAATTTTTGTTAGGTTTTAATTACCAGTAAGAAAACAAACAAATAATGGGATACTAAAAAAACTCTTTACTAGAATATATAGTTTTGTATCTTTTTAACAACATCAGAGGTGTTAAGATGAGAAAAATTACTGATCGTTTTTTGCTAGGTGTAATCTCTGGACTTGGTGGTAATTTTGCAAAGAGAGCCCTAGAAAAAACTTTTCAAGCTATCGGATTCAGTCAAGAAAAAGGAACTGAAAAAGCAGCTGGAATATTTCTAAAAAAGAGATATATTAAAACTCCTTATGGTAAGATGATTGGATTTGTTGCAGATAATTTGATAGCTTCAGGTTTAGGCGTCATCTGTATATATACAATGACTTTTATGGGAAAAGATAAATACTTATTAAAAGGCGCTGGCTTGGGACTAGCTGAGTGGACAAGTCTATACGGAGTGATTTCTGGTCTAGGAGCCACGGCAATATATCCTTCGAAACCTAAAGACACGGTAGCTCTTATGCTCTCGCATATAGCCTTTGGCGTAACAAAAATAACAATTGCCCGACACATTGGAGATGAAAGATTGTTTAGTCCTAAAGATTGGTCTAAAGAGATTATTAATCCCCAGGAGTTTCATTTGGAAGAAGATTAATCTTGAATTCCTATATCATAAGTATTACCCACTCCTTCGTTTGGACATCCTCAACAAAGACTAAAATAGGGAAGCTATTCTGTTCGCATGCTATAATTTAATTCACGTTTGTTATAATGCACCAAGACAGAATATTCACATAATCTATACCATAATATGGTATTTTTTTTTAGAAAGGAGGTCCCTATGTTAATAGTAGTTTCAATCTTATTTTCGGTTGTCATTATAGAGTTGGCCGTCATTATTTGGTTGATAATCAGTCTTTTGCATGAGCTCGAGAAGTCAGAACATCATAAAAGACCACCACAACCTCACACCTGTTTATAGTAAACACATTAAACGTTTCTAGAATAATTAATGTTTATATTCTCTTCAATAACTCTGGATTCATAAGAACTGCAATAACTTGATATGAATTATGGTGGCAAAGAAACTGCCACCTTTTTGTAGAAATTTTCTTTTCACTCCGCTCCCTCCACTCCAATCTGCATTAATATGTCTGTCATGATATAATATATCTGAACTTTGTGTCATAAATGATCAATATGAAAGGAGAACTGAGTTGATGTTAAGCAAAGTAAATGCCGCCATTGTGTTTTTGATGGAGGGCAAAGAAGCATAATAAACTTCAACCCTCCAAAATGAGTTTGAGCATAATTTGGAGGATAAAATGAACAATAAAAACTTAATAAATTACGGATTAACTGAACGCTTTGTACAAGAAGCGACTTTATATAACAGCCTGTTCTTAGCAAGAGTATCGGAACAACATCGTGATCTGTATAAAGTGATTGGTGAACAAGGAGAAATGCAGGCGATCATTTCGGGAAAGCTGGCTCACAATGCATCACTCAATAAGGATTTCCCTGCTGTTGGGGATTGGGTGATGGTTGACAGAGTTGATAGCCGTGCTGGAAACGCTGTGATTCATCATGTTTTAAGTCGGAAGAGCGTGTTTGAGCGAAAAGCAGCAGGAACATCCCAGACAAGCCAGATTATCGCTGCCAATGTCGATGTGGTTTTTATTTGTATGTCTTTGAATGCAGATTTTAATCTACGGCGACTGGAACGATACTTATCGATAGCCTGGAACAGTATGACAACGCCAGTTATTGTACTTACCAAAGCTGATCTGTGTGATGACTTAAATATTAAGCTTACTGAGATATCAACTGTAAGTGTGGGTACCGATGTCGTTGTCTGCTCGAGTTTTGATGATACCGGTTATCAAAATGTTGCTTCCTATGTTACCAAAGGCAAAACAATCGCCTTTATAGGATCTTCTGGGGTTGGGAAATCAACGCTTATCAATCGTCTGCTGGATCAGGATATACTAGCCACGAAGGATATTCGGAAAGATGACAAAGGTCGGCATACTACCACCCATCGTCAATTATTACTCTTGCCCAACGGTGGCATTGTTATCGACACCCCCGGTATGCGAGAGTTGCAGCTTGAGTCCGGTAATCTGTCTAAATCCTTTGAAGATATTTTGGATTTGGCTTCGAGATGCAAATTCAAAGACTGCTCTCATACCAAAGAACCATGCTGTGCCGTAAGAAATGCCATTGAATCAGGTGAGCTATCCGAAAAGCGTTTTGAGAATTATGTAAAGCTGCAAAAAGAAATTGGTTACGAAGGACTAAACTCCCGTCAACTGGAACAGGAAAAAATAAAATCTATGTTTGGTGGTATGGGAGAAATGAAGCAAATTATTAAACATGTAAAGAACAAGAATAAAAGATAATCTAATTACGGCTAATGCATAGTTACTAAAAACCTGTGAGCTTTTTATACGTGAGCTCACAGGTTTTAACTAATAGTAAGGTGTTATAATCTAAGAAGCATCCCCAAATTCAAATTGGCTGTAATACAAGGATGAATAGAAGCCACCCGCCGCTAATAATTCTTTATGCTTCCCTTGTTCTACGATGTCTCCCTCTTGCATTACCAGGATTAAATCGGCATCCCTGATTGTAGACAGACGATGAGCGATAATAAAGCTAGTTCTATCTTGCATCAGATTTTCCATTGCTTTTTGAATAAGAACTTCAGTCCTGGTATCTACGGAGCTTGTTGCTTCATCTAGGATTAATACTTTAGGATCCGCCAGAATTGCTCGGGCAATGGTTAACAGTTGTTTCTGTCCTTGAGATATATTGTTGGCTTCCTCATTTAATTCCATCTGATAGCCCTGTGGTAAGGTCTTGATAAAAGGATGAGCATAGGCGGCTTTGGCTGCCTTGATTACTTCTTCATCACTTGCATCCAGACGACCATAACGAATATTCTCCATGATAGTACCGTTAAATAACCAGGTATCTTGCAGCACCATTCCAAACATACTTCTCAATTCATCCCGTTTGAATTGCCTGATATCAATTCCATCAATGGATATCGTACCATCGCTTATATCATAGAACCGCATCAAAAGTTTGACGATGGTCGTCTTGCCAGCTCCTGTTGGCCCTACAATCGCAATTCTTTGATTCGGTTTAATTTCAGCATTAAAGCTATCAATAATTACCTTATCCTGGCTATAGCCAAAATGAACGTCCTTAAAGGAGACTTTACCTAAAATATTTTTAGTGCTGACCGGATTCACTGTCTCTGGTACTTCTTCCTCTTCTTCCAGGAATTCAAATACCCTTTCTGCAGCAGCAACTGTCGATTGAATAACATTAGATATTTGAGCTACCTGAGCGATAGGCTGTGTAAATTGACGTACATATTGAATAAAGGCCAGGATGTCGCCAACCGCAATCGCTCTCTTAATCGCTAGCCAACCGCCCAGGATACTGACCAATACAAAGCCTAGGTTCCCGATGAAGGACATGATCGGCATCATCATTCCGGAGAAAAATTGAGACTTCCAAGCAGAATCGTATAATTGGTCATTCAGCTCATCAAATTGATGTATAGCTTTCTTTTCACCGTTAAAGGCCTTCATAATGATATGCCCACTATACATCTCTTCCACATGGCCGTTAATATGTCCCAAATAAGCTTGCTGTTGTTTGAAGTATTTCTGAGATCTCTTAACGATTAAAGCAATAAATACCATGGACAGGGGTAACAATACTATGGCTGCAAGCGTCATTAGCCAACTTATTGAGAGCATCATGATGAAGACTCCAATTAAGGTTATCACCGATGTAATAATTTGGGACATGCTTTGGTTTAAAGTTTGGCTCACCGTATCAATATCATTAGTCACTCTGGACAGAATTTCTCCATGGGTTTTGGTATCAAAATATTTTAGAGGCATCCGGTTAATTTTTTCCGAAATATCTCTTCTTAGATTAAAAGATACCTTCTGAGCTACTCCTGAAATAATGAACCCTTGTGCGAAAGCAAATACTGCACTGATGACATATAACCCTAGTAAAAGCAAAATAATATTTTCAACATACCCGAAGTCTACACCTGAACCAGGGATCCCTGAAACTTTGCTTATCAGTCCTTCATAAATTTTGGTTATGGCCTTGCCAAGAATTTTGGGGGCTGCAATAGCGAAGACCGAGCTTCCTATGGCTAAGAGAATAACAAAAATAATAGATGGAAGATACGGCTTCAGATAACCCATCAGTTTTTTTATTGTGATCTTAAAATCCTTAGGCTTCTCCATCATTCCCATTCCATGCATAGGGCCTCCACCAAAAGGACCCCCACCTCTCGAACCCCTTTTTATATCTTCATGTTTATTGTCAATTTTTTGTTGATTACTCATTAGGCGAGTTCCTCCTCGGAAAGCTGGGATAAAGCGATTTGTTGGTAGACTTCACAGTTTTTCATCAATTCTCGATGGGTGCCTATTCCTACAATTTTTCCTTCATCAAGAACTATAATTTGGTCTGAATTCATAATCGTGCTTATGCGCTGAGCTACGATTAAGATAGTACTTCCTCCAGTTTCTTCCTTCAAAGCCAGGCGTAGTGCTGCATCTGTTTTGAAATCAAGTGCTGAGAAACTGTCATCAAATAGATAGATTTGAGGTTTCTTTGTTAGTGCTCGGGCAATTGAAAGTCGCTGTTTTTGGCCGCCCGAAATATTTGTTCCTCCCTGAGAAATATTTGTTGCAAATCCTTCCTGTTTTTGATTGATAAAATTCATAGCTTGGGCTATCTTTGCTGCTCTAATCATTTCATCTTCAGTTGTCTCATCAACACCATATTTTAAATTGCTTTCAATGGTTCCCGAGAAAAGAACTGCTTTTTGCGGAACGTATCCAATTTTATCCCTGAGCTCATGCTGGGATACTTTTCGAATGTCTGTACCATTAATCAAGATTTTTCCGCCCGTTACATCGTAGAATCGTGGAATCAAGTTAATGAGTGTTGTCTTACCACTTCCAGTACTACCGATGAAGGCAGTAGTTTGTCCAGGTTTCGCAATGAAATTTAGATCTGTAAGAACATCTTCTTCCGCTCCGGGGTATCTAAAATAGACATGTTCAAACTCAATATAGCCTTTATAACTTGTACTTAGGTGTTCTAGCTCTGGAGCATCTTTTACTGAAATATTGGCATCCAGAATCTCTCCAATACGTTCTGCCGAAACAGTTGCCCGTGGCAGCATAATAGAAACCATGGAGATCATCAGAAACGCCATGATAATCTGCATCGCATATTGGATGAAGGCCATCATGTTACCAACCTGCATCACCCCTTGATCAATTTGATGAGATCCTACCCAAACAATCAAGAGGGTTATTCCATTCATAATCAACATCATCGTCGGCATCATGATAGCCATGATTCTGTTAATGAACAGATTTGTTTTTGTCAGATTCATATTGGCGACTTCAAATTTTTTTTCTTCATGTTTCTGGGTATTAAAAGCCCGAATAACCATAGTTCCTGTCAATATTTCCCTTGTTACCAGATTCAGCCTATCCACCAGCTTTTGAACGATCTTAAATTTCGGAATAGCTACACTGAATAGAACGATCACTAATGTTAAGATGGCGAAAACCGCAACTGCGATAATCCACCCCATGGAAGACTCGCTATTCAGAACTTTGATTATGGCTCCAATTCCTAAGATTGGAGCATAAAAAACAATTCTCAAAAGCATAACCATAAGCATCTGAATCTGTTGAACATCGTTTGTACTTCTCGTAATCAAGGAAGCCGTCGAAAACTTATCAAATTCAGAATTGGAAAACCCGGCTACCTTTCTAAATACATTTTTACGAAGACTCTGGGAAAGGGCTGCCGCTACTCTGGCTCCCAGATAAGCTACAATCACAGTTGCAGTCATACTTAATAAGGCGATAAGCAACATAACGCCGCCTGTATACAGAATGTAGTTCCTTTGGATTGTGTTTGTATTTAAGCCGATAATCTCATATTCTTTACTAATGTATGCTACCACTGCTTGGGTAATCATCGAATCAGGCATCTGTGCAATCATATTGTCGGCATTCTTCAGTCCGCTCTTTTCCATTGTTGATTCGCTAAGAAGAATAGCCTTACCCATCATTATGTTCAGATCTTCAATATTCTCTATCGTATTAACGTTTAATATATATATTGGTTCCTCTGCGAGTTTAGGATACTCCGTCAAATAATTATCATAGTCATTTTTTGATAAGTTACTTTTATCCAGCAAAATATAGCTTTCTGATACCTTTGTCTGCTCTGTTCGGCTCATATATATTTTTATTTTATCTAACTCACTTTGACGGATAGCCTTCGGAACCGCAGTCTCAATTCCACCTTGTTGAATACCTACATCTACGATTTTAGACATATAATCGGGGAGTGCTAAGTCGCTCAATGCCTGGACACAGAGTAATATAACAATGGCTATAATCGTCACCGCAAATGGTTTTAGGTATTTTATAAGCTTTAGCATTTTTAACGTCTCCTCGACATATTTTGTTAATTATGGTAAACTATAAATATATATTTATATTAAACTATCATTTACATTCAATATATATTTACTAATTTGTAGTATCTCATAACGAAGTTAAAATTGTCAATGGTAACTTCTTAATAGAAAGGTGAATCAAATGTCAAAAGAAATGATTGAGGAAATAGCTAAAGACTTCTTTCAATTAATGCCACTGTTAAAAAAGAACGTAATAAAACCTTTTGAGAAAATATCAGATGCTTTAAGCCCTTTGCAATTTCACATTCTACTTATTCTCAAAGATAAGAAAGCACGATCCATGTCAGAACTTGCAACTGAAATGGATGTTCTTAAACAACAGTTAACTTTTTTGACAGATAAGCTGGCAGATAAAAATTATATTCAAAGAATCCCTGACCCGAAGGATCGACGTTCTATCAAAGTATCAATTACAAAATCTGGGCTTGACTACCTTAAGAAACACAAAAGACAAACACTAAATCTAATTACCCTTAAATTTGAAGAACTGTCTACTGAAGATCTAAGTGAGCTACACCTGGCAATTCAAAGCATGCATAAAATAATTAATCGACTATGAAGTATTTCTATTTTACCTTCTTCTTAGAACAAAAATGTAACTATAACTTATTTAAGCTATAAAAAGCTGTGTGTGACGGTGAGTTATTCCGTTACACACAGCTTTCTTGTCTATAAAGGACTAGCTTTAGCTTTAGCTACATTTCATTAGCAACTTCTAGTAAATCATAATTATATTCCGCAGATATATTCTTATAAGCAGTCATATTATTCACTTTAAATTTCACATAAAAGGTTGTCCCCTTTGACCCCGTTTTAAAACTAATATTAGCATTGTGACGGGCAGCAATACTATAACAAACTCCCAAGCCAAGCCCCGTTCCATTTTCTTTCGTAGTAAAGAAAGGTGTCCCTAATTTCTCCAACACTTCGGGATTAATGCCCTCTCCTTCATCCTGGACTGCAAGTATCACTTCTTCTCCTTGGCTGAATGTCTTGATCTTTAAGGTCCCACCAGGTGGCATTGCCTCGAACCCGTTTTGGCAAAGGTTTAATAATACTTGCCGGATTTCTTTGTTATTTAATAATAAATCAGATACTTCTGACGTTTCTACTTGAAGATAATTGTCGTGCTTAAAAGCACTGGCTTCGATTAGGGGACTGAGGGATTCCACGATGTTATTTAAGTTTTCCTTTTGCAGATTAGACGGATTATTGCGGCCAATCGAAAGAAATTCCGTAATAATGGTATTAGATCGATCAAGTTCCTCAATCATTAGGTCAAAATAATCTATATAACTACAGAAATCTTCCTTACTTCTAAGTATCTGTAAAAAACCACGGACTGTTGTCATAGGGTTTCTTACCTCATGGCTAATACCGGCCGCCATCTCCCCTATCAGATTCAGCCTATCAAGTTTTACCATTTGCTCCTGATACTGTTTCTTTTCGGTTATGTCCTGAAAAAAGGAAATAACAAACTTGAAGTTTGTTGATTCAGCAAGTACTAAAGTCAAATTCACCCACACAATACTACCGTCTTTTTTCAGATAACGTTTTTCCATTTCATAATGATCACGCTTGCCACAATATACTTCCATTACCTTATCTTGGTCTTTGTGTATGTCTTCGGGATGACTTAATACATTACAATTCTTGTCAGCTAATTCTACTTTCGTATAACCTAACATCTTCTCTAGGGCAACGTTACATTGGATTACCTTCCCATCGATGGCTGAGGTTACAATCCCCAGCTTGGAATTATCAAAAATAGCTTTCAGATAAGCCTCACTATATTTGCGCTGGATAGTCTCCTGCTTCAATTCTTCATTTGACATTTTCAGATTCTTTTCCGATTCTATTTGCTCAGTTACATTTATTAATGAGAAAACTAAAATCTCTACATCATTATTGCTGTCTAAAATTGGAATTAGCGACCAATCCCAATAAGTTATACCTCTGTCTGGATTCTTTTTATAAATAAATGGTCGGGCTTTTGTAATATAAGGTTTTTTAGTTTTTACTACCTTCCGAAAAATCTCCTCATTCTCTGGAGATGGATAAAATTCAAAATGGTTATGCCCCGGGAATTCCGAGATATCTTTATTGTCAGCCTGTGCATAGAGCTTATTGACCGATATAAAATTAAATTTTTCATCAAGAATTGCTATTGGGTTAGGAGCATGTTCAAATACCTTTTGATAGGTGCTCAGAGTCATCTTAACAATATCCCCTCAATAATTTACCAAGTTCTTTCAAATTCTATCATATTTCATTTAAATATTATGTCGTAATCCGGCACATTTCCATTACAAATAATTGATCATTTTTCTCTTTATAAGGTTAGTTTTTTAATTGAAAAAAAACAGGGTGTGGAAATAAACACTCTGGCTACAGAATAACTTTTTTGGATTCACATAATAATAATGAGGATTGTTGTAAGCATACATTATAATTCCTTGGTTTGAAGTCTGTAACATGATAAAATCAAGTAATCACACATAAAGGGGATTCTCTATGAAAAGATATCTGGTTTTATTAGTAATATGCATATCCCTTTTGTTATCAGCTTGTTCTGAGGATAACACAAATCGTATTCCTTCTAATCAGTTCTCTGGATCGTCTTCTGACGAAAACTCCTTGCTAGAAAAAACTGTAGTTTATACCCCTTCTCAACCGTTAACCATGGAAGAGACCATCGAACAATTTTTTGAACAGCAGTACAATGCCTACGCCGATTTGCAATACATTGACATTAGCTATCTATTAGATATGAACCAAGTGCGCCTCCGCAATTCCCTTATCTGGCTGGAAACTCTTATTCAACGTCGAAGTTTGATTGAAGAGCACCAGCTCGCTTTTGTTGAAACAGCCAAGTATCCGTACAAAATAACTTATGACAATGAACCCAGGGATCAACGTATGGAATTCTGGACTCGCAGAGGCCTAATCAATGAAGATGAGGTAATCGTGCATTTTACCATAACTGGAGAAAAAGGGCAGGCTTATCCTCCTCTTATGGCTGTAAACTCCCAGCACACCATGCGTCTTAATGAGATTGATGGTGTCTGGAAAATCACCTTTCACTATTTTCCTGGCGCAACTCGTAGGTTCCACCAGAATAATAGCCTTATTTTGCCCTCTGAGGAGGAAATGTTAGCGGATTTAATGGAGGAGTTCCGTGCCTCTCCGGATAATTCCTCTGCAAGGACTCCTCTCCAGTCCAATACTTCTACTTACGATGGTGTACGAGCGGCTCAGTATGCCAAGAAATATTCCGAATCCCGTAATCCAGCTTTCTATGATATCGAAGACTGGCTGGGCAACTGTGCAAACTTCATTTCTCAAAGTCTTCTGGCTGGCTTGGGAACCGGTGAACTTACTGATATACAACGGGAGAATATGACTTCTCAGTGGTACGCAGGAGAGGGCGGTGGTTCTCCCGCCTGGGAAAATGTAGAGTATTTCTGGGAATATGCCACAGAATCCCAGGGCATACAAGACCAGGGTTTGCACGGTGAGGTTGTAGAAACTATTTCAGAGCTTGAACTTGGCGGTATAGTTCAGGTCCGTACCGGAAAAACAGGTAGAAACGATGAAAACTTTAACCACAGTCTAATTCTTGTTGACAGCTCTACCCTGCTTTTGGCACAGAATTCCCCTGATTGCTTTGTATATTATTCCGACCTAGTGAATGTGGATGCCAGATTCTTTAATCCCCGGGGATTAAACAAATAGCCTTAATTATTTGCTTGACTATGCTGTCATAACTCATGATTACCTACACCAAAAATTCTTTCTACCCCATTATCTATCTCTTGCTGAAAGAGGACTTTCATTTCTTGTTCCGTTAACTTTTGATCCCAAAACCCCGGAGTGGGCTCAGTCACCCAGATAGGTTTATCATCGGCTCCGTATTTATCAAGTAATTCCTTCAACGCACTACTCCTACCAAAAGCATGAACGTTCATTATATCAAAATACTGAGAAGCTCCTAGCTTAAAAAGCTCTTCCGGAATACCGTAACCCAATCTGTTGAGAACTTTAGAATTTTTAAGGGATGGCATGGCCGCAATTAGTACTTGGGCACTGCTGTCCACTTCTTTTATAGTAAGATAGGATTCCTTTAATATTTCAAAATAGTCATTAACGGAGCCCTGAAAAAATCCTGTCAAATCCGGCTCATTGCCTATTTCCCAATATTTAATGGCATATTTCAAATCAGTCATATCATTATTGCCATCTCCATCATATCTCTCAACTAACTTTTTCAGAAACTCCCTGTACGCCTGCATGTCAGAAGGTTTTCCCATTCTATTAGCTAAAGTGCTAAAATCTCTGGGGTCCTTCCCCCAATCATTCTTCATATATTCTAAGTGCATGTTGCCTGTTTCCTGATCCCAATTGGTATAAGGCCAAATAGTAAAGAGTATTTGAATATCATTCGCTTGCGCGGACTTAACATAATCGTCAATTTCATTCCAGTAATATTCACCTTTAACCGGTTCAATCTGCTGCCAGTTGGCAAAGCCGGGATGAGCCCTTTCCCATTTAAGTGTCTTGTCTTTTTCTCTGGATTTCTCCAGATAATAGTTACTACTTATCATCCCAAACTTCATGTCCTTAAATGATTCCGGTATAGACTTTGTGGTATTTTTGCTACATGCTGTCACTAATAATGTAAGTAGTATTAGAGAAAGCAGAAACATAATTGAAAAGAATTTTATGATTATAGCTTCATAACATTTTTTTCTCATTCCTAATTATCTCCTCACAATTACTTAGGAGATAAATTCCACGTATTCCTTATATTTCCTTCTTTATAAAAATCAATAAAAATACATTCACAAAAAAGCTAGTCGGACATTAAAATTGTCCGACTAGCTTTTTTTCTATTCTAATTTGAATTCTGATGCGCATCTTTGTTCTTCAAAAAAAGATGACTCCTGGATTTTTCCAAGAGTTCAAAACCTTACTTCTCAAGCATAACTTGCTTCTTATGCATTATAACAAGACTGTCTATTAAGTAATACTTCTATTAGCAGGTAAATTTTTCATCTCCTGCTAACAATTAGTTTGAATCAATAGGAACTTGGCTATTTTCATTCCACATATCTAGCAGCATTTAAAACAATACTATTTTTATGAGGGAGGTTATAATATGACAGTTTTAAAAACAAGAAATTTAATTAAAAGATTTGGTAAATTCACTGCTTTAGATAGGGTAAATATTGAAGTAAATAAAGGAGAGGTTTATGGCTTTATTGGTCCAAATGGAGCGGGCAAATCCACCACAATCCGTGTACTGCTTGGTATCTTGAAAGCAAGTGAAGGCGAAGCGAAAGTTTTTGGTAAAGATGCTTGGAAGGACGCCGTTAACATTCACAAGCAAATTGCTTATGTTCCTGGTGATGTAAACTTATGGAGTAATCTTACGGGTGGTGAAGTTATCGATTTATTTGTAAGATTGCGAGGTTCCAAAAACAAAAGTCACCGTGAAGAGCTTATACAAAAATTCGATTTGGACCCAACCAAAAAATGCAAAACTTATTCAAAAGGTAATCGACAAAAGGTTGCCCTAGTGGCTGCTTTTTCATCAGATGCCGATCTTTATATTTTAGATGAACCGACATCTGGTCTTGATCCGTTGATGGAAAAAGTCTTCCAGGATTGTATAATAGATGCAAAAAAAGCAGGAAAAAGTGTCCTGCTTTCCAGTCATATCTTATCTGAAGTGGAAAAATTATGTGATAAAATCGGGATCATTCGTCAAGGCAAAATCATCGAAACGGGTACTTTAAACGAGTTGCGTCATCTAACAAGAATAAACTTACTTATTGAGACAAAACAACCAATCCCATCATTGATTGAAGTAAAAGGTGTTTATGATATCAAAGAACAAGATCAAGCTCTTTCCTTCCAAGTAGATAGAGTAGAATTAAGTAATGTTATTAAGTATATAAGTCAATATGAAGTTATAAAATTGGAAAGTGCCCCACCTAAACTTGAAGATTTATTTATGCGCCATTATGAAGGAATCGAGGAAACTTCCAGTATAGGGGTGGGAGGTATTTCATAATGTCCAACCAGTACTATCATAATACGGGAATCCTTGCTCGCTTTATTTTACGCCGAGATCGTATTCGTCTTCCAATCTGGTTAACAGCTATAACTGTTATTACCATTATCACTGCTCCCGCCTTATCCAGTTTATATACAACGGAGCAAGAAAGACAGGCCATTGCTGAAACCATGCGAAACCCTGCCATGACAGCAATGGTAGGCCCTGGTTATGGATTAGATAACTATACAGCTGGAGCGATGATGGCCCATGAAATGCTGCTTTTCACCGCTATCATTGTGGCCATTATGAGCATTCTACTTGTTACGCGTCATACGCGTGACGATGAGGAGGACGGTCGTATTGAAATGATTCGTTCGCTCCCTGCTGGGCGTTTATCTAATTTAAGTGCAACTATCTTTGTTTTGTTTGGAGCCAATATAGTCTTGGCTTTGATGATAGGTTTTGGCTTATACGCCCTCGGAATTGAGAGCATGGATTTGATAGGTTCATTATTATATGGAGCCGCTTTAGGTGCGACAGGTATCTTCTTTACAGCGGTCACCGCTTTATTTGCTCAACTATCGGAAAATTCCCGAGGAACCATTGGGTTTTCCTTTATGGTATTAGGAGTTTCCTATCTTATTCGGGCCATCGGTGATGTCAGCAATCAAACTCTTTCCTGGGTTTCACCGCTTGGTTGGATTTTAGGAACTGAAGTGTATGTGAATAATTATTGGTGGCCGGTTTTACTCACGACAGGTGTGGCAGTTGTCATTGTAGTATTTTCCCTTTATTTAAATGCCATCCGTGATTTAGGAGCTGGCTTTTTACCAACGAGACCAGGCAGAAAAAACGCTTCAGCTTTATTGCAAAGTCCACTTGGTCTTGCCTTAACGCTTCAACGTACAGGGATTATTGCTTGGGCAATTGGGATGTTAGTTTTAGGCTTGTCTTATGGATCTGTGCTAGGTGATTTAGAATCCTTTATTGAAGGTAACGAAATGATGAAGGAGCTATTAACGGTTAACCCAGAGTTTTCGTTAACGGAACAATTCTTAACAATGTTGATGTCCATTATTACTATGATATGTACCATCCCTCCTCTAATAATGATTTTGAAACTTAAGGGGGAGGAAAAAAATAAGCGTACGGAACACTTATTAGCGCGGGCTGTATCCCGTACCCGTTTAATGAGTGGTTATTTGTTTATCTCCCTAGTGGTTGGAGTTTTCATGCTGTTACTGTCGGTAATTGGTCTATGGTCTGCAGGAACAGCAACAATGGATGCCCCTATTGCCTTCAGTGCGCTCTTTAAGGCTGCTATGGTTTATTTACCTGCAATTTGGATAATGACTGGTTGCGCCGTGTTGTTGATTGGCTTTATACCGCAAACGACGAGCTTAATCTGGCTTTATTTAGGTTACTCATTTTTTGTTGTTTACCTTGGAGGATTACTTCAATTCCCCGATTGGATGGGTAAGTTATCACCTTTCGGTAATATTCCAAAAGTACCAATTGAAAATATAGATTTCACCACAATTTCTGTAATGACTGGCCTTGCAGTCATGTTAATTGTGATTGGCTTTATGGGATACAACAAACGAGATATCCAGGGATGAATTTATGGGGTAAATATTACAACTAATAGCATCTTGAATTGTTTTTTAGCTAAGAGTGCGTGAGGAATACCCGCAGGCATTACAATAGTTTCGCCTTCTTTCACTTGGAAGACTTCTTCTCCTATTGTAATTTCTGCTTCACCATCAAGCAGATAGACCATGGCATCTCCCTTGGAAGCATGAGAACTAATCTCTTCTCCTTTAGAAAAGGAAAATAAAGTTATATTAATATTTTTTCCTTGGCTTAGGGTTCTGCTGACAACCTGTCCTTCTTGGTAGCTAACTAATGCTGCCATCTCCAGTGGTTGGGAAAACTCTATATTCTTTAATCTGTTTTCCATAGAAACTCTCCTCTTTTCTTCATTGATTTTGTATTAATCTAAGCATACCATCTTTTTTAAATAACTTCGGTAACCTATGAAACTAATAAATCATTCTCTAGAAACACAGAAACTCATAAAAAGGAGTTCATGTTATGGAAGATATAATCAACCCTGCCCTACGGGCTGTTACTATTTATTTAATCCTTTTGCTTTTAACTAGGATTATGGGGAGGAAAATGATCTCGCAAATGACTTTTTTCGATTTTGTAATTGGGATATTGATTGGCTCGGTGGCGGCTAATTCAGCTATAGGACCTTATAACATTAAGCTAGCATCAGGAATCACTGTCTTAATCGTGCTAACAGCACTCGTATTACTCATAGGTTTGATACATATAAAAAGCTTCCGATTTAGAAAGTTAGTTAATTCGGAACCCGTGGTCGTAATAGGAAAAGGGCAAATTATAGATAAGAACATGCAAAAAGAACGTTTTTCAATTGAAGAACTCACAGCCTTATTACGAGAAAAAAATATTTTTAATATCGCCGATGTTGAATTTGCAGTATTTGAAAATAATGGCAAGTTATCAGTTTTGCCGAAATCCCATAAGCAACCAATTAAGCCCGCTGATATGAATATTCCAACCCCATATCAGGGATTAACAAAGGACATAGTTATTAATGGGACTATTATGAAGGAAAATCTTGACGACGCCGGCTTAACAAAAGCATGGCTAATGGATCGACTGAAAGTGTATGGAATCCATATGCTTGAAGATGTATTTTATGCGGGAGTGGATTCATCACAAACCTTATATGTATCCAGGAAAAACAGCAACAAGCAAGAAACAGACGGTAAGTATGGTATTGAGTGAAAGAAATACAAGAAGGTAGTAATAATATTTCATTGACAACTAAATCAATAACAGCTAAAATGATTCGTGGTGTTGTTGCATATGCAACCAAAGGAGGTATTAGATTAGGTGTCCAGTGCATCACTCGGGAAATGGATTTCTCTGCTTTACCGCTATGGTCAAATCTATATATCTAAAGAATTGGAACCCTATAGTATTGGCAGAGGCCAATTTTTATTTTTACTCACGCTCTATTCTCAGGAGGGCTTGTCTCAAGAAGAATTAGCACAAACTTTAAATATTGATAAAGGCACAACTGCCCGGGCAGTTGAGAAACTAGAAAAAAACGGTTATCTCTATAGAAAACCAAGAATACAGAATCTACGTACCAATGAAGTTTTCCTTACGCAAAAGGCCAAAGATTTTGAGCCTCTTTTGTACTCTATCCTGAAAAAATGGACTGATATCTTAAGTACAGGCATGTCAGAATACGAGATAGAAAAAACCTTCATTATCTTAGAAAAAATGAATGAAAACGCAACAAATTATATCACTAAATATCGATAGCACTATATCTTAATTCTAGAAAGAGGAAACTATATGAAGCAACAAAGTGAGCGACTAGGGAAAGAACCTATTCCAAAGCTACTAAGCAAGCTAGCATTTCCGGCCATGATTGGTATGTTTGTCATGGCCTCGTATAATGTTGTTGACACTATTATTATATCTAAAGCAGTAGGGACTTTAGGAGTTGCTGCAGTATCAATTGCTTTTCCCGTCCAAATGATTATGATGGCCTTAGCAGGTGCGATAGGTATTGGGGGAGCTTCAGTGATCTCCAGAATGCTGGGGGCTAATAAACTAGCTACAGCCAATCAAGTATTTGGAAATGTAATCAGTCTGGTCTTAATCATCAGTATTATTGGTCTCCTTCTAGGATTAAGTCTCTTAACACCAATTCTTATCCTTTTTGGGTCGAGTCCAACCATTTTACCACTGGCTCAAGACTATCTGGGAATCATTTTATATGGTACAGTCTTCTTTGCTTTTGGTTTTTCCATGAATAACATTGTTCGCTCAGAAGGTAATGCTAGAACTGCGATGATGACAATGGTTATCTCTGCAGCTTTAAATGTAGTTTTCACCATGTTTTTAGTATTTGTTATGAATCTTGGGATTAAAGGTTCAGCTCTAGGGACAGTCTTAGCACAGGCAGTTACAGCTTGCTATTTAATAATATATTTTATTAGAGGGAGAAGTAGTTTATCTTTCAAACCCCTGTATCTTATTCCAAGGTTGTTTATCATAAAACAAATTTCAGCCATAGGATCTTCAGCCTTTATCCAACAAGCAGCTGGGAGTGTAATGTTTATTGTCGCCAATCACATGCTGGTATTTTATGGTGGTGACCTAGCAGTTGCTGTATTCGGTATTATCCATAAGGTGCTTATGTTCTCGTTAATGCCGATTGTGGGCGTCGTCCAAGGACTTCTACCCATTGTAGGATATAATTTTGGTGCTAATCTACACCACCGTGTAAGCGAATCAATCCTATTAGCAATTAAAGCTTCGACAATAATAGCTACTACCGCATTTGTTTCTGTCATGGCCTTTCCAAGAATTTTGATGCTAGTTTTCACAGATGATATACTGGCCGTAGAAATGGGGATAACTGCCCTAAGAATAATATTTGCTCTTTCTATGACTATTGGACTTCAGATAATTACAGGTGGGGTCTTTCAAGCTTTAGGAAAAGCAAGAGCAGCATTTATCTTATCTATGTCCAGGCAAATATTCTTCTTAATTCCTATGTTACTGGCATTTCCATTAATATTTGGATTATCAGGAGTTTGGTTGGCATTTCCTTTATCCGATCTACTTTCCTTTTTCCTGTCACTCTGGTATATTCAAAAACACAAGTCGATTTTCTTTATTGGGAAACAGTCTGTAGCTTCTAGTCTCAATTAATAACAGAAAGAATCACTCATATCTACTCCCCTTGTCAACAATATCATTCTATTTCTTCAAAATATATGGTATAACAAATTAGGGTGATTATTTTTGCAAATATTAAAAAATGATTGGCATGATCTACTTAAAGACGAATTTAATACAGATTATTATAAAAAGCTTAGATTATTTTTGATTAATGAGTATAAGACTAAAATGATTTTTCCGGATAAGTACGATATCTTTAATGCTATGCATTATACACAGTATAAGGATGTAAAAGTCGTTATCTTAGGACAAGACCCATATCATGGTCCTAACCAAGCTCATGGTTTAAGCTTTTCTGTTAAACCTGGTGTTCCTCCTCCCCCTTCACTAATTAATATCTTCAAAGAGCTTAAAAGTGATTTAGGATGTTATATTCCTAATAATGGCTACTTGAAGAAATGGGCTAACCAGGGGGTAATGCTGCTCAATACCTCATTAACGGTTAGATCAGGCCAGGCAGACTCTCATAAAACTATAGGATGGCAACACTTTACAGACAAGATAATTAAATTATTAAATCTTAGAGATGAACCTATTGTTTTCATATTATGGGGGAAAAATGCTCAATCCAAACTCAGTATTATCAATAGTTCCAAACACTGTATTATACAATCCGTCCATCCCAGCCCATTATCTGCTCACCGCGGCTTCTTCGGAAGTAAACCTTTTTCTAAAGCTAACGCGTATCTTACCTCAATAGGTAAGACACCTATCGATTGGCAGATTGAAAATATCTAAAAAGCGAACCCTAGCTTAGACTTAGGCGTTCGCTTTTAGACGTTTTCAAAGCACTATTTGCAATTAATCTCTATATCTTAGCCAGAGCTTGTTCAATATCCTCAATAATGTCGTCGATACTCTCTAATCCTACCGAAAGACGAATGAGTCCGGGAGTTATTCCTGCTGCGTTCAACTGTTGGTCTGTAAGCTGACGATGGGTTGAACTAGCTGGATGAAGAACTAATGTACGGATATCGGCTACGTGTACGACATTAGAAGCAAGGTTTAAACTATCAATAAATTTAACTGCATCTTCTCTGCTTCCTTTGATGGAGAAGGATATTACCCCACTACAACCTGAAGGCAAATACTTTTTGCTCAATTTATAATACGGACTTCCTTCCAAAGCAGGATAATTTACAAACTCAATCTTCTCTGATTGATTCAAGTGATTCGCTACTTTTTCTGCGTTGTAACAGTGTCTTTCCATTCTAATAGGAAGCGTCTCAAGTCCTAAATTAAGAAGAAATGCTGCATTAGCAGATGGGTAGGTTCCAAAATCTCTCATAAGCTGAACCCTAGCTTTGGTGATATAGGCTGCTTGACCAAAATTTTGCGTATAAATAACTCCATGATAAGACTGATCTGGCTCTGTGAATTCTGGAAATTTACCATTACTCCAATCAAAGTTACCGCTATCTACAATCACACCACCAACTTGAACAGCATGTCCATCCATGTATTTAGTAGTGGAATGGATCACGATATCAGCTCCAAATTCGATGGGTCGGCAAAGAATCGGGGTCGCAAAAGTATTATCGACTATCAACGGCACCTGATTTCTATGAGCAATATTAGCAAATTTCTCAATATCAAGGACAGTCATGGCTGGGTTGGCGATTACTTCTCCAAAGAGTGCTTTTGTATTCGGTTTAAAATACTGTTGGATTTCCTCTTCTGAAGCATCCTGGTCAACGAATGTACACTCTATCCCAAATTTTTTCAAAGTAACTGCGAAAAGATTAATCGTCCCTCCGTAGACTTTTGATCCACTAATAAAATGATCTCCCGCCTTCATAATGTTCAAAAGACTAATCAGAGAAGCAGCCTGCCCAGAAGTTGTACAGAGAGCACCAATTCCTCCCTCCAAGGCTGAAATTTTTTCTTCCACAGCACCAACGGTCGGATTGGATATGCGTGAGTACATATGCCCAGCTGCAGTCAGATCAAAAAGTTGTCCAATGTGCTCCGTAGAGTCATAATTATAGGTTGTACTCTGATAAATCGGTAATACTCGAGGTTCTCCATTTTGAGGGTGGTAACCTTCGTGCAAGCATTTTGTCTCAATTCTCATCTGTTTCTCTCTCTCCATTCAGCGATGTTTTTCAAATTATTACATAACAGTATACCATAAAGTGAAGCTTCTATCAGTAAGGTTCATTCTAGCTAACAATCTTCTACTGATAGTTAGCTGAACCAATCAGGAAGTTAGCGACCGTTATCCTCAGTCATATCATTGAGGATTTACGGACGCTTACTGCGTG
>LOEZ01000076.1 GCA_001516055.1 Gracilibacter sp. BRH_c7a
GGAGAGGGAGAGGGAGGGGAACAGATTGTGCTGTACACCGAACTCTTCTTCAGCGGTGTCACAACAGGCACAAAACTAATCTATGAATGGCAGGCTATGGCCCTAAAGGGTGATGTAGGACCACGTGGAAGAATTGAGGTCCCCAAAAGTGAAGAAGGAGAATATATCGATTCTGGCTACAGAATCAGTGAAGCGATGGGGGAGGTCTTGGTCCGACGCGGCGACGATCGTCTTGGCTGGGAAATGGCCTTTGAAGGGGATGTGCTTTATGAAGGTGACGTGATTATGACCAAAGATGATTCCGCCGTAATTATCTCCTGCCCGGATATGACACAGTTTAATATGACGTCAAATTCTTCAATTGGTGTGGATATAGCAGAAAAAGAAAGTACACTTAAACTTTTGCTTGGAAAGGTAATGACTAATGTAAAAAAGATGATTAAGGACGGCAGTATGAATGTCGAGATGTCCCAGTGTGTAGCTGGTATCAAAGGCACCATACTCATCTGTGAAACAGATGAAACTACTTCGAGTGTGCAGGTCATTGAGGGTGAAGTTGAAGTAACGGATCTCAAAGGTGAAAAAGTTATTCTGAGTGCCGGAGAGCTGGTTACTGCGCAGGATGGTGTTTTAGGACCGGTGCAGGAATTCTCCGTTGATCAGGAACTCCAGAATTGGCCGGAGGAGACCAGGAAACAGGTTTATGCCGATATCGCCGAAAGAACAGGGAAAACAGCCGGAGGCAGCATGGATCAAAATACATCCGGCGAAGATCCTGCCGCCCGAGAAACTGCCGCTCAGGGTACCGGCAGTGAAGAAACAGACTATAAGGAGCTTTTCGAGGAAAAAATTGCCGATCATGAAAGCCATGTCCAAAGCAAGTCTCTCTTGAAATATTTCTTATTAATCATCGGGCTTGGCGTGGTCGCTGTAGGGGTCTTGGTATACATGAAAAAACGCCAATGAAAGAAAGGGGATTTTTATGTATCAACAAGTCCAGAGGAACAAAGCAGGCTATTCGGAGAGGATCAATGATCCTGCCTTTGCCCAATATCTCAAAAACAACAACAGGTGGTCCATTATCTTCTCCCTTATTCTAGCTGTTTGTGCTGTTGTCGGTTTTGGAATCTATGGTGAAACAAGCTCGGATATGGACAATCCGGAAGCATTATTGATCGGACTGGCGATAGGATTGTTATTCATCGCTATCGCAATCTTTCAAATAGCAGGAAGAAAGAGGAGTAAAACGTGGGATGGCGTGGTAGTCGATAAAATGAGTGAGAAGAAACAGCGTAAAAAGAACTATGGGGAAAAGGAAGAGTACTATTGGGAGGAATACATGGTATTTTCAGTCCTGATTCGCAGTGAGGACGGTAAAGTACACAGCTTAAAGGTAGAGGATGATGATACCGTCTACAACTATTTCCAGATCGGTGATCAGGTACGTCACCACAAAGGACTTAATTCCTATGAAAAATTCGATAAGTCAAAGGACGATATCATCTTTTGCAACGCTTGTGCGACCTTACACGATATTCAGGAAGAGTATTGCTTAAGGTGTGGTTGTCCGCTCTTGAAATGAGGGCACCATGAAACTGCAGTGGGAAACTCAGGTTCCTCTTTTAAACGCAGCTTAACAAGAATGCAAAGTATGATAATTAAGAAAGAAAAGGGGTGTTGGAGTTGTTAGACAGTCTGAAAAAGCTGACCAAAAGCACTACTGAGGCAGCAGTTAAAAAAGCATCTTTAGCAGCACGTCGAAAGGCTGGATTGGTGGCCGGTGGTCTGATGGATAATCATATTGATGCTCCCGCATTCAGCGGAGAGATCTTATTATCTCAAAGCTTGATCTATAAAGAACCAGCAGCAGATTCAATTCTGAATCCGCTTAAAGTGTTGACCCAGGGAATAAGTAGTCTTTTTAGTAACTTTAAGACAGTATTTAAGAGCAAAAGAAAACTAATCCCGGCACTAGCTCTTGCAGTTATCTGGATGGTGTTAATCCTGCTGCGATTATTGGGAGTTAACGCCATGCCTGTAAATATCTTGTCTTTTCTGACGTTTGCCCAAGGAGGGCTTAGCCCGAACCTATTTCACATCATTGGCGGTGTCATCGGTAAAGGTGTTTTTGCTGGTTTGGTTCTGTCTTTTTTCTCGGGTCAAAATCCACTACAGAATTTCACCAGCGGAATAAAGCAAATCTCTAATCTTATTTTTACTAAGAGTTTGAATGAGATTGCAGCCTTACTTATTGGTGCCGGAGCAGCACTGATTGCCTATAATTTTATGGCTGGTCAGGCTTCACTGGAAATGAGTATGGCTGCTGTAGCCGGGTTTATCTTATCCCTTCGTGCTTTGGGGAATCGTACGGGATTTTTAAAAAGTTTTGTTTATTCCGTCGTAGCCAAGATAAAAAGAGGCAAACAGGTAGATACAGTATATGTGAACCGCATCATTGCTGGGATGTCAATGGGTTTTGTCCTGTCTATGCCTCTTTCCCTTACTAATATTCTAACAATCGGATATCTGGCAGGTTTCCTTCTCCTGATAGCAGGAATAGTCCTGAGTATTACTTCCGGAAAAGGCAAGGAGGTGGCGGCATAATGAGTAATACAACAAAAATGATTAAAAAAGTCCTGATATGTCTTACTGCAGCCGTGGTCTTACTGCTAAATGCCCCATTCTTTGTCTGGGCAGCAGAGGGAAAGATTACGTTTACCATGGATGCTCAAGTCGGAAAAAGCGATTTTGGCAGATGGACAGAAACGAAAACTTTGAACTTTTACTATAGTGTCAGTCAAGACGGACAGCAGGTAATAGGGGAAACACCCTTCTTGAGCACTGACTCCCCGAACATTAGAAAAACATCGGTCAAGATAGAATTGGACAAAATATCCTCCGAATACACAATAGATATATATCAGGACGGAACAGATAATTGGGGAAGAACAAATTCAAAAAAACAGGTAGCCACTTTGTCAGTACCCGGAAATAAATCCTTGAATTTGGGGTTCACCTGTTGGGATGGCAGTGCCTGGAGCTTCGGCTTTAAGGATGGGTCATCAGATTCAGAAAGCATTATTAATACTGAAGCATCTGCAACTGCAGGTGAGACTGATATTCCCGTACCAGTAGCTGTGGTCGTCGGTGTGCTGGGTGCAGCAGCGGCTGTGGCTGCAGCAGGATCGGCTGCAGGAACGGGAGCGGCTGCCGGTAGTAGCTTAGTGGGGTCTGAGAGTGGCGGTGAAAATAGCGAGGACGAAAATGGAAGCACCTACAAAATGTATATACGCAAGGATTTCGGGAATAAGATTCGTTATGACAAACCAGCCGTGACTGTCTATGCCAGGATGGGGGAAGTCAAATCAGACGGTACGGAAATAGATCGTCCGGACTTAACAGAGCAGATGGAGATTTTCTCAGGCACAGGTGTATTGAAAGTCAGCTCCCAAACTATGGCGGGGAATTATATGGGTGCCCTGGTTGAAGCTGAAACCGTGAAGAGGGCACAGAACCCGACGGAGGGGATTATCAGTTTTAAGTTCACCGGGGAAGGCGGATATTTCCAGAATAATGTAACCTTCAAACTTATTGGAGAACCCTACATTACTTTCCCAGAACGTGGTGAAAACCTGGAAATGACTGTTGACATGCTCTATGGTGACGATGGTATATACGAAGTCCCGTTTGAGCTGGTCGACTTTATGGAGAAGCCCGTAAGTGTCAAAGCGCAGCCACAGGATGGAAGTCCGTTTAGTCTGGAACTGGAAGCAATTGATGATTTCCATTATATCGCCAGACTGCAGAACACCAGCACCAAGCCTCAAAAAATCCAGGCTCAGAGTAAAATCTTTACTATTAACGTAACAGCAGAAAATCAAACAGAATATGCCAAGTCCACCTTCAGAGCAGTTCTATATCCCGAGGGTATCTCGGTTCGGGTGATAAAGTATAATGAAGACGGTTATGCACTAATCAGTGCCTATGAAGACACGAACACGGAAGAAGCAGGTGATGTAACCCCGACAAGATTCTTGGTAGAGCTTGCAGTTGGTACTGTCGATGAAAACGGCAGGAATAAGGCCAAACTGGTGGATGCCAGTGAATATAAACCGGAGTTTGCGAAGCTTGAAGGTACGAATAACAGAACAGAAGAACTCGTTAAACGCTTTCAATATGAGATCAAGGATGCTGGAAAAGCTGCCTTTACATTCCAGCCCCTTATGCAGATACCGGAACTAGAAAATCCTTATTATGTCAAACTACCGATTACCTGTGAATATGCAGGTGAAACCTATACCCTGGATCTGCCGGTCAGATTGATCGGGGAAAAACTAAAACCCATGGGAGAGCGCAAAGAAGAGCTGAGGCTACTTCTAAAGCGGATACGCCGCTATATGCCTCCTGAAGAATGGCATGATATCCTGGCGAAGATCAAGCCTGACCTGGATAAGCGGTCAGCGGAAGAACTGCGTCTGCTGAGCAAGAGTGTGATATATACCGCTCAGGCCCGACTGTTATCGGAAGCTGCAGCACAGACGAATTGGGCGGAGACCCTTGATTGGTGTATTGGAGCACTCTCCGTCATCAAATGGGTAGGAGACCAAGCCTTCTCCTATCTGGCCACAGTCTATACCGGACCGGCTGGAGATGCCATCCTCTCTCCGATGAAAGATATGCTGACAGCACTTATTGGTGAAGCCGGAGCTTCCATCCTGGTGGGAGAAGGCTTCGAATATGAGACCTTGCAGCTCGGAAATTCCGTTGGCACCATGCTGGAAAATCTAATTATGTCCAGCGTAGATGTCAGTATCCATGAAATTAGACAGATCGCTTCCGTCTTGGCAGGATTTGCAGTCGTAAACGTCGCCAAGCATTATGTCCTGGATCTGGACAAAAACGGCCAGCGTAGCTTCTATAATGCCCTGTTATCGGGATTTGGTGATATCACCGCCAATTGCATGAAGATAGCGGGGGGTACTTTCTTTGAAAAGGCCATGAAGAGTAAAGCGGCAGAGAATGCTATGAAGACTTACTGCGGCAAATGGATACGGCAGTATCTTGTCAAATATCTGCCTGATATTGAAATCTACTTCTCGGAATGCATGGTATCCATCGCCAAGTTCGATATCGTCAAGAAATATATCGAAGAGTTGTGCGGATTCGGTACGGTGGAACTTTTCAGCCGCAACAGGAAAGAGATAGAGAAAAGTATAGACCAAGCCTATAAAGATACTAACGCGGAAATCACAGAATTCGGCAAAAGGCTGGAGGCGTCCAATTATGTAGTAACGATAACCCTCTGGAGCGATGAGAACAATCCGGATAACAGCCTGATGGTGGACGTCGATCTAATGAAAGTCAAGGATAGTCTCTTCGACTATATTTTTGACAGCATCTGTGGTATCTTCCCGTTCCCACAAAATAGCACTACTGTCCCGGGCGATCCTGTTTTCACCCAGAACTAATAATATCAATCAAAAATAATGTGGAATATAAAAATGGGTTTGACCCTATACGACAATTATTATGAGAGTAACGCTAGTAATTTTAATGGATCACTGGCGTTTATTTTTTTGCTGCTTAATAGCTTATACTTAATAGAGGAAAGTTATATAAACTGTAGAATACTTTGGTATATACTCGAAACCATTTTTTTATAGGTATAGTTACTTGTAAAGATAGGCGTTATGTCTAAAATGGATAGATTCAATAAAAGAGATTAAAGAACTGATTCTTGCTTTTTTGGAGTGAAAGAAAATGAAATGGGATAGATGGAAGCAAATATTAGCTATAATCATAAGTTTTGTAATTCTTTTAACTTTGCCACTATTAGGGGAGATATATTATAAAACTCCGTACTACATTATAATAATTCTGTTAATTCCAGTTGCCATCCATAAATTTATTTGGAACAAAAAATACGAGCAGAAGTTCTATGAAAAATGGCATAAGGCTAGAGAACAAGGATTTAAAATCAACGTTGCTCGAGAAGGAGCAAAAGGATTTACATTAATGATAGTACTAGTATTAATAGATCAGTTTTTGGGGCGCGGTCTTACTCCGTTCGATATAGTATATAAATTGCCAAGCGGCATTTTAATATGGTTACTAGTTTTGCTAATGGCATTCAGTTTAGCTATAGGAGTAGCGGCCTGGTACGGGAATGAAAAAAGATACTGCCGTATCTATTTTGAAAGTAAAAACCAACAGGAAATAGATGATGATTCGTAAGAGCCGATGTGAGAGACTGACTTCTTTAAGATTTGATGCACAATGAGTGAATCATAGAGAAGTGATAGCTAGGACAAAACGGGAAAGGAAATAATCCAATGTTTTCAGATGTGGAAATTAAACTAAAGAAAAGAAATAAACTGTTGTTTTCTCGTGATAGTCAATGCTTACAAGATTTAATAATACTTATTCAAATACAAAATCACCGTACTCTTGTGATGTGGGCCTTGGATTGTGCAAAACTACCTTTGTCACAATTTGAAGCAAAGTATCCAGATGAACTCAGACCCAGAACGTGTTTAGAGCTTTGTGAAGCTTGGGCAAGAGGCAAAATAAAAATGCCTGGAGCAAAACGGGCTATTTTGGATGCACATGCAGTAGCAAAAACTATTGATGACTGTGAATATGGTGCTTTGTGCCACGCGATTGGCCATGCCGGGGCAACTGTGCATGTAGAAACACACGCTTTAGGGTTGCCAATCTATGAATTGACAGCATTGGTCTTAAAATACGGAAAAGATAACTACCAAAAAGCAGTCAGCGAAAAGATAGATTACTATTATCATCGCCTGGTGCACTGGCAAGAAAATACCGATAAACTTGAACTGGATTGGGCTGATTTTTTAGCTGATGACACTAGACCTAACAAGGAAAAAATATTACGTGAAAAACGAAAGCTAAAACAACAAAGATGAAGAACTATGTTTTTCATCTTTGTTAACTGGAATCAGCAAATAGTGATGCTTAAAGGGGTTTTTATTTTGCAATGTCCTAAATGCGGACTGGAGTTAACCAAAGTATTTGAGTTTAATATTTGTCCTGTTCATGGTCAGATCACGGATGCAGAAGAAACTATTCCGCTTTTTTCAGTAGAGTTTATCCGGCTAGTCGATGAACTAGGTAAAGTTATGCCTTTTTCCTTAGTCCATCAATTTAATTGGTTAAATGTAGAAATCAGTAAGCAAAACCCCATTGCTTCAGCCTGGCAGTTGAGGGATTGTTTTGAATACTTAATACGTTTTCTGGCAGTTATAGAATTAGCGGAGTTCTTCCGAGTCCAGAGAAATGAAGCCTACACCCAGCAGATTGTCTCTCTACTTACCAAACCCCAGGGATTATCTCTAGGCGATTGGTGGAGTTTAGTGGATACAATCTGTGCTTATTGGTCAAGGGAAGATAGCGGTGACCAACCGATATTCCCATCGATTGTAAAGTTAGTAATAAACGAGAGAGGAAGAAAAACCGAACTGGCTCAGATGTTAGGGAGCGGATCTAAAAATGTGATCAACTGGAGAAACAAAGTTTTTGGACATGGTGTTTTCCAAAGAGAAAATAGCTGGTATGCCGATGAATGTATATATTGGATTAACAAATTGTTTTCTTTCCAAAAATTACTAGAAGAGGTCTTTAAAGATCTTAGTATTTACGTAGATAGAAGTCAAATCTACTTAACCTACGGGAGTAAAAACCTAAAATTATCTCCATTTGTCCAATTTCTCGCCTGCAAGAGATGTAATAGGGAAAGCTATTATTATCTTGATAAAACTAAAATATTCCGGGCTCATAATACTCTCAGCACTCATTATATTGATTATGCTTGCGGTGATCTAGCAGAAGTACGTGATGCTCCTGAAATTGAGCGATTTATTTTAGAATATATTAAGGATTCCGGCAAATATAATTGGGAGCGTACTAGCTACGATTCAAGTCGGTATTATGAATGGGAACAAAAACTTATCAGGGATTTTGAAGAGGAATACTATCCTTTTCCTCATTTTATGCAGAAATTAAAACTGTGGTTTGCCGATAACCCTTGTGGCTACCTCTGGATCAAAGGAGAGGGTGGAACTGGCAAGAGTTTTCTCGTTGAGGGCTTTGGCCGGATATTAAAAGAAGAGGGTTATATTGTTTTGACATATCGCCTAGCCATGGGACAGTTTTGCGATTACAGGACTTTTATAATTGAATTAGCCCACCAATTACGCAATACACTTAGCCACCGAACGCAAGAGATTCAAGCAAAAAATTCTCAACTCCAGGATCTCCAGGCACAATTCATAGAATTCGTAAGGGAGACAATGCTGGCAAATAATATAGACAGTTTAGTTCTTATCGTTGATGGTATTGATGAGATACCTGTCGGGCAGATCTCATTATTGAATATCTTTCCTCCAGCATCCCAATTGCCTCGAGGGTTATATATAGTTCTTTCCGGCCGCCCTTCTTTGAATGAAACTGCTAATAAACAGGTAAATAGGATAAAAGGAGAAAGTTCCCTCTACTGGCAGGAAATTACGTTAGAACACTCCTCGAAGCAATACCGGGAATTGCTAGACGGCTATATTAGACGCGAGCTTGGTGATAGCTTTTCCCAGAACTTAGCCTCTAAAATTATTAATTTATCAGAGGGCCGATTCCTATATGTATACCATTACTGCCAGGCCCTAAAGAGCAGAGTTATTAGAGAAGATGAACTGATCGAGGATCAATCTTTTTATCAGTGCTACTTGTCGTTGTTAAATGATAAGCTTGGGGAAAGGATGTTTAAACAAGTTTTCTGGAATATGATCTTAGTTTTAGCTGCAGCCCGAGAACCCCTTGAACTGGAATGTCTAGAAAATTGGGGCTTTCCACGGGAGGATATATTTCTATTTATTCAGCAGTTTAAAGATTTTATTTCTACGGAATTTACTCAAGAACGACTAAAGCTACAAATTGCTCATCAAAATCTGACTAGGTTTGTTTGTGAAGATCATGATCTAAATAAGCAGTTTCAGGCGATACAGATTTTTATCGCCAACAAAGGACTTGACCTCTATAGCGGGCAGTGGTTAAAGATTGAACCTGATGATTATCTCGGCAATTACTATTTAAAGCATTTACCATATCACTTGAACGAAGCTGATTTATCGGGAGCCGAGATAAGCTCAGCACCAGTTTATGGGATAGCTTGTTATAAATCTGCTATCAATCAAATTCAAGCGCGTAATTTTCAATCTGCATTATTATTACTAGATAACTCGATAGGTTTATTAAAGGATCTAGATATTATTACTTTTTTAGAGTCGTTGTCTGCAAAAGCAACATTACTAAAACAATTAGGAAGCTACCGAGAAGCAATAGTTTGCTTTACGGACCTGGAAAACGAAGCCTCAAAAATCGATGCAAAAAAGTACCAGATCCAGGCACTATACGAACGGCAATGGATAAATGACATCATGGGCAATCGAAAAGATGCTTTTGCTGACCTTGTCTTCTTAAAGGACTTATTGCTTGAAGAAAAGTCTGAACTATTAGCCGAAGTATACCTATCTCTCGCCTGGCATTATCATTTTACAAATATTAATCAAGCTATTACTTTAGTAGAAGATGCTGTTAAAGTATCTGTCAAAGCCAATAAAGACTTGTTTGAACTTAAAGTTCATCTTATGCTTGGGAGAGCTTATGCAAGCAGTGGTCGGCTTGAACTTGCTATAAAGGAGTATGATTCTGTTTGGCCAAAATTAGCTTCTCCCTCTTTTGATCATATAAATAGCGATTATAACTTACGTTTGCTGATCATCGAGGCAGTTGTTGGCTGTATAGATTATGGGGATTACTACAAGGCTCTCCAAATGATCAGCCATATTAATAATTTACTAGACCTTAATTTGCTTGAGAAAAGCTATTTAAGTCTGTGGAAAGCACTTGCCTACAAGAACTTAGGCGCATACGACCAGGCTTTGGCGGTCTTGGATGAAGCAATCGAATTTAAAAAACACTTGCCTAGCGACTGGATTGAGTTAATCTTGCTTTCCTTAAGGTCCATGGTATATGATGATCTGAATGAAGTTGTAAAAGCTCAAGAACTGCGTCAACAGGCAATGAAGTTAGCAATAGCCTGTGATGATACCTGGATAATGGTTGACCTGAAGATTGCCTTTGCTTTTACGGAACTGAAGCTAAATAACATTCATAAAGCCCTAGTCGATTTCTCGGATGCTCGAACAACTGCCATCCAGATCGGAATGACCCATGCGGAAGTCTTAAGTCGACTTGGGATTGCTGAGGGAAGCATAAACCTAGGTCTTCCCCATAAAGCCAGAGAAGAAATGACAGCTGTTGAAAAGGTAATGGCCGATTATCCTCAACTACCAAGCTGTAGTGAGGAAGGGATTTGGTTTTCCTTATTTAATTTATATGTAAATCTTGGAGATAAACAAAGAGCTAAGCAATGTTTTATGAAGGCAGAAGCTGAAGTAGAACGAAAACGATCGTTAATCACTAATCCTGAATTTTTGAAGACTTATTTGGATACTAAAATAGTAAGAGATATCCTAAAGGAGGCATAGAGTTTTGATTATCACGACTGATGTGGAATACTGTAACCCTTTTGATGCCGATTCACCGTATTTCTGGATGAAAATCGAACATTGTGGGCGGTACATTTTTGCTAAGAAATTTGCTCAAAAGAATAACCTGCGGAGAATACTAGATTCTGCCTGTGCAGATGGATATGGAAGTTTCCTTATGGTTGAGGAAAATAATATGATCTACGGTATAGACATTAGCAAAGAATTATTGGACGTAGCACAACAACAGGTAGCAGCACTTAGATTGACCAATGTAGAATTTATTGTTAATAACTTGGAGAAAGACTTTCTGCCTTTTGGTGGTGAAGAGATTGAATTGGTTACGTGTTTTGAGACATTGGAACATCTGTCTAACCCAGAATTTTTACTTAATAATCTTTACAAAGTTTTAGCTCCAGAAGGATATTTGCTTCTATCGGTGCCAAACGAAAAATATGAGCCGAAAACAGAAGACGGAAAGCCGAGAAACGTTCATCATAAACAATTATTCGATAAAGACAAGATTTGCAAGCTTCTTATCTCTGAAGGATTTGAAATTAAAAAAATTCTTACCCAAACCTATACGAATATGTTTTTTAACCGAGAAAAGTATTATATCGATAATGGACTTTATGATAAAGATTGGGTTCACTCGCTTTATCCAAATGATAAAAAAGCTATTGAGTTTTTCGCGCAGTTATTCGCTCTACCTCAAAATGGTAAAATCGAAGATACGTATTCAATATTTATCATTGCATCCAAACCTGTGACAAAATAATATAACTCAATAGTGAACTCTAAAAACAAAACACAATATAGTATCTAGCATCATTTTTTCTGTCGGGAATACATAGATACTTTAGGTGAGGGGGTCATGATGAAGAGAATTATTGCATATCTGCTTTATGTATTGGGTCTTTTGCTCTTGGTATTTTATGCTGGTCAATATCAAGAAGAATTCCGTGTATTAGCTGGACAAACATTTAATCCGTTACCGTCAATATTATTTAGTAGTATCTATCCATTTATAGTTGGATTGTATATATCTTTACCCCAGTTTATCAACATGCTAAGAAAAAAAGGTGCATTAAAGGTTAATTGGGTAAGAATTCTAATTGTTGGGATACCAACATTGGTAATCAATAGTAACTTTATTTTATATTATTTAACACCATTAGGGTCTAATCCGCTGTTTGGATGGATATATCATGGATATAGCTTAGTCGGAGTATCTTTAATTGGAGCAGCTTGTGGATTTACAATACTAAGTTCAATTACTAAAGAAGAGATAAGGGATCAGTATTCTAGCAACAAAGAAATTGATTTTAGCAAGTTTTGATGACCGCTAACTTCACGAACACGCAATTCCCGTAACTTTACATAGATGCCTGTGGTTAGACGCTGCGGGAACTACTGAAAGTTAAGTAAAATTGCTAATTTGGAGAAAAAATAGTATGGACAGAAGGATTTTTATAGTATTAGGACTAATTAATACAATAGTTCGTTAAAGGGTATTAACATTCGAACATATGTTTGGTATAATATTCCAAAGAATATGTTTGGAGTGATAATTTTGAGACAAGGTACTCTATTTGATTGTATTGCTAATGAATGGAGCGGTCATAATTTGAATTCAATAAAATATATAGATTTATTCTGTGGAATTGGCGGCTTCAGAATCGCTGCGGAGCAAATATTTGAAAAGTATAATTTAAAATCAGAATGTGTTTTCTCATGTGATATTGATAAATACGCTCAAGAGTCGTACTATGCAAATTACGGAGAATATCCGTCTGGTGATATTACGGAGATTGAATCTGAAGACATTCCCGATCATGATATACTTTTTGCTGGTTTTCCTTGTCAACCTTTTAGTATTATTGGTATGGGTAAAGGCTTTGAAGACACTAGAGGTACTCTTTTCTTTGATATAGCACGTATAATTTCGAGTAAGAGGCCAAGGGCATTTATTTTAGAGAATGTAAAACAGTTAGTAGGACATCAAAAAGGGGAGACTTTTAGAAAAATAATAAAAACTTTACAGGATTTAGGATATTGGGTTGATTATAAAGTACTTAATGCATTAGATTACGGGTTACCGCAAAAGAGGGAACGAGTATTTATTGTTGGATTTGATCAACCAGCATGGTTTACATGGCCTTCGAAGATAACAAAAAGATTAGAATTAACAGATATTCTAGAAAAGAACATAGACCCTAAACATTTAGTCTCTGAGAGAATAAGAACAAAACGTCATGAAGTTCACAAATCACAATATTACCCATCAATTTGGCACGAAAATAAAGCTGGTAACGTTACTTCGTATCCTTATTCTTGTGCTTTAAGGGCGGGTGCTTCGTACAATTATTTATTAGTTAATGGAGAGAGGAGACTTACTCCCAGAGAAATGCTTAGGTTACAAGGATTTCCAGATAGTTTTAAAATTGTTGTGCCTGACTCTCAAATTAGAAAGCAGGCAGGAAATTCAGTTCCAGTAAACGTTGTACGTGCTGTGGTAGAAAATCTTATACCAATAATATTAGACCAGACGTGTAATATTAAACAAAGAAACGTAATTTGATGTATAAGAAGAGGCATAAAGTATGACAGAGAAAAAGGCACCTAGATTAAGAACAGTAAATAAGAGCTTGCCACCATATGAATTGAACAAGTTTCCTAATGATTTTGCTTTTAAACTTGGTCGAGAATTAGTTTATTTACTAGCCACAAAGGGAAATCCTACCTTGGAAGGTTCGGAGTGGGAAGAGATTTTCGCAAATTGTATAGGTGCAAAATGGAAACCTTCAAATGTTGGGTTGGATGATGTTGTGCTGGGGTCTTGCGCTTGGGGTGCAAAAACAGTTAAAGCAAAGAAGCCAGCAGTTCAAAAAACAGTAAGATTGATATCTGGAAGAAATTCGCCAGTTTACTCCTTCGGAGAGAAACAAATCGCTGAAGTTAATCCAGACCATCTAGGATCTCAGGTTCTTGAGATTTGGAATGAGAGGGTTTCAGCAATTAGAAAGCTTTATAAATTCGTTCGTACTGTAGTATTATTAAAGTCCGATAATTTAGATGAAGTAGCAGTGTTCGAATATGATACTGTAAGATTTGATCAGGAGCTGTATGAGTGGAAGTGGAATGAACGAGGAAATTTGGAAGGCTATCTAAAAAGAACCAAAGAGCATTGTTTTACTTGGCAACCGCATGGAT
Source organism: Gracilibacter sp. BRH_c7a (assembly GCA_001516055.1). Lineage (GTDB taxonomy): Bacteria > Bacillota > Desulfitobacteriia > Desulfitobacteriales > Syntrophobotulaceae > Gracilibacter. The sequence goes on from LOEZ01000076.1 coordinate 13,779, forward strand.
CACAATTTACCATTATTGAGGAAGTACCAGACGACAGTTTAGTAATAAAGATTCGAATTCCTAAGCGAATTGATAAAGAAGAATTATTACAAACAATTGGATTTGATAATAGTTGGGTAACAACTTCACTCAACAGAGGGTTTGCGACATCAGGGTAAATATGAATGTATTAACCTGACGTCGCAAACCCTCACAACTTTAGTACGTAATGTAGCGAACTGGGTTAGCTACACTACGAACAGAGCACTCCCGTAACTTACCAGTATGAACGTAGTATGACGCTGCGGGAGTGCTCAGAACGTTATGTAAAATGTCCATATCGGATAAGTTTTAATAGGCAAAAAAAGACCTTTTGGATCAGAACTATTATTTGACGCCTTCCCAAAAGGTAGTTTCGCTTATTTGAAGTTGCCTTAGTCGGATTTTTTCCCATAAATTCTTAGGGATTTCTTTACTGACAGCATGACTTATTTTCGTTCTTAGAACAGTCCCATCACTCAGCACTTTTTCATAATACCAGTGGTCGGTATTACGAAGCATCACCCAGCCATTTTTATCGCAATAGCGTTTTAAATCTCCAAATTTAGGTGCCATATTTATAGTCCTAAGAGGGCAAGAATCTCTTCATCGTTGTCACAAAGAAGGACTTTTAAAACATATGGAAAGTGAGATTTACGGTTAGGTGCTTGAAGGAAAAGCTGGGAGCGATCCATATAATCTTGAGAATACACTTTAAGGTCTTCAACTAAATTGTTAGCTGCTAAATCTAATGTCGAATCATTTGCGTAAATTTCCAGAGAATCTAAGGCAAGCGTAATCGAACCATCATCTTCATTAATAATTTCAGGGTTAAGTTTGTAATCCACTAAGACCATCTTTAGTAGATCAACTCTGAGTAAAGCAACTTGTTCTGTCTGTTTTCTATTGACAATAGTAGGGTTAAAAGAGTTAAAGACAGAATCATAAAGAGTAGAAAATTGTTTTCTTGCTTCAGTAAATTGTAGTTCAGATAACATAGTCATGCCTCCCTCACCTCCAATATATCATATGACGTACACTGTGTATAGTATGACCATTATGTACATTATGTATAAATCTGGGGAGGGGACATAAATTGGTAGGGGTGAAAACAGGGCGGAGGCCGCAGCAACTGCTGCAATGTCAAGTCCTTTGTTGGTTATGAGATACAGGCTAAACTTAAGGAGGAGACCGTGCAAATTACAAAGCATATTTGTCCAAGAGATTGTTATGATACTTGTGGCATGATTGCACATGTTGATGAATACGGGCGATTGGTTAAAGTATCCGGTGACCCTGATCATGACTATACGCAGGGCAAATTATGCTGCAAAGGCTATTCCTATACGCAATATGTCTATCATCCTCAGAGAGTAACTTTTCCAATGATACAGGAGCCACGATTCTCTGGCAATTGGAAGCGAATTTCATGGGATGATGCTCTTGAAATTGTGGCTCGGAAAATGATCGAACTTAAGAATCGCTATGGTAGTCTTCTGCCAATGGCACTTGTAAGAGGACCTGGTAACTACGGCGTTTTTACTAAATCGATGGAATTTTTATTACGCTCAATCGGTCCTTTTACTTTAGCGTCAGGATCTCTCTGTATTGCTGCTGGCTGGGATGCACACTTATTGGATTTTGGTGGGGTAAGGTACAAAAATCCAACTGGGATGTTAAATTCTAATCTATTGTTGCTTTGGGGAGCAAACCCAGCCGCAACCGCAATACATCAAATGGCGACTATTCAGAAGTTAAGAGAACACGGTGGTAAGGTTATATTAATTGATATAATACCTACTGCCACTTCACTTCATTGTGATGAATTTATACGCGTCCACCCAGGCGGGGATGGTGCCTTGGCTTTAGCAATTTTAAGACAGATGGTTATTAAAAATACTGTTGATTATTCTTTTATAAAAGATCACTCTGTGGGGTGGGAAGCGTTCAGCTCCTGGCTGCTTCAGGTTGATCCTCAAGAATTAATAAATGTAAGTGGGGTCGACGAGCATAAAGTAGAAATGATTGCTGACCAGATAGCCGAATCTAAACCTGTTTCCTTTTGGCCTGGGTCAGGTCTGCAGCGTTATGCTAATGGCGGACAAAACATGAGAGCCATTGATGCGCTGGTAGCTGCTAGTGGCAATCTTTATTCAAAAGGTGGAGGGTTGTATTTTCAGAATATTGATTTTTGGAAATTAAATCATGAGATTTTTTCCTCTGCTTTCAGTACAAAACTTTATGATCCTCGTTTGGTTGGTTTAAACGCTCTGGCAAAGGAATTAGGAGCCTGCCAGAATCCTCCCATTAAATTAATGTGGTTCACATCAAGTAATTACTTAGCACGTGGTACAGATATACTGAGTATGAAAAAACGAATTGCCGAAATGGAACTAACAATAGCGGTTGATCATTTTTTAACTTCGACCGCTGCGGTTAGCGATATTGTTTTCCCAGCTACAACTTGTTTTGAGTGTCAAGATTTAGTTGCGGGATATTGGCACAATAAGATCGGAATTAATCAGCAGGCTATTGAACCTGTTGGCGAATGCCGTTCTGAGTTAAAAATCTCTCAATCGTTAAGCCAAATGATTAATCACATAGAACCTGGTGCATGTTCTTTCCCTGAAGAACGCACATCTGAGGAATGGTTTCAAAGCTTTACCCCTTGGTTAAAAACTAATGTGGAAATTTCTGATTACCGGGAATTGCTAAACGGTGCTCTTCCATTACAACCTCCTGCAGAGGAGAAAGGTAATAGTTGCAATATAGCATCTGGAAAGTACAAATTTCTGACACTTGAGGCATTAAAACAGGGATGTCCTGAAATTCCTAGCCTAATAAACCCTATGGAGCCTCCATCAGCCTATCCTTACCGCTTCTTGGTTCTACACCGGGCAGAACACCTGAACACCCAGTTTTCAACAGTAGACTGGCTCCAAGAAAATATCTTAGAAGAAGTTTGTATGAATCCTTCAGTTGCCCAGAGATTAGGTATTGAAGAAGGAGATACTGTTGTTATTTATAATGAAATAGGAGAAATCCAAATGTATTCAAAGCTTGATAAGGATGTACCAAGCGATATTCTTATCACATATAGCTGGCAGGATCTATTCAAAAAACCTGTTAATGTACTAACTAAAGTTCAGGAAACAGATTTAGGACAAAGCTTAACTGGATTTCCAGGCGTAGCTTATCATGATACCTTTGTTAACTTAACCCGCGGTAAGAAAGGAGGGGGCTAAGTGTACCAATGGAGGTTTCTGGTTGATCCATCGTTATGTATTGGGTGTAGAAACTGTGAAATTGCTTGTCGCAATGAATTTAATATAAAGGGCGGCGAACGCCGAAGATGGATAAAACCGGTTGACAACGAGGATAACTATAGAAAACATTTTTTAACGATGAGCTGTAACCATTGTGAGAACCCTGAATGTTTTCGTGTATGTCCAGAAGGAACCTTGCGCAAACGAAGAGACGGAGTTGTTATACACGATCCTCGCCGATGTGCAGGCTGCGGAACCTGTGTACGGGCTTGTCCTTTTGGGGCGATAAGGTATTCATTGAGAACGGGCAAAGTAGATAAGTGTAATTTTTGTGCAGATCGTCTTGAAACCAATTTAAATACTGCGTGTGTAGAAGCTTGTCCTACGGGTGCTCTGCGGCAATTATCGGTGTATGAAAATAATCCTCCCTCTATACTCCGTACCGTACCAGGCTTTGGGAAAATAATGCTTACTCGCCCTTCAACGCGTTTTCTTATTAGCGGAAATCTGTCAAGACAGGATGGAGGAGATGTTGATACATGAGCCTAGCAGATTTTTTACGAAAAATAGCTGCGGCGCAGGCAAATAGTACGGGTATACCGGGATTATCCAGAATATTAATGAATGAAATTAATATGCCTGTCATTATTACAGATGCCAAAGGACGTGTTCTAAGCTGGCATTGTCCACCGTCAGTAGCTCTTTTCCCCGAAGAAAGAATCATGTTGCCAAGTACCATACTAAATCATAGAGAAAATTTAATTGAAGGAATTATCAGTTTTAAGGGTAAAAAATTTAAATACTTCTGTTGGCCTATTGGGGAACCAAAAATACTTGGCTATCTCTTGGTGATTGGAAAACTTGAGGAATCCTTAGAAACAAAATCTCTGATGTTTGGTCAATATGCGGAAGCGGTTAGTTTGGCTGTAATGGTTGAAATAATGCATCAGCGTGAAATAGTAAATATTGAAAAGAATTACAGAGATGAGTTTGTGCGTGATTTAATATTTAACAATTTCGATGGAATCGATGAAGTGATAAGACTAGGCAAAATATGGGGATGTAATTTTTCAGGGGCCCATTTTGTAATGGTTATTCAGCTTTTCAATAAGAGTAATAATCTGGAACCTGAACAGCTAGAAGCTTCATCAAGTATTGAAAAATTCTTCATTGAGAAGGTACCAGGTAGTATAGTAGGAGAGATGGCTCATTTTCAAGTTGTAATTAGTCCTTTGCCTCAATCGCAATCTGCTGATTGGCATTTCTTTACACGAGATCTGTTAGCAGGACTTTCTCCAATTATCTCTGAATGGGACTATATTGCTGGAGTAGGCAAGATTTCTGGAAGTATTAATGAACTATATCGAAGCTATCAGCAAGCTAAAGTAGCTCTAGAATTAGGCAAGCTCATTCAGCACGACTGTTCACCTGTTTTTTTTGATGAGCTTGGTGCAGTACGCCTGTTTTATAACCAAAGCGAGCAAGACCTTGATGAGTATTATAAAGAAGTAATGGAGCCTCTTGAAAAATTTGACCGAGAAAATAATGGAAGTTTGCTGATGACCCTTTGGCATTACTTTAGGGCCGGGAGGAATATGAAAAAAGCCTCTGAGAAGCTATTTATCCACACGAATACCTTAAGATACAGATTGAAGAAAATTGAAGAGCTGTTAGGTACAAGTCTGGAAGATGAAGAAACAAGGTTCAATATTTATGCGGCACTTACAGTAGCAGCTATCTTAGGGAAGATAGAACCAAAAATCCAATCTTAAGGCTATATTCTTGTGCTTTTATACAATCAAAAGATAGATTTTGTCCTTCCTATACACGTGACATATAGATGATGACACTAAAATGGTTTTTTTGTGCTTTCAGGTACAAAGAGGCCTCTTTTTTTTTGTGTTTATATCCAATGTCTAAATTGATTACTTATCGTATCATGAGCACGAGTCATAAAGAGACCATTAGCCAATTTTAGCAAGGGAGGTGAAATTATGCACATGCAAAGTGAATGCGTTTTAGGCCAGTGTAAACCATTAATTGAATTACGGATGTATGCTTATGGAGTTCTATACAGAACTTTTCTGGAAGAACCAACTATGGATTTTCTTAATTTCCTTAAGGATGATCAGTTCTTAAAATTCTTCCCTTTTCAAGACGAACATCCATTAATCAAACAGGGAATTGAGTTAGCGGTCCAATCCCTGAATGATTTAGATCCAGAGAGGTATGAACGAATACGCTGGGACTATACCAGGCTCTTTATCGGTCCTCATAAAATCCCTACGCCACCATGGGAATCAGTATATCTAAATAAAGAGCGCTTAATTTTTCAGGAAGAGACATTAAATGTACGCAGGGCTTATCTTAAATATTGCTTAATACCTAAAAATATTGGCCAAGAAGCAGATGATCACTTAGGATATGAACTGGACTTTATGTATCAGTTATGCCAATTAAGTTTAGAAAATACTGAATATATAGGTTCTGTTCTGAGTGATCAAAAGGATTTCCTTGAAAACCATATTTTAAAATGGGTACCGTTAATATGTAAAGATATCTTTATCCATGCCAAAACCGATTTTTACAAAGGTATGGCAATTTGTTTGGAAGGTTTTATAGAAACCGATAAAAAAGCACTTAAAGAGTTAATTGACCAAGTTAAACTGTCTTAATTTTTTGGAGGTGAAATAATTTATGGCTAATCTCTTAGATAAAGCAAGAGAAATGATGATTAGCAGAAGAAAATTTTTAGGTTTATCAGCTACAGCTGCGACCGGGGCAGCACTCTTAACACTTCCGGGCTGTGGGTTATCAAAGCTGGATGCCAATGAAGCGACAGCATTAGCAAATAAAGAAGGAACTTGGATTTCTGCTGCTTGTTGGCATAATTGCGGTGGAAGATGTTTAAACAAAGCCTTAGTAGTGGATGGTGTTGTCATTCGTCAAAAAACTGATGATACCCATGAGGATTCCCCCGATTATCCGCAGCAAAGAGGGTGTTTGCGGGGACGGGCTCAAAGACAGCAAGTATTTGGCGCTGATAGATTGAAATATCCCATGAAACGAAAACATTGGCAGCCTGGCGGTGGTGATAAATCCTTGCGTGGCAAGGACGAATGGGAACGCATTAGCTGGGATGAAGCACTTACGTATATCGCGGATGAATTGAAACGGGTCAAAAAAGATTACGGTAATCGTTCTATTTTACACATCGGCGGTTGGAACAGTCAGATCACAGAAATGTCCAGGACATTAGGTTTATATGGCGGATACACCGAATATTGGAATACCAATTCATTCGGCAGCTGGTCGATGACACCTAAAACAGTTGGTTTCTGGCAATTGGGGGTATGGGATCAAACCGTAAACGATCGCTACGATCTGCGTAATTGCGATACCATCATCATGTTAAGCATGAATCCGGCCTGGAGTGCGATGGGAAGTTCAAGTTGGCATTATTGGCAAGCGAAGAAGGCCGGGGCAAAATTTATAGGGATAGACCCGTATTACAATTCTACGTACTCTTCATTTGGAGCTGAGTGGGTACCGATTCGTCCCAGTACTGATACAGTACTGCTCTTAGCACTAGCCTATGTTCTTCTTACTCAAGATCATCCGGTTCTAAACCCACTCATTGATTGGGAGTTTTTGAATAAATGTACCATAGGGTTTGACGCGGATCATATGCCTGAAGGGGAAGATCCCAAAGGCAATTTTAAAGACTATATTTTGGGGACTTATGATGGTCTTCCCAAGACACCGGAATGGGCTAGTGAAATTTGTGGAGTTGATAAAGTTCAGATCGAACAATTAGCGTTAGAGTTTGGCAAAAATAAAAAAGTAGCTTTTCTTTGTGGAATGGCTTCAGCAAGAACCAGAAATGCCGATAATCTGCCGCAATTGATTATGACCATTGGTGCAATGACAGGCCACATGGGTAAATCCGGACATATGACTGGCAGTACAATGCATGCAACATCTGGCAACGGAGGCCCTGCACTTGTTAACGCTGGTTCTAATGGATTGCCCGGCATTGCTAACCCGATTGATGATACGATTAATGCCAATCAAATTTGGGATGCAGTCCTAGATGGCAAATACAATTTTACAGGAAAAGGCAGCTTTGTTTCAGCAGATCAATATCAACCTGGAAAAATGAGAGACATTGACATCCATATCATCTATCATTCTGGAGGCGCAATTTTACAAACGAGTGACGGCATGACCAAAGGAATAGAAGCTCATCGCAAGGTGGATTTGGTTGTATCCCACTCTCAGTTTTTAACGACAAATTCTAAGTATGCCGATATTGTTTTACCGGTTACTACAGAGTGGGAGAAGTTTGGAGGCTTTTTGGGAGGAACTTTGGTTCATAGTGGTAACAGGGAAATGATTCTTATGTATTCCCAAATTACAGAACCGCTTTATGAAGCCAAGAGTGATCAATGGATTGCTATGGAGATTGCTAAGAAGTTAGGAATTAAAGAGAAAGAGGTTTACCCATTTGGTGAAAAGCAACAATTCTTCAATGCTTTGAGCAGCATAACTGTTGTCAATGAAGATGGTGAAACGTACGGACCACTAGTAACCATAACCCAGGAAGACATTGATAAATTAGGAGTTACAGGAAAACCCCAGACCGGGAAAATAACCTACAGCGAGTTTAAGGAAAAAGGAGTCTATCAGGTTAAACGTTATCAGGGTGATAATTATGGATATATTGCCTTTAAAGATTTTGTCCAGGATCCGGAAAACAACAAATTAAGCTCTGAAAGCGGTAAGCTGGAGATTTACAGCAAAAAGTTGGCTGACACAATTAACAATATGGGATTCAGCAAGATTAAGCCAATACCGTCCTATATCAAAGTCGTTGGCGGCTATGAAGATACGTTTAAAGATTGGGGAAATAAAGTAAAAGATGAATATCCTTATCAAGTTATCACTCCCCATTACTTACGGCGATCACACACAGTATTTGATAATGTCAAGTGGTTGCAGGAAGCATGGGTAAATCCAGTCTATCTTAACACTAAGGATGCTGCGGATAATGGAATTGCTGAGGGAGATACAGTGCTTATTACCAGTGCCTATGGAAAAATCTTAAGAAAAGCCTGTCTAACAGAATGTATGAGACCTGGAGTAATTGCCCTTCCGCACGGAGCCTGGGTTGATATTGATGAAAAAACTGGGGTTGATACAGGCGGAGCAGATAACATCCTCAGTGGCCAAGTTCCAACAGGTCAGGGAGTCTCAGGCTTTAATACCGGAATCGTTAAAATTGAAAAGCACATACAAACAAAATTAATTCCCGATGTAGAAAAGCCTGCAAGAATTATTTTATAGGAAGGGGTGTAGGACAAAATGGGTAAATTGGGCTTTTACTTTGACATGGAAGCTTGCATTGGATGCCGTACCTGTCAAATGGCTTGTAAAGATAAAAATAATTCAGATATAAATGTCTTGTTTCGTAGAGTGAAAAGTTTTGAAACCGGTGTTTATCCGAAACCCGATGCGTATAATTATTCAGGTTCTTGTAATCACTGTTCGGAGGCTAAATGTGTCCAAGGATGCCCGACAGGGGCAATGCACTATGCTGAGGATGGAACTGTTCAACAGAATAAAGATAAATGCATTGGATGTCAGTACTGTGTCTGGAACTGTCCCTATGGTGCTCCTCAATATATTGAAAAAAGCGGTGTAGTAGGAAAATGCGACAGCTGTAAAGACTTAAGAGACAATGGGGAAAATCCGGCTTGTGTAAATGCTTGTATTATGCGTATTCTTCATTTTGGGGATCTAGATGAATTGAAACAAAAATATGGCCCGAATTTGGTTAATGAATTACCTATTTTACCAATCGCGAGCGTTACTCAACCATCTTTGGTAGTCAAACCAAAAAGCTGTTCCTCAGATCGAAACTATAGAGAGAAGGAGGTGTAAGTAATGAAAGAAATAGCTTTAGTGTTATTTACCATTTGCATTCAGGCCTCTATCGGCATTATGGTGTTTGCCGCAGTTGCCAAGCTTTTGAATAAAGAGAGCAGCTTTAAATCAGCTATCATAACTGCTGCCGGGCTGGCAATTGTCGGCCTTTTAGCCTCCTTTATGCACTTAGGTAGGCCCCTTTCGGCAATAAATGCTCTTTCTCAATTTGGCAGCTCATGGCTTAGCCTCGAGATTTGGTTTACCAGTGCTTTTACAGGGTTAACTGCTCTAGTAGCTTTATTGATCTACGTTAAGCCTTCTACCAAGAGTGCTATCAATGCTTTGATTCCGATTGCTGCAGTTATCGGACTTGCCAACGTTTTCGTTATGGCTTCGATCTATAATTTTACTAGTGTTCCAGCATGGCAGCACAGCTCTATCTTTATGGAGTTCTATGCCGCCGCTATCTCGATGGGAGCTGTCCTTTTTATTGTCCTGAGTGGCAAAAAAGTTGGTAATATGAGAAGAACATTAGCATTCACTATCGGAGTGGCAGTCATACTCCAAGTAGTTGCCATGGAACTATATTATATACAATTAGGAGCTAATGAAAGTTTAGCTGCTCAAACAAGCTTTACACTACTGAACAACATGAGCACAGCTATGGCTCTAAAATGGCTCCTAATCCTTTTTGGTTCGGGATTACTGTTTTTACCAACTATGAAAGCAAAAACCAATGTATTAGTTGGTCAAGCAGCAACCGAGGTCGCAGCAACCACAGAAGAAACTTTAAGTACTACTACTTACATTGCGGCAGCACTTATTATTATTGGTCAAATTATTGGACGCTACATCTTCTATGCTATATCGATAACTGGCACAATTGGATTAAGCTAATTCGGATGATTGAAATGTCTTACCTAATAAATATTTAATCTTATAGAGTACACAAATTCGGATAGGGAAGTGGGACGGTGAAGTTAATCTTCACTGATCCCATTTTTTAGCTAGAAAGATCAATAATTATATCAAATATCTTCTGAACTACTGATACAGTTAAATATGGTTTCTTGAGAATTGTGCATATTGCATAATAAATAAATTCATAAGACGAGGGAAATAAACCAGCCAGTAATCACCCCTTAGAATGCTGTTTAATTTAAGGTTATTACTGGCTATTACTTTTTAAGAATGAAAGGAGATAAAATTATAGGTTCAATTGCTATAATCCAAGACGTTGAGGAGTATGCTGGAAAGTATGGAGACGAAATCAAAATGCAGTATGAACCAGTTTTTGTAGGAAAGAAATTTGAACCAATAAATGTAGATATAGCAAAGTATTAAGTATGGAAAGACAATACTATTTGATTAATCCTGGGCACTTTGAGCAACTGTTCCGTTTTCTAGAGCCACTATTCTATAACTGCGAATCCACTCTGGGGTAAGACTTGACATGGCACCCTACGACGGATGCTTCAATGAATAAAGGGCTGTGGCTCAAATGAAGTGTTCCTTTAGGGGGAAGCCACATTTCTGAATCTAGGTTAGCACTCTTCGCCCCCATATCGAGTCCTTTACTGGGGTCATGAAGCATGTGCTAATCAAATGTCACCTATACGATTTTACCCTGACACTAATAATGGTACCGGAGCTATGACTCAATTTTTTGGACAAGTGGCTCGCTTATCCGGAACGTTCGCTCTGTTGAATCGGTATATTCATTATTCGGTTAAATCTTAAATATTCATGAGTTAATTGCAGTTTGTTTATATGTATATTCATACCTCATTAATAACAAGGTGTCTCAAATAATATTTGAGGCATCTTATTATTGTACGCCCAGCATGAGCATTATCTATACGATGAAAGTCCTGAACGGGGGCTGGCGAGTGCATATCGTAGCTGAAAGCAAGGGTGTCTGTCGCGAGGCAGAATCTGAAGGAAGCTCTAAGCAAATGCTCGACTTGAGGTACACGAATCCAATTTGAGGCTACCATAGTCGGATGAATCTCCAGTACATGATTAAATCCAAAAACCGCCAAGTACTATGGTAAGTAAACTTGGGCAAGTGTGGGCAGAAAGATACGCTCTTATCTGGGGAGTCTGCAGGATATGCGAATTTATTCGTAACCGTATCCGAGAGGGTACGCTGAACCTGCAGAAGTCAGCAGAGGCCATAGAAATCGGAAGGGCTGAACCTAAAGAAGAGAGGGAAATGATGCGTTCTAGTAATGGACAAAGAAAGCAGCCACTTCATACGAAGACTCATAGCATAAGGTAGTGGTGAAGCCACAAGGGGATGCTGGAGTGCCGAGTCCAATACCGGCACAAGTCGGAGAAAACTCTCGCGGAGACAAAACAACTTGTTGGAACGAATGCTCGAAAGAGAGAACTACTTGGGGCACTAAAGCAGGTGAGAAAGAACGGAGGGGCACCAGTGTAGATGGTATGAGAGTAGATGGACTACCAGACTACCTAAAAGCAAATTGGGAGGCAATAAAAGGCCAACTTCTAACGGGAGCCTACAGACCTAGCCCCGTTAAACGGGTGGAAATACCCAAACCTGGAGGCAGAGTTCGACTCTTAGGCATTCCAATCGTTCTGGATTGCCTTATCCAGCAGCACTACTGCAGGAAATGACCCCAATATTTGACTCTGAATTTTCCCCGTATAGCTACGGATTCAGACCGGCTACACACAAGATGGCGGCTTCACGGAGGGGGCCTTAGGAAATGTCTCGGAACACAAACAATAACCTCAACAATTCCTATTGGGAAAGTCAAGGGCTTAAGAGTTTACTTAATCGTTTTATGGAACTTCGTCAATCTTTGGAAACGCCTAGTGCGGACTTGCATGCTAGGTGGTGTGAGAGGACGAGGGCTTGCCCCCCTCTCCTACTCGATTATTAAATTCAATTAGCTATAACAAAACTATCTGTTTTGTCAACACTTGGACTCTAGAGAATCCAGAGGTGAACAAACATGTATGTATTTGTATTTTACTTATTTCTACAATCTAATACATTTGGATACACCAATATGTATATCAGCTGCCTGTTGCACTCGGATATAACACTACCAACTTCAAGCTATTTCTGTACACCGCTGTAATAGTAACCTTTTTTTCTTAATTTAGTTAGTTGGCATAAAAGTTGCTTATTTAGATTAGCAGAAGCATTGTTAAATAAATCACGAAAAGAAAGGAGGTAGTATGTAAATATATGGAAAGAAGGAGCGTGATAAGTAATTAACTAAATTCCATTCATGAAATTATTGTTAATATTAAAATTATTTAGTTTAGGAAGGTGATTTTTATGAGTTCGGATCATAAAACCGGTGGGTTCCATTATGGCTTTCTTATTGTTGCAGCACTATGTCTAATGATGGCTACGACTGTAGGATTAGTCTTTAGTACTGCGGGTATCTTTTATACACCTGTGAGCACCGAATTAGGGGTTGGTAAAGGCACATTTGGTATGTATATCTCTATCCTTTTACTTGTCTGTGCCATCGTCCTTACTTTTGCTGGCAAAGTGTTAGACCGTTTTAATGCCCGTTGGGTATTGTCTGGTTGTATCGCTCTAATTGGTGTTTGCTTTTTTGCAATGTCAAAGTTTACTTCAGTATTCCAGTTTTATGTAGCAGGTGCTTTTCTAGGTATATCGATTGCTTTTATTCTGTATCTTGCTGTACCAACAATGATTAATCGTTGGTTTAAAGAACGGGTTGGTTTCTTTATTGGGTTATGCGCTGCTTTTACAGGTATAGGCGGAATTATTTTTAATCCTGTAGGCGGATATATTATTGGCACTTATGGATGGAGGACAGCTTATCTGGTTTGGGCTGTTATTGTTCTTTTCATAACCTTACCTCTTAATGCATTGATTCTTAGGAGTCATCCAAGTGATAAGGGATTAAAGCCTTTTGGGTATGACGCTTCAAAGGAAGGCCAGGCCACAGTCACTGCTTCTGCACCCTTGACTGGTGTTTCATACTCAACCGCGATCAAGAGCCCTGTATTCTATATCGTAGCTCTCTTCGCTTTTGCTGTAGCTTTTGTTACCAATGTTAACTTTTATCTTCCGTCATATGCTAGTTCTCTTGGATTGGCTGCAACGATTGGCGCTACTATTGCTTCTGCCAGTATGTTTGGACAGTTGATCGGTAAGATTGTTTTGGGTTATGCCAATGATAAAAGCATTATTAAGGGCATGATTGTCTGTTTCGGAGGCGGAATTTTGGGTATGGGGCTACTAATGTTCTTTGGTTCAGTAGGTGTTTGGGTTGTTCTGCTGGGCGGTTTCCTGTATGGCATCAGCTATGCCGGTGTTATGGTTCAAACCCCAATGACAATCAAAAAAGTATTTGGTAACCGCGATTATAGTCAGATCAATTCCAACATTTCCATCGTAGCAGCTGCAAGCTCAATGATTGGATCTTCTGCTTGGGGCTTTATTATTGATTCTACAGGGGGGTATGTTGCTACGCTATCTATAGCTTGCGGAATCCTCGTTGCAGCTTTCCTCTTGGGTCTTGCTGCTTTAAACCTTAGCAAAAATTTTGTTCATACTCCGGCTGATAATACAAAAGCGGCCAAATAGACAATAACGGAGGAAAACAGATTGCTTGCAGGAATTAAAATTATCGACTTTACGCGCTATTTTCCTGGTCCTGTTGCCACATTACGCTTAGCGGAACGAGGAGCAGAAGTCATCAAGATTGAAGAACCGACAGGTGATCCGGCACGATTCATGGATATGATCAATGGTGAAGAAGGATGTATCTTTCGTTCTCAAAACCGGGGTAAGAAAAGCGTAGCACTAGATTTAAAGAAAAATGACCAGCTTGAGAAAGCCCTGGAATTGATTCGTACAGCGGATGTGGTCATTGAGAGTTTTAGGCCGGGCGTACCCAAAAAACTGGGGATTGACTATAGAAGTCTCATTGAAATCAACCCATCCTTAGTTTATTGCTCCTTGTCAGGTTTTGGACAAAACACGAGCATTTCGCACTTAGGTGGACATGATCTAAATTATCTAGCCTTAAGTGGAGTCTTAGCACAATTGACAGATGCTCAAGGAAGACCTATCAAGCCAAACATTGCCATGGCTGATTTGTTAGGAGGCATAGTTGCCAGCGAAGAGATTCTAGCCGGCCTGGTCCAGCGAGAAAGAACGGGAAAAGGTGTATATCTCGATGTTTCCATTACAGAAACCATGCTTTCCTGGATGGGGCTTCATGTCTCGCACCAATCCGTAACAGGGGAAGAACACGGGATCAATGATCATGGAATCTCTTACTACATTTATGAGACGAAAGATCAGCGTTACATGACGATAGGAGCCATAGAGGATAAGTTCTGGAACAACTTCTGCAAAGCTGTAGAAAGAAAAGATTTAATTCAAGGTCATAAGACGCAGCCTCATCCCGATAACCCTTACTATCAGAAAATGGTAAAGCTTTTCAAATCTCGCACTTTCAGTGAATGGACAGAATTTTCCACAAGAGTTGACTGCTGTATGGCTCCAGTACTTCAAACAAGTGAACTCAAACACCAAGTACCTTTCCAAGAAAGACAGTTTATCGAGCATAAGTGGGGACTTGATTATGTAGCAACTAGCTATATGCAAGAAAAATCATTTTTAGATTTCCCCAATCCTTTCCCCAAACTAGGCGAACATAACTAGTCATGAATGCCCCTTCAGTTATATATAAATATCACAATCAAGCTTCAGTTCTGAAGGGGCATTATCCTTTTTGAAAATAATGTTCAACAATTAAATTATATGTTAATAAAAACTTTAGAAGGAGAATGAATATGGATTTTAGATTTACTGAGGAACAAGAATTATTAGTCGAAAGCTTAAGAGAATTCATGTCAAGAGAAGTAACAGAAGAGGATATTAAGACTTTTTATCAAGAAGGTGCTGTTTCTGAGAAATTCTCCAAAGCATTTATTGAAGCAGGTTTTGGTTTCTTAGGAATTCCAGAAGAGTACGGCGGTACACCGGCAGACGTCACAACCTTGATGCTGGTCGGAGAAGAATTAACCAGACAATCAGCCGCTGTATTTCCTTTCATGTCCAATATCCTCAACATGTTTGATATGGTGGAATTCGGCAGACCCGATCAGATTATGACAATGATGGAGATCTATAAGCAAACTGGAAAACCAGCTTTTTCCTTAGCAATTTCCGAACCTCAGGGGGGATCGGACAACAGCGCCATGACCACTGTCGCCACCCATAAAAACGGAAAGGTATACCTGAACGGTGCAAAAACATGGGTTACCCACGGTAATGTAGCACCATGGACCTTGGTGGTCTGCAAAGAAGAGTCTCCTGAACTCACCAACAAAAATATGTCTATGTATTTATTCGCAGCCGATACACCAGGTGTGAAGTTCTCTCAGCTTCATAAGATTGGCCAGACAAGCACAACCTTCTGCGAGATGTATCTGGACAACGTAGAAATTGATGAAAGTGCTCTATTAGGCGAAAAAGACAAAGGGTTTCTTCAGCTGATGAAAAACTTTGAAGTGGAACGTCTTTTAATCGCTTCTCAATCTCTGGGTTTGGCCAAAGCAGCTATGGATGATGCTGCTGCATATGCCAGTGAAAGAATCCAGTTCGGTAAGCCTATCGGTAACCAGCAGATGATCCAACAAATGCTTACGGATATGGAAATTAAAATCAAGAACATGCACAACCTGCTCTATGAAGCTACCTGGAGACATGATAACGGTCTTCCTATTAAGCTTGAGTCCGCGCTGGTTAAGCGGTATTGCGGTATGACCGCTACCGAAGTTTGCTCGGACGCCATTCAAATCTTTGGGGGTCTGGGCTATACCACAGAAACCCGTGTCTCCCGTGCTTGGCAGGATGCCAGAGGATGGCAGATTGCAGGCGGAACAGATCAAATTATGGTTCATATTGCTGGCAGAGAAGTTCTTAAAAAATACAAAAAGTAAACGGCCGAATTCGCTTAAAATTCAAGTTTCATGTAGAACAGGACTTATCAGGAGCAGATAAAATGAAGGTTATTCAGATTATCTGCTCTATACCAAAAAATCACTAAATTATGGCATATATAGAGGTGTAAAAATGAACATTATTTCATGTTTTAAAGTAGTACCTGATGAACAGGATATTACAATCAAACCGAATAGAGATATCTCTTTTGAGAAAGCACCGATGACAATCAGTGCCTATGACTTAAACTGTATCGAAGCCGGTGCACAGCTGGCGGAGGCCTTTGAGGGCAATCTGATTGGCGTTAGTATCGGTGCGAAAAAGATTGATGATTCAAAGTTAAAGAAAAATGTGCTATCTAGAGGACCCGAAAGCATCTTAATGGTGGCAGACGATTTCTTGGAGGACTTAGATACCTACCAGACTGCTAATGCTTTGAAGGCTGCTATCCAAAAGGTTGGAGAGTTTGACCTGATTCTATGTGGAGAAGGATCAGCAGACCTGTATGCTCAACAAGTGGGAGCCCAATTGGGCCAGCTACTCAACGTACCTGTCATCAATAGTGTCAATAAGATAGCACTCATGGAAGGTAAAGTGATCGTTGAACGCTCACTAGAGGACGAAGTAGAAACCATAGAAATACCTCTCCCTGCAGTCATATCTGTTACCTCAGATATTAACCTGCCTCGTATCCCTAGTATGAAGCAAATCCTGGCTGCTGGTAAGAAGTCAGCCACCATTTTAAGTGCGCTAGACGTGGGAATCGGAGATTTCGGTGCAACGCTCCAAGTCATTGAAACCAAAGCACCCGAACAAAAGGAAAGAAAGAAAGATATTATTCAAGGAGATTCTGACGAAGCGATTAAGTCATTCATAACTAAAATTAACAAAGTATTAAAGTAAAAGGGCAGGTGGAATAGAATGAAAGTGTTCGTATTTACAGAGAAGGTGAAAAGTCTTTTGGAATTATGTCAAGGTGCCCGTCAAATAGGGGAACGCGTTGAAGCAATAATTATACAGAGCCAAGATAATCAAGATAATGGAGCAGCGGATAAAGTGTGGAGCATTCCAATGCAGGATGGAGTTATGCTTGAGGACTATACAGAGACGCTTGCAGCACTGCTGGAACGGGAAAAACCTGACCTTTTGCTTATCGAGCCAAGCAAAAGATGCAAGTTAATTGCAGGTCGGCTTGCAGCTATTTTCGAAACCAGCGTAATGACGGATCTGATCGAACTGACCAAAGAAGGTGAAGGCAGGCACTTAGTTTATGGAGGAGCGGCTATTCGTAAAGAGAAGTCAAATAATAGTCTGTCCATTGCTACGGTCGGGCCAGGCGTATTGCAGGGAACTGGAGAGGCCGGTAAAGGAGAGACAGAAATTTTCCCATTTGTTGAGCCGAGTAATAAAATGAAAGTCATTAACATAGTCCAAAAAACGAAATCCAGCGTTGACTTGCCCAACGCCAAGCGGGTAGTCGGGGTAGGCCGCGGGATTGCCAAAGAAGAAGATCTTGGGATGATCAGGGAACTGGCAGAAGTAATAGATGCTGAAGTCGGATGCTCCCGTCCTATAGCTGAAGCAGAAAGATGGATGCCGAAGGAAACGTATATCGGTGTTTCAGGCTTAATGCTATCCCCGGAGGTTTATGTAGCTATTGGCATTTCCGGACAGGTTCAGCACACCGTTGGAATGAACAGATCTAAAGTTGTTATTGCCATTAATAAAGATAAAAATGCAGCGATCTTTGGACAGGCAGATTATGGAATCGTTGGAGATTTATATAAAGTAGTTCCAGCTTTAGTCGATCAGTTGAAGTAAAAGCAATGTGGTATAAAAGAGGTGGAAGAGAAGAAATTGATTTTCCACCTCTCCATAATGGAAGAAAGAAAGGAAGTAATCAATGTCAGATGATAGATTTGATGCCATTATTGTTGGCGGAGGAATTGCCGGAACTGTAACCGCTTACTTACTGGCCAAAGAAGGGCTAGAAGTGATGCTAGTTGAAAGGGGAAACTACTCGGGGAGCAAGAATGTAACAGGTGGACGTATTTACAGCCACAGCCTGGAAAAAATTATCCCTGACTTTGCACAGGAAGCACCGGTTGAACGGAAGATTACGCGCGAAAAAATTAGTCTTATGACGGACGACAGCAATGTAACCATTGATTTTAGTTCAACACGTTTAGGACAACAAGGGAGTGATTCTTACTCCGTATTAAGAGGTGCTTTTGATCAGTGGTTAGCTGGTAAAGCTGAAGATGCTGGGGTGCAAATGGTTACTGGAATCCGTGTGGATAACCTGATTGTCAGAGAAGGGAAAGTATGCGGAATTGTTGCAGGAGAAGATGAGATGGAAGCCAATATAACCATCCTTGCTGATGGAGTGAATTCCCTCCTGGCACAAAAGTTAGGTTATCGGGGAGAATTATCACCTCATCAAGTAGCCGTCGGTGTGAAAGAAATCATCGAACTTCCCTCGGAAGTGATTGATGATCGTTTTAACTGCAAGGATGGGGAAGGAACCTCATGGTTATTTGCCGGGACCCCATCAGCAGGAAAGGTTGGAGGAGGATTCATTTATACCAATAAAGCAAGTATTTCTCTAGGTGTGGTCTGTACGTTATGTGAATTAATTAAAGCTAATAAGACAATACCTCAAATGTTAGAAGATTTTAAGAGCCATCCTTCGATTGAGCCGCTGCTCAAAGGTGGAAAAATGATTGAATATTCCGGTCATCTGGTTCCGGAGGGCGGACTTCATATGGTGCCTAAAATCATCGGGGATGGGGTGCTTATCGTCGGGGATGCAGCCGGATTCTGTATTAACTTAGGATATGCTGTGCGAGGGATGGACTTTGCTGTTGGTTCAGCAGAATGCGCAGCGAGAGCAGTTCTTAAAGCCAAGGAGACTAAAAACTATAGTGCCGAGTTCCTTCAATGCTATCAATCCTTCCTGGATGATAGTTTTGTAATGAAAGATTTGAAGCATTACAAAAATTTTCCGCACTTCCTAGAGGAGACCCCAAGAATTTTCGATGGATATCCGGGCATGGCTGCAGATATGATGACGGATCTATTTGTTGTTACGGGTAATCCCCCCCAATCCATGACGAGGATGATGATGAAGCATGTGAAACAAATTGGATTACTCAATATTGCTAAGGATGGCTGGAAAGGAGTGCGTTCGCTATGAGAATTGTCAATACGCTAAATGTAGATCATAAACTTGGAATTAATAAATTCCATGTAGATGAAGATAATGCCCATATAACCTTAAAAGAAGAGAACATCGACATGGAGGAATATCAGAAATTAGTGATCGCTTGTCCTGCTGGCTTATACAAAGTAGATGAGAACTGCAGTGTTCAATTTGACTACGCCGGATGTTTAGAGTGTGGTACCTGTCGTATACTATGCGGTAGAACAATCTTAGAAAAATGGGAATTTCCACAGGGAACCATGGGGATAGAATTCAGATTCGGGTAATCAAACGACTAAGGAGGTAAGTTATAATGGATAAAGTGGAAACCTTCAATGGTCTATTGGATTACTGGGGAGAAAAAACGCCAGAAAAAGAAGTTATATTTGATGGGCTTAGGAGAATGAGCTACGGAGAGTTGAATCGTGAGACCCAGCATTTAGCAGCAGCCTTATCTTTTTTGGGCATTGAAAAAGGGGATAGAGTTCTAGCCATACTGCCAAACTGGCATGAATTTATCACTATCTTTTTCGCAGTTGCGAAAATTGGTGCAATTCTTGTTCCGTGTAATATGTCTTTGAGCAATAGGGAATTGAAAGATCGATTTGATTTGACTCGCCCTAAACTAACGTTTGTTTCCAGCCACGATCAATTGATGTGGCTGGAAACAAACGAGGAATTAACAAAATTTATTACAGTTCGGTTTGAAAAGAATCATTACTTTATGTATTCAGAAGTGCTGGCATTTGGGAATAAACACATCAATCCAACCGTCATGACTGATTCTTACTTGGATTATCAAGAAGATGTAATTGCTCTTATCTTTACATCTGGAACGACGGGAATCCCGAAAGGAGTAGGACTGACAGGGTATAGTCTTATAAAGACAGCTGTCAGCATCGGTCAGCGTTTAACGTGTACACAACATGATGTTTTTCTTGTACCGCTTCCATGTACGCATTTATTTGGAATTGTAACAGGAATAATTGCCCCCATATATTTTGGGGCAAGAATAGTCATTATGGAAAAATACAATTCACAGGAAGCATTACGGTTGATAGAAAAGGAACAGATCACTGTTCATCATGGTGTACCTACAATGTTTGTCCGTGAATTGGGAGAATACAAATACTTTCCAGTCAACGTTTCATCATTAAGAACGGGTATCGTGGCAGGTTCAGTTTGTTCAGAAGAAATTATGAAGAAAGTTAATACAAATTTTAAATTTGATCTTATGGTTGCTTATGGACTCACAGAATTTGTGGGGGTTTCCATGACAAGTCTGGATGACAGTCTAGAACATAGATTTAAGACTGTTGGACGACCTTATGAAGGTATACAGATTAAGGTCGTTCATGAAAGCGGAAGAATTGCAGAAACCGGGGAAATAGGCGAGCTATATTGTAAGGGTTACGGTGTAATGAAAGGTTATTATAAAATGCCATGCAAGACGAAGGAAGTACTGGATGAAGAGGGTTGGCTTCGCACAGGTGATTTGGGTAGTGTTGATGAACTCGGGTATATTAGAATAACTGCCAGAAAAAAAGAAGTCATCAACAGAGGAGGTTACAAGGTCTATCCCCGTGAAGTGGAAAACGTGTACTATGACCATCCTGATATCTTGGAAGTCTGTGTGATTGGGGCTCCTCATGGCGAATTAGGGGAACAAACCATCGCCTATGTTCAATTAAAACAAGATTCTGGAGGAACACCGGAGCTGCTGCGGGAGTATGCTAAAGATAGAATAGCTAAATATAAAATCCCAGATCGCGTTGTATTGCTGGATAATATGCCAAAGTTGGGAAATGGAAAAATTGATAAAAAGTTCATAAACACTCTGTTATATCCAAAGTAAATTTTCCTTTTAATCTTTCTCTGTGAAGAATTTTAGTACTGCGTTTTTTTGTTTTAGGTAATAATAAAGTTTAGGCTGCAGAAATTATTTGATTTACTGCAGCTTAAACTTTATTGATCCGAAGAAGAACTATAAACTCAAACTCTATCTTCAAGTTCGCGTACTCAGCATAAGATAACCTATGATGTTTATTTTACTAATAAATAATATAAATGTTATTGTGTGATGGATGTTGGGTTGGTTTCGTCAAATAGGATTCTTTTCCTTAAGGAGTAGGCTGTTATACCAAAGATCGTAAAAGCTATGGCCAGCCCCATCACCATAAATAGCGGAATTATATAAGAACCGTTATTGAAATCAGCAATATATCCATACAGAGATTGGCCTATAGCAGATGCTGCTGCATAGAACATCATGACGATAGAATAGATTTGAGTGAAATAGCGCTCCCCAAATATCTTGCGGGTTAGCATCGGTGATTGTACGGTTGCCTGTGCAAAACCAAAACCATAAAGGAAGGCACCAGCCAGGAAAAAAGATGCATTGTGCGTACCGATAAAGGTAATCATGCCAACCCCGAGGAGTCCAGAAATACCCGAAAAAAGGATTCCTCCAACGACGCTTTTATCATTAATCCAACCTAAGACAACCTTACCTACTAAGACACCAAACATACTAGCTGAACCTACGGTGGATGCAACGACAGCACCTTGTCCAAGAGAGGTAACAATCGATGGATAATAGACATTAATGTCGGTATATAAAGCTACAGATGCTAAAAAAAGAAGAAGAATGATAAAAGCCGGAGTTTTGATAGCCTTTGAAACAGGTACTCCATTGAGCACTAAAGGTTTCATATTAGCTTGATTCTTAGAAATATCTGCAGAATCTGATTCACCATAGGCCTTTAGTCCTATATCAGATGGATAGCTTCTTATGAATAAGGCAACGAGGGGGAAAACAAGAAGAGCAATAATAAGACCAAAAGCTATGTAGGCTGACCTCCAACCCATAGTTGCAATGATGTAACCTCCGATAGGATTGAAAATAACTGCGCCAACGCCGGTGAAGGCCATACATAGACCGATAAAAAATCCGGTTCTAACTTTAAACCAACGAGTAATCATCGTAGGAGTAGCAATATAAAGAAAAAATGCTTGGGAGATTCCCAGAAAAACTGCGCCAACATAGAATTGGTAGACACTTGTGTAGAGAGCCATGGAACCTACTGCAAGTGCGTTTATCAAGACAAAAGTAGATAATAGCTTACGGGCATCAAACTTGGAAAGCAACTGACCTGCAAATGGAAGAAAAAGCATAGCAGAAAAAGAAACAAATGTTAGGTACAGAGCTAACGATCCTCTCGGAACCCCAAATTCTTTTAGAATTGGGACAAAGAATATTCCTGCGGTATTCCAAGTGATGGAGGAAGTTAAACTCATCGCACAACAAGCTATTACAATTAAAAACCCGTGATGAAGACGGTTTGAATTTTGTGTAGTACTCATTGGAAACCCCTTTCATTTTGGTAAAAGCACATTCAAATTAAAAATAGTTCTGTTTGGAAGGTTTAGACTTAAAGCATGTAACAAGTATCACATATCATTTCATAAAAAAGCCTCCTTCTGGAGAAATAGAATTATTGAGTGAATTTTCGAATCTAGTATGTCATTTATTATATAAGCATTTACCATGCCAACTTTTAAATGCAGTATATATGTACATAGTCAGGTGGTATTAAATAGATCTTAACAATACAGTGTACAATATTGTACAAATATGAATTAGCAAGCATATACACAATTGTACTACTAAATGTTTCGGGTTTGTTATGAGAAAAAGATATATGAATATGTATAAAACTATACTATAATGAAATTATTCACATTCATTTTAACTTTATATTTAGCAAATTTAAGGCTTGGGGTGTTTATTTTGGTAGAACACTATAATGAGGCACAAGTAAAGAAAAATAGGTTATCTTTTATTATTAAAGGAGAATTTTTTGCAGAGAATTTAAGAGAGGAAATTTTAGCCTCTTGGTTGAGATGCAAAGAATCAAATCTTGATCCAAAGGCCTCTATGGTCGATCTCCCTCCTAATTTGTCAAAAGCGCAAAGTCAGCCTAATCCCATCATGTCTTTTCTGAGAGATGACATTCTACCTGATATTGTAGGATCCTTGTATCAACTATTAGAAAAATGTCAGGGCGCCTTATTTTGGGTATACAGCGATAGCTTAGTCGTTTTTTCCCAGAGGGGAGACAAGAAACTCCTGCAGGAATTAAATTCTAAAAATATTGGTATAGGTACATGTTTATCAGAACAATACATAGGAACTACAGGGATTTCGCTTTCAAGCGGACCACATCAGGAATCGTGGGTTATTGGTCATGAACACTATTTGGACATGTTTACACCTTATGTAACCTATAGTTATTGTCAAGAAGATTTTTATGGACTGTCCTATGCATTTATCATATTGCCCCAAGAATCTTTTACACCTTTGTTTCTTGATTACATTAGACTATTCCATCAAGCTCGAACAAACACCATCATTTGTTATCGAAATAGATTAGAATCAGAATTGAAAGATGAATTATTTAGCCAGTTCTTTGAAATGAAAAATGAAGCGGTCATTTTTATAGATTCTTTCGGAAAAATTGTTGATGTGAACCAGAAGTTTACTGTGTGGTTTCAGCTAGAACTGACTAAAGTAAAGGACAGAGACCTTGTGGAATTGATTCCTGAGATGGAAAGAGTCCTTACCTGTTTAGAAACAGGTAAGAGAATAATCTCGGAAGAGGTTCAGTTACCAGAGTTACCGGCGCATTCGCAATTTGTAAGAATGGACGTTATACCAACGATCAAAGATCAAAAAATAACCGGATTGATCGTTACTCTGATGGATAATAAGACGGTTCGCCAGAGGGTTAGTAAAATTTCTAATCAGGCATACTATACGTTTGACGAGATTATTGGGGAATCTAAGTCACTACTAGCGGCTAAACTAAGGGCCGTGAATGCGGCCAACAGCTCCAGCAATGTTATTATATCCGGGGAGAGCGGAACAGGAAAAGAACTTTTTGCTCATTCCATTCATAATGCAAGTCAACGTCGAGAAGGTCCCTTTGTTTCCATTAATTGTGCGGCTATACCTACAGAGTTAATAGCCAGCGAATTATTCGGCTATGTGGAAGGTGCTTTTACCGGTGCCAGAAAAGGCGGATCAATGGGTAAGTTTGAATATGCCAATACGGGGACGATTTTCCTCGATGAAATAGGGGAAATGCCTATTCATGTTCAGACCATTTTGTTAAGGGTATTAGAAGAACGGACTGTAACCAGAATCGGAAGCAATGTTTCTACACCTATTGATGTTAGGTTAATATGTGCAACCAATAGAAATCTGCATAAAATGGTAAAAGATAGAACATTCCGTCTGGATTTATATTTTAGAATCAATGTTCTTCATATTCATTTACCCCCATTAAGAGAGCGGATTACAGATATCCCAATTATTGTTGATTACTATTTGAATTATTTTAATTCATTCCTAAATAAGACGGTGAAAGAAATTTCGCCTGAAGCCATGGATTCTTTGATTAAAAATCCTTGGGAAGGTAATCTAAGGGAATTAAGAAACACGATTGAATGCGGTGTTAATAACGCAATTGGAGATGTACTGGAACTTGAACACTTACCCAGAGATTACTTTGAAGATGATGATCTATCCATCACACAAACCGACAAAACTGCAGTTCTCACCGAAAATGATTTCACGTTAGAGGAAAAAAGAATAATATTGAACCTAATGATTAAGTATAACGGTAATAAATCTCAAGTCGCTCAAGACTTGGGGATGTCAAGAAGTACATTATATAGAAAATTGAAAGACTATAATCTGGCTTAATTTTTTAAGACATGGAAAGATTTTGGAATAACCGTAGCCAGAAGAGAAAATGAAGCAGCCTTAGACTGATAGATATCAGGACTACGCTGCTTCATTTTCTTTATTTGTAATTATTTACCCAAATAATCTATTACGTCTTTGTTGATTAACAATTTGGATCCTGCTTCAGAATATTGTTGGCATAGAGTTCTTGAATTTGCTCAGGGGAGTAACCAAGTTCTTCGAGAACATCTTCATTGTCTTTACCATAACTGGGAGCTGCTCTCCAGACTTTGCCGGGATTGTTCTTTAGTCTTGGGGCGATAGCTGGAGCAATAAATTTTCCGCCTTCGAAAGCATCATATTCGACAAATACACCGCGTGCTTTATAGTGGGGATGGTCGTACATAGTTTGGTATGTCATGATAGCACTCGAAACAATTCCATGAGCATTCAGTTCCTTTTCGGCTTCCATCACTGTTCTTTCGCCACAGAATTCTTCAAGTCGTTGATGTAATTTTTCTGCGCCAGGCGTTCCTTTAAATACGGCATATTTATCTGTTGGAAAATCAGGAGACCCAAACTCAAGACCGAATAAAGGCAATCCTTTTTTGAGGGTAAGCGTGCTTAAGAAAAAGGTATAAACATATCCATCTTTACATTTGTAAGGTTGACATCCGGCAAATGTGGGACTGGAAGCACCTGAACGCTTTCTCTCAATCTTGTAATTCAGCCAGTCACTGGGAAAGCCGGCTTGAATCATGAGCAGGGCTTCAAATTGAGCACAATCGATGCTTTCACCTTTACCAGTTTTTTGGGCATTAATATAAGCTGCAAGTGTTGCCCAAGAGGCTGTTAATCCGGCAACGTAATCGCCCATATATGCGGGTGCAGGAGCAGGCAGCCCATCGGGTTCACCGTTCATATTCATAAAGCCACTAAAGGCCTGGCCGATGGAATCGTACGATCCTCTGTTCAAATATTCAGAATCACCAGTTTGTCCATAGCCCGAAACATGTGTGATAATCAGTTTTGGATTTACCTTCCATAATTCTTCGTCACCTAAACCTCTTTTATCCCATGTGCCTGCCTTGGAATTCTCCACAACAATGTCTGCTTCTTTAACTAACTTTAAAAATACTTCCTTGCCCTTAGGCTTTACAACATCTAAAACAACGGCTCTATGATTTCGACGATCCTTATTCAGGTAGGACAAAGAGTCTGTAGTTCTAAATTGATCTTTGACGATGGGGCTTTCCACAAAAATCACATCAGCACCGAAATCGGCCATCATGGCTGCTGCAAAAGGACCTGCTACTGATAAACCGCAGCTGATTACTTTAATTCCTGATAATGGACCAAACTTAGGGATCTCTGATCTTTTCATATTCTACCTCCATTAAAATTTAAAAATATTTTACAGTAAAATAGTTTATGGTTAATCTTCACCTCTCTCGTAACTGTCTACTAATTCTTCTTCGTTGATTGATTTCATCACTTCAGTCAAAAAAAGATTTTTGCTTAGTAGGTAGTTTTGTTTTGGGTTTTTAACAATAATGGACACATTAAACTATAAGAGCAATTATTATGCCAAATCATGAAATTCCGGTTTGACTTGATAAATGGCATTTTAGAACTTAATTTATTATCTCTTTGTTAAAAAGTGTATAAATTTGTATCAAATGAAAAAGTCGTATTGAAACAAACATTAGTGGGTGATCTGGATGAAACGTAATCAGGCAAATAAGAATTATGGAATATCTATGGGAAGATCAAATTTAATGGGATAGGGGAGATAAGTGGTTGAAGAGGGATAGAAGTATAAGTTACTTATAAAGAAGGATTGGATATTTTATGTGAAATATGGTGCATATAAAATTTATATAGAAAAGCATAATAATAAACAGACTGATGGTATTTTTACTGATGTTAGCTATCTAGAATTCCTTCTGTGCGATCTGAAAGAAAACCACTCTTAAAGTATGAACTAGAACATTTTCTGATAACTATACACTCCAAATAGCACTATATAAAATTAGCCCAGGTACAAACACCTTACCCAATATATTTAAAAGCCTTAGAAGTCCTTAAAATGGCTCATTGTTTCAAGTGACTTTAGCACTGGTCCATACAGGACGGTATATCCAATAAACCCAAGGATAAAGAGATTTATGATATACATTTAGGGATACATATGAAAGCATATGAAATAAAATAGATAAATTCGGATAAAAGACGAACAGATTAATCCAGATAATTTTAATGATGTTATATAGAGCCAATATATTATGATTAGAATAGTATTATCAATACCGTGGAAAATGTAACTATAGTTTCTTATTATATACTTTACATAATATTTAAAATAGCACATTGCAAAATCGAAAAACACTTATATCAAGCCGATGCTGCATTAATGTGCTTAATGACAGCCCATTTCTATACCATTCCAAGAAGTATTTTGACATCCTAAATAGGTAATTATAATTTAAGTCCCTTTTACCTTGTTTAAATTTAAAAATGGGAAAAGGTTTTTTAATTACAGATGAAAAAAGCTTGACTTGGAGTAAACTATAAGTGATAACCTTAATTAGGAGGTGCACATATGGAGTATAGAGTTTTAGGGAGAACAGGAATTAAAGTCAGCGCTATTGGTATTGGCGGTGAGGGATTTGAAAATAAAAGTTATAAGGAATGCGAAGCCCTTATTGATTATTCTATTCATAAAGGCATTAACTTCTTTGATCTATATAATTCCAATCCCATAGTCAGAAGTTATTTAGGCCAAGCTTTAAGTAAATATCCCCGGAGCAGTTATGTGATAGAGGGACATTTGTGTTCGACTTGGGATCAAGGACAATATCGTCGTACCAGGGACTCTAATGAGGTGGTCAATGCTTTCGAAGACTTATTGATAAGAACGCAGTTTGGCTATGTCGATGTAGGGATGATTCATTATGTGGATGAGCAAAAAGATTATGACAAAATTTTTTATGGAGAAATTATTCAATATGCCAAAGAACTCAAAGCGAAAGGGATTATTAAATCGTTAGGAATATCAACCCATAATACAGATATTGCTTTTCGAGCTGTTGAAAGTGGAATCATTGATGTCGTATTATTCAGCATCAATGCCGCTTATGATATGTTACCCCCCATTGAGGATGTCGACATCCTCTTCGAAGAAAGTACTTTTATAAACAGGACGTATGAAGGAATTGATCCCAAACGGGATAAGCTTTACCAAACCAGCCAAAATGCTGGGGTTGCTCTAACCGTAATGAAAGGATATGGAGCCGGAACCTTGCTAAGTGACAAAGAATCACCTTTTGAGAAAGCACTGACCCCGGTACAATGTTTACATTACTGTTTAACCAGACCGGCAGTTGCTTCCGTCATTGTTGGCGCATCGAATATCGATCAAATTCGAGCAGCAACTGATTATGTCACGGCAAGTCCTAAAGAAAAAGATTATTGTGAAATCCTTGCCAATGCACCCAAAAGTTCCTTTAGAGGGCATTGTATGTATTGTGGGCATTGTGCCCCCTGTTCTAAAAAAATTGATATCGCAGCAGTCAATAAGTACCTGGACCTAGCATTAATTCAGGAAGATGTTCCTGAAACCCTAAAGAACCATTATAATTTATTGGACCATCAAGCAAATGAGTGCATTGAATGTGGGAACTGTATAAAAAGCTGTCCATTCGGAGTCAATATCATTAACAAAATGGAACAAGCGGTTAAACTTTTTGGTCAATAAACAATTAGCAGGTTGCCCAATAATAAGATCTGAAATCACTTGACTTAGAGTTAACTCCAGGTCTTATACTACAAATTGAAGAATATACGAGGAGGCTATATTATGTTTAACTTTGATTTTCACAATCCCACACGGATTTTTTTCGGGAAGGACAGACTTGACAGCATTGATCAGGTTGTTCCGGCTGATGCTACAGTCTTAATTACCTACGGAGGCGGTAGTGCTGTTAAAAGCGGCCTGATCGACAAGGTGAAAATCGTACTTGGCAACAGGAAGGTTTATGAATTTGGCGGAATCGAGCCGAATCCCCGTTACGAGACACTGATGAAAGCCGTAGAGATAGTACGCAGTGAGAATATTGATTTCTTAATTGCTGTTGGCGGGGGATCGGTGATTGACGGAACTAAATTTATAACGCTGGCTTCTTCATATAAAGGAGATGGACGTGATCTGTTGAAGTACGGCTTTACGCCGATTACTTCTGAGGTAGTCGGAACCGTAGTTCCCATTGGTACAGTTCTTACACTGCCTGCGACCGGGTCTGAAATGAACAGCGGTGCTGTAATCAGTTATGAACACGGAAAATTCCCGGTGATGAGTCCACTGACTTTTCCAAAATTTTCTACATTAGATCCGACCATTACGTTTACACTTCCCAAGATTCAGGTTGCTAACGGTATCATAGACACCTTTGTGCATACAACTGAGCAATATCTGACCTACCCTGTGGATGCGAGACTGCAGGATCGCATGGCAGAGGGCATCTTACAAACATTGATTGAAATCGGTGAAACGACGGTGAATGAACCCGAAAACTATGATGCACGAGCGAATCTGGTTTGGTGTGCTACGCTTGCTTTGAATGGAATCATTGCTACTGGTGTTCCGGTAGATTGGTCGGTTCATATGCTCGGGCATGAACTTACCGCATTATTTGGCATTGATCATGGACAAACTTTAGCCATTGTATTGCCACCAATGCTTGAGGTAAGACGTGAACAAAAACGCGCGAAACTTCTCCAATATGCAGAACGTGTTTGGAAGATTGAAGATGGCAGCGATGAAGAAAAGATAACCTTGGCCATTCAGAAGACGAGAGAATTCTTTGAAAACCTTGGTGTAAAAACCCGTTTTTCCGAATACGGTGTCGAAGCCGATCAGATACCGGTCGTTATTGAACAGCTGAAGGCGCATGGAATGACAGCACTGTCGGAGACACAGGATCTTACTTTGGATATCAGTCAACAGATCCTGGAAAGAGCACTCTAATCTTTGTGCCCCAAACAAAATTACAGTACGACACAGTACGTTTGATCTTAAATAGCAGCATGGATTGTGCTGCTATTTACAAAAACTTGACTTGGAGTTAACTCCAAATGTTATGGTTATGATGTACTCTTTGAGCATTCCTGTAATGAATGAAAATGATCTTTGAGAAATAAACAAAACAGCTTGAACAACTGGAAAATGCTATGGAGTCTGCCCTAGCAGAGATAAAATACAGTAAGATAATTCTTGGTATCCCCGGCATAGGAGTGGTTAGTGCAGCAAGTTTTCCGGGAGAGATTGGCGATCCCCTAAGATTTGACCATCCGCGCCAAATAAGCAAAATGGCTGGATACAATCTCGTTGAGGATAGTTCTGGCAAAAGTAAAAGCGGAACAGTAATCTCAAAACGAGGGAGAAAAAATTCGAGAAATATTTTGTACCAGATGGCTATGGTCATTGTCGCAGTAAACAATGAAATGAAAGAGCTTTACCAATACTTGAAGACTCGCGAAAACAATCCTCTCAAGAAGAAACAAGCACTTGTTGTTATCTCCAAGAAAATAATAACAGTGATATATAATCTGGCAAAAAAGCAAACAGAATACAAAGCAGAATTAGTGCTTGGAAAATATAGAAAAAACCAAGTAAAAGAAGCAGCATAAGTTTAAACTCAAGTATCATTTTCCCGATTTGTAGTTAAGCTGGTTAAGCCTTAATGTGGCTTAACCAGCCCGTTATAAGGGTTTTGGTTTGGAGCTGGATGTTCAAGGGTAAATAAACGGCTGCGCCGCCCTTGACATCCGATAAGAAATTTCCTATGACGCAGTAAAACAAGAACCATGAAATACGCCGATAAAGTGGAGATAAGGGGATTACCTCCATAAGCCCATTGAGGCAGCATACGAGCATAAACGCTATCTCCACTTTTATCCATAAAACAGAACGAAGGAATGTAAGGGCATAGACCCAGTGAGTTATGATAGGGTGAGTTTTGGATAGCACCGGCGAAAGAGATAAAAATATTACACTTTAAAAGATACTGCGATTGACGGAGTAATCCGTAGATATATTTCAAAAATTGAGATAGGGAGGTAAAACTTTATGACGATTACAGAAGTAAGTAAAAAATATGACCTTTCTCCGGACACGCTCCGCTATTATGAACGCATTGGCCTCCTTCCAAGTGTGAACCGCAATAAAGGCGGTATCAGGGATTATACAGAAGAAGACTGCAAGTGGATAGAATTTATCAAATGTATGCGGGGAGCAGGTCTTCCGATAGAAGTATTGATCGAGTATGTTACGTTGTTCCAACAGGGTGACTTGACCACCCAGACCAGAAAAGAATTGTTAATCGAGCAGCGTAAGCGGTTAATAGTAAAAATGAAGGAAATGCAGAATACACTGGAACTCCTAGATTATAAGATTGAAAGCTATGAATCGGTGGTCAAAAAAGAAAAAGAACTTAAAAAATCACAGGATTAGTTAATAGCAAAAATGTATTGAACTTTCCTGCAGTCTGGGAGAGCTAGAACTTCTGATTTCTGATTAAAGTGGATAATGAGTAATCAATGTATGGTCAAGTAAATTTACGAGGAGGATTTAATATGCAAAACGTAATTTTAAACAATGGCGTGGAGATGCCAATTTTGGGCTTTGGCGTTTATCAGATCTCCGATGCGAAAGAATGCGAACAGTGTGTTTATGATGCAATTATGACGGGCTATCGCTTAATTGATACCGCTGCCGCTTATCTGAATGAAGAAGCGGTTGGCAGAGCAATCAAACGAAGTAGAATACGGAGAGAAGAACTGTTTATTACGACTAAGCTTTGGGTTCAGGATACCGGTTTCGAGAAGACAAAGAAAGCCTTGGAGAAATCGCTGAAAAGATTGCAATTAGATTATTTGGATTTATATTTAATCCATCAGCCGTACGGGGATATATATGGTTCATGGCATGCTATGGAGGAACTGGTTCATGAGGGAAAAATTAGGGCGATAGGGGTTAGCAACTTCCAAATGGACCGCTTGGTGGATCTTATCATTCATCATGAAATCGTTCCTGCCGTGAACCAGGTTGAAACACATCCATTCTGTCAGCAAATCGAAAGTGCCAAACTCATGAAAGAAAATAATGTCCAGATCGAATCTTGGGCTCCTTTCGCAGAAGGAAGAAACAATATGTTCCAGAATGAAGTTTTACTATCTCTGGCACAAAAGTATAACAAATCAGCTGCGCAGGTAGTTTTACGCTGGCTGACGCAAAGAGAAGTGGTTGTAATTCCAAAGTCTGTTCACAAAGAAAGGATCATTGAAAACTTTGATATTTTTGACTTTGAATTAACCCAGGAGGATATGGATAAAATTGCAGCATTGGATACAAAAAAAAGCAGCTTCTTTTCTCATAGTGATCCAGAAATCGTGAAAAGTCTTAGTGCTCGTCAACTTGATATTTAACAGGTAGAATAGAGACGATTGATTAGAAAGGGATTGAAAATGGCAAATTCGAAAAGCCTTATCGCTTATTTTTCTCGCAAAGGAAAACGATGTATAACGAGGAGAATATAATGATGAATAAACAAATAATTTAAGTGAAAGTGTTATCTTCCCGAAGGGTCAA
This sequence comes from Gracilibacter sp. BRH_c7a, assembly GCA_001516055.1. Lineage (GTDB taxonomy): Bacteria > Bacillota > Desulfitobacteriia > Desulfitobacteriales > Syntrophobotulaceae > Gracilibacter. The sequence goes on from LOEZ01000076.1 coordinate 46,560, forward strand.
AAAATTACGAATGACTTTTTCATAGGGACAGCCTGGCTTGAAATGCTGGTTTCTAACGACAGTACTTTTAATTGTCCGATATATAACGTTACTTTTGAACCAGGTGCCAGAAATAATTGGCATCAGATATAAAACATTGGCATGGCGCTGCACCAGATAGCTGGTTTACACATATCGGAATAACGACGAACACCCAAAAGGGAGACGCCGTATGGCTGGAACCCGTAACTGATGAAGAATACAAGAAAGAAACCTAGTCCCCATGGGATTTTCATAACAGGAAATACCTCAATGTTTTGATTCGGATTGATAGAATAGGGTGGGGGAGACAAGAAAAGTTTGAGGATAAGGTTTCTCTGAAAAATAAAAATAGAGAATAAGAAAAAGGAAAAGAATTAGAAATAGATTTATGTGAATTATAGTGCAAGCAGATGGTTAGACATAAAAAGGTATTTAGTTTTTAGCAATTTGATTTAAAATGTATAAACTTAAGAATACCCTCATGATATTTAATAATATATTTTGATGATATACTTTGATAATTATCACTATAGTTAGAAGAATCTTTACGCAATCAATACAAGCAATATATCTTACAAATAGTCTCAAACTTTATAAACCAGCTGGATCAAAACCTTTGCCGGCAATATTAAGTATTGGCTCGATTCAATAATGCTAATAATTATGGTTAATAGGATTTTTACTAGACACTGAACAAGTATTATTTATGACCCTGTATCAAACCCTTAAGGAATTATTATAAAGGCCTTACAGGGTAAATATGAGGCTACTGGATTTTAAGGGTTATTCACAAAAATATCGACCATAGATTTTGGGCTGCTTAAATGCAGCATTAGCTGGGTAGAATTATTTATTATAGGTTAAGACAAGTTGACTAAGAACCAGAGAAAAAAATTCATTATGCCCATCTGCAACTAAGAACGCCAGATGAGATTATTAAAATAGATAAGTTAGTATATAGGCATGGCAATCACTTTAAAAATAAATCTGAACCCATATGAGAACAAAAGTGTTAATCGACAAATATAAATTTCCATCTCCGGTAACAACTTTACATAATATTTAAAATGGTGCGTATTCGATTGTGTCAAGGTCTAGGTAAGCAGAATCATCCAAGTTATTTGGGTTATTATATTTAATTCTTTTCATTGACATTGATAGATTGTTGCAATACTCTTAAATTAGATCATAATATTTTTAGCTAGTTCTGCATCCTATAAAATGCTGATTATATTTAGTAATAATTGTAAAGTATAATGGTCTAAGAAAACTCGACAAGATTTTTTAAAAAGATAATGAACCTGATATAATAAAACTACTAGAAGAAAGCAGGTTAATTATTGATGAAGAAAAGAGTATTTAGCGCAGAATTTAAGGCGGAGAGAGTT
>LOEZ01000077.1 GCA_001516055.1 Gracilibacter sp. BRH_c7a
CGCCATGCCGGATGCTGAAACTTAAGGGGCAGTTCCAGGGGGCAAAGTGAAAACATTCCGGGGTTATTCATAAAATAAAGGGAGAGGTATTCCGTGTGGGTTAAGGGTTTGGGCTGGTGCAGCAAACGCCGGAGAGCCTTTACGGAGATAACCTCAGCACCTGTTCCCATGGCACAGTTCAGCGGATAGGTATAATCTGCGCTCTGTTGCCAATGAGCCTGAATTAAGCGGCTGATAATTTCTGGGGAAACAGCCGGATTATCCCCGGTAACTCTCAAAACAATACCGGCTTTGGTAATAACAGCTGCCTGAAGCATCCGCACGGCAACATTATCGGGATCACCCCTGATGATTTTCACTCTTCCACCCAGAGTAAAGTCCTCCAGGGGATCATCCTGGGGCAGGTCGGAAGTGGCTAGGACAACATAATCGGCTTCCGGTACCGCCAGGCAGTTAAGCAGGCAGCGTTCAATCGCAGGAAGGCCATGAATCGGTAATAGAGCTTTTCCCGGCAGCCGCGTTGATTTCAAACGGCAGACCACAACGATAGTAATGACCGATTGCCCTGGTATTCGGATCTGTTCTGGAGACTTCAGCATATTCTTGAATAACGGTTCCCCTTTTTTCGCAGGGCAGTTCAGTACATTTCCCACAAAATTCCCGGCCTCGGCAGGTTTGGTGCCTGTTCCGGGACGCTTATAGGCCAGATCGTCCCATTGAAGCCGGTGACCTTGCGGTAAATCCCTGTCGAAATAGATGGAGCGGCGTACGGATAGATAGTCCTCATCCGGGTAGCGCCGTTTGACTGGTTTACCGATCCCTTTTTCGATGGTTCTTAATTCCGAAATAAAGCGGCACAACTCCTGCGGGCCGATGGATACTTCATAATCTGGTCTTTTTACCGTAGGGTCCAGACTGAAATGTTTTTCAACCACTCTGGCCCCCAGGGCTGCAGCCGCCAGGGAAATAGCCGTCCCGGCGGTATGGTCGCAAAAACCGACAGGATAGTTATAGCGGCGCAGAATCTCCATGGCCCTAAGGTTCACTTCGTCCGGAGGGGTCGGATATTTGCTGTTGGTATGATAAATGACGATTTTGCTGCCGCCTGCGTTTTCGATGACTTTCACAGCGGCTTTGATCTCAGGCAGCAGCGCATTTCCTGTGGAAAGAAAAATCGGTAACCCTGTACGGGCACATGCTGTCAAAAAGGGATGATTGGTAAGGTCGCCGCTGACGATTTTGAGAAAGTCGGCACCGGCCTGGACAATAAAGCACAGGGTAGTAAAATCCGCCACACAGGCGGTTACAGCCAGGCCCAAAGCGTGAGCCTGTTCAAACAGCCGGACAATTTGTTCGTCACTTAGGTGCCAACTGTCCCATTCATCATTGGTCTTGCTCTTCATAGGGGTACTGTTAATCTCATCCCAGGCGATATGCTGGAACGAGACGGCATCAGCTTGGCACGCTGCGGCGATATCAACCATCTTTTCCGCTTCCTGAAAGGAACCAGCGTGATTGAATCCGGCCTCGGCGATGACAAAAACAGGTGTATTTCGGCCGATTAGCTGTTGGCCGATAGAAAATGAAACCATAATCTCCACTTCCTTGAATATTGATGGTATAAAATAAATTCAGCAGTCTGTCTTTAAAACACGGAATGCGCCGTACCGCCGTCTACGGCGATAAACGAACCGGTCAGGGCACCGGCTGCCTCACCGGCCAGGAAGGCTACGATGCTGCCGAATTCCGCAGGCTCGTTATAGTGCTTCATCGGCAGGCGGGCTGTATTCTCCCGTTCAATTTCACCGGGACTGCGGCCCTGCTTCTCGGCTGCGTTCTGAATAAGCTGCAGGGCTCTTTCCGTGCGGAAGGCAGCCGGCCCAAGCGCGTTAACCGTAATATGATCGGGAGCCAGTTGCAGGGCAAGAGTTTTGGCGAAGGCTGCTAACCCGGCACGGTAGACATTGGACAGCAGCAAGGATACCGCTGGTTCTTTGGCGGTGATGGAAGTATTCATGATGATCCGTCCCCATTTCTGGGATACCATGTCCGGAATAAGCTGCTGCGCAGTATAGACGACGGGTAGCAGGAGGTCGTGATGGGCCTGGACAAAATCGTCAAGCCTAAGGTCTTCGAAAGAGCCGGGTTTGGGGCCGGGCCCGTTGGTAAACAGGATATCGATAACTCCGAATTTCCGCCGGCCTTCACGGACCATATCGTTTAAATTATTGATACAAGTAACATCTGACGGGATGGCCAAGATTCCCACCCCACTGTAATTATTTTTCAGCGTTTTCTCCGCTTGGTAAAGTTTCGGGCTTCTGCTGCAGATAATGATGTTATGGCCATCACGGCACAAAGCCTCGGCGGCGGCAAAACCAAGGCCGGAAGAGCTTGCCAGAACCAAAGCCGTATGCTTTTTCCGTTTCATTGATTCTCATCTCCTGTAATAATGGATTACTTTTTTCAGTGCCCTGATTACATCCTCTAGGTCCTGCTCGGTCATAGCTGGAAAAAGGGGCAGGGTGATGATTCCTTGATATATTTTTTCCGTCTGCGGGCACAGGCCTGTTGGGTAACCCAGTTCCCGGTAATACGGGTGGTAATATACTGGAATATAATGGACATTGACACCGATATTCTCTTGAATAAGAGCCTCGAAGATTTCCTTGCGTTCCACCCCCAAATAATCAAGGTTCAGACGGATTACATACAAATGCCAGGCTGAAGAGACACTTGGGGGTTCCTGCGGGCAAGTAATTTCCGGCATCGTTTGGAAAGTTCGGGTATACGTTTCGGCATAGCAGCGTCTTATTTGAATAAAGGAATCCAGTTTTTTCAGCTGGCTGGAGCCCAAAGCTGCCTGGATATCTGTAATCCGGTAATTATAGCCTAAGGTTTGCATTTCATAATACCAGGGTCCGTGCTGTTCACGTAATTGATCGGCCTCCCGGGTAATCCCGTGGGTTCTGAACTGTTTTAGCTTCCGGTAATATTCTTCCTGATCTGTGGTAATGATTCCGCCTTCGCCGCTGGTGATACTTTTAACAGGATGGAAACTGAACATGGTCATATCACTGATGGCACCGATTTTTCTGTTTTTATACGAGGCACCCAGAGCGTGAGCGGCATCTTCGATGACAACAAGATGATGCTTGCGGGCGATGGCCTGGATCGTATCGAGGTCTACGGGATTTCCGGCAAAGTCTACGGGAAGGATGGCTTTAGTTCGGGGTGTGATTAACTTCTCAATGGCTGCCGGATCAATGTTCAAAGTCAGGGGATCAATATCGGCAAAGACCGGAGTGCCTCCAAGGTAAAGGATACAATTGGCACTGGCGGCAAAGGTTAAAGGAGAAGTAATGACTTCATCCCCTTGTTTAATCCCTGCCGCAAAGCAGGCCCCATGCAAAGCGGCCGTACCATTGGCAAAAGCCACGGCGTATTTTGCTCCGACATAAGCGGCGATAGATTGCTCAAACCCTTCAACCGCCGGTCCGGTCGTTAAATAATCTCCTTGTAAAACGTTGACGACTGACTGAATATCTTCCTCATCCAACCACTGGCGGCCATAAGGTAAATATTTTTCCCTGACGGGTATTCCTCCATGAATGGCTAAATCTTTATATAGCTCCATCCTTTTGATACTCCTTTTATCATCCATTCTTCAGTCTTGTTGATTCCTTCTTCCAGACTTACTTTTGGCGTCCAATTTAAAATTGTTCTGGCCTTATCATAATTGCACAGCAATTTTCGTATTTCACTTTGGGGATGGATATGAGGCAGATGCTCAATTTTGTCGGTATTCTTTATGATCAGAGCGGCCAGCTCATTAATAGAGATATCCTGGCCTAGTCCGGCGTTCAGGATTTGCCCCTCAGCAAGCTTGGAATAACCGGCAGCTACGACAAAATCGGCACAGTCTTCGACATAGAGCAGATCGCGGGTCTGGGTTCCGTCACCATAGATGGAAAGTTTGTGATCCGCCAGTTTTTTTTGGATAAAAATAGCGATGACACCGCCTTCGCCCCCAGTTTTTTGAAAAGGACCATAGGTGTTAAATGGGCGGACGATGACGATGGGCAGGGAGTAGGCGTAATAATAGGACAGCACCAGATTTTCGGCGGCTATTTTCGAACCGGCGTAGGGCGAAGCCGGTTTGGTGGGATGTTTTTCCGAAATACCGCGAGCATCGTTTGCTGCGTCATAAACCATACAGGTACTCATAAAAACCATCTTCACCTGGTATTGCCTACATTTCTCCAAGACCTGAAAGGTACCTACGGTATCATTGGTAAACGTTGTCCGGGGGTCGTCGATACTATCCTGAACATTGATACTGGCCGCTAGGTGAAAGCAGAGATCAAAGTTGTTCTGAAAAAGGGAATCCAAAAGTTTTGGATCGTTAATATCACCTTTTTGAAAACGAAAGGAGTGAGAATCGGTCATAAATTCCGTCAGATTTTCGTTTCGTCCATTCGCTAAATTATCCAATACCCATACTTGGTGCTGATCTTTTAGCAATTTGGCGACGACCCATCTGCCGATAAATCCTGCTCCGCCTGTAACAAGAACTTTCAATTTATTTCCTCCTCAAATCAAGTTTTCAGCTAAAATGAGATGGCGGACTTCTTCCACGGTCAGGGGTTCTTGACCGGAGGAGCTGTAAGTCCCCGGTTGGGTATTATGCGTATTTGAATAGACATTTCCCGTACGGGACGGAATAACAAACATATCCGGTAATTCCAAAGCATTTAAGGATTCATCATACGTCATTAATTCTTCGAACATTTTTTCGCCGGGTCTGATTCCCACATCTTGCAGCACGATCTCCCGGAGATTGATGTTGTATTTCCGGCAGGTTTCTTCAGTGACGACTTTGACCAAGTCCCGTAAGACAATCACCGGCATTTTTAAGACAAAGATCTCTCCGCCCTGGGCTTCTTTCATGGCCTTGATGGTTAACCGGGTGGCTTGATCGATCGTGATCATAAAACGGCTCATGGCTGGATCGGTGACGGTGAGCTTTTTATCTTTTAAAATCTGGTTTACAAATATCGGGATGACGGAGCCGCGGGAACCGATGATATTGCCGAAACGGACAATGGAGAAAATCGTCGGGCTCCTGCCTTTACTGTGTTCGGAAGCAATAATCATCCGTTCGGCAGTAAGTTTCGTAGCCCCATAGGTGTTGGTGGGAGAGATGGCTTTGTCCGTACTGGTAAACGTTACTTTTTTTACTTTTTGGGTCATCGCCGCTTTTAGGACATTGTGGGAGCCTACGATATTGGTTAACACGGCTTCATAAGGATTATATTCACAGGCCGTGACATGTTTTAAGGCAGCGGAATGAAAAACATAATCTATATCTTTCATGGCACTTAAGACCCGGTCATAATCCCGGACATCTCCGATGAGGTACCGAAGTTCTTTCCTTGTTCCCAATTCATTTTGCAGCAGATATTGTTTGTGTTCATCCCGGCTGAAAATTCTCACGACCTCCGGCTTCTCCGTTAAAATATGATGGAGAAGATTTTTGCCGACTGAACCTGTGCCTCCGATTATCAGAATTTTTTTGTTCTCAAAAAACATTGACGACCGTCCCTTACTTTTTGAAAAATTTTACTTTCTTTTCCTAGTGTATGAAGCTGACAAGGTGATTGCTTGTCAGCCCTGGACAAATCTTCTGATTTGCCTTTCTTTTTTATGGTTTTTGCCTTATTTTCCACTCCATAGGCTTCTCAAATGATCCCGCAATTCTTTGCAGGTTCTTTGTTCAGGCAGCAGCTGCAGTAACGGGTTCTCTTCCTGAGACTTTAACTGGGTATGCAGGGATTCAGTTGTCATATAGTTATCATCCAAAATTTCCGAAAGCGGATAAAACGACCAATAATGACACAGCCGCCAGAAAAACCTAGCATCACCAATGAAATAAAATTGAGGATCTTCATCCCAGTAAGAACCCCAGCGCTGATAGATGACAGGCAAAATATCTGCTCGGTGCATGACTGAACAATGATCAACCTGGCAAGAAGCTACTGTAGTGACGGATTTGGCTATGCGATGCATCGTATTTTTCAGTTTGTCTTCTTTATCAAGAAAGACCACTTTGGAGGAAGAATAAACGATGTTGATTTCAGGGTTGGTTTCCAACATGTGGATCATTCTTTCCAACCGTTCAGGGTAATAGACATTATCATCGGTTGCGTAGGAAATATATTTTCCTTGACATGATTCCAGAGCTTTGTTAATCAGAACGGCATAACGAATGCTTTTCGCTCTTTCGGAGATCTCCGTAATATTACTCCGAAAATACCGTATTCTTTGGTCGTTCAAGTAGGATGCGATAACTTGCTGGGTCTCTTCATTAGAGTTATCATCCATTAACCAGAGTTCAAAGTCAGGGTAGGTTTGGTTTAAAATGCCTTCGATGGCTTTTCCCACAAACTTTGGCTTGTTATAACTTGTTAAAATGATTGAAACTGTGCTCAAATTAACCCCTCACTCATGCTGTTTTCTTTATCATATGAGACAACCTGTCATTATGTTAGGGCTAATTTTTTTCTGTTGGATTATCGGCACAATCACGACCAGTCAATAATACAATATATATATCCAAGCTTGTATTTGAAACAATATGATTTTTGGCCTCGGGGCGGAGAAGGAGAGAATAACGGATGATTGACGGAGTAAGAACCAAAAAATTAAAAATCTTACCCGACGAAAGAGGCAGATTGATGGAAATATTACGTTCTGATGATGAACTTTTTCTTGATTTCGGTCAGGTCTATATGACAACGTGTTACCCTCAAGCGGTTAAAGGATGGCATTTTCACAAGCTCCAAACAGATAATATGTGCGTCGTTAAAGGGATGGCCAAAATCGTTCTATATGACCGGAGAGAGAATTCCATAACCAAAGGTGAAATTAACGAGTTTTTTATAGGCGAGCATAACCCCATGATGTTGCATATCCCTCCCGAAATAGCCCATGGGATAAAAGCGATTGGCACTGTAGAAGCGCTTATCGTCAACATTCCTGATTACCCTTACAATTACGACAGTCCTGATGATTACCGGATTCCTCCCTATACCGAGGATATCTGCTATGATTGGGCACGAAAGGACGGCTAGCTACTGTTAAGAATCATTCATTTTGGAAGAAAATGCCTTTTAACAACAACATGTTTTGCGGCTATTGATAAGAATGTGGAAAAACCAAATATAAGAAACGTCAAAACGCCGCGACCCTTAACGGGATCTTGGCGTTTTTCATATCGACAGGATCTCCCGCTAAAAAGTACGTCCATCCTTCGACAATTTTACATAAAATTAACTATATTATTATTTCGATTTTACGTTCGTATATTACAATAATATTGAAGAAGTGTAGCTATTAGGAATAGTATAAGGCAGAAGAATGATAGAAGGATGTAAAATATGGATCAAAGAAAAGAAGCATTAGACAATATCATATGTAACAAACAAATTAGGATAGTCTTTCAGCCCATCATTTCTATAAGAGACGGCAGTGTTTTAGGATTCGAGGCACTCAGCAGATTCACGTGTGAAAGTGTATTTAAGAATCCTGAAGAATTGTTTACTGCTGCAGGAGAATATAACCGTCTATGGGATTTGGAATTGCTGTGCAGAACAACCGCTCTTGAAGCAGCATATAAATTCATGATTCCCCCCTATAATAAAAAGCTGTTTCTTAATGTGAACCCGAATACGATGCATGATGAATCTTTTAAAAAAGGATTTACAAAAGAATTTTTAAGACAATATAAAATCACTCCAGACAATGTCATTTTTGAAATAACCGAAAGAAACGTTGTTGAAGATATAGCAGGCTTCCGATCTACTATCAGTCATTATAAAAGTCAGGACTATAATATTGCTATCGATGATGCTGGAGCAGGATATTCGGGGCTGAATCTTATCAGTGATGTTAAGCCCAATTACATAAAGCTTGATATGAAGCTGATTCGCGGTATTCATACCGATAAAATAAAAAACGCACTCGTAAAAGGTATGGTTGAATTCTCTAAGGCTTCCAGTATTAAACTCATTGCTGAAGGCGTAGAAACCTACGAAGAATTAGAGACACTTGTAAACTTAGGCGTACAATATGGTCAAGGATATTTTATCCAAAAACCGGACACGGAAATTAAGGAGATAAAAACGGAAGTTTTGCAGGCGGTTAAAGAAATTAATGTCAAGAAGAACCGGTTAATGCGGGATAGTATTTTTAATATAGCTATCCGTTATTTATGCAATCCTACCGGGATTACTTCTCCCGACGAAACTGTTCGTAATGTATCCGATATTATAAAGCAAAGCCCGAATTGCTTCGGATTATGTGTAATAGATAAGGATATACCTGTAGGAATTATTACAAAAGAAAAATTGTCTTTAAACTTAAGCGGCCAATATGGTTATACCCTAAATCAAAATAAAACCGTTTCAGTAATAATGGATAAAAACTTCCTGTCAGTAGATAGTGAAACACCGGTAAATATTGTGTCGTCAATGGCGATGTCACGACAGAATGACAGGATATATGATTTTATTGTCGTTACAGAAAACAAAAAATATCTCGGAACGGTGACAATAAAAGATTTGCTTCAAAAATCTACTGAGATTGAAGTTTCAATAGCCAAGCACCATAATCCCTTATCAGGCTTGCCTGGTAATCTGATGATTGAACAAAAGCTTAATCAATATATAGAGAGCAACCGCAAATACAGCATTGCCTATCTCGATATCGATAATTTCAAGGCGTATAATGATATTTATGGATTTGAAAGCGGAGATTTAGTGATAAAACTGCTGGCTGATATTTTAAGAAACAATGTGCCCTGCGGTCAGTTTATTGGACATGTAGGTGGCGATGATTATGTAGTGATCATAGAGAACCACATAACCGAGGATTATTTTAGGAATATAGTCAAACAATTTGAGTCGGATGTTTTGGCTTTTTACAATGAAACGGATATACAAAATGGATATATTACCGCAACGAACAGACATGGGGCGGTTGAACAATTTCCACTGATAACACTTACCGCTGTTGTTGTAAATAATAGGTCACGAGTTTATCATAGTGCATTTGAGATATCTGCGATGCTTGCAGGCTTAAAAATAAATGCTAAAAATAATAAAGGCGGTTTGAAAACATATCAGAAAAATCATTTCTCGTCAGCTGTGGAACCGAGAATGTTAATAAAGGTTAAAAACCGGTGACTATGTATAAATATATTCAATGAGATTGGTATATTCTCTATCTTGTGCTTAACGATAGAATCGTTTATATCAGCCCGATAGGGGGGTGATTTAATGAAAATGATTGTTTTTTGATTTTGATTTGATATAATGATGATATAAGTTTACATAACTTTAGAAGCAAAGGCGCTTCAGGAATTTTATTTCTTGAAGTGTTTTTTTGTGTATTTTTTGAAGCAGAATTGCTCTTAGGGGGATAAGAAAATGGCTAATAATAAGCAGCTCGAAATTGATGCGTCTATTCTACTAATTGAACTTAAGGATGCAAATAAGAATATGAAGAAGGTTATTCAATCAATACAGCAGATTGCCCAGCAAACGAATCTTCTATCCTTAAACTCGGCGATCGAAGCTGCAAGGGCTGGTGAAGCAGGACGTGGATTCAGCGTAGTGGCAGAAGAGATCAAAAAGCTGGCAACAAGGAGTTTAGAAACCACGAAAGAAAGCACAACAATTATTGAAGATATTCAGACTAAAGCCAATGACGTGATGGCGATAAGAACTGCAGATGTAGCATACGACACGATTGATAAGATTGATCGCAATCTATTTGAACGAAATTGCGATGCCCAAGCATGGGCTAGTTTCGATAAAGTTAAAGGTTGTTTGAATAATGCTAATCGTAATATTGAAGCATGTGCGCTATTGAAGAAATTAGTAGATATCTATGAAGTTTACAATGATCTTTTCGTGCTCGATCTTGAAGGGATAGTCGTTGCCGCAGGCGTTCATCATGAACTTATTGGGAGAAATATGGGTAATCAAGATTGGTTTACAGATGCGAAAAAAGCAAACTCTATATCGGTCAGCGATTTATTTTTATCTCCTTTAGATAATCTGTATACAGTAGCTTATACCTGTCCTATTCTCAGCGAAGACGGCAAAATCCTCGGGTATTTCTCAACGCGATTCAACTGGAACTTTATTTATGATATTATCGATTCAGCAAGGATAGGAGAAAAGGGAGACATTTGGATTATTAATAAAGATGGATACGTTATCGCCTGCCGGAGTCGTAAAGGTATTCTAATAGATAATATAAAGGATTTAGAGGCAGCCCGACGTGCCATGAACGGCGAAGAATACGGATATTTATTAGAAAGTGATTCTTATGGGAATTCGAAAATCTACGGTTATGCACATACGCGGGGCTATAATGCATATAAGGGAAAAAAATGGTCAGCTGTTATTCGTGAAACTATTTAGTAATAAAGAGAAGATTGGAAAGAGGATAATTGACGGGCTGAAGTAATTCTTTCAACACAATCCCGCATGACAACAGTGGAGGTGAACTCAAGGTTTTCGAGGCTGCTTTTCCGAAAGCCTCGTTACATCACTATTGGAAGGGCAATTGAATTTCTTAATATTGACGGGCACGGATTGTAGTTGACGAAAGTTCGCTTGCGGATAATATTCAGGATAACGGTTTCTCCGTGCAGAGCGAAAAATTCGATTATCTTCTTGACCTTGATGGAAACGTCATAAACGTATCCGACAGCGAGCTTTATGTTCCGATATGCTATTTGAGGGACAACACCGCAAAGGTCAGTGATAAGGCAGTAATATTCGGAAAGGAATTTACTGTTGCAGGATTCCTCCGCGATTCACAGATGAATTCAACGCTCTCCTCATCAAAAAGTCGAAATCAGCTCAGGAGATTATGAACATCTTTTCCGAAATGAACGCGGAAGGTACTGCGGTTATGCTTGTAACTCAAGATGCAAAGGTCGCGGCGAAAATGCTGAAAATTGGTATATGATTTCTTGTGTGATTAGGATCTTCCAATACTAAAAAACATATCGGGACAGTCGTTTGCCTTAAAGAAACCACCGTAAGAAGACTTGAGAAATCATGGCTTCTTTTAGTTGTGTTTGTATGTTACGGATATGTAATGAAAAAAAGAAGATACCTGTAGTTCCAAGTGTCTATATTATGGGGATAAAGTCAATAATGTTAGATAGGAATTCGAAAATAGGAATAATATGTTAAAGTCCTTCCACGTTTGGAAACAGGCAGTAATTGAGGGAGTTATGTATGAACATCAATTTAAAACAAGGTTGTCTGCTTATAATGTCAGCTTATATCGTAATTTCATCCTCATTCTATTTTATTGCCAAGGAACAACTAGCCTACAGTCTTGTTTCAAAAGAAATGAGTACCTCTGAGCAATTACTTCCATTAGGAGAAATTGTAGAAGGCATGACAGTTGTACAGCCTTTCATACTTAATGCAGACAATTTGGAGAGTATTTCCCTCTACACTGCTACTTATGATCGAATGAACGTAGGGCAATTAACAGTACAGATCATTGATTTGTCTGCAAAATTAGTTTTAAGAGAAAAGGATTTTGATTTAACAAGTATTCCAAATAGCGGTTTGTTAAAGTTTAATTTAGAAAACCCAATACAGGATGTAAATGGAAAAATGCTTGCAATAAAGCTTACGTCCAATGGGGAAAAGGGGAATGCTGTAACTGTTTGGCAAAAAAACAATCTTTCTCAAGGACAGGCATTATTAATTAATGGATACGAGACTGACAAGATATTATGTTTTTCACTTATAGGTAGGAGTGTAAGTTGGGTTGGCCAGTATTATTTTTATGTGGCTTTATTGGTTGGGTTTATTTTGGGAATTTATCTATGGCACTTAATTTTGGCAGAGAAGAAAGGTCGGATATGTTTAGGGTTACGTGTAATTGATGCTTTTACCAAATACAGATTTTTATTAAGCCAGCTGATAACGAGGGATTTTAAAACAAAGTACAGACGGTCAGTACTCGGTATACTTTGGAGTTTTCTTAATCCACTGTTGACCATGACTGTTCAGTATGTCGTCTTCTCGACATTATTTAAGACAGACATTAGTAATTTTCCAGTATACCTTCTCATTGGTATTGTATTTTTTAGTTTCTTTTTAGAATCTACTTCTATGTCTTTAATGTCCATTGTAGGGAACGCCAATCTAATTACCAAAGTATATATGCCAAAGTATATTTATCCAGTATCGAGAGTGCTCTCGTCTTCTATCAACTTCCTTTTGTCTATGATTCCATTATTGATTGTTGTGATATTTACCAAAACGCCTTTTACATTGGCCTACCTGCTTTTGCCTTTTATAATTGTATGCCTTGTAGCCTTCTGTATTGGAATGGGAATGTTATTATCATCAGCTATGGTTTATTTTCGTGACACGCAATTTATCTGGAGTGTTCTCAGTATGTTATGGATGTATAGTACTCCTATTTTCTATCCGGTTAGTATTATACCGGAGAAATTCATACTGCTTTATAAAATAAATCCACTATACCATTTTATTGATTTCAGTCGTGTTGTTATTATGCAAGGAGTCTCGCCTGAGCCCCAAGCTTATGTAATTTGTGCATCATATGCTTTGATTATGCTGGTAATTGGTGGGTTAATATTTAATGCGACTCAGAACGGGTTTGTTATGCATATATAAGGAGCAACATCAATGATAAATGTTGAGAATGTTTCAATGCGCTTTTTTATAACACAGGATAAAATACAGAGCTTAAAAGAATATGCAATAAAATTCCTGACAAGACAAATTAAATATCAGGAATTTTGGGCGCTTAAAGATATAAGCTTTGAGGTTAATAAAGGCGAGGTAGTGGGTATTATCGGAAGAAATGGTGCTGGGAAAAGTACCTTGCTGAAAGTGATTTCGGGGATCTTACGTCCAACTATAGGTTCATCTGTTTGTAAAGGTAATATTGTGCCTATGTTGGAACTCGGTTCAGGATTTGACCACGATTTGACAGGCCGAGAGAATATATTCCTCAATGGAGCTATTTTAGGCTACACAAAAAAATTTTTGGAAGACAAGTATGAAGAAATTCTAGAGTTTTCCGAGTTGGGAAGATTTATTGAGGTGCCACTTAGAAACTATTCCTCTGGTATGCTTATGCGTTTAGCTTTTTCTATTGCTACGGTTGTAAATCCTGAAATACTTATTGTGGATGAAATATTAGCTGTTGGTGATGCCAATTTTCAGGAAAAGAGTAAGGCTAGAATGCTGGAACTTATGAGTGGCGGGACTACAGTCTTGTTTGTTTCACACAATCTGGAAGAGATTCGCAGTATGTGTAATACGGTCATTTGGTTGGATAGTGGACTGATAAAAATGATTGGTGATGCCAAGGAAGTATGTAATGCATACTCAATCTAAAAAGAATAATGAGGAGCAATTATGGATTACGGGAAGTTATACAATCAAAATTATTATGAAAAATCATGTGGAATCGAGTCATATTTAGATACAGATAGATGGGCTCCATTTTATGAAAGTATTGCAGATAAAATTATTGACACGCTGAACCCAAGTAAAGTTCTCGATGTTGGTTGTGCTGTAGGTTATTTAGTTGCTGCACTTCGTGACAGAGGTGTAGAAGCTTATGGTATCGATGTGTCTGAGTTTGCCATTAGTAAAGTTCGAGAGGATATAAGGCAATATTGCAAAGTTCATTCCGCTTTAGAGCCATTTCCAAAAGGTTTCCCTCAAATTTATGATTTGATAACAACGATTGAAGTGGCAGAACACCTCTACGAATCTGATGGAATTAGATTAATTGAAAATATCTGTAAGTATACCAAAAACATAATTTTTTCTTCCTCTCCTGATGATATTACAGAGAAGACACATTACAATGTGCAACAGGCAGAGTATTGGGCCAAGAAATTTGCTAAAAACGGATTTACAAAAGACTTGACCTATGATGCAGCATTTATTGCACCACAGGCAGTGATGTTTGTGAAAAGAGAATATAAGGCAGACAGATTAATAGAAGATTATGAAAGAACTATTCGTATTCTTAAACAACAAATGCATATAGAAGAATTCAAGAATAAAGCGCAGATAGTTGATTTAAATACTTTGGTGTCTAGCAGGGATAAGCAAATAGCGAATCTTGAAAGTGTCAGCCATGATAAGGATAAGAGAATAGGCGAAATTGAAAAGAACTTAAGAAATGTCCAACAGGAAAATAATGAATATGTAGACAATATTATAAAACTTCAAGCTAGTATTGACGAGTTTTCTCACTCAAGTAAATTGTTAAACGAAGATATTATCCGTTGGCAATCGGCCCATAAGGATATATCTAATTCTATTTACTGGAGAATTACAAAACCAATCCGTTTAATAATAGATTCTTTAAAATGGTTAATATTCCGAATCAAGCATAATATTCTAACTCGATCGATGAAAAAAATATGGCTCTCTGTTCGTACCGTTGGCTTTAGAAATACACTTCGAAAGATAATCGGGAAACTATCTGGTAAGTCTTCCGTTTTGGTCCGCAAGTCGCAATTTCCGGATAAGACGGATAATTACGATAGAAACGTTAATCTTATTTTAAATGAAAGATTTCGTAGTATTCAACCTATCCAGACTGTTAATGGAGAGGAAGAAGTTCGAAGGCTTAATTTTGTTACGGATAGCATTGATTCACATAGTCTTTTGGGTGGTGTAGCGACAGCACTCATTATCGCGACTGAATTTGCAAATCGAAATAATTTGACTCTGCGTATTATTACGCGTACAACTCCGGTCAATCCTGTTAACTACGGAAATATTATGAAGATAAGTGGTGTTCCTACTGCTGAAAATGTAATCTTTTATTCTGATCACGACAGAGATGTCTTTGGGAATGTTAATTTTAAGCTTGAATTTAATGAAAATGATATTTTCTTCGCTACATCGTGGTGGAGTGCTGCTGCTATAAAAAAGACCTCACCTTGGAAAAATTTTTATTATATCATTCAAGAAGTAGAAACTTTCTTTTATCCACATGGGGATGAACATCACCTTTGTTCCGAAATTATGCAGGCCGATAATATCTATTACATTGTGAATTCGAAATATTTATATGATTATTTTAAAGTAAATGAACCTAATATCGTGGAAAGAGGCGTGTACTTTGAACCTGCTTTTCCTAAAGCACTATATCAGCCAAAAGAATTTGTGCCAAAAAAGAAATATAAACTCTTCTTTTATGCACGTCCAAGCAATCCGCGAAATATGTTTTCCTATGGTTTAGAGCTGCTAGAAATGAGCATAAAGAATGGAATCCTAGATACGAATGAGTGGGACATTTATTGTGCAGGAGAAGAGATTCCGGGATTAAAGTTTAGTAACGGCTATGCAGCAATAAATATGGGGTTAATGAATTGGCAGGAATATGGTAAATTCCTGAGTGGAGTTGACCTCGCTCTGACGCTTATGTATACACCGCATCCGAGTTATCCGCCTTATGATGTCGCTAGTTCCGGTGGTGTAGTCGTAACGAATTGCTGGGGAAATAAGACAACTTTCGACTTCTGTAAGAATGTTATTTTAAGCAACCTAGATCAAAATGAATTCTTAGAATCTATAAACCGCGGGATTGCACTAGCAAAGGATATTAAACAGAGAAAAGAAAACTATGAAAAAGCGACTATACCGAGGACGTGGAAAGAAACTTTGGGCTCAACGCTCGAATTTATGGAGGAAAAGCTAAATCATGTATAAGATTACAGTTCCCTCAAAAGGGAATATAGCACCGTGGGAGGTTGATTTTCCATCACGTTGCCGTCTGCTGCGAGAATATTTTAAGGAAGGTATTCCCATTGCTCTTCTTTTATATGAGCGTGCAGATACCTCTACCTTTCGTTACCGTGCGTATAATATGATGCAGATTACAAGATACAGTAGAAAGTGGAAAAGTATTTATTTTTTCATGAATGAAATCGAAATGCTACTGCCATATCTTTCGAAGATATCCTTAGCGATCATAATCCGGGTTAGATGGACGCATGTTATTGAAAAATTCATTAACGAGGTAAAGTCGAATCATATACCACTGCTTTTTGATGTGGATGATCTGATTTTTGATACAAAATATCTTCCCATAGTTACAAATACCCTCAATGTACCTTTCAAAGATGATAGAGATTACGAATTTTGGTTTGGATGCATCTCAAGGATTGAATATACGGCTGCCAGAGCTGACGGCTTTATTGCAACAAATTCTTTTTTAGGAGATAGGCTGAAAGCTAAATTTAATAAACAATATGGTGTTATTCCTAATTTTTTAAACGAGGAGCAATTGAGTATTTCAGAAAAATGCTGTGAACAAAAGAAAAATCAGATTTCCAGAAATCCTTTTACTATCGGTTATTTCAGCGGGACGCCATCACATGTAAATGATTTCAGAATGATTTCCCAAGAGATTATTTTACTTCTTGAGGAGTTTAAGAACATCCAGTTTAAAGTGGTTGGTTACATGGAGTTTCCAAGAGAGATACAGCCGATGATCAAGAATGGAAGAGTAACCTTTACTCCGCTTGTGGATTTTTTAGAACTTCAGTGCCTTATTTCTCAGGTCGATGTCAATGTTGTTCCGCTTGTCAAAAATATATTCACGAACTGTAAGTCGGAATTAAAATATTTTGAGGCAGCTGTTGTAAATACGATTACTTGCGCAACCCCTACTGAAGTATATAGAAAAGCTATAAATCATGGAGAAAATGGATTTTTATGCGAGCAGGGAAAGTGGTATGACACACTTAAGTATATATACAAAGAAAACGAAGGTCGCCAAGAAATATTAAAAACTGCTTATAAACATGTATTCGACTGTTATACAGGTTCTAGAATTTTAGAAAAGATTGAAGAAACTTATGATAAGTTTTCGATAGCGGAATAAGGGAAATGAAAAAATGACAAATGTTTTATTGCTCTATGAATACTTCATACCGTCAGTTAGATTGTGTGGATACGAACAACTAAGCTATATAGCGAAAAGCAAGCAAATAAATTTTCAACACTGTGAAGTTAGTAGAATTACCAAGGAACAGATTAGAAACTGCGATGTCGTCATTATGGTTAGAAATAGTTCCTACCAAGCAGAAGTATTAGCAGGGGTTTTTAAGAAAGCAAATAAATATTTGGTATATGTTCTTGATGACGATTTACTCAATGTACCACTAGGCCTTTCTTCAACATGGTATTTCCAATTAGAAGAAGTAAAAAGAAGCATAAACAAAATAATGTTCCTAAGCGATTGTCTCTTGTCTCCCTCTCAGAGAATATTGGATAAATATGGAGATAAGTTCAATAGAATAGGGTTGATTGAGGAGCCATCTTTACCGTATGAGTGTTCAAAAAAAGAAAAGAGCCAAAAAGTTAAAATCGGGTTTGCCGGTTCAATAGATAGATGTAAGGATATTGACATTTTATTAACGGATGTTATTGAAACAATACTAGAAAGATATAAGGAAAGGGTAAGTTTTGAGTTTTTCGGTGTAAAGCCAAAAGTAATTGAATCAATGGGGTTGACTTACTATCCTTACGAAGACAATTATGAGGAATATAAAAAGAAAATGTGGGAGCTGAATTGGCATATAGGGTTAGCTCCAATGCCTGATTCAGACTTTCACCAATATAAGCACTATAATAAATATATCGAATATAGTTCACTTGAGATAATTGGCATATACTCCAATGTTTATCCATATACAGAGGTAATAAAAGACGGGGTAAACGGATTTTTGTGCGATAATAACAAAGCTGCTTGGGTTAAGACGATTTCTTATTGCATTGATGAGTACGACAAACTAGTTAGCATGTTACAAAACATTAGAAATCAAGCGGTAGATAAATTCTCAATTGAGAAAACTGCAGAGATCTATATCAGAGCAGTACCACAAATATTAGATTATCATTCAGACAAAAATAAATTATGTATTCAATCATATTATTTGAAATATCTACAAATAAATATCTTTATTAAAAAGAGTTTCTTATTTGTTAAAAGAAATAGATCAAAGTCATTGATCAAATTATTTACTAAACTTCGGGATTATATTAATTGTGAAGATGTTTAGTATTTAATTGAATTAACGTAATTCTTTACCAAGAGCTTGCTTTTCCGGGATAACATGGGGAAATTTGGGAATGATATTTTAGAAAATAATTTCCCCGAGGAAATGAGGCTTTTTAGTGGATTTAAGCGTAATAATCGTCAATTGGAACTCAGCGGAGCTCTTAATTAAGTGCTTAGCTTCAATTGAAAAGTGGTTTAATGGTTTCACTTATGAGGTGTTTATCGTTGATAATTACTCTGAAAAAGATGATATAGATATCTTAAAAAATCGAATAAAACCCCTGTTTCCCTGGGTTAACATTACTTATAATAAAACGAACGTAGGTTTTGGCCGAGCTAATAACCAGGTTCTCCATCTATGTTCAGGAAAATACACTTTATTTCTGAATCCTGATACCTGCTTTATTAGTAACGGGATGAATAAACTCTTGACGATATTTGAGCAAGATAAAATAGGTTTGGTCAGTTGTAAGTTATTAAATAAAGATCAAACAGTACAATTATCATGCTTTCACTTCCCATATTTTTGGAGAATCGTGGCAAACTCGTTGTTTCTCGGTAAGATTTGGCCAGCAAACAAACTAAAGTTTTTTCGCTATAAAGTTGAAGATCAGGGAAACAAGTTGTACCCAGATTGGGTGCTAGGTGCATTTATGTTGCTCCCCACAAAGGTAATTAGGAGAGTTGGCGGGTTTGATGACGCTATATTTATGTATGGCGAAGATATGGAGCTATGTTACCAAATAAGAAAAATTGGATTGGTTGTTTGCTATGTTCCTGATTTTAAGGTTGTGCATTATGGTGGTTCTTCTTGGCGACGAGCATGGTCAGAAGCAAGAAAAGAAGCAAAGGTATATAAAGCGATTCTCTACTTTTACAATAAACATAGGAGTAGGAGGTTAGTATCAGCTGTTCGGGTAGTTTTCATATTAGGGGCAATCCTAAGGATCATCATCTATGCATTTGCTTCTCTGATTACTTGTGGTCTCAAGAAGAGCTTAAATAATTTAAAAGTCCAGTGGTTAATTTTGGTAACCCAATTGAGGAGTGAATTCTGAAGCTTTGGTTTTCAAATTTCTGTTAATCATATACTTTTAGACTCTTAGCCTTAAGATAAGGCTATTTTTTATGTAATAGTTAAAAGGGTCAAGCGCATAGAATGTTAACAGACTTAGAGAGACAACGGGAAGCTTTTGCTATTGTCTAGCATAAATTAGCCAAGGGGGACGAGTTGTGCATGTTGTGGTTTGTGGATCAGGAGGTATGCTTGCTACAGATGTTAGTATGATTTTTAACCAAAGAGGACACCAAGTTTCGGACCTAAGTATCAAAGACTTAGATATAACTAAGCTCGAAGAAGTTCGGTTTAGGCTAAAAGCACTGCAACCTGACCTAGTATTCAATGCGTCAGGCTTTACTAATGTCGACCAATGCGAAAGCGAACCAGATCTTGCTTATCAGGTCAACTGTCTGGGAACGCGTAACTTAGCTGTTGTCTCCGATGAGCTAGGAGCTGCTATGGTGCACATGAGCACGGACTATGTGTTTGAAGGGAAGAGCAACAAACCATATCGAGAATATGACTCAGTGAATCCTCTGAATATTTACGGTAAATCAAAATATGATGGCGAATTAATGGTACGCCAGCATTGTCGGCACCATTATATCGTTAGAACATCTTGGCTGTTCGGCAATCGGAGCAACAACTTTGTACTGACGATGCTTCGTTTGGCTAAGGAAAGGAAATTATTGAGCGTCGTAAATGATCAAATGGGTAGCCCCACTTATACTAAGGATTTAGCAGATGCAATTGCAGAATTAGTTGAAAAGCCTGCTTTTGGGACATATCACCTTACCAATAGTGATTGTTGCACTTGGTTTAGATTTACCCAAGAAATTTTGGAATTAGCGGAGATTGGCAATGTAAGTGTAGAACCAATCACAACCGAGCAACTAAAGTGCCCAGCAAAGCGGCCAAAATATTCAGTTCTTGATAACTATGTGTGGCGTTTGGACGGTCACAAAGTGTTACGCTCATATAGAGAGGCCCTAATAGCTTATCTCGTAGAAGAAGGTTTGCGTAGGGGGGGATAGCCAATGAAAGGTGTAGTATTAGCCGGAGGTACTGGGTCAAGGCTCCTTCCCTTAACGAAAGTAACAAATAAACACTTGTTACCGATTGGTAAATGCCCGATGATTTATTATCCTTTAGCCAGACTTAAAGAAGCTGGGATTAGGGAAATTTTAATTGTTACTGGCAGGGAACATATGGGAGATGTGGTCAATCTATTAGGCAGTGGCAATGATCTGGGTTTAAACCTTACATTTAAAGTCCAAGACCAGGCGGGGGGGATTGCACAAGCGTTAGGTTTGGCAGAAGAATTTGCTTGTAAGGAAGCAGTGACTGTAATCCTAGGTGACAACGTGTTTGAAGGAAGCTTAAGAGAATTTGTTGAAGATTTTAAAAGACAAGGACTTGGTGCTAAAATTCTACTGCAAAAAGTGAAGGGTCCGGAAAGATATGGAGTCGCAGAGTTAGACGAGAACAATAAAGTCTTGTCAATCGAAGAAAAACCTTTAACACCTAAAAGTAACTATTGTGTAACTGGAATTTATATGTTTGATTCGGATGTCTTTAGCATTGTGAAAACTTTAAAACCTTCTAAGCGAGGAGAATTGGAGATAACGGAAGTGAATAATATTTACATCCAACAATGCACTCTTTCCGCAGATATCTTTACCGGTTGGTGGATTGATGCAGGAACCTTCGATTCCTTAAGGGATGCACATGACTTAGTCCAAAAAAGTAATTTGGATGATCAAGTTCTCAATTTATTAGAATCATGATCTGATAGGAGCTGAGGGAGTGTGTATCGTATATTAGTGACTGGTGGAGCTGGTTTCATTGGGAGTAACTTTATTTTATATATATTGAAGTCCTATGCAGGTTGGCACATCATCAATTTAGATGCACTAACCTATGCAGGTAATCTTGAAAACCTTAAAATGATTGAACAAAATTCAAATTACCAGTTTATAAAAGGAAGTATAAGCAATTATGCCTTAGTAGAGAGATTGGCTCAACAAGGCTTGGATGGAATTATCAATTTTGCAGCAGAATCACACGTTGATCGGAGTATTGAAGATCCCGGGGTATTTGTGGAAACCAATATTAAGGGAACACAAACTTTGCTCGAGGTAGCCCGGAAGTATAAGGTGGGAAGGTTTCTGCAAGTATCAACAGATGAAGTGTATGGCAGTTTGGGCGATTCCGGGTATTTTACAGAGACAACACCGCTAGTGCCCAATAGTCCTTATGCAGCTAGTAAGGCAGGTGCTGACCTTTTAGTCCGTGCTTATCACCAAACTTTCGGATTGGATGTGGTGATAACACGTTGTTCGAATAACTATGGACCATATCAATTCCCAGAAAAATTAATACCATTGATTATTTCAAATGCCTTAGAAGACAAGCAGCTTCCTGTATATGGGGATGGACTGAATATTAGAGATTGGCTACATGTTGCAGATCATTGTGCGGCTATAGCCTTAGCCTTTATTAAAGGCAAGAGCGGAGAGATTTATAACGTTGGCGGGAACAGTGAAAGGACAAATCTCGAGGTCGTTAAAATCATAATCAGCTTGCTCTCAAAACCTGAGTCCTTGATTCACTATGTCAAGGATAGACTCGGACATGACAGACGTTATGCGATTGATGCCTCTAAGATCAGCGACGAACTCGGTTGGAAACCTCAATACAGCTTTGAGACAGGCATCAGAGAAACCGTAGAATGGTACTGTACAAATAAGGCCTGGTTGGGAAAAATCAAAGCGGGTCAATATCGCGATTACTTTTCAAAAATGTATGGTAATGATTTAGGAGGACTTGAATATGCAAATAATTGAGGGGGTAGTGACCAAGCAACTCACGAAGCATTGTGATGATCGAGGTTTTTTTATGGAGATTTTGCGTGAGGATG
The DNA here is from genome assembly GCA_001516055.1 of Gracilibacter sp. BRH_c7a. Classification (GTDB taxonomy): domain Bacteria; phylum Bacillota; class Desulfitobacteriia; order Desulfitobacteriales; family Syntrophobotulaceae; genus Gracilibacter. The sequence goes on from LOEZ01000077.1 coordinate 22,149, forward strand.
ATGATTTGCTTTCACATTTTGGACAGGCTTCGATGTCGATGTCTTATCCAGGGGTAATCAAGGCCTTTCACTACCATAAACGACAGGACGATATATGGTTTTTCCCTATCGGCAACGCCCAGGTCGTGTTGCACGACTTACGTGAGAATTCACCAACAAAGGGAGTAACCAATGTTTTTTATTTGGGAGAAACAAATCCTTTGCTGTTGGTAATCCCTAAAGGAGTTGCCCATGGGTATCGTGTCTTGGGCTCCAGTCCGTTAATAATCACTTATTTCACCACGGAAGCTTACAATCCAGCCAACCCTGATGAACGAAGACTGCCTTGGAATGATGCAGATATTAACTTTGACTGGACAACCGAAAACAGGTAAAGGCTCAGTGTAAAACAGATTTAGGGAGTCAAATCGTTTCCAATATGAATTATGTATAATAAAGTAGTGTTTCCTTTGGAGATTTTTCCTATCCTTGCCTTGGGCTCTGCTTAGTCAGGCACTAAGCAGTTTGTCGCTCCTGGTAACTGCATTGGTTATTTTTGCGAGGATATTTAACTGGACGATGATCCATGAATTTTGTAATGAATTTTAAAAAGATTGTAGGATATTGTGCTGATAAAGAAAAAGCCGGAATAGAAATAAGAAAATATATAACAAAAGTGTTGGGATTATTTTAGAGAGGGGGATTCGGGGTTATGATTTTCACCAAATTTAAGTGCCTCAGTAAAATTTGTATTTTCATTGCCATTTTCACCATAGTTGTAATGTTTAATCTATGCTTGCCACGAATTTTATCTGCAGCAGAAATAAGTACATCGACAGTGGCCGTAAATTTCGATTATTATTATAGTGCAGGAGTCGCAGTCCAAGGTCAGGTACAATCGACCGGAGTAGCTTCCGGAGGGGTAACATTAGAATATTATAAATCCCATGCAAACATTTTCACTCCAGAAGAAAAGATTTATTTTAATGCTGCATTTGGGTTGAAGTAAATAAGGAAGGAATCTGAAGTTGAGGAATTTGTTTGTCGCAAGGGACAAATTACTGTATCTCTTCATGGTTACCTAATTATGCAAAAGGTTGAGGAACGAAATTAATCAACCCTCGGCACGACGTTTATAGTACCGAGGGTTTTTCTTGTTACTTGAAGATGTCACTATTTTAAACTTTGATGCCAATCACGAAGACCTCGTTTCATATGATAAAGGTTACTAAAACTATTCTTTAGTAGTATTCTGACTGCGGACGGGCTTCTACTTCCTGATGCACAGTATACTAAAATAGGTTTATCCTTATATTTTGTTAATTCATTAATCCTTGAAGCAATTTCGCCTACAGGGAAAGATTTTGAGCCTGGTATATGACCGGATGCAAACTCTTGCTTAGTCCTGACATCTAGAATAGTGAGATCCTTGTTCTTTTGGATAAATTTAAACACCTCTTCTGATGATAGATGTTTTATGTTCTTGTTTAAAGAAAAAGAGATTTTGCGATAACCTATAAAAATTAAAAAAATAGCAAACACGATATAGAGAACATAGTCTTGCAAATGAATCACCTCATAATCATTTTTTGTAGGAAGGGAATATCCATACGTATATCATACGATAAAAGAGTACAAATTACAATATACCCCTACAGGGTATTTTTAAACTTGGGATTATACCGGGAAGAAAAAAAGGATAGGGGATAATTAATTTGCAAAAGTAGACACTAAAAATATCATAGATGCGAGAATTTTGTTCTTATAAAACTAAACACTATTATGAATAAAGATAAAAGAAGAAAAGGGAAAGGAGATACGATGACACAGGAAAAAGTAATAATAGAAACAGGATGGAACTTAGATAATAGTTATGCTCGACTTCCTAAATCATTTTTTACCAGCCTCAAGCCAATCCCTGTACGTTCACCGAAGTTAATCATTCTCAATTATCCGTTAGCGGCATCCTTGGGGTTGAACGTCCAGGCACTACAAAGCAATGAGGGTGTAGCAGTCCTTGCTGGCAACCTGATTCCACAAGATGCTTTCCCTCTTGCTCAAGCTTACGCTGGGCATCAATTCGGGCATTTTACGATACTAGGAGATGGCCGAGCTATATTGCTTGGCGAACAGATCACACCTTTAGGTGAAAGGTGTGATATTCAGCTAAAGGGTTCAGGTAAAACACCATATTCCCGTGGGGGTGATGGTCGAGCTTCGCTTGGACCGATGCTGCGTGAATACATCATCAGTCAAGCAATGCATGCGCTCAGAATTCCAACTACTCGCAGCTTAGCAGTGGTAACAACCGGTGAAGATGTATTTCGTGAAACTACCCTTCCTGGTGCAATTTTAACCCGTGTGGCTGCCAGCCATCTGCGCGTCGGCACCTTTGAATACGTTTCCCAATGGGGCACTGTCGAAGATCTCCGATCCCTGGCTGACTATACACTGCAACGGCACTTTTCAGAAGTCAGAGATGATGAGAACTCCTATCTTTTCCTGCTTCAGAAAGTGATCGAGCGTCAGGCTGTACTAATTGCTAAATGGCAATTGGTTGGCTTTATCCATGGAGTGATGAATACCGACAATATGGCTCTTAGTGGAGAAACCATTGATTATGGCCCTTGTGCTTTTATGGATGCTTATGACCCAGCAACGGTATTCAGTTCCATAGACATTAAAGGCCGTTATGCTTACGGTAACCAGCCTCATATTGCCGCGTGGAATCTCGCAAGATTTGCAGAAACCTTATTGCCGCTGTTACACGTCAACCAAGAGCAAGCTGTTAAACTAGCCCAAGATGAGATTTTAAATTTTATGGAGTTGTATCACAGTAATTGGCTAGTGGGAATGAGAAACAAACTGGGGATATTTAGCGAAGAGCTAGAAGATGAATCCTTTATTGACGAATTACTTAGTATGATGCAGGAATATGGTGCAGACTATACCAATACCTTTCGCGCATTAACTTTTAATAAGCCTGAGGATACGGTCTTATTTGGGACTCCGGAATTTACTCAATGGCATGCGCTGTGGCAGGCGAGACTCAGCAGGCAGGAGGAATCGAACGAATCTTCGCAGCAGTTGATGCGAAACACAAATCCAGCGTTAATCCCCCGGAATCATAGAGTAGAAGAGGCACTAGATGGCGCAGTGAAACAAGGGGACTACAGTGTGATGGAACAGCTTCTTGATGTCCTTTCAAGCCCCTTCGCTCACTCCCCTGAACAGGCTGATTATTCTATTCTGCCCGCTCAATCAACCTGTCCTTACCGAACCTTCTGCGGTACTTGATAAAGGTCTAATTCAAAACGGTGATGATGAACTATAAAACAAAATACCACAGTTCTAAGCCTTGAGAAATCAAGGTTTTATATATTAATAAGAACTTCTAAGTTATAATAATTAGTGAATATACAAACATTTTTCTTGTAAAATGATATAATTGATTTTAGTGCGTCAATACAAAATAAATTTTTGAAAACATAGGAATTCAAATATTTATCCTAAAGTAAATATTAAATAATTGTGATGATAAACTGGGAGTTAAAGTTGAGATGAGAAAAAAAATTCTTTTGGCTCTTGTATTACTCTTTGTATTATTTACCTTGTTAAGTTTTCTTGCTAAACCGTCAGGATTAATACTAGACAAGCATTGGTTCTTAACAATTAATGATAATACTGAGGAGATTGAACTTCCATACTATCAGTATCCTGATAAGTCAGGATTAGTTAACTTTAAAACTACTTTTGGCATGCCGGAAGGGGATTCTCTTATTATCCCTGGTATTAGCTGTTACGCTTTTGAAGTAAGGGTAAATAATATCTTAGTTGCTGAAGTTGGGGATATGGATAATCCAACAGCAAATATATGGAATTATGCTCATATTTTCAGTTTAGATAAAGAGATATTAAAGGATAAAAATGAACTCAGTATTAACGCTTATCTTTTGGATGATGTTGGGATGCATAGCCCTCCATATATTGAAGATAAGGGAAAAGTCTTGGGAAGAATCAGTTTATTCAATTTTATTAATACCGATATGCATTATATTATGTTGGGCATCAGTTTAACTATTTCTTTAATTATGATTGCGATCTCTTTATACACCAGAACAGATAAAAGAATGTATCTCTATTTAGGACTAAGTACAATTTTGGGTTCTTTATATTCATTTGACTGCCAATATCGACTTTATTCAGGAGATATTATTAGCTTTCTGGTCACTCGGAAATTATTGTTTGCTTTGTGTTATTTAGGTGGAGTATTTTTAATTTTAGGAATAGAAAAATATACTCATAAAGCTTTAAAAATAAGGAAGTTTATATTTTTAGCCATTGGAATTGCAATTATTTTGGTTTTATTCAGTGAAGATTTCGTATCCTTGAGGAGCAGGATTAATGTCTTAAACGTCTTAATGATTATTAGTCCAGTTAGTGTCCTAGTATTATTAGTTAAACATAAAAAAAGCCGTCTTTTCTTTTCTGCAACTTTTTTAACCCTAATATTAATTTATACTGTAATATCTGTATTATTTAAAGCAAATACACCTTACCTATTTCAATATGGGATTATGGTATTTTCTATTGGGCTAGGTGTATCGCTAATATTTGAATTTACAAAAATGCATCATGAAAAAAGAAAACTATATGATAAATCTTTATCGGATCAGCTTACCAATGCGTATAATCGAAATATCCTAGAAGAAATAAAAATTGAAAACGGAGATATGCTGATATTAATGGACCTGGATAATTTTAAATATTATAATGATACTTTTGGACATAGTACAGGGGATTTTCTGTTAAAAGAAGTTGTTAACATTATTAAAGAACATTTAAGAAAAAGTGATATTATCATACGTTTAGGCGGCGATGAATTTCTAGTTATTTTAAAAGATGCTAATTATAATATTGCCGAAAATATTATTAACCGTATTCGGAAAGAGCTTCTAAAAGGGATAGAAGATAAGAAAATTGATTTATCTTTTGGGATTATTGAATATCAGTCAGATTTTCTTACCTCATATAATCAAGCCGATAAATTGATGTACCAAATGAAGGTTGAAAAAAATGGAGTACTTAAAAATGATTAAATAACTGCTCGCCATTTTTGCCATATGGTTTATTCTGATATAACAACGATGTTGCTTTGGCGGTATGTCTTTGATGAACCTGTTTACTACAGGCTTACACTAAATGGGGACATTTTTTTTTGTTTGCTTTGATATATGACTGTTTATATTCGCAGAGTATGTAGGATAATAACATTAAAGATTGAAAGTTATTTAAAAATATTTTGGAGATGTGAAATTTGAATTATCAGAAAAAAGAAATCAAGTTGGATAACTCGCTTTCCTTCTGGAAGTATTTTGACAATGAAGAACGTGTTTTATTTTATAATCCATTAAATATGGAGCTTATCATTGGGGCTAAACGCCTAAAAACCTTTGCTGAAGGAGAAAGCTTTAAGAACTATTCATATGTATTTTCTTCAAGGACTTTCTTTAAATCAATTAAAGATCAAAAGTGGGCAGGGTTTGGGAATGAAACGATTGCTTTTGAATATTATCTTGTAGAAAAAAATGGCAAACAGACTTTTTATTACTATCGAGATTCAGTAGAGATAGAGAAACTGGAAATCGTATCTCACGAACATTCTTACAAACTTTTGACGGATGATTATGAAGAATGGACAGAATTATTTACTAAGGTAGTTCATGAAATTTCATTGGGAAAGGTAAATAAAGTTGTTATCTCCAGAGAAGTTAAAATTGAATGTGAAACTTTAGTGAATATAGAAAGCGTATTAAAGAATCTTATAGATAAAAATCAAAACAGTTTTATCTTTGCCTATTTTAACAAAGGAAAGACTTTTTTAGGTGCAACTCCGGAGGTTTTGGTTCAAAAAGAAAAAAATAATATTATCAGTTATGCTTTGGCAGGAACAATACCCCGAAACGATAAAGATGATGAAAATCAAAAGATGAGACTGCTGAATGATAGTAAGAACCGTTATGAACATCAAATTGTACTTGATAAAATAGCGAATGTGATGAAAAAGTTTAGCTGCGAAGTCACAGTTGATGAGACCAAAATTCTGACCCTTAAAAATTTGCACCATCTGAAAACGCGCATCAGATCAAGGGATAATGCTGAATTATCGGAATGGGTAACGCGCTTGCATCCAACTCCTGCATTAGGAGGAGATCCCGTCCATAAAGCTTTGGAATTAATCGCAAAGTATGAAAAGCACGAGCGAGGATTGTATGCCGCCCCAATTGGGATGATGAATGAGAATGGGGATGGAATTTTTGTCGCGGGAATTCGATCAGCACTTATTCGGGAAAATGTAGTATTTGCTTACACAGGCGGTGGTATTGTAGATAAATCAGAGTGTGAGGATGAATATTTGGAGACCAATAATAAACTAAGAACAATCATTGAAAGTTTATAATAATGGTGATATGAATGACAAATTATATTGCGGCTTTAGTCGATGAATTGTATCAATTGGGCGTACGTGAAGTTGTAATTAGCCCAGGTTCACGTTCAACTCCCTTATCTATCTTATTTTGCGAACACCATTTTAAAGTATTCGTAAATATAGATGAACGTTCAGCAGGTTTTTTTGCTCTGGGTATTGCTAAAGAAAATGAAAGGCCTGTTGTCTTGGTTTGTACTTCAGGTTCTGCTGTAGCTCATTATTACCCTGCTATTATTGAAGCTAAGTATTCAAGAGTCCCATTAATTGTCTTGACTGCTGATCGCCCCCATGAATTGCGCCATGTCGGGGCACCTCAGGCCATAGACCAAGATAAAATATATAACGCTTATACCAACTACTATGAAGAATTGGCTTTGCCTGAAGAAAGAGAAAGCATGTATCGTTATGTCCGAGTGGTAATGCAAAAGGCATATGCCAATGTTATGTCCAAGGAATATGGAGTAGCTCATATCAATATACCCCTGCGTGAACCTTTAATTCCTGATTTAAACAAGTTGGATTTTACCGTGGGACGCTCAAAGAATCGGTTTGAAATAATTAAATCAGAAGGGTATGCCTCTTTTGATGCTTCTGTTTTCCAGAAAAAGAATGGAATCATCATTTGCGGCGGAGATGCTTACGCGAATTATCACCAGGAGGTGTTGGAGCTTGGAGAACGCTTGAAATCACCGATATTAGCCGATCCTCTCTCAAATTTTCGAAATTTCTCTAAGGATATTATCATTAGTAGTTATGACGCTTTTCTAAAAAGTGATTCAATCAAAAAGGAACTAAATCCTGAATTTATCATTCATTTTGGTCAAGTCCCTGTATCAAAGCGTCTACAGCAATTTTTGTCCATGCACCAAGATGTTTTATATATCCAAGTGGATGAAACCTTTAAATACTGCAATCCATCGCTGTCTACTGCTAAATTTATTGTTTCATCTCCAAGATTATTTGCCGAGTCTATCGGTGTTCAGAATAACAACCAGGAATATTTAGGCAAGTGGCAAAACTATCAAAAACAAATGAGGAAACGGCTGGAAAGCGTTAGAGATGAAGAAGGCTTGTTCGAAGGCAAATTGATTCAAAAGCTGCAAGAGATGCTCCCGGACAGCCGGTTGGTTGTTGCCAATAGCATGCCAATACGGGACATAGATTACTTCTTTGAAGCACGCAATCAGAATATTAAAATCTTAGGCAATAGAGGAGCAAATGGAATTGATGGCATTGTTTCAACAGCCTTAGGGATATCTACATCAAATAAACCAACAGTTCTTTTAACGGGTGATTTAGCGTTTTACCATGATTTAAATGGCTTGCTAGTAGGCAAAACACATAATCTGAACTTAGTTATCATCTTACTTAATAATGATGGGGGAGGGATTTTTAAGTATTTACCACAAAGTGACGATAAGCATTTTGATTACTTATTCCTAACTCCGCATGGGATGAATTTTGCAGGACTAGAAACTATATATGGCGTGACCTATTTTAATCCACAGAACTATGATGCATTTGAACATGATTTTAAGGAAGCACTGACTTTTGAAGGAATTAAATTAATTGAAGTAACAATTGATTTGAAATTAAGTAAAGCGTTACATGATAAATATACAATACTACCAGAGGGTGAACAGATTTAAGGAGTATTGGATATGTTAATGGTAATTGATAAAATAAAATATCATATTAAAATCAAAGGTGAAGGAAAACCCATTATCTGTTTACATGGTTTTTCTGAAAATCTAAGTACTTGGGAATCAATAATGTTAGCGGACTATCAAATGATATTAATCGATTTAATCGGACATGGGGAAAGTGAAAAACCTTATTCCAGGCAGTCTTACCACTGGAAAGTAATCATCAGGCATTTACATAAGCTCATCCATCAATTAGGCTTTAAAAGATATTCGCTTTTAGGTTATTCGCTGGGTGGACGAATTGCCTTAGCTTATTCCTTAGCTTATCCCAGGGAAATAGAGATGTTAATCTTGGAAAGTGCTTCTTATGGAGAATGCGGATTAATTAAGCGCTTTAAAAGACGCAAAGATGATTCGAAGCTGGCGAAAAATATCAGGCAAAACGGTATCGAATGGTTTAACCTCTACTGGTCGGGACTCCGCATATTTGCTACGCAAACTCAATTACCTAGAGGTGTTACCGGTCAGATAAGAAAAAGACGGTTAGCCAACGATCCGCAGGCTCTGGCTAATACTTTGTGCGGCAGTGGACAAGGGAAATTTCCTTGTTTGAAAAATCAAATCTCCAAACTAACCATGCCCGTTCTATATATTAATGGGGAATATGATACAAAATATGAGCAAGTAGGTCTGGAGTTTAAAAAACTGAATTCAAACATTAAGCATGAAATAATTAAAGGCGTTGGGCATAATACCCATATCGAAGATTCTCAGGCTTTTAATGAAGTTTTAAAAAAATTCTTAGTAACAAATTTTGAAAGGGGTTGCACTCATGACGAAGTTTCCTTGGGAAATACTAAACCGAAAGTATGAAGATATTATTTATGAAACCTACAGCGGAATTGCCAAGATTACCATTAATCGTCCAGAAGTCCGCAATGCATTCCGTCCAAAAACCATTATGGAGCTAATTGATGCTTTTACCATCGCCCGTGAAGATGGGGGAGTAGGGGTCATCATTCTTACAGGTGCCAATCATGGACAAGATCAGGATAAAGAAGCATTTTGCTCTGGTGGGGACCAAAGGGTACGCGGACATGGGGGCTATGTGGGAGATGACCAGATTCCCCGCTTAAATGTTTTAGACCTGCAGCATTTAATACGCATTATTCCCAAACCTGTTATTGCCATGGTCAATGGATTTGCCATTGGCGGCGGACATGTGCTGCATATAGTGTGTGATTTAACCATAGCGTCTGAGAATGCCAAATTCGGACAGACAGGACCAAAGGTAGGCTCTTTTGACGCAGGATATGGTGCCGGATATTTAGCACGGATCATCGGTCATAAAAAAGCACGTGAGATTTGGTATCTATGCCGTCAATATTCTGCCAATGAAGCTCTTGAGATGGGATTGGTCAACACGGTTGTTCCCTTCAACCAATTGGAAGAAGAGACAGTAAAATGGGCCAGAGAAATTTTACAACATTCACCTACTGCCCTGCGTTTTCTCAAAGCATCTTTTAATGCCGATACAGACGGATTAGCCGGCTTGCAGCAACTTGCAGGAGATGCTACCTTGTTATATTACACAACAGATGAAGCCAAAGAAGGACGAGATGCTTTTAAAGAAAAGCGCAGTCCTGATTTTCAACAGTTTCCTAAATTTCCGTGATATCCTGGTGATAAAATGAACTGGCTTAAAAAGCAATCTATAGAAAAACCAAATAATAAGTTCATTAATAATCTTACATTCGAAGAAGTTTATGAACGTGTAACAGATTTGGCCAAAAGGCTATATCTTTATGTAAAAAATCAGAGCAGAGTTGCTCTATACTCTAATAACTCTGAGGATATGGCATTGTTCTTCCTGGCATTTCAAGCTTTGAAAATTGAAGTATTGATGCTGAATACGCATTTATCAGAGGAGGAGATGACCAAGCAATTAAATGCTTTACATATCCAAATCGTCTTTTCCCAGGATAACAAATTTATATCTTTTCAGGAAGTATATCAAAGTGATGAATATGAAGAAGTACAATTAGCAGAGGAATATAATCCGCAACAAATTGTTGTCATAATGAATACAAGCGCAACAACCGGTGAATTTAAATCAGTACCTTTGCGCTGGAAGCAGTTCGATTCTCATGTCAAAGCGTCAGGCAAGAGTCTGGGAATTACTGAAACAGATAATTGGCTTATAGTCTTACCCATGTATCATATTGGCGGGCTGGCCATCTTAATGCGAAGCTTGTACAATGGAACAAGGGTTACGATTGCAGGAAAATTTGATGAAGAACAAGTCCTGCAATTAATTGAAGATGCTGCCATTAATATGCTATCGCTTGTCCCTACCATGTTAAATAGAATCATTGATCGTATAGAGGAACATAATTTGCGTGTAGTTCTGGTAGGCGGTGAATTTATCCCTGAATCACTGGTGGAAAAGTGTCTGTGTAAGAATATTCCAATCTATAAAACCTATGGGATGACGGAGACAACAAGCCAGTCTGTGACATTCCCCGTCTCAGATTATCCTCAAAAAATTGATTCAGTCGGAGTGCCGCTTGAGGAAGTAATGATTCATATTAAAGATCCTGATGAAAATGGAGTCGGTGAAGTCCAAATTAAAAGCCCGATGTTAATGGATGGATATCTGGGTCAAGAAACTATTTCAGATTTCTTCAATACTGAAGATGTTGGGTATTTAGATCAGGATGGTTTCTTATATATCATGGATCGTCGCCAAAATATTATTATTTCCGGGGGAGAAAACATCTATCCTCAAGAAATCGAAAATGTTCTGTATGCCCACCCAGAAATATCCGAATGTGCGGTTGTCGGTGTGAAAGATGCAAAATGGGGACAGGTGCCTATATTATTTGTTATATCCTCATTAGATGAAGATGAAGTATTTGACTACCTTGCCAAAAGAATAGCTAGATATAAACTGCCGCAGAGAATTCTATTTTTGAATGAGCTTCCTAAAAATCCATCAGGCAAAATATTAAAAAAAGATTTGATAGAGAGATACTATGTGGATTAAAAAAGCAGAACTTTTCCATGTCAAAATGCCGTTGAATTTCACATTCAAGACATCTAAAACCAGCTTGAATCACAGGGAGACAATTGTCATCAAAATTCTAGATGAGCTGGGTAATACGGGGTATGGTGAAGTAGTTGCCTTTAATGAACCATTTTATAGCACTGAAACGTTAATGGATTCCAAAGGGGTATTACTCAATCGTTATATACCCGAATTAATACATAGAGAAATCAGCCATCCATTTATCCTCCATGAATGGATTGACTTAACCTATCCTATGGCAGTTGCCGGTTTGGAAAATGCATTATTAGACCTGTATGCCAAGCGCATGCAGCAGCCTATTATGGATGTTGTCTTTTCTGAAGCAACCCATGACAGGATTGCCGCAGGTATTGTCTTAGGAGATTCGGATATATCAAGCATTCTAAAACAAATTGATCTCTATCAAAAAAAAGGGTATGTCCGCTTCAAAATTAAAGTTAAACCGGAAGATGGCTATGCAAAATTAAAAAGTATTCGAGAAAAATACCCAGACTTAAAGCTATTGGCAGATGCTAACAAAAGCTATGAACCGCATCAGATCAATGAATTGAAAAAACTAGATGAGCTCGATTTGCTATGTATCGAAGAACCACTGGCCGCAATGGATTTTACAGCCTATCAAAAACTCCAGGAAGAAATGAAAGTCTCTATATGCTTAGATGAAAGCGTTCAAACAATAGAAGACTTGAAGACAGCCATTCGCTTAAAAGCTTGCCAAGTCGTAAATATAAAAGTAGGCCGTATTGGCGGAATGTATTATGCAAAGCAAATGATAGAATTATGCAGAGAGAATGATATCCACTATTGGATCGGGAGTATGTTAGAAAGCGGTATTTCCAAAATATTGCACGTTCATTTAGCAAGCCTAAGAGATACCTATATTCCAGGAGACTTATCACCATCTAGACGTTACTTTGTAAAAGATATCATAAATCCTGAAATCACAGTTGAAAACGGCACGATCCAAGTACCTAAGGGTAGTGGTTTAGGGGTGGAAATCAATGAAAAATCTTTGAATGATTATACAATCGATCACATTAGCATAGGCGGTGAATAGGATGAACTTAATAGAGAGTTTGAATATTGAATATATCCGCGTGGAGACTGACAAACTTGAGGCTAAAATGAACTTAACTCAGTTTCATAGTCAAGTCTTCGGTTTTTTACATGGGGGAGCGATCATAGCCTTTGGAGAAACTGTTGCAGGCTACGCGTCCAATCAAAAAATAGGTAAAGATCAAGTAGCAATGGGACAGACCATCGTTGCCAATCATATGAAATCGAAAAAGATAGAAGGCTATATCATGGCTCAAGGGAAACTAATGCATAAGGGAAAGACATCCCATGTTTGGAGCATTGAGATGCAAGATGAAAATAATGTATTAATATCATATATGACAGTTACAAATGCTATCGTTGAGTTAAAAGCAAAATGCTCAATTCATCCAGGGAAATGTTGAAGATAAGCTTAAAGCATTAATTTTGATAATTTGCAGTAACGGAAAAATATAGTGATGCTACAATATGAATGAATATCTAAATGTTCATTCATAAATTTGTTTTTCATAAAAGCATAGGCAACAACTATAGCTCCACTTGATAATGTATTATTCCTAAGGTTAATCTTCCAAAATAATTTTTCATAACTTGGGAAAAATAATCACATTGTACAGTATAAAGGAGTGATGTGAAATTATGAAAGACAATGTATTACGTGCCGCATCAGTGGGAATAATTGCCACTATAATAAAAGATATATCTGATATTTTATACAAAAGCATTGGCTATCAGGGCTTCTCTATCATAGAGATGAGTGCCGGAGTATTTCTTGAACCTGAGTACTTTTCATCAATCTATTTATATATAATCGGATATACTGCCCACTATATGGTGGGTATTATTTTAGGTATTATTTTTTATAGGTTTTTATTTAATTATGGTTATGAAAACTCAATCTTGAAGGGAATATTTTTTGGTCTTGTGTCATGGCTGTTATTATGCGGAGCATTTAACCATTTTGGATTATCATATGTTAAGCCCCAAAACGAGCAAGGAGTTATGATGGTACTAGTTGATCATATAGTTTTTGGCATAGTGCTAGGATTATTTATGCCTCGATTTACTTTACATAAAAAATGATGCTTTTCTATGAGATCATTTGCAAATTCTTTGAAGCATATTGTAAACATGATTTGGAAATAAAAGAAGTACTAAAATGAGTAAATCCAATAAATAGACAGGCTTCGAATACCAAATTGACTAGAGTAAGTCAGCTTCTAGTTTCAAACAATACAGTGTAAATATTTTCTGTTTATTTACCTTTTAAAACTCTATCTAGTATAATATATTTAACTAAGTAGTTAAATATATTATACTTTTTTTACTAGAGTTAAAAGGAGAGGTGCCAATGACAGGAGTGTTAAGGCATTAGGTGACCCCAACTCGTAGAGAAATAATTTATTCGATTAATGTTAATGTATTACAAGAAGCTCTGAGCAATTTTATCTCGTTATTTGGAAAGGACTAAAGAATTATGGGAAATAAATATGGTATGGTTCAATTAAGTTTCGGTATTATTTCACTCATATATAATGTCCATAATCGGTAATCTAGTGCCAAAAATACCATTTAATGAAATATGGGATTAAGCTAAAAAAGGGGCTGGATACACTGATTTCAGAAAATCAAGAGCTCTCTTCAGTTGAAAATCAACCAAAACTAACAAGAGGGTTATTATTTCTTTTAGCAATTACCAGCGGTATCAGCGTTGCTAACTTATATTACATACAACCTCTGTTAGCAGATATCGCCCAGGACTTTCATGTCACTGCCGGAGAAATTGGTAGAATTGCGACAGTAAGCCAATTGGGATACGCTTTGGGACTTTTATTATTTATACCTTTAGGAGACATAAGAGAAAGAAAAAGCTTAATTTTCTCCTTAATTGGAGTAGTGATTATTGCTCTTGTAGGAGTAGCCCTCTCTAGAAATATCATCATGTTAGGAATTGCTTGTTTTATTTTTAGTTTAACTACTGTTATTCCACAGTTGATTCTTCCCCTTACTGCTCAGTTAGCTGAACCTAAGGAAAGAGGGCAGGCATTAGGGATTGTTATGAGCGGTCTTTCTACCGGAATTCTTCTGGCGAGGACGGTTAGCGGGGTAATTGGAGACATCTTTGGATGGCGAATTATGTACTGGATTGCTGCTGGATTGATGCTGATATTAGCCGTTATCTTGAAATTTTTTCTCCCGGAATGCAAACCTGCTTCTTCAATAAGAGTAACTTATGGGCAATTACTCAAATCTCTGTGGACACTATTTGTTGAACTGCCGGAATTAAGAAAAGCTGCTTTATTTGGGGCAATGATTTTTGGCTCTTTCGGTGCTTTTTGGTCCACACTTGCCTTTTTTCTGCAAGAACCTCCGTATTACTTTACAGCTCAGATAGTAGGCCTTTTCGGTTTAGTCGGCATCGTAGGAATCTTATATACTCCATTAGCGGGAAGAATTGTAGACAAAAAAACTCCAGAATTCGTTGGTCTTGTCTCGGGAATTATAACCCTGATAGCTTTCATCATATTATGGCAGTTAGGATCCAACCTTTGGGGGCTCATTCTTGGTGTAATTATATTTGATATAGGTACACGTGGGGGACAGATTTCAAATCAAGCTCGTGTTTACAGTTTGATACCGGAAGCGAGGAACAGGTTAAACACAGTATATATGGTCTCTTACTTTTTGGGGGGCTCACTCGGTACCTATCTGGGATCTACTGCCTGGAGCATTCTTAAATGGGATGGGGTATTCCTGGTGGGAAGTATTATGATTTCCATAGGAGTATTATCATTTTTGCCTGCCTTGAATAAAAAGGGATATGAAGTTACATCCAAATAATAATTTAGTTTTATTAATGTATATAACTTTATAATCCTAAATCTTCATTAACAACCAAGATATGAATGTCAGCAAGTTTTGGCTTTCGTTCTAAAATTGTTGTGATTCTACAACTTCTATCAGGAGAATTACAATCTGCACAGATACCTGTAATAACACACGGAGTATTATAATTCAAACGCTTACAGTTAGCAGGAGATACCATTTTCTTAATTCTTCTCATTGCATCTTCAGTATCTTGAGTTATTTTGTTTCTCCCTGCTACCAATATTACCTTTTTTGGCCCGAATAAAATTGAACTAATTCTATTACCAGTTGACTCCATTAATACAATTATGCCTGTCTCTGTTACTGAATTAGCAGATGATAGAAATAAATCACAGGTATGATGACGATGCATTATGGTTAGTTTTTCGTCATTACTTAGACCTTGTTTGTTGGGTATTAATAATTCCTTTTTCATACTTTCAAGGAGTTGTGGCAGCTTTAGATCAGCTAAACTAAGCGAACCGCCTAATCCGATCGTATTTGCTGTTGCTGCTTCATTAAGGACATAATCAATTGCATCCTGTTTTGTTTCACACAAGTTTGCAGTAAAGCCGTTTTTGCTTAATGCGTCAATAGCCTTTAAACATCTTTTCTCATAGTGCCAATCTTTAAGTTCATCAGTTCTTGACATAAAAATCCTCTTCCTTCCCAAGATATTTATTTATTTTCTCCATGCTTTGATTAATTACTGAGTAAAAAATCTCCCTTTTTGGGATTTTTATCAAACTAATATATCTATAATTAGAATATAGATTAAAAGGGTATTCTGCAAGAAAATCTTTTGGTCCTATTTACCTTGAGAAAAATAAGGATCTTAGCTTAGTTTTCACCTATTAAAATATCAAAATCTTCTAATATTTGAGACTGATCCAAATTACCTAATACCAAATACCGAGGTATAACATATTCATGATATTCAGATTCAACATCCTCAAGAATTTCAGTAGCGTTACCCCAAATTACCATTCCTGATGTAATTCCCACTTGTTCTAAAATACTTTTTAATTCTGGACTGATGCCTTCTTCATTCTCTTTCTGTGTGGGGTAATAGGCACCAAAAGGATAACATATTTGTGTAGGTGTAACACCTATACCAGGAGTGCATGACAAAATTTCTAAAAACGCTTTTCCCGGACCTGTGTATGGTGATGAATATTCCCAAGCATAATCGACATTATCTATAATCATTCCACTTGGATATACATCTGTACCTTCTCGTGAATTTACTTCATATTGAGGTGCATATTGGAAGCTTGAATCATCTAGTTGAGTCCAAGTATTATTTAAAGAATCCCAAGCTGGCCGTGGTAGATCTTGTTGATCAGTATATATTCTTATCAACCCAGTTCCGTTCGGGCTTCTGTTAATAGTTTTAAAAGTAATATCATACTCTTGACCTTTTTTAAACTGATAGGGGCTAATGTTAACTGTCTGCCAGGTCCAGTCCTGCCAATTAGAAGAGAACCTTGAAATTTTCTGTCCATTTATATATACATCAATAATCAATGGGTACCAATTTCCTATGTGAGATACAGTTTTAAATCTCAAAACTTCACCAATAAATGATTTAGCTGGTGCAAATTTAATATTTGTATTTGCTAAACTTCCGTCAGTATATGTTCCGCCTAGAACTAAGCACTCTAAGGAATCATTTTCTTCGAATCCGGTTGTATTAGCATCCCAACTTGCCGCTAGATATTTATTTATAACTTTAGTGTTCCTACTTAGGTCTTCTAAAACATACTGTTGAAACTCTTCTAGTGTTGCCACCCTACCATTATCCCCGGCAAGTATTAAACCTGCTTGGGCAGGCCATTTTTCTTGTGCTCCATAAGACATTCCAGTACATGTAGTAGTTAACTCATAATCTCCAGAAAAATTTGGGATAGCATAAATATTGAAAGAAGCATTTCCAACATTTTGAGTTGTAAATGTTATCGTATACGTCTTATTAGCTTCAATTGTAAATGATCTATCGAAATCTATAGTTGCGAATTCTCTTTCCGGCCACTGACTGCGCGTTTCATATTGCGTTGTACTTATTGTCTTTTTTGCAACTTCTGTGCCATTAATGTCTATTTTTATATCAGCATTATAGCCGCTGCTAAAGGGAGAATGTAAAGAAGTCCAGACTCTCATTTTATTTACTGTCACGTTTTCTTTGGCTTTAAATTCAATAGTACTTGATATTGGTTGATTAGTTTTTAGGTCGGTACCAAACAAAGGGAATCCCCAAGTTGCACCATCTACATGAGTTAAATCCCAGTACCATCTTGTATCGTCTCTGTTGATATAAATAAAATCACCATTATCAATATAACTCGGTCCTTCTAATATTGGTGCTGGTACAACTGTCCCATTTTCCATAAATAAATTATAATGATGCATATTATAGGTGTGACTAAGTAGTTCACAATACCCAGAATCATATATATCTTTTATACCAGCCCAAGTCATGTATCCATCTTCGGGATATATTGTGCCAAGTTTTCTTCCGATTATAGCTATACCAAAGGGTATTTCACTTTCGACTAACCATTGTGCTGCAATATCTATTGAGTCTCTTGCATCATCAAATATTATTGTAGCGATAGGAGTATCAGTATCTATAGATATCTTGTTTAAATACCACTCATTATATTGAGAAGGTGGAACAAAGGTATACCCTTTGTTCTCAAGATAATTGATTTGCTCTTTAAAGTCTTCTAAATAGCTTACATATTCTGATTTGTCTGCTTCAATAGTCGTAAATCCATGATAGCATAATGCAATATTATTTGAATTTTGTGAGTGAATTTTTTCGTTTTCTTGCTTACCAAAAGCTGCATTGGTAAAAAATAAACTTATAATAATAATCAATATGCAATATGATGCCTTATGTTTCATTTATTTATATATACCTCCTCTAAGTAGATTCAATTGGTTCAAGGATATCTACTAGAGTTACCCCTTTACATAATGTATGTCCCACTCTGGTTTGATAGACATTATGATTCTGCAACTTTTATCATTAGGACAGCACCAGCAGCTGAGATCACTATTAGCAGAGATACTGAATAAAGATATGTGTCCGGAAAACAGAGTAAGATGTTATAATTATGGTTACTACTGCTTTTTTCATTACATGGTAAGGTGAGGAAGGACAAGCTTTTGGACCAGATATTACAACTTTTGATTGTACTTGAAATTCTTTTTGTGAATCTATTAACGACCCATTTATGTTCCAAGAATAAATTTTCAAATATCAAGGTTCTAGCAACTTTATTGGTTTTTACAGTTGTGTTCCTTTATGGAATACTTTTATTCCCATTAGACAAATATCCTAAAGTTATATTTGTCTTAATTGGGTTTATCTATTTTTTCCCTATCAAATACCTTTATGAGGAAAAATCTAATACTATTTTTACTATAATGTTTTTCTCATGGACCCATACAATTACGGTGAATGCGATTTCCGCAGAAATCTCCAAGCTTGTATCTTTCCCAAATAGTTTGGGGGGAATCCTCACAATACAGAGCATAATTTATATAGTAACAACTAATATAGTCATAAAGTTCATAAAAAATAAATTCAGCACTGTTCTAGAAAATATTAATAAGGAGACGAATAAATCCCTTATTTTATTTGGGACAGTTTTATTTGTTACTGTTATTTTGATTCGATTTTACTTTTCTGTATACTCAACTCCATATTGGACACTAACCATTATCGTTCTTATATCCATGATAGCAATAACAGGTTATAGTTTAATATATACTGTCGTAGATAACTCTAAAAGAATAGAATCCTTAAGGCAAATAGCGTATTACGATGATTTAACAGGGATTAATAATAGATTAGCGCTTTTTCTTGATTCTGAAGAACTAATTGCCAATAAAGAACCTTTTTACCTTCTGTATATGGATTTGGATAACTTTAAAAACGTAAATGATACATACGGACATGACATTGGAGATATATATCTAAGGAGTTTTACTAACACCACAATAGAAGTAATACAAGATAAAGGCCGTTTCTACAGGATGTCTGGCGATGAATTTATTTGTATATATTATGGTAGTAATATTGATTTCTTTATAGCTGAGTTAGATGAGAGAATCTTAAATGCTTTTGACATTAACATTCCTTTCTTAGGAGTTAGTATTGGATATGCAAAATATCCTGATGATTGCGAATCCATAGATCAATTAATAAAAAAAGCGGATATAATTATGTATCATGTCAAAAACAGCAGAGTTAAAACGTCAAATAATGCAGACATAAAAATACTTAAAACGTAATGTGAGGGGATTTAGGTGAAGTCAAAGGAGTTTTCATTTCTTAATAGTATAGGTATGAGTATTTTTACTCGTAAATGGGAGCCTGACTTATCTCCATTCAAGGGTATAGTTTTGATTATTCATGGAATATCAGAACATTCAGGCCGATATGCAGCTTTTGCTGAGGCTTTAACCAATACAGGTTACATTGTTTATGCCCACGATCAGAGGGGACACGGTAAAACCACTGAGAATCAGGAAACCCAAGGCTATGCTGGTGGAGATGGGTGGAATCTCTTAGTGAGAGATGTGCAGGAATTAATCGAACTGGCAAAGAAAGAAAACCCTGGTTTACCTTTATTTATTCTGGGACACAGTATGGGAAGCTTTATTCTAAGGCATTATATGCATCAATATAAAGATTCACAGGGGGTAAAAGGGTTTATACTATCTGGGACTGGTGGAAGTTCTAAGATTATGTTAGCCATGGCTCGCTTTTTATGTGCGATAGTTATTAAGAAGAATGGCAAAATGGATAAAAGTAAATTAATTCAAGAACTTACCTTCAAGGACTTTAACGCTAGATGTGTCGAGAATCGGAATGGGTTCGATTGGTTAAGTAGAGATATTAAAGAAGTAGATAAATACGTGGAAGATGACTTATGTGGTCAGGTTTGTACTGTGAGTTTCTATAATGATTTTTTCGGTGGTATTATGGAGGTGCAAAAAAAATCTAATATTAATAATATATCAAAAGATATCCCTATTCTTATTTTTTCAGGACAAATGGATCCAGTAGGCCATTATGGTAAAATGACCACATCATTGGTCCAAAGTTATAAAGCTGTAGGTATTCAGGATATCACCTATAAACTTTATGAAAATGCCAGACATGAAATGCTTAATGAAATTAATCGAGATGAAGTAATACAAGATATCATAAGATGGATGAATTTAAAAGTCTGATTTATTCTAATTATCCAGATAACGGTTTCAAACTGAAAGCCAGATTGACATTATTATTATGTAGATCGAAAAAATTTTTATCTAGACAGAATTGGATTACCAAATATAAGCAATAACTATATGATTAAGGTAAAGCCAGCAGAACCTAAGAGTTCGCTGGCTTCATTTTTATGTTCAGGTAAAAAAATATTTTGAGTCATATTTCCTTGTTTTCTTACGTCTTATTATTAAGAAGCGGTTTATTCTAATATAATTTAGATGGATGAAATAAAGTTCTACCAATATATACATATTGCTAATTTTTCACTAAATTAATAGTATCTATCGTATAATTGAGAAGAATGAGTAGATAAAAGGGGTGGAATATTTGAAAAAAATTCTTATAGTAGCTATTGTTTGTTTTGCTTTAGTATTAAACATACCTTTTGTAGCCAAAGCCAGCCCGTTAGCTTTTACAACTGAGAGGATATCTGGTAAGGATAGGATTGAAACAGCTCTTAACATAGCGCAAAAAGGATGGACCTCAGCCCAAACAGTTATTCTAAGTGAATATAATGATTATCCCGATTCCATTGCAGCAGCGCCTTTTGCTGCCAGTCTTGATGCACCTATTCTCCTGACAGGGGGGAAAACACTTGATTCCCGCGTTGTTAGTGAGCTACAACGTTTAAACCCTCAAAAAGTAATCCTTTTAGGCGGACAAGCTTGTTTAACATCTTCAATTGAAATAGAATTGGATAGTCTATCCCTGAGTTGGGAACGAATCGGGGGCAAGAATCGTAATGAAACGTCTGTCCTGCTAGCCGAGCAATTAAACAGCGATTCACTTATCATTGCTAATGGTGATGATTTTCCAGATGCTTTATCTGCTGCAAGTTTTGCTGGGATTCAGCAGATTCCAATCGTGCTTACCTCAAAAATAATACCACCTTCTGTGGTTGAATACTTACAAAGAACCCAACCTAAGCACATTATCGTTATCGGTGGGGAAGGAGTTGTTCCTACCGAAGCTTTTACTAAATACAACTTGACCATTGAAACTCGCTTAGGTGGTAAGAACAGATATGAAACTAACGCCCAAGTAGTTGAGTACATGGAAGACACAGTTGAGTCAGATGATTTGTTTTTAGCATCAGGCAGGAATTTTCCGGATGCTGTAGCCGGGACGGTTCTGGCATCCAAACTAAAAGTTCCTCTTTTGCTTACTGAGGTTGAAGATGTTCCAGCTGCAGTTTACAGCATAATGAGAAAACACATGAAAGTTGAACCTTCAACCGCTACTACGGAAAGCGGACGAGGTAAAGTTACGGCCTCAGGAGGATTGAATCTTCGGGATACACCATCAGCGGCAGGAAAATTGTTATTAACCATACCCGAAGGGTCAGTGCTGGACATCACTGATGCACAAGGTCAATGGTATAAAACAACATATCAAAACCAGACCGGATGGGTATCAGCCAACTATGTAACAATCGTAGAGGAATTTAAACAAGGGAAGATTACTGCTTCGGGGGGATTAAACCTCAGACAAAATCCATCTACGACGGCAGATATTTTAGAGACAATCCCTCGAGGGGCCAAGGTAGCAATCACTGGTGACCAGACGGATTGGTACAAAGCAGCCTATCGAGGAATGAACGGATGGGTTTATGCAGAGTTCGTCGATATTCTTTCGGGGGGAAGTGACGGTTCCGACTCAGAAGGTTCAATTGATTTAAGCCCTAATGGTAATGTATATATTTTAGGAGGAACTGGTGTAATTAGTGTGAATACCCAAAATATCATCGAAGGACAAGCTGCTTCCAAATATACTGATAATCTTAAAGATTTTCCATCTTTACCATCTTCTCTTACTGATTCTGATAATTCTTCATCTTATGATCCTGCCCAAGAAATCCTTATTGACCCATTCCAAGGAATTACGGCAGATGTCTTAAAAGGGAAGAAGATCTTAATTGATCCGGGACATGGAGGCCCTGATTCAGGAGCTATTGGCTTAAGCTATATGTATGAAAAGTATAATAATTTAGCAATCGCTTCATACCTAAATGATATACTGGAGCAAGCAGGAGCATCAGTTAGTATGACAAGAACAACGGATGTTTCGGTTGCTTCTAATTACACGGAAAGGGCTGATTTGCAGGCTAGAGTCGCTATAGCTAATAATACTAAGCCAGACTTATTCATCTCTATTCATAATAATGCGAATTATAATCCTGACACTAACGGTACTGCGACGTATTATTCGCGGAACAACCCTCGAGCAACAGAAAGTGCCAAGCTGGCTAACGCTATCCAAAATTTGATTACAAGAACTGTGAACACGGATAATGAAGGTGTTAAACAAGCAGACTTCTATGTACTGCGGAATACAAATGTACCCTCAGTATTAATTGAAGTAGCTTATCTTTCTAATCCCTATGAGGATGAGCGACTGAAAAATCCGATATTCCAAAAAAATGTTGCAACAGCTGTATTCCATGGTATTATTGAGTATTTCCGGTAGGAAGGCTAAAAAGAAGCAAATATAAGAAAATATAAGAAAATACTAAGAAGCAAAGGAATAGTTCTTTTGCTTCTTTCAATAAGTTAAATTAGTGCAACTCAAAAGGCTGAGCAATCGACTTTTAGTACCCTTTTCTAAAGGAAAATTGGAAGAGGGTTTTTGCTTGACCATAGTGGTCATTTGGTGTATATTTTAAATGACCACTATGGTCAGTATTTGTGGATTGATAAGGAAATGAGGTGATTATCGTTTATTCCAAATTTTATTCCTTAGAACCGGATAAACGAGAACGTATCATTAATGCATCCTTGAAAGAATTTGCAAGAAATGGTTATGAGAAGGCTTCTACCAACGAGATTATAAAAGAAGCTGAAATATCCAAAGGATCATTATTCAACTATTTCAACAGTAAAAGGGAATTGTATTTATTCTTACTTGACTATGTAGTTAAGGTTATTGACAAAATCTATATTGAAATAGATTGGAATCAAACAGATATTTTTCAAAGAATGAGAGAAATAGGGTTAATTAAATTAAAAATTTATAAAAAGTATCCGCATGCATTTAATTTTCTAAAGGCTGCTGCCCATGAAGATGCTACTGAAGTAAAATCCGAGATTAATAAAATAGGTAAGTATCTTATTGAAAGTGGTTTAGAAAGAGGTTATAAAAATATAGATTGGACAAAATTTCGTGATGATATTGATATACAAAAAATGATGAAGATTATTAATTGGACGATCCTAAGTTTTGCCGAAGAGCAAAGAGATAAAGTGAGGTCTTTTGAAGATATCAGTATGGATACACTTAAAGAATGGGATGATTATTTTGACATTTTGAAACGTTGTTTTTATAAACAGGAACCTGGAGACATAGAGGCAGTTAGTTATGGAACAAAAAGGGAGGATCAATAATATGTTTATTGATATTTCGAACTTGAAGAAAAGCTACACATCGGGCGTGGTTATTAATGAAGTTTTAAAAGGAATAAGAATGGAGCTGGAAAAGGGAGAAATCGGTGTCATACTCGGACCATCTGGTTCAGGAAAATCAACCTTGATGAATATCCTTGGTGGCATTGACCGTGGTGACAGTGGTAAGGTAATCGTTGATGGGATTGAGGTAAATAATCTAAACGATGACAATCTAACCGAATATAGACGTGAGGATATCGGTTTCGTTTTCCAGTTCTATAACCTCGTTCCGAACCTTACGGTTGGAGAGAACATTGAAGTTGTTTCCAACATAAGCAAATCACCTCTAAACATTGAAGAAGTATTAGCGGCGGTCGAAATGCAGGATAAAAAACATCGCTTCCCAAGGGAGTTGAGCGGTGGTGAACAACAACGGGTATCCCTTGCCAGAGCGATTGTCAAGAATCCGAAGCTGTTGCTTTGCGATGAGCCAACCGGAGCACTTGATTATAATACTTCTCGCAGCATCTTGCAGCTATTGGAGCAGGTGAATAAACAATTTGGTACAACTATTTTGATGATAACTCACAATACTGCGATTGCTGCTATGGCCAACAGGGTATTTAAGCTGCGAAGCGGAGAAATCGTTGAAGAAGTGATTAATCAGGCGATTGTTCCGGCGGAAAGGGTTGAATGGTAATGGCTATTAATAAGAGAATCAAGCGTGTTCTCCTTGAAAACAAAGCACAGTATATCGGACTGATTTTGCTGATCACTTTTAGCTGCTTTACATTTACATTGATGAGTCAGTTTGCCGAAAATTTTGAGCGGTTGGCTAATGAATTTCAAGTCGGATATGTGCAAGAAGATGCTGCATTCACAACCAACCAAAGAATAAGCAACCTGCAGGAACTTGAGTTGGCAGGTAACGCAATGATTGAAGAAGGATTCACCTTCGACTATACGCTTGCCGAAGGGAAAACCTTACGCATCTTCAGCTACAATGACAGGGTTAACATCCCGGCAATTCTCGACGGTAAAGAATTAAGTGGAAGCGGCGATATCCTCATCAACCCGGTTTTTGCTGAGGCACACAACTATAAAATCGGCGATGAGATCAGGATATTGGATAAATCCTTTAACATTGCCGGTATTATGGCCTTGCCCAATTATATTTATCCACTGCAATCAGAAGAAATGATGATGCCGTTGCCCGGCTTCGGTATCGCAGTAATTAGTAAGGAAGATTTCGCCGGCTTTGATCAAGGAAGTAACTTCTACGCGGTAAAGTTTAACCAGGTTAATCAAAACCCCCAAATCCAGTCAGCTGATTTTAGAGAGCTTCTCAAGAGTAATGGCATTGATATTGTAAAATGGACAGACATCGAAGATAACAAGCGGGTCAATATCGTTGATGCAGAAGCGGAAATCCTCAATCTGGTGAGTAAGGCTGTGCCTACAGCTATCTTATTGTTGGCCAGCATTATGGTAGGGAACGTCATTTGGCGACTGATAAATCTCGAATCAGCGATCATTGGCGGCTTGTATGCGTTCGGGTATAGAAGAAAGGAAATCCAACGTCATTATTTGATATTTCCGCTCATCATAGCCGTTATTGGAGGGATATTCGGGACCATTCTTGGTACTCTCCCGGTACTCTCGATGACATCTTTTATGTTCACTGCTTTTAATATACCGCTGACCGGAATCGAGTATAATCCGAGCATGATGGTCTTAAGCGTTTTCTTACCTATTCTCTTCCTCGGCAGCAGTAGTTACTTTGTCATCCGCAAAGAGCTGAAGCATTCGCCCGTGGAGCTTATGAAAGGCAAGAAAGAGAAGAACAAGGTCAATTTTTTGGAGAGTGTGCTCAAACTTGAAAAACTTCAATTTCCTACAAAGTTCAAAATCAGAGGACAACTTAGAAGTCTGTCCCGTCTAGCTTTCCTGTTCTTTGGTGTTGCCGTAGCGACAATGCTTTTGCTCTGGGGTTTCACCCTGAAAAGTGGTTTTGATAATATGCTTACCGGAGGCACCGTGTACACTTTCGAGTATGAATATAAGTTCGAAAAGTTACGCTATGATCCGCTGCCGAAGGGTGCGGAGCCCATTTCGGCAGCGTTATTTCTGACGGAGACCGATAATAAGAAAGATTTTTATGTCAGTGGCGTTATGTCGGACTCTGTTATGGTTAACCTTATAGATGAATCTGGTACTAGATTGAGTAACAACCAGGTTATTGTAACGAAGCCTCTTGCCAATCAATTAGAATTAAAGCAGGGCGATACCATCAGTATCGTCAGGAAGCTGGATGGTCGCTTATTTTCACTGAAGATTGAAGCGATAGCAGATACCTATGAGGGTAAATTTATATTCATGCCGCTGGCGGACTATAATGAGAAATTCGAGATGCCAGAAGGAAGTTATACGGGGGCTTTTAGTAATGATCTGTTAGATATTCCTGAAAATCAGTCATTCAGCGTAGTGTCATTGGACGATAAATTAGCTGCAGTTCGAGAAGCACTTGCACCCACGCAGGCAATGATTGGTGGTCTGGCGGCGATAGCATTTATCATCGGAATGATTGTCATCTATGTTGTAACTTCATTAATGGTTGAGGAGAATAAGCACAATATTTCGCTAATGAAGATTTTCGGATATCGCAAGAAAGAGATTAACTCCTTGATTCTAAATAGCTCAACTATGGTTGTTGTGTTTGGATATATTATTGGCGTACCGTTAACTCTTTCAGCAATAGGAGTACTGATTCAATCACTGGAAGATAGCGTCGGTCTGACGTTGCCGCCTTCGACGATTAGTTTGCCATACATTTTAATTGGGTTTGTTGTTGTGATGTTCTCTTATGAGTTGTCAAAGCTGCTGTGCAGGAAAAAAGTTAATACCGTTTCTATGAGTGAAGCCTTAAAATCGGGAACGGAATAGGGGGCAAAGGAAGTTGATTGTAACAGGCGATACCTGATTACGAGTCTATTCTATTTTGACAATTTTTCCAATATGTTGTTCAGCGATTCACAGTCAGGACATCCGCTTTCCGAGCCGCCATCTGCACAAGTTTCCAAACAGTGGTTTATTGATTTTTTCAATATTTCTATTTCCTTGTCTGACAAAGATATATTAACCATAATTAACCTCCTATAGTAATAAATTCACTTCATATATTATTTGCATCGAGTTATGAAAATTATTCTTAAACCATATGATTTATAACTATATAAGCCCAAGGTATAGCATATTTATTGCATTCCTTGGGCTTTACTATGAATATCAATTTTTAATTATGGTTACTCTCTTTTAGCGTATAGATAACACTGTTGTGATATCGTTAATGATTACTTTTTCGATGATATATATCTTTCTGCCATGATTCCAGCAACAGCACCATCAGAGGAGGCGGTTACAACTTGACGTATTTGTTTAGTCCTTATGTCACCTGCTACGAAGACTCCTTCAATATTAGTTTGTGTATCTTCAGAAGCTATAACATAACCCCATTGATCAATGTTAACTTGCCCTTTGTATAGGTCGGATTTAGGTTGGATTCCTATATATACAAATGCTCCATCTGTAACTACGTCTTGAAGTTCTTTTGTCTTTAAGTTTTCAATAACTACACTTGTCAATGAATGTCCCTGACCATTTACTTTTCTGACCTCTGAATCCCAGATCACATCAATTTTTTCATTTTGAAAAGCCTCTTCTTGGGCAGTCTTTGAAGCTTGGAAGTGATCAAACTGGTGGATTACTGTGACATGAGAAGCCCATCTGGTTAAAAATACTGCTTCTTCTACAGCTGAGTTTCCTCCTCCAACTACTACAACCTTTCTACCCTCATACATTGAGCCATCACAGGTTGCACAATAGTGGATTCCACGCCCTTTGAACTCGTCAGCTCCTTCAGCTGGGAGGGCCCTGGGTTGAGCACCAGATGCAATTATTACTGCCTTTGCATAGTATTCTGTATCTTCAGTTCTAACATATTTTAAGTCACCTTGAAGCTTTACTTCGGATATCTCCTTTAAGTCATCTATTGTTGCTCCAAAGGATAAAGCTTGTTCCCTCATGTTGTTAATGAGCTCTTTGCCTCTTACAACTCCTGGAGTCCCGGGATAATTTGCCACATGGTATGTGGAAGCAGCCTGGCCTCCAGGAACGCTTTCATCCAAAATTACTGTATTTAGCTTAGCCCTTGATGCATAAATTCCTGCAGAAAGTCCCGAAGCCCCTGCACCCATGATAATTACGTCGCAATCAACTCTTTTCAAGGGTTCTGAGGGTATTACATCTCCTAATATTTCTTCGATAGCTTTTCTAACCTGCGGCTTATTCATAAATCCATTTAGCCTTGAACCTACCTCTTGACCGTCTTTAAAGAACAATACTGTTGGACTGCTACTAACATTAAGGCTTTTGGCAAATTCTCGATTATCTTGCCTTAGTATTTTTATAAACTTTATATAATCTCCGTATTTTTCTGCCATCTTTTCGAAGATAGGGGCAAGAACCTCGCATGGTGCACAATCTTCCGAATAAAAATCAACGATTACAGGTGTTTTACTATTTAGTGCTTCTTGTT
Organism: Gracilibacter sp. BRH_c7a; assembly: GCA_001516055.1. Classification (GTDB taxonomy): domain Bacteria; phylum Bacillota; class Desulfitobacteriia; order Desulfitobacteriales; family Syntrophobotulaceae; genus Gracilibacter. Next base: position 50,537 of record LOEZ01000077.1, read on the forward strand.
CAAATTTATCAGCATTTATTGTTATAATTCTTTCGCTCATTTTCTTTCATCCTTTCTGTATTATCACTTATTATAAGGAAAATATGGGCATTCGCTTCTTAAACAGTCTTTATTATCTTTAAACTGTTTGCATACATATTTTGACCCACTCAAATCTTTAAACACATCTATATTCTTTTTTGTGCTCTCAAGGGACAATATTGTTTCCCTCTTACAGCACCTTGGACCCCCGTATTGGCTTATATTAAGAAGTGCTTGGGCTGTGATTTGGTTGGCATTTCCTCTGATTTCTTTGGATAGCGGACTTACTTGATTAATTATTGAGTAGGCAGCACCCGCACCAATTGCGGCACCGCAAGCCCCATGGGTACCACAATAACCACCCTTTGTATCCTGGCCTCTTTTTATTGCTTCTCGTATATTTGGTGGGTTTTTATTTCCGATAACGTTTTGATATGCTGTTACTAGTATTGCAGGAACAATACTGTGGTATTCTGGCCCATGCATATTAAGATCCGGTATCTCAAAAATCCTATTTGCAAGTTCAATCGGGTCCTTAATATCTGTAGCAACGCATATCTCTTCAACCAGTCCCAGGATATTATTTCCGTGGCAACTATCGCATACATAATGACCACTTTCGCAGGTCACATAGGTTTCTTCTTCCCGATTGCAATAGAAACATTTGGCCTTTACTGCTTGTTGAGTATTGTAGACAAGCTCCTTGCCGCATACAATACATCCAGAAATAAACTGTTCTTCTTCTCCAGTCATACTTTTAATTTCTTTAATATAGTGATTTACACCAACCTCAATTAGCTCTTGAATGGGTCTGCAGTCAGGGGACAGGATACTTCCATTCTTATTTAACGCCACAACTCCGCAGCCTCCGCCGCAGATTACGTTATACTGACAATCTTTGCAGTCGTCTATATTCAAGACATTTCTCTGCTGCCATTCACTGACGGATTTTTTATTTAGACTGACTTCGGGATAGAAAGTTCCAAGCTTAAGTTCTTCTCTGCCGCAGCTTGCAGTACAGCCGTAAACATCGCCTTTGTAGTCAAATACCCATTCAGTCTTAGCCGCAGGGCAGGTATCAAAGCTTGCCATATACAATTCCCCAGTGTCTACTAGATGCCTTATGCCTTTGAAGTCTGGTCTATGGAACTTTTGCAGGATGGGATATTTTTTACTGAGGATTGAATAATCTGCCCAGAGTTCTACCTGAGTCATAAGATGCTGGGGTTTAGCGTAGCACGCGAATAGTTCATAATTTCTTCCTATATGGGTCTTGAATAAGCCTGGTTCTAAATCCAGCCAACCCTTTTCATCAAGAAACTCAGCCAGATTTATAAGACTCAGCATATTTTCTCTGTCTACAACTGTTCTTAAGTTAATTGGTATTTTGTTCTCAACTAACTTTTCTATACCGGAAACTATCCTGTCAAACGTACCTTTTTGATTTGCAGTACCTCTTCGCTGGTCGTGTACTTCCCTGACACCATCGAGAGTTACCTGTATTTCTTTAACCTTTGCTTCTTTTAATATATCAACATAATCTATCAAATCAAATCCGTTGGTTACAGCGGAAATCTCATAATCATATTCAACGCATTTATCTATAATGTATTGAATAATCTTCCTTTGGGCTGGAGAATTAACAAGCGGTTCTCCTCCAAATAAGGTTATAAAAGGTTTTAGTTTTCTTTCGGTAAAATTAGTGTTTGCGTAATCAAAGAACGCATCAACAATTTCTTTAGTTATTATTCCAGCTTTTCCTGAGATGCCATGTTCATAGCAGTAGGTACACGCAAGGTTACACCCATAGGTTGGAATTAATAAAAGCTGTACGAGGGAATTCTCTTTTTCTTCCCTAAAAGTAGCAAGTTCCCGCTTGATTGATTCATCTTCATCTACTTTGTCTGCAAACAAATAGCCTCTTTCAAGAAGATAATTGATAAATTGTTTGTTATATTTATCAATTATTCCAGTCTTTTTAATATTGTTTAATTGCTCGTATTCCTTTTTTTCTACAATGTCAAAGTTCCCAGATAAAGGGTTTAGTATCGCATATTGAACAGGAATCGTATTATCTATTTTAACAATAATATTATTTTTACTATAATACATGTCTTTCCCCCAGATTTGGATAGGCGGCTAATATAGCCGCCTATGTATTAGTCATGACATCCTTCAACTACCTTTGATGATTTTGCACAACACTGAGCAGTTTTGATATCGGAACAACAAGAACTTTTATTATTCTTATTTGTTACCTTTCTCATTCTAATCACCTCCTTAACGTGCTTTATATGCTCTTATCGTTAAACTTATAAAGGCATATCCATTTTTTAAGTATTCTCTTCTTTTGAGAATCTCAATCTCTTTGAAGCCAGCTTTTTTTATGCTGCTTAAATATTCTTTTTCAGTTATAGCACCACCAAAGCAGGAAGCCCACTGCAAAGGGTCATTTTTAATTGATTCCGGTAAAGGAGACTTAGTCACAGCATCGGAGACAACAAATTTTCCTCCATCTTTTAAAACCCTGTGAATTTCCTGATAAACCCTTGATTTATCCCTAGCATGATTTATTACACAGTTGCTCATGGCAGCATTGAAACTTTCGTTTTCAAATGGTAGATTCTCAATATCACCGACTACGAATTCTATATTTGCAATATTTTGTTTCTTGGCATTTTCTTCTGCCACATTCAGCATGTTTGATGTTAAATCTAAACCTACAGCCTTACCAGATTCTCCCACTAATTTCGCTGCATCTATAGTCTCTATCCCTCTTCCACAACCTAGATCCAGTACTCTGTCCCCAGACTCCAATTCCAGGAAACTAAGATTGTTTCCGCAGCTTAGATTACTTTCGTTCTCGCTTTCCTTTGCATATCTTAATTCAACTTTATTTTTTATTTCATTCACATTGTTAACTCCCATATATACCCCCTACGGGTATATAATACTAATTTCTTAAACCATAGTCAACTTATTTATTTCGAAAAGTGGAATTAATGGGACGGTTTCACCGCCCTTTAATTCCACTATAGCTTCCAGTTCTCTATGTAATTAAGAACTATTTCTATTGCTTTTGGCACACTCTTCTGAATGGTTTCTGTCAATTCTATACCCCAATCCAAACTTTGTGGTTGGATACCGACAACTATAATCTCGTCAGGGCTGATGCCCATAAACTCACCCCAAAATAGAACCTCAGCAAAACCCATTTGATGAAGAGACAATTTTTTAGTTGTAAATCTAGGTACTTGATCATTTGTCCATTGAATGATTTGGCCAGGGGCTTGGCCGGCATCAACTGCGTCAAGGACTATCAAATAATTATGGCGTTCAATGAAATCCAGTAATTCCAAGCCTGAAGTAGCTCCATCAAGGGTTTCAACATCCAAAGGCAAATGCTCACGAAGTCCTTCAAGTAAATGAATGCCTACCCCCTCATCTGTACGTAATAAGTTTCCTAGTGCCAGGACCCCGATATTTGGATTAAGTTCTGAGGCAATTCTCTTGGTCATGGTTTATTGGCCTTAGGCACGAACTCGTTTGCTAAACGTTTATTGGAATGAACATTGGAGGACAAGTCAAATTTATACCCATTAATTATAGAGGAAATTGTACCATCATCATCCAAGATATCTTGTCTTATAACCATATAGAGATGCCCTAGCAGGAATATGACATAACCCCAGGCAAAGAGATGATGGAACATTCTTACTTGGCTTTCACTGTTAAAAGCCGGAATAACCCAAGAGAAGAGGCTTCCTAATATCCCACTTTGATCAGTACCCACCCGCATAGCAAAACCGGTCAGAATCATAATTCCACTCGCCAGCCAGACAAAAAAGAAATACATTAACTGGGCCAAAGAATTGTGTCCTAAACTATTTTGATGCTCAGATTTCATGAAGAGATAATATTTAATGGTTGATACCATATTTCCCCAAAAGTTCTTTTGCCAAAAACGCATTTTTGAATATTCGTTGCCAACTATAAACCAATAAAGACGAAATATTAGATTAGCTGTAAATATGTAAGCAGTAACTCCATGCCAATAACGAATCGTTCCCATGACAAAATTCTGTGTAGCTTCTCCGGGGGCAACGAGTAGGGGTTTTGCTATATACATTCCTGTAAGGAATAATATCACAATAGCAAAGACATTAATCCAATGAAAAATACGAACCGGAAACTGCCATACATAGACAGGACGACGGTCCGAATCGTGTGGTATATGTTCTATAGACGAGGTGCTTTTGCTTGTAGTTCCTGCCATGGTGATTCCTCCTTTTGGTCATAAACTGGTGATTCGTAGCGTTTCTTTTCCCTCTGGTGTTAACAAATGCGTTGAACACGCAATACAAGGATCAAAGGAATGGATAGTACGTAACAATTCTAGCGGTTGATCAGCAACTGCCATAGGGGTATCTAATAAGGAAGCTTCGTAAGGGCCCTTTTGTCCATTCATATCACGGGGAGAAGCATTCCAAGTTGTTGGGACAACGGCTTGATAGCTTGCTATTTTACCACCGTTAATTTTTACCCAGTGTGCCAATGCTCCCCGAGGTGCTTCTGCTAAACCAATCCCTTGGGACTGAGCAGGCCAACGGCTTGGATCCCATTTTTCTTGATTAAAGGTCTGAGAGTCACCTGCTTTAATATTGGCGATTAGATCAGAGTAAAAACCTGCTAAATGATCGACACAATATTTTGCTTCCAAGGCCCTGGCAAGTGTACGCCCTAAGGTTGAGAACAGGGCATTTACCGGAAGGTCCAGTCTGGTAAGAGCATCGTCAACCAAGCTGCGAATTTCTTGATTCCCTCTGGCATAAGCTACAACGAAGCGGGCTAGAGGGCCAACTTCCATAGCATGACCTTGCCAACGCGGAGTTTTAAGCCAACTGTATTTTTTGTTCTCATCTAAATTCTGGTAAGGCGGTTTCGGTCCGTCATAAGCCGGTTCTGTTTTTCCTTGCCAAGGATGTAATCCAGCGTTGTTATCATCATATTTATACCAGGAATGCGTCACAAATTCCTGAATTTGATTGGGATCTTTCAGATCAACATCGTACACTTTGGTTAAATCCCGATCTAAAACTGCTCCGCCAGGGAACAGATAGCTGCTTGGGTCGCTGATGTCGGTAAGCGGTACACCACCATAAGCAAGAAAGTTACCCACACCGCCACCCCAAAGGTCACCTTTATAAAAACCGCCAATAGCAAAGATATCGGGTATCAGCACTTTGTCGATAAATTCCTGGGCTTCATCAATTTTAGTTTTAACTAAGTTTAAGCGTTCCATGTTAATAACATGGACATCATTCAGGTTAATAGTAGAAGAATGACCACCTACCAGATAGTTGGGATGGGGATTTTTCCCCCCGAATACAGTATGAATTTTGGCGATTTCTTTCTGCCAGTTTAAGGCTTCCAAGTAGTGAGCGACTGCCATCAGATCTCCTTCGGGGGGTAATCTATAGGCAGGATGACCCCAGTAAGCATTTGCAAAAATGCCGAGCTGACCACTTTCTACGAAGTTTTTGACTTTATTTTGGACATCTCGGAAATAACCTTCTGACGAATTGGGCCAGTTAGAAATAGACATCGCCAAGGAACTCGTTGCTTTGGGATCTGCCTTAAGAGCATTGACTACATCAACCCAATCAAACCCATGGAGATGATAGAGATGAATCACATGGTCCTGAACAAATTGAGTTAAGGTCATGATATTGCGGATATAGTTAGCATTTTTAGGAATAGGGTAATCTAAGGCATCTTCGACCGCCCGGATAGAGGCAATCGCATGAATGTGGGTACAGACCCCACAGATTCGCTGGACAAAAGCCCAAGCATCTCGCGGATCTCTGTTCTCAACAATTTTTTCAATTCCTCTAAACATGGTGCCGGAACATAAAGCGTCAGTGATTCTTGTACCGTCAACAACGGCTTCAATTCGTAAATGACCTTCGATTCGAGTAATAGGATCTACTACGATTCTTTTTGTTGCCATAGATTCAAAACCTTTCTTTCTCATTAAAACGGAGTATAGATAAATCCTTTGGAATAACGAATAAGTAAACAAGCTAGGAATTAGTATACAAACTAGTCTTAGAGAAACTAATCTGCTTTTTTGCTCTCCTTACTTTTATCAGATTTCTCCCGTCCTTTAATAACTGCAGTAGCCGTTCCATGGGCAATAACCCCGACTCCGGCAGCACCTAAGGCCGCCAGACCAATCTGGTCGGGATTCTTACCTATGACATTATTAGGGATTTCAGCAAGGTGAGTGTAAAACGGAGTGCTGGTATCATACCAATTATTCTCGGAACAAGCCATACAGGGATGACCTGATTTTACCGGAAAACTCACGCCGTTATTCCATTCTGTAACAGCACAGGCATTATAAGCTACAGGTCCCTTACAACCAAGCTTATATAGACACCATCCTTTCTTAGCTCCTTCATCATCAAACTCTTCTACAAATTGCCCAGCATCGAAAAAGGCACGCCGAACACAGCCATCATGCACCCGTTTGGAATAAAAGGCTTTTGGTCGTCCTAAACTGGTGAGTTCTGGAATTTCCCCGAAGGTTACATAATGAACAATGGTACCTGTGATAACTTCTGCTATTGGAGGACACCCTGGAACATCTATTACCGGTTTGTTTTTAACAATTCTGCGAATAGGCACAGCCTCCGTTGGATTAGGATAAGCACCTTGTACACAGGCATTAGTAGCACAGGATCCATAAGCGATGACTGCTGCTGCACCATCAGCACATTCTTTTAGCAAGTCGTTAGCAGTCCTGCCGCCAATGGTGCAATAGATTCCGCCTTCAGCCAGCGTTGCACTGCCCTCAACCACTAAAACGTACTTACCATAATTATCCTGCATGGATTTGAGTCGTGCTGCCTCAGCTTGAAATCCAGCTGCAGCTTGAAGGGGCTCCATATAATCGAGCGAGATCATATTAAATATCAAATCAGCAAACAAAGGGTGAGCAGAACGAATGAAGGATTCGGCACAACAGGTGCATTCCTGTAGATTGAGATAGATAACGGGCATACGCGACTTGTTTTCTAAAGCCTTAACTATTTTGGGGACGGCACTTAAATCAAGTCCTAGCATTGCAGCTGTAATCGTACAAAACTTTAGAAAGTCACGACGGGATACTCCTTTGCGGCGGGCCCAATCATAATAACTACCCTCTTTCAAATTTATTCCCCCTTATGAGGCTAGCTAGATATTATTGTGTGGCAAAAATTATATTTTATTCAGTAACCCATTTTCAAATTCACGCTTTAAGAAATTGATCAGTAGCATTTCAGAAGATGGTATTTCTGTAGCAAGTAATAATATCAATATAGAGATCAATTAAAAGAAATATAATAATGGAATTGATGGTAAAATGGAAGCAATGAAATATTTGTAAAATTTCTGCTGGAGGTGCTGTTGTGAAGATATTGTCTCAAATATTTAAACGTAAGAAAGAGAACCAACTGTTCGAGGCCATGCAGATTGAAGTTTGTGCTTCTTGTAATATCCGTTGTACCTTTTGCCCAACTACCCACCAGCATCACCACTACGGTATTGACACCATGGATTTGGAACTTTTTCAAAAGCTAGCACTTTATTTTCCCTGGTTTAAGTGGGTTTATTTACAAGGGTGGGGTGAGCCATTATTACATAAAGATATTTGGCAGATGGTTCAACTGGCTAAAGGGGCTGGGGTTAAAGTTGGTTTTACTACCAACGGCACTCTCCTGAACCAGGACGCCCTTGACAATATTTTTAGAATGGGAGTGGATCAGATTTCCACATCCATCGCTGGAGCTACTTCGGAGAGCCATGGAAGATTACGAGTAGGGTCACAGCTGGAGCAAATCGGAATAAATGTTGTGAACCTTCTTCAACAGCGACGGGCCAAAGGGATAAATCGACCCAGGGTGAGTATTTCCTATATGTTGACCAAAGATAGCATACATGAGCTACCTGAAGCACTGAAGCTGGCTTTGAGTTGGGGAGTAGATGATTTCTATACAACCAACCTCGATTATGTTTTTAACCAGCTGGCTGATGAGCAAAAGGTTTTTTGTTGGGATGAAGAGGAACAAAAATCTTCATCGGGGAGTATGGAAGCAAATTTAAGGCAGTATCAGGAGTATCTTGATGTAGCTGCCAGTCTGGCAAGTAAGAAGAAAATTTCTTTTCGTTCTTGCAAGCTCGCTGCCAAGGAGCAGGAGGCATCTTGCGAACTAAACCCTAACAAGTATGTCTTCATTACTGTCCGTGGTGATGTAACCCCTTGCACTTATCTAGCTAGAATGGAAAATCCTAAGATATTTCGCGGCCAGTCTTATAAGTTTCCTTGTCAATCCTTTGGTAACATCCAACAATCAGGTTTAAGTCAAATCTTAGAAGGTGAGGAGTACAGAGAGTTTTGTCTGCCCTTCAAAAAGAGGGAGCAAGCCTTAACTCGGTTAATGTCTGCGTTTATTGATTATGAACCTAGCCTGTTACGCATTCATCAAGCAGAAGAAGAGTATAGCCAGCATTTAGAAGAAAATTCTCTGCCCAAGCCCTGTCAAGTATGTCCTAAGCCCTTTGGGGTTTGAACCGTTCTAAGTTGAGTGGAATCCCCAGATGAGGATTACTACAAGTATTACCGCATAAAATATCATCTGAAATATGGTCAAGGGTAGACTTTTTCTATATTTGTAATCATCCAAAATATTCTTCCTCCTTCTGTTATTTCCTAGCCAGCTTTCCGTTTTCAGCATCGAGTCTTTCCAATTCCAATGGATGGTCTTCTTCCATTTCTTTTCTAGTAATTATCCCTCTGTACCACACATGATTCATCGGGAAGAACTTAGGACCGAAGTGGACGTTGAAGAAGTGCCAAATAAAAATAGCACTGATAGCTAAGATGGCTTCGTCAGTATGAGCGTATCTCGCTGAATCAACTACCCAACGTGGCATATACTGGGTGAAAAACTGCGGAAACCACAACATTAAGCCTGACCCGCCCATAATGGCCATACCCCAGAATACAGCCCAGTAATCGAATTTTTCTTTATAGGTGAAACGGTCAAATTTAGGTGGGAATTTTTTAAATCCCAACAAAAACTGGACGTCATGGATAACATCGGAAAAGTCTTTGGCCCTTGGCACCGTTGCCCAGGACATTTTTTTTGTGATTAGAGGATTAACCACCAGGTAAATTAAGTGATAAACGGAGACCGCCAACATAACAACTGCTGCTACCAGATGGACGGCAAACATATTATCGAAACCACCGTGCATTGAAACAATCCATTGGGAAATCCTACTTTGCTCAAACTTAATGGGCAATCCAGTAATTGTTAAAACGAAAAAACTGGTGAACATCCCGATATGCTGGATGCGCTGATGGATATCTAAACGTTGAAAAACCTGTTCTTTGGCCACGGTCTGTTACCTCCTTTTTCTTTCCCGTAGAATTGCACGCAGGTTTTGGTACAGTTGTAGTTCCATATGGAGAACTAGGGCGGTAATTGTTATCAAGGTCAGCCAGATAAAAAACTTGGCTGTATAGTACATAGGTGCTCCTGCACCGAAAGCTGCAAACTTATAATGCTCTTCACCTTCGGCAAAGCCTGGTGATGCTTGATTATGGCAACTAGCACATGTCTCCGGTATGTTTTCTTTAGCAACTTGGGAATCGGGATTTTCTGAATTTAAAACGTTGTGGGCACCGTGGCAATCTACGCAGGTTGCCGACTTTTCGCTGCCAAGATGAACTGCTTTACCATGAAAACTGTCGCCATAACTATCAGTTATTCGACCTTCATGGCAGAGAGCACAGGTCGCAACGCTCTCTTTTTTATCTAAGGAAGCGTCTTCGGGGTGTGGAAACTTTTCGATGTCTCTGTGGCAACTTACACAACTTAAAAAGTCGTGTTCCGAACGTTTAACGATAGAACCTTCATCACTATGGCACTGGAGACAATCATCCTGGGCGAGTGTGGTTGTTGGAGTGCCAGCCAAAGCTAGAAACAATAGCATTATTATGCTTAATAAGCGACGGAACTGTGATTTTTTTTGTATGTACATAGGCCACACCTCTTTAAAATTAATCGAGTATTAACCTCTTCTCACCTCATTTTAACGATAAGAGTTCTATACTCGATTGCCAAATTATTATGCCGCAAAAAAGCCTGCAGTATTCTCTACAGGCTTATCAATTAAGCAGCAAAGCAGCAGAACGCTCAATAGGAGGAGATATTGGGTGTGTTCACCCAAACTTATTAGAATTTGACTTTTAGGTAATCTATAAAAGGCGATAGTTGGTATGATATAATTACGATAACACCTCAATGCCCGTTCTATCTGATATTTGATGGAGCGGGCTATTACAGTAGAAATAATCAGGGGGAAGCAAATGAATACGAATGATGAAATGTTTGAAATATTAAGCCAAAAACTAGATAAATTATGGAACGAACTGGACAAAGTCATTGTTGGGAGAAGAAAAGAATTAAAACTCATATTAACTGCTGTCTTAAGCCAAGGACATGTTTTGTTGGAAGATCTTCCAGGAACAGGGAAGACTACCATGGTTAAAGCATTTTCTAAAGGACTGGATTGTATGTTTTCCAGAGTACAGTGTACGCCTGATTTGCTCCCATCAGATATCCTGGGTGTCTCGATCTTCAATCCTCAGACGAATGAATTCTATTTAAGAAAAGGTCCTGTCTTCACTAATATACTATTAGTTGACGAAATCAATCGAACCCTACCCCGCACGCAATCAAGCTTGTTGGAATGTATGGAAGAAAGACAAGTTTCCATTGAAGGAAAAACTTATCTTTTATCCAGCCCTTTCATTGTTATAGCCACCCAAAACCCGATAGAGATGGAAGGAACATTTCCGCTTCCTGAAGCTCAAGTGGATAGATTCTCCATGAAATTGAAGCTAGGCTATCCCACTCAGAAAGAAGAAGAGCAGATGCTTGAAAAAGTGGGAGATGAGATTCCCTATGAAAAGATAAGCAGTAAATTCAATCCAGAGGAGATTCAAGAGCTGCAAAAGCAATGCCAAGATATTCATATTCACCCCTCAATACGGGAATATATTACTGTCTTAGCCAATGCAACCCGTAAGCATCCCCTTATTTCTATTGGTGTAAGCCCGAGAGCAAGCAAAGCTCTTTATAAAACTATTAAAGCTTGGGCATTAGTAAACGGTCGTAATTATGTAATTCCAGACGATGTAAAAGATATGCTCAAACCTGTATGGAATCATCGCTTAATTATGAGAACCGAAGCACATATCAATAGTGTAAAAGCAGAAGATATTCTAGATGAAATAATGGGAAAAGTCAGCTTGCCTGATGAAAAGGTAGTTCGTCTATGAGTGGAGAGGACAAAGAGCAAGTACAAGTCGTAGAATCGAGTTTATTATTCGAAACGCATACAATTTGGGTGCTGTTATTATTGCTAGCAGTAGCTATTTGGAATAGGTTTATACCACTAATTATTATAAGTGTGTTTTTATTGGTGTTATTTATACTTATCTTAACCTGGAAAAGACTATCTCTAAATAATATTGAGCCGACTCTACAGCTTTCCAAATCGAGATTATTTGTAGATGAGAAATTTCTTATATATGCGTCAGTTCATAATGATAAATTTCTTCCATTAGTATGGCTGGAATGGAGTTTCCCCAGTAGTCAAGAAGTTAGGATAGAAGACAGCACAGGCGACAGGTTTACTATTCGATTATTATGGTTACTTTCGTTTCAAAAAGTTAAATGGACATCAGAGGGGACAGCTCTCCGACGAGGTGTTTATGATATAGGGCAAGTAACATTACGTTCCGGAGATGGATTCCGTTTTGCCGAGACAGAACAGACATATACTCTAGAGGGAAAACTATATGTATATCCTAAATTAGTAGATGTCGATGTTTCGGGTTTTCGTCCTTCAAAGCAGTGGGGAGTAAGAGGGAAGCAAGGCGGATTCATAGAAGACCCTCTGTTAGTAATTGGGATTAGAGAATATCAATCTGGGGATGAATTAAGGAGATTAAATTGGAGGGCCAGTGTGCGAACTGGAAAATTGCAAACCAATGTTTCACAGCCGGTTGTCATGGAACAACTGCTTATCTATATAGATGTTCAGGGCTTTATAATTAATGAGAAAAAATATGATAATATAATTAAACAACAAGAATATGTAGCTGTACAAAATGAAAGCTATGAATTGTTTCTTTCGCTTATCGCCTCTGTAGCTGTTAAACATAAGGAACAGGGAATCAGCATCGGTTTTGCCAGCAACGGGCTGAACTATATCAATGAAAAGATGGTTAATATTCTTCCCAGTAAAAATTTAACTCCCTTTCTAGATCAGCTAGCTCAGATTACTCAACGTCTGGGTGTGCGTGGAATGGGTCCCTTAGATGAAATGCTGCACAAGGGACAACTAAACATTCCGTTATTTGTTTTCTGTCATCATATTACGGAAGAGCATTATCTGTGGTATCACCAGCATAAACAAAAGCTTTCAGAGGTATGTTTCTATTATAAGGAAGAAACGGATTACGCTGGACATTTAGCTGCTGTAGCTAAACCTATAGATATGCCGCTAACGTCGATGGCCTCATCTGGAAGGGGGTCCTGATTATGGCACAAGTAAAAAGTATATATAAATTATTCATCACCATATTCAGCGAAATTATCTGGGTTTATTATGGGATTGTAATGTTCACGAGTGTTAAGTGGAATCAGCCGGCATTTTTTGATTTAACGTGGATAATGGTAGCTGGAGTAATAGGATATACTTTGAATAATTTGTTGGTGCAGAAAAGTAATCAGCTACTCTTTTTTCTAGGAAACATACTAGTCATAGGATTTATAGTTTTACAAAATTGGATAAGTGTAGTTCCAGAAGGAGGCTGGGGTTTCGGATTAGCGGTAAGTATAGGGCTTAGCTTTATTTTTATCCGTAGTGCTAGATTAGTCTACCGCCAACCTAATCGTCGTGCAATATTACAACATTTTGAAGGAAATGTGATGTTGTATATTGTGTTTGCTTTTGTATTCACTCTCAATCAATGGACTAACCAAACGTTTCACCTTCTTTTTATAGTTGCTATTGTTAGTACTCTCTTGGGGATGATTCTAACATTACAGAACCATGAAGATTCCGAAGATAATCAAATGATTAGAATAATGAAAGTAGGGCAGTCTAAGTGGTTTGCAGGAATGGTAATTGTTTTATTCATATGTATACCAATCTTTTCATTAGCTTTACTCTTACCTTCAGTAAATCATGTAATATATTCCTTGGGGATGGGTATCTGGGAAGGTTTTAAATGGCTAGCTCTAAGAATTGATAGTTTTCTAGGTTGGTTATCAAGTTTTATTGACCAACCGGAAATGATAGAAATCCCTGGCACACCGGAAGAACCAACCATGCCACCTGGTGCAGAGCAAGGAACTTTTAATTATTCACCCTCAAAATGGATTACTGCAGGTGCTCTTACTCTGTTAGTCTTAATTGCTTTTTGGATTCTTTCCAAGTTAATCCGAAATAGACAAATTTCTAAACCGATATACCCGAAAAATTTAATTATTACAAAGGAATCATGGTGGGAAAATTTCAGGAGAGACTTAAAGGCCTATTTACAATACCTAAAACTAAGATGGCATAGACGTTTTCCATACTTTTACTATAAGTCCGTCTATTGGCATTATCATCAAGTTATAAAATGGGGAAAGAAAAATGGGTTGGTTAAGTTAAAATCAGAAACCTCTCAAGAATATGTGAAGCGACTGATAAACCATATACCTGAAACAGAAACCTGTGTATGGTACAAAGATCAAAAATACGAGTTGCCTGAACTATTGATGAGACTAAGTAGGGACTATCAAGCTGTTTACTATGGTCAAAAAGCAGAAATGTCCGAAGAGAAGGAGTATAAATTCTTAATTAATCAGCTACAGAATATTAGCTTGAGTGACAAAGTTCTACAGGCAAAAAATTAATAGCCTAGGAGATTACATGTAACAATATGTTAAGGATTAGAATAAAAGCGATAAAAGTGGTATATAAACGTTTACAAACAGAGATTTTGTGCGTTTGTTTATGATATGCTGTTTAAAGTTGCGTCTAAGTATTTACGAGTAAAAGAAGAGAGATGATAGATAAAATGGATTATAGTAAAAATACAAAAATACTTCCGATTATCGCAGGAATAGTCACAGCCATAATATGGGGGATTTCTTTTATCTTTACGAAAGATGTCTTAAACCATACATTTCCTAGTCAGGTTATGGGGTTGCGTTTTGCTTCAGCTGTAATAACACTCACAATTTTAAAGGCCCTTGGTGTGATTAGGATTGACCTTAAGGGTAAAGGATGGAAAGCATTAATACCTTTGTCTCTCTTTCAACCAGGCCTTTATTTCATGGGGGAAACTTGGGGAGTAAAATGGACTACTGCTTCTGAAGCCGGAATGATCATTGCCCTAGTTCCCGTAGTTTCCACAGTGATGGCAGGATTTTTCTTGAAAGAAAGGGTTAATTTTTTACAGTTCATATGCATCCTCATCTCGATCGTCGGGGTTTTTGTTATCGTCTCTACCCAAGGCGAATTGAAGTTTGGTGAACATCTGTGGGGGATCGTGGCTTTATTCATAGCAGTGATAGCACAATCAGCTTACAGTATTCTTTCCAAAAAACAATCTCATAAATTTACCTCGGTGGAGATTACGTATATTATGATGTGGTCAGGGATGATTATTTTTAATACTCTGGGGATTAGCCAAAGCATATCAACAGGAACGTTAGATATTTACCTGAGTCCTTTAAAACTCCCCAGTGTAACCATTGGAATTCTTTATCTTGGAGTCATATCATCTGTCTTTGCTTTCTTAATGTTTAACTATGCTTTGGCTCACCTCAGAATTAGTCAAACAACCACCATGCTCAATTTGGTTCCGCTTGTTGCTGTATTTGGCGGTGTGGTTATTCAAAATGACCCTTTCGGGTGGCTCCAAGCAGTTGGAATAGTACTTATTCTTGTAGGTGTCTGGGGTACGACTATCTTTGGTGAAAGACAAAAAAAATTAACTAATGACAATAACCTCAAAATATAGTAAAGGAAGCTCCTCTTAATAGGCTATATTTCAATAGTACTTTGATCAAGTTGTGTTATTCCTTCATACTCACCTAAATCTCTAACAAGGTTAAACATAGCAATATCTTTCATTTTAGCTTCGACCATCACATCAAAATCCCGGTTGACTTTTTTAGCTAAGCTAAGAAAATTTAGTAAAGAAGAGGCTTCAACATAATCCGCATGATTTCGGTAGTTTTTCTGATCTTTGGGGCTGGAGACATGGATCTTTGGACGGATATCTGTCCAAGTGCTCCATATCTTTGGTATCAAGCTTTCTAACTGTCCTCCGGGGTTACACGTATGATGATGGAGATCAAAAACCATAGGAATCTTTAGTTCCTGACATACTCTGAGAACTTCTTTGGCGGTGTAAATCTTATCGTCGTTCTCTAAGACGATTCTAGACTTAACACCTTGAGGCAAACGTAAGAAGTTTTCTTTGAATCTAGCTATCGATTGATTCCTATCGCCATAGAATCCTCCAAGATGGGTCACCAACTTATGTTCTTTTTCCAATCCCATAGCGTTAAAAATACTAGCATGATATTCTAAATCTTTGACAGAATTATTGAATACTTTTTCATCAGGCGAATTAATAACGGTGAAATGATCAGGATGAGCACTAACTCTTATACTGGAGGTTTTAATAAGGTTCCCGATTCTTTCCAATTGATTTTTGAAAATATCTATGTAGTTCCATTCAAATTCAAGGGGATATGTAGCGAAGGGGACAAGTTTCGAGGTCAGACGATATATGTGAATCTTTTCTTCCATGTTGTAACGAATTACTCGCAAGGCGTTCTCAAGATTCTCACTTGTAATCCGACAGAGTTTTGTAAGTTTAGGTTCTGTGCCGGCTATCTTTTCGAGGTTTTTGAGGGTGATAGTCTTGGATGTTGAAGAGTTATTCAAATTAAGGGCAATTGCTACATATCCAAATCTTATTTCCATTAATACTTTATACCTCCAGGCAAAAGTTTTTACTAAACAGATTATATGTGATGTGCCAGATACGCTGAAGGATGTAAATCTTGAGACTGGAACTGTAAACTTTAGTATTTACTTAAAAAAATTGGTTATCCGTTAAAAGGAAATGGCCTTTGACTGGGGGTGGCAAACGAAACGTCCCCCTGCCACGAGGAAATAAAATAATCCAGAAACGAACATGATATAAGGTAGTGCAGCACTTGATCGAAGTCTAGAAGGAGAACAGAATGGATATTATTGATGCACATATGCATTTCTCTAATATTACACGATTCATTAATACCGCAAAGAGCATTTCAAAAGTCGATTACTCCGGCAAAGGATTGAAAAATGAATTTTTAAAATCGAAGGTATCTATGGGTATTGGTATGGGAGTCACAGAATTATCTGAGAAAACTTTTCCAGATAGCAATTCAAGTAATCCTATGAAACTTGATTTAGAAGACAATATCCCTGAAAATATTAAGTGTTGTTTGGGAATCAATCCTTTCAGTCTGAATAAACAAGCTCTTGAAGATATAGAAAATGAATTGCAACAAGACCATGTTGTAGGATTTAAAATATATCCGGGTTATTACCAAATTGAGGTGTATGATCAACTGTATGAACCCCTTTATAAGCTTGCGCAGGATTATGACCTTCCGGTAATTATACACTCGGGTGATACATATTCCTTCAGAGGTTATTTCGAATACTCCCATCCTTTAAAAATAAATAAACTAGCGATTGAACATCCGGAAGTCAACTATGTAATTGCCCATATGGGTAATCCTTGGTTAATGGATGCAGCTCTCGTCCTTTCCAATAATACAAATGTATATGCAGATTTAGCTGGCCTTATTGTCGGCGATAGTAAGAAGATAAGTGCCTTATCCGACCAACAGGTGTTTGTAGAAAATATCCAAAGAGCTTTGATATACGATGATAAAGTATATCAAAAAATATTATACGGTTCAGACTGGCCTCTTGTACCAATCAAGCCTTACATTAATTTCATAAAAAAACTAGTTCCCAAGCAATATCATAAGGATGTATTCTATAATAACGCTCTGAGATTATTTAATCTAAGATGATTCAAGAAAGGTATAATAGATAAATATTATTTGAGGAAGAATGAGTGAGCAATTTATGCTAAGTCAATTCTTGGTTAAACATTTTATTAAAGATTATCAAAGAACCGATTTATCCGAGGTTCGAGGTAGATATGGCTATTTAAGCGGTATCGTTGGGATTATAGCCAATACTGCTTTATTTGGGATTAAGTTAGCCACAGGGTTAATGATTAATAGTATTGCTCTTATAGGAGACGCGTTAAATAATTTAACAGATGCTGCCTCGTCGCTGGTTACTATCGTAGGGTTCAAGTTAGCAAGTAAACCCGCTGACGAAGAACACCCTTTTGGACATGGGCGGCTTGAATATATCGCAGGATTAATTGTTTCATTCTTGATTATTTTAGTAGGGTACGAGCTAATTAAGTCTTCAGTTGATCGGATTATCTATCCTGTACAGGTTAGTTTTAGTTGGCCCGTATTCTTGATTATCCTCTTTGCAATATTTGTTAAGTCCTGGCTCTTCTTTTTAAATCGTTTACTCTCCAAGGAGATTAATTCCAAAGCACTTCTGGCTGTGTCTTTTGATAGCTTAAGCGATATGATAGCGACAGGATGTATTGGAGTATCCCTAATCGCTTCCTTATTTACAACGTTTCCGCTGGATGGTTATGTAGGAATTATTGTATCTCTACTCATTTTGTATTCCGGAATTTCTTTAACCAAAGAAACTATTAGCCCTTTACTAGGGGAAGTTCCCGAGCAAGAACTTATTATAAGGATTAGCGAGAAGATCCTAAGTTATGAAAAGGTAGTGGGTATTCACGATCTCATTGTTCATACATATGGACCTAATAAGTACATGGCCTCGATTCATGTTGAACTCCCCGCAGATCAAGATATCATAGAAATGCATGAATATATTGACCTAATTGAACGGCAGGTGGCCAAAGAACTTAACATTTTAATTACGATACATATGGATCCGCTTAATCTGGATTGTCAAGAAATCATAAAAATGCAGGAGGAACTTAGTCAGATTCTAAGTGAATTTCCGCCTGTGCTTTCTTTTCATGACTTTCGAATCGTGGGTAAAGGAGAAAGAGAAAATCTTGTGTTCGATGTGGTTGTAAAACACGGAACAACAAGGGGAGAAGAAAAAAAGTTGCGCTCAGCTATCACAGAAAAAGTTCAAGAAAAACACCCTTGTTATTATTGTGTAATTACGTTTGATCAAAATGATATGTTAGTCAACTGAATACCGTAACTTGTACATTCAAATTAAGAATCACAATTAATCTATAGGTCGCTGTAAGAGTCAATTCTTCAGCGGTTTTTTCTTTTTTAAAAAGCTTCTTTGATTTGTCAATATTCTCTATAGATTGTCTATACAGATAGAAATTTGAAAGAGAATAGTACATAAAGTTTATCTGAAAATGCAAAGCATTTAGCAGAATATTCTGATTTGGTCATGTAAATTAAAAGAAATGGACTTGAGAAGGATGTGGTACAAATGAACGTAAAACAAATGGAAATGAAAAAGTTAACAGTATCCGATAAAGAGTGGCGTTTTAATCGAGTGCGAGAGTTTCTTCAGACTAAAGGGTTGAAAGCCATGCTTGTCTGTGGCGAGGCTCGTCGCGAAGCAAATATCAGGTACTTTACTGGGCAATACCATCGGATAGGACTTGGTATCAACTACGTGCTATTTCCTGTATCTGGGGATCCTATTCTTTTTACGGCTACCCCGGAACGCCAATTCAATTTAGTTACATATTTATCTTTCATAGACGATCATTGGGTAAAAGACGCCAGAGTATTAAGTATGGACAATATGGTTAAAGCTTTTGAGGAAAAAGAACTTACCTTGAGTTCCATTGGTCTGACGCTTGATCTTATACCGGCTGTCGACTATCTTCAGTTACGTCAGAAATTACCGCACACAGAATTTATAGATATCTCCAGTGACTATAAATCAGTACGGGCAGTTAAGTCTGAAGGGGAAATCAGTTTGGCTCAAGAGTCTGCACGAATAGTCGATATTAGTTGGGATCGGGTTGCCCGTGAAATGAAACCAGGGATGTATGAACATGAAGTTATTGCTCTAATGGAAGACACTATGTGGCAGTTAGACGTAGATAAAACTTTTAATCAAAGTCTTTGTTCCAGAAAAGATGTCTCCCGACCCACCTGGCCAAGCACGCATTCACCCAAACTAATCAAAGACGGAGATTTATTTCTAGCTGAAATAACTGCCAGTTATGGGGGCTATTATACACAAAAGGTTTCCCTTTTCTCCCTAGGAAAGCCTGATACAGTGGCGCAAGAATTATTTGATGTTTGCAAGATAGCCCATCAGAAGGCAACTCAATTGATCAGTCCCGGAGTAAATACGAAAGATATAATTGTCAGCATAGATCGGACCATCCAAGATGCAGGATTCTTGTCTTCCACTCAATTTCCGACTGGGCCTCATGGTCATTTAATGGGATTGGACGTTGATGAGGGAACATTTTTACCCGGAGAAGACTTCATTCTAGAAACAGGAATGGTACTAGCAATTCATCCAGGAGCAGCTATCTCAAATTGGGTGGTAGGGGAATCTGCTTTATTTGGTCCCGGATCTGTGTATTTAGTAACAAAGAATGGTGCTAAAAGTTTGAATCAATCCCCAAATGGTTTGGTAGTTATAGATTGATATTCACACCTTTGAAAACAAACCCTTTTATCAATGAGTAGAGAGGATTACTTTGAATTGAGGTGATGGGATTGACGCCGTTATTAGTAGGAGTTATAGGTATTATTGCATTACTTTGCTTATTATTTACAGGTATATCCGTTGGAATCGCTATGGCTATCGTCGGCTTTACCGGTTTTATCTATTTGATGGGATTTACTCCTGCTTTTGGATTGCTAATGACAGTTCCCTATTCTACTGTTGCTAATTACAGTATGAGTGTGGTGCCGTTGTTTATTTTGATGGGCCAATTCGCCTATCACTCTGGTATAAGTGAGGACCTTTTCAAAACAACCAACAAATGGTTGGGACATCTGCCTGGAGGGTTATCCATGGCTAGTATTGGAGCTTCTGCAGGATTTGCAGCTATCTGCGGATCCAGTGCTGCTACTACAGCTACCATGGGTGCTGTTGCTTTGCCGGAAATGGAAAAAATGAAGTATAACAAAGGGTTTTCTGCGGCTTGTTTGGCTGCAGGAGGAACATTGGGTATATTGATACCCCCTAGCACTGGTTTTATACTTTATGGAGTTGTCTCTGAACAATCTATAGGCAAACTCTTTATCGCCGGTATTATCCCAGGAATAATTCTAGCTTCGATGTATATGCTTACAATCTATTTTATAGCCAGGCGCAGACCAGAATTGGCACCAGCTGGTGCCAAAGCTAATTGGAAAGAAAGGATATATTCTTTGAAAAGTACCTGGGGTATGCTGGTTCTTTTTATAGGAATTATGGGAGGCATTATTTTCGGTGTATTTACTGCCAATGAGGCCGGGGCCATGGGAGCATTTGGTTCATTTCTTTTTTTAGTAGGAAAGGGTAAATTTAATCGCCACAATATTATCAAAAGCTTGACGGAAACAATGAATACTACAGCCATGGTTTTTCTCATCCTGGTTGGGGCTTACATATTCAGCTACTTTTTGACTTTAAGCACCTTGCCACAGGCTATGGCGACCTTTTTGAGCACTTTGCCGGTATCTCCCTACATTATTATAATCGGAATACTTATGATTTATCTTATTCTTGGTTGTATTATGGATTCTTTGTCTATGATTGTCATAACCACTCCTATATTTCTTCCTGTGATTATGAAACTAGGATTCGATCCCATCTGGTATGGAGTTATGATGGTTGTTGCCATGGAGCAGGGACAGATTACTCCACCCGTAGGGCTAAATCTCTATGTAATTACCGGTGTGGCAAAGGATATTCCGATGCACACAGTTTTTCGCCACATTACACCGTTTGTAATAACTTTGGTTATTTTTATGTTCTTGCTTATTGCCTTCCCTAATCTTGCGCTATTTCTGCCCGGGCTTATGAAATAAGGGGCAGATAATAGGCTGAATGAGCCGAGTCGGAAAGGAGGTGAGGTGAACAAACTTTCTGGTAAAGAGTAATGATTTGAAAGGAGATTAAAAATGAAAAGAAAGTTTACCCGTTTTTGTTCTCTGTCACTAGTTCTAATGCTCGTTTTCACTTTCGCAGGCTGCAGTGCAAGCACACCGGCCCCCGATAAAGATAGTTCAAGTACCCCAGCAGTTGCAGAGAAAAAGGTATATGAGTTCAGTTTTGCACTCCACGAACCTCCAACGTCTACAGTAACAGCGCAGTATGAAGCTTGGGCGAAAATCGTTGAGGAAAAGACTCAAGGCCAAGTAATAGTTAAAGTTTATCCAAGTGAAACACTTGGCAAAGCTAAAGATGCTGTATCCATGGTCCAACAGGGGATTGCGGATATGACCTGGGTAGTTATTCCCTTCTTCCCTGGACAGTTCCCTATTACGGAAGTACTTAGTATGCCTATGCTCGGCGTTGATAGTTCCGATACTGGTGGAAAGTCTCTTGTAAAACTTTACGAGGCCAGTCCGGAAATGCAGAAGGAGTACTCGAAATTTAAGGTGCTGACTTTTACATCTAGCGGAGCTCAGTTTATTACAACAAACAATAAAAAAGTGAGCACATTGAATGATTTAAAAGGTCTTAATATAAGAGTCGCAGGTTGGGGGCCTTCAGAATTACTGAAGTCTGTCGGAGGAAGCCCCATCTCCATGCCCCCTCCAGATATGTATGAAGCCTCAGCCAAAGGGGTAATCGACGGATTCGTTTTTGACTGGGCGGGGATTCAAAGTTCAAAACTGTATGAGGTTTCAAATTATGCTTTAATAACACCGTTTGCAGCCGTGCCCCATGTTATCATTATGAATAAACAGAAATGGGAAAGTTTGCCCCCCGACCTTCAAGCAATAATGGATGAACTAACAGGGGAATATTTTGCTGAATTGATCGGAAAAGGATTTGACCAAGATGCTGTAGGAGTAGAGAACTTCAAGAAATTAGGGAAAGAAGTTTATACGTTAACGCCCGATGAAGAACAAAAGTGGCAACAAGAAGCGAAGAAAATATGGCAAAAATGGGTTGACGAAAATAAAACCAATTTCGACTCCCAAAAAGTATTAACAACATTGCAAGATATTCTCGCAAATAAATAAGAGGAACATTATCTTAATCAATAATTTCAGTGACCGGGCTACACTAAAAGGTAACTCGGTTCACTGAAATTACCAAGAGCTAGGAGGACTGCATATGATTAGAATATTTTTCAGAGGGGTAGAAAACCTAGTATCACAATTGGGCAAATGGTTTAGTGTAAGTGGTTCAATCGGACTTATTGCGATGATGTTATTAATTACTATCGATGTATTCGGGCGATTTCTATTCTCTAAGCCGGTTGTTGGTTCCTATGAAATCGTTGAATTTTTGATGATTGTCGTTATCTTTTTAGGGATTCCTTATGGGCAAGTTAGAAAGCAGCATGTAAACGTTGAGCTTTTTGCCCAAATTTTAAAAGGCAGAGCTCGTGCGGTGCTTGATAGTATAACATATTTTTTAAGTTTTGCTATCTTTCTAATGATTACATATGCTTCGGTAAAGCAGACTCTAAACATATGGGAAGCAAAACAGTCATCACTAGTTTTGTTGATTCCTCAATGGCCTATAATGGCAGTTATGGCTTTAGGAGTTGCGCTATTTACCTCAGTATTATTCTTAGATATGCTTCGGAACCTTTTGAAAGCCATTCGAAAGTTATAGTTCCTCCATTTTTTCATATAAAATGGGGCGTAAAGAAACATTAATTTGTTCTTTACGTCCTATTTATTATTATTGATTCAATTTGTAAATATATGGTAATATGAATTCATGATGAATTATATTTAGACAGGTTCCATAGGAGGTGGGATTATATGCATAGTAAATGGTTACCATGGATTAGAAACATGACTGATGATAATTTAGTTAATAAAGTACTAGAAGTATACCCGGTAAAAATGTTTCTTAAGGGAGAGCATATCTTTGAACAAGGAGAAATAAGTAACAAGTTCTATTTGCTTCTTGAAGGAAGATTGGAGATTATTGTTTTTAATAATGAAGGAAAGAAAAAGATATTAGCTATACATGAACCTAAGTGTTTTTTTGGTGAGATTATATTTGATGGCGAGCCCCGGCCAACTTCGGCAGTTTGTCTTACTAATGTACAAGTAGCTGTATTGGATACCTCCTTACAGTTAGGATCGGAATATTATGAAAAAGAGTTGTTTAAGACATTGTTAATTTTAAATAGTTTCAAGATGAGAACACATATCAGACAAATAAGTGAACATGTTTTCGACGATGTAGAAGATCGAATTGAAAAGTTATTATTTGGACTATGTAATAATTTTGGAGAAGAAAGAGGAGAATATATTCAGGTTAATTTACCTGTGACCCAGCAATTACTTGCTGACGTTGTCGGTTGTTCTAGAGTAAGAGTATCTCAAATTTTATGTGATATTTCTAATAAAAACAAAATCAAAATTGAAAGAAATAAAATATTTTTCTTCAAGGATAAAACTGGGTCTGACTCAGAATTAAAATATTAAAGTTTAAATTAATTTCTGATTAAGATAAATGAATACCCTTGTTTTTTCCTTCATTTTAACGTATAACTAAAATAGTGTTAATTCACCTGGTTAAAATTCACGCTAATTTACAGCAAGAAAAGAGATAACGTATAAATGGATTTAGAAGTCATCATCATTGTGTGTCTTTTTGTTTTTCTGGCAGGTCTCATCGATTCTATAGCTGGTGGCGGAGGGTTGATATCTTTACCAGCATATATTGCTTCCGGACTTCCGGTACATATGGCATTGGGTTGTAACAAGTTTTCATCGGCTTTTGGAACCATTATATCTTCGATTAGATTCTGGCGGAATAAAAAAGTACATATTAAAACGGTTGTTATTTCTATCATCAGTGCATTAGTGGGTTCAGCCTCTGGAGCCAAAGCTGTTTTGTATGTTGATGACTATATTTTTAAGATTATCCTAATACTGGCAATTCCCGTTGTTGCCTTATTTGTGTTCCTGAAAAAAGACTTCGGCAGCCAGAATGAAGTAGAGAGTTTGGCACAGGGAAGGGTAATCTTCCTATCAGCTCTTATTGGCTTGGGGATTGGTTTTTATGACGGGTTTTTGGGTCCTGGTACAGGGACTTTTCTTATTTTTAGCTATACTCTTTTATTGCGATTTGATTTGGTCACAGCTTCGGGCAATGCCAAGTTGGTGAATTTATCATCTAATTTAGGTGCACTTATTATTTTTTTAATTCATGGTCAAGTCTATTTTGCCTTAGCCATTCCAGCAGCTTTTTTTGGAGTCGCTGGTAATTTTATTGGTTCCGGCCTTGCTTTAAGACAAGGTAGCAAGATTATTAAACCTGTTTTCATAATTGCTTTGGGATTACTTATTTTTAATCTAATCTATAGCCTGATTGAATAAAATTATTTTTGTATATGGAAGTTATCTTGGAGTAAAGCCCAATTTTGAGGGAAGGGATACCCTAGTGCCCAATAACTTATTCCTGCAAGATTATAATCTTTGACAGTGTCAAACTTAGCTTGGGCACTGCGGGCGTCTTCAAACCATACTTCATGATCTCTTCCTTGTTCATCTGTATACCGGTAGAATGGAGATTGAGTAAGGGAATCATACTGGATATCGGCACCATTTCTTACTGCTCTCAGCACAGCCTCTTGGACGCTGAAGGTTTCGGCTTCCTGACCCTGAAGATGTGGCAAAAGCCAATCCCGCGCGTATATCTGGAATCCAAAGTAGATTTTTTCCCGCGGGATAACTGTAATTGCATAATCAAGCACTCGCTTAATTTGGTTTAACGGCGAAATGGCTTGAGGAGGACCTTTACGCCAACCCCATTCATAAGTCATTAATATTACGAAATCAACAATTCGTCCATGAGCTTCATAATCATGGGCTTCATATAGCAGCCCTCTTTGTTCGCCGGTTGTTTTTGGTGCTACCGCTGTAGATACGAAAAAGCCTTCGGCATGTAAACGGGTTACGGCAAGTTCCAGGAAATTATTATAAGCTTCGCGGTCAACAGGAAGGACATTTTCAAAATCAACGTTTAATCCCATATATCCCTTTTCTTTCATGATGTTAATGATATCTGTAAGTAAACGTTCTACAATTTGAGGACTACTTAATACAACGTGGGCAAGATTTTCTCCTTTAGTGGTTGCTGTAAAGTTCGTAATAGACATCATAGGCGTAACACCTTGAGCAATAGCAGCCTGGATCAGTGGAACATCGTAGATCGATTCCAGACTTCCATCTTCTTTAATTAAATAAGCGAAGGGGCTAAGATAAGTAAGATATTCACCATCCTTTTGCACGATTGAAACACCATTTTCTCCATAAAAATAAATATAACCATTAACGCTCAAGGGGGGTTTGGGTTTATGGGGAATAATCAATATCGTGCCAGGGTAAACAAGGTTTGGGTTAGTAATATTATTAGCCTTAATCAGGTTTTGTAAAGTAACCCCGTATTTTTGAGCTATTTGCCATAAGGTTTCGCCAGTTTGAATACGATGATTGATACTGTCAGGGATATAGATTACTAATCCGGGATATATCATTTCAGGATTCGTGATTTGGTTATAATCAAGAATAATTTGAATGGTGGTTCCATATTGTTGAGCAATCTTCCATAAGTATTCTCCGGCTTTCACAGTATGAAAGACTCCTTCGCTTGGGATGACCAAGGCCTGACCGATCGCGAGTTCATTGGGATTCGGCAGTTCATTGGTTTTTATTATTTCCGAGATAGGAATTCGATAGGAACTGGCAATTTTGGATAGTGTATCGCCAGCCTTTACGATATAAATAATCATTTTATACCTCCTCGCAGGATTACTGTTACAATATATGCAGGAGTTTTTGATATGGAGATTTAGGTGAAGGCTTTCTTAATCTATGAAGAAGGATTCTAAGTACTTTCATGTAATATTAATAAGAATAACAACTTATGATGGGACAAAAAGATATGGTAAGAGAGAAGTGAGAAAAGTCTATGAAAAAAGCTTTTAGTTTCAGCTTAATTTGTATTTTGTTAAGTTTTATTCTAATAATGTTTATTGATATACCAAAGATTAATGCTCTGGAAACTAATAAAAAGGTAACCATCCTCTTTACGCATGATATGCATGATAATTTTCTGCCTGTAAAGGATGGACAAGGGAGCGCAATATCGGAATTGGGGGGATATGCTAGGTTACAAAATGGAATTTTTGCTGAGAAGAAGAAAAATCCAGAGGCTTTGTTATTGGATGCAGGAGACTTTTCTATGGGAACACCTTTTCAGACCATATTTAAAAGCGATTCTCCTGGACTGAGAATTATGGGAGAGCTGGGATATGATGTAGTAACACTTGGCAATCATGAATATGATTATCGGGCTTCTGGGCTTGCTGATAGTCTGAATGCTGCCCGAAAAAGTGGAGATAAATTACCCCGGATTGTGCAATCGAATGTTACTTTTCCAACGGATCAGAATAACAAATTGACACCTTCCTTAATTTCTTTAAAACAGGCTTACGAGGATTACGGCGTTCAAGACTATGTAGTAATTGAGAGAGATGGGATAAAAGTTGGAGTTTTTGGTTTAATGGGAGCGGATGCTGCTTCCAAGGCTCCAATGTCTGAAGTGAAGTTTACCGATACCATAGAAAGTGCTCAACGGGTGGTGAAAATATTAAAAGATCAGGAAAAAGTGGACTTAATAATTTCCCTTTCTCATTCTGGTTTGTGGATAGATCATTCAAAGTCAGAGGATGAGATTCTTGCCCAAAAAGTCCCTGAGATAGATGTAATCATTAGTGGTCATACGCATACAAAGTCTCCGGAACCAATTATTGTTGGGAAAACGATTATAGGATCTGCAGAGGATAGCGGCAAATACTTAGGTGTTATCGAAATCTCACGGGGAACAAATTTAGAGTGGAAGTTAGAAGATTATAGGCTGTTACAAATTGAGGATGAAATAGGTAGTGACTCTAATATTTTAGAAATCATCAATGATTATAAGGAACTGGTAGAAGAAAAGTATTTTGAACGATTTGATTTGAGCTTTGATCAAGTCTTGGCTGTCTCACCTTTTAACTTTGACACAGTAGATAAAATGTATGAAAATCACTATGAAGCACCACTTGGAAACCTAATCAGTGATGCCTATATATATGCTGTGAAGAAGGCAGAAGGGGTGAACTATATTCCGATTGATGTAGCAATTGTTCCAATAGGTACGATAAGAAGTTCTTTCTTTCAAGGAAATATTACTGTGGCCGATGCTTTTAGTGTGAGTTCCCTGGGAATTGGGCCGGACAATATTCCAGGTTATCCTTTACTCTCCGTATATCTTACCGGTAAAGAATTAAAAACAGTTTGTGAAGTTGACGCCTCAGTTTCTCCACTTATGGATGATGCTCAACTTTTCATCTCAGGGATGAGTTTTACATTTAATCCTAACCGATTGATTTTTAACAAGGTGACTAATACTTCACTGCAAAGACCGGATGGATCTTTAGAAGAGATTGATGACCAGAAGTTATACCGAGTTGTTGCCGGATTATACTCCGCACAGATGCTATCTGTTGTCGGGGATAAATCCTTTGGATTACTTTCCATTATTCCTAAAACGAAAGAAGGAAATCCAATCACCGATTTTGAAGCACAAGTTGTAAAAGACGCAGCAGCTGGCAATAATAATGAAGTGAAAGAATGGTTGGCACTTGCCGAGTACTTGCAATCCTTTGATAAAGTGAACGAAATATCGCGAATTCCACAATATTACAATGAGTATCAAGGTAGAAAGATTGTTGATAATAATGATGATATCTCTGCTTTCCTCAGTACTCCCAATAGAATTGCGCTCACTGTATATACTATTGTTATTGTAATAGTTGCTCTGTTAATCTTTATTTTATTTAAGATTGCAACAAGGAAAAAACGTATAAAACGTGTTAGATATAAACAGCCCAACAGTTTATCGTAATCTATGCAAGAATACTTATATCACCAATAAGCAAAAATATTTATAATAGGGTAAACGAGAAAGAAATGAGGTCAGGATATAATGAAAATTTCAAGAACAAGATATAAAAATGAACAAAGCTATCAAAAAGGACATGGACAATATGAGGAATTTCAAAGATGTGAATTCTGTAATGTGCCTATATTTCGTAATCCTTGTAGTGATGTAAGAAGCGACGACATCTTTCAAGGTCGAGGTAAGATACTTTGTAATAAGTGTGCAGCAATACTGGAAAAGATGCCTGCAGAACAAGCACTGCAAGCTTTAAATAATGCATTCGAGACTTATTCCAAGGAATAAAACTTATAAAAAAATGGCCTGGTATATTAATACCAGTGCCATTCAAAATGTTCTCTTTTAAGCAAGAGTTACATTTGTAGCTTGAGGTCCACGGTCTCCTGTTTCTACGTCGAATTGTACTCTTTGACCTTCGTCAAGTGATTTATATCCTTCGGATTTTATTGCTGAAAAATGTACGAATACATCTTCTCCGCCTTCTCTTTCGATAAATCCAAAGCCTTTTTCAGGGTTGAACCACTTTACAGTACCTTGCATACAACGCCACCTCCAAATAATTTAGGGACTATATTTTTTCGAGATTAGTCACATTATTATTATCTTAATAGAGAGGCAAAGTTATTCTTAGAAGAATTATGCTAATCGGGAATTTAATACAATTTTTCTATCCCTCAAGTAAAAGCATAGCTAATAAAAATGAGCGTTGAATAAGTTCTCCACGATGAATAGCTTCATTGGGTGTATACAATCCTTTACTGGCAGGACCAAATCCACATATTACTGGAATAGATGGGGGAATTTCGCCTGCGGCTGAAGCTAAAAGGCTAGACTCTATTCCAAATGGTATTTTCCATTCCTCACACAGTAAACTCAATCGCTTAATAAGCGGGTTATTTTTTTTGCGCTGAAGTGGTGGCCGCTCAACGAGCTTTTCTACATAAGATTGGATTCCACGTGCATTTTGCTTGAAGATCTCTTTAATTTTCTCTTCTGCATCTCGTGCCATTTTTTCATCAAGAAAAGTAACGTATATGGTTGCTTGAACACGATGTGGTAATAAGACACTATATCTTTCTGAGTGAACATCGTGGATAGCAACCGTTAATCGCTGATCGGGAAGACTGATTTCCTTCAATTTTTCAGTTTTTTGAAGGAAATAAGTTAAGACATCTATTTGGTTAGAACGGCTCCCCGCTCGCAAAGGATCTCCCTCAAGGATTACAGAATATTTCTTTGATCCTCTTCTTTGGTCTACAATTTTTCCACCCTCAAAACCTGGCTGTAAGACAATTACTTGTTTGGCTTTCTTAGCCGCTTGACGAAGGGTTGGACTACTATAACGCATTCCTCTTCCTTCATCAGAATAAAAGAGAATCGCTATTTTCTTCTTAGAGAGTAATTTAATAGAGTTTAAGGCACTTAGAGCACTGAGTAAAGTCACTAAGCCACCACGACTGGAAGCGATGCCTTCTCCATATAGCCATTGTTGTTCAGTTCGAAAAGGAATTGGAAAGCCGATACGATTTCCAGGAATATCCAACGGTATGACCATCAACGTACTATCTTTTAATCCTGTGGTTGTAGACCAAGTCCAAGCTGATCGACCATTTGTATATTCTGCTACCATTTTTAAACCTAGCTTTTCCAATCGATCTTCTAACTTTCTTAACACCGTGCTCAATCCAACAGGATCCTCGGTCCAACTGGGCATATTTGTCCATGTTTTTAGCTCATCTTCGATTTTGTCTCTGGCATGCGTAATACTATTAAACAAATTTACAGGCTCACTGGCAGAATCCTGATCGGCATTCATAAAATAGTAAGGACCAAAATAGCGTTCGCAAGTTATATCAATTAGACGATTCATCAAGGCTACATAATCCAACCCCATTCTCTCAGCGGCATAAACAAAAGAGCCATTTGTGCCTAAGCTTGCCATCGAGTTTACCTCTAGAATGTAGGGATTGCCTTCCTTATCTAGTCTAAAATCAACTCTTGCACTATCATAACATCCCAAAACATTAAAAGTATCAATTGCCAGTTGTTTTATCTGTTCGGTTTGAATATCTGTAAGTGGTGCAGGGCATATCTTCTCTACAGTTCTACCACTAATATTTACCTTATCTTCATACGTATAGATTTGCAATCCATCACCAAAGTTTAGCTCAACTGGGGGCAAAGCTTCTACAGGGTTGTTTCCGAGCAAACCAACGTTAATCTCTCGTCCCTCGATATATTCTTCTACTAAAGTAGGGGTATTAAAGGTTTCATAAATGGTCTTGACCCCTGCCCTTAATTCTTCTTCATTGTGGACAATTCTTAAACCAAAGGAAACAGCCTCATCTTTAGGCTTCACGATTAGAGGATAATTTAAGTTATCTTTAATTTCTGAATCAGGTTTATACATCACTGAAAATCTTGGTGTAGGTAGTCCCTTTTGAATTAAAATCATCTTAGTAACAATTTTGTCTAAGGCAATTGCATGAGTTTCCGGTCCTGAACCGACATATGGGATACCTAGCATTTCCAATATTCCTGGTACATGCATATATCTTCCTTTTCCTTGAATACCATAGCTAAGATTAAAAACTAAACCGGGTCGTTCCCCTGAGATAACAGTAGGCATAAACTTTTCGAGCTTTGTAATAATATTTTTATCTCCTTCAAAGGTTTTAACTTGATGCCCACCTGCTATTAAAGCTTCTTTTATTTTAGTGATAGTACCTAGACCATATTTTTCTTGACTTAATGTACCAAACAAATTAATAACGGCTTGGCTTTCTCTGTTATAAACAATAGCAATCTTCATATTTGCACTACCTTCTCTTTATAGTTAGATAATAAATCAGGTCACTTACAAAAAAATAGGACTACATTGATTATACTGATTTTTAAAAAGTTTAACAGTAGGGAACAACAGGGAATGGGAAGCAACGGAAAAGTCGGAATTGATATAAATGGACGTTTATGTTAGTCTATAGACAAAAAAGCGGGTGAAACAATGAGAAATTACTTAGGAGAGCAATCATTTTTTAAGGCTTTAGCAGATGCGAATAGATTAAAAATTCTTGAGGTTCTTTCACTCGATTGCAGAAGTGTAAACGATATTGCTGAAATAGCGGGGCTTTCACAGCCCTTAACATCACATCACCTAAAAGTCTTGACGAAGGTTGGGATTACACGTGCTGAAAGTCGAGCAAGCTTTAATTACTACTGACTAACCAACCCTGTGATCTGGAAGATCATAAAAGAGTGTAGATCTTTTGTGCAAGCCATTGATGATAGAACATAAAGGGGGAGTTATTAATGGAGATTAACTTGCGAAAGGAATTTCTTGATAAGCAATGCTCACATTGGGAAGAGAGTTTTAATAATAATTCGGAAATGTTTGGAACAAATTCTAGTCTGCCTGCTCAAAAAGCAGTTGAAATCTTTAAAGAAAAAGGTGTGAAAAAGGTTCTTGAGTTAGGAGGAGGACAAGGGAGAGATACTATTTACTTCGCTCAAAATGGGCTTCAAGTAGATGTATTAGAGTATACATATATTGGAGTCGAAACAATTAAGAAAAAGTCGAAAGAATTAGGACTATCACAATTAATTAATCCTATACAACACGATGTAAGAACCCCTTTTCCCTTTGACGATGATAGCTTTGATGCTATTTATTCCCATATGCTGTACTGCATGGCTTTTACTACTAAAGAATTAGAATTTATAACGAAAGAAAGCAGACGAGTATTAAAACCAGAAGGATTTAACACATATACCGTAAGGAATACGGATGATGAACACTTTGGACAAGGTATTCATAGAGGAGAAGACATGTATGAAGTTGGAGGATTTATCGTTCATTTCTTTAGTCAAGAGAAAGTTAAATCTTTAGCAAAAGGTTTCGATATAGTTCAAATTGATAATTTTGAGGAAGGTGGATTACCGAGAAAACTTTATCAAGTTATATTAAAAAATCATATAAAGCTAGGATAACTATGGAAAGTAAAATTAAGCCTGTGCTCCTGAATGTGTGAATCAGGAGTACAGGCTTTTATTTTTATTAGTCTTATCTTAAACCTATTAATTTAACTTAAAATATCTTTCTTTATTTGTTCGAAATCTGCTTTAATTATCTCACCCTTAGCATATCTCTTATTTAATATATCTAAGGCAGAATCTTTAGTCTCCATCAAATAACGATTATTACGCTGCCAAGGTCCACAACCCATCCCTCTTAAGTCACGTCCAAAAAGCATGTAAAGAACAAAAAACATGACAGATATCCCGATTACTGGGAACATCCACATTCCACTCGACCAAAAGAATTCTGGTCCCATATTATCGACTTCCTTTCCTTTTTGGGGATTTATTCCATACAACGTGTAACCATTATTGATAAGAATAGAATAGCATAACCTATATTCTATATCAATTACTATTTATATAAATGATAGTTTATTTTGAGTGAAGATTCTATATCTGGCCAAACATACTAAGGTTTGGGTTTTTGGTTTACGGCTGATAGCGATAATGCAAAAAAAAGAGTATACTAAAAGAATATATTTAGATAGAAATGTAAGAATAATCTTAAGAATAAGCGACGATTGAATTTAAAGAAAGTGACGACAAATGAATAGGAATTTTGACGAGTACCAATTGAGCAGTGAAATATTAAAAGCGATTAGGCTGTTAAATTTTATAAACCCAACAAAGGTTCAAGAGCAGGTTATGCCTGTTGTTTTAGAACAAAAGGATATAATTATAAAGTCTCAAACTGGAAGCGGTAAGACGGCAGCCTTTGGTATTCCCATCTGTGAATTAGTAGATTGGGACCAGAATAAACCCCAAGCCTTAGTACTTACCCCCACAAGAGAACTTGCTATCCAAGTTAAAGAAGATATATTTAATATTGGAAGATTTAAAAGGATTAAAGTAGCTTCGATTTATGGAAAATCACCTTTCTATTATCAGGAAAAAGAGCTTAAACAAAAAACACATATCGTGGTTGGAACTCCAGGTCGTCTGATAGACCATGTCGAAAAAGGCACATTGGATACGTCAAATATAAAATATTTAGTCATAGATGAAGCAGATGAAATGCTCAATATGGGCTTTATTGAGCAAATAGAAACCATAATTACCAGCCTGCCACAAGAACGAGTGACGATATTATTGTCTGCTACTATGCCCCAGGACATAAAAACCTTATGTAGCCAGTACATGAATAACCCAGAATACGTTGAAATAGAAGAAGAGAACTCAACAGTAGATAGGATAGATCAAGAAAGATATCAAGTAGATGAAATAGATAAAATTAATCTTTTGAGAGATATAACTATTGTAGAAAACCCCGATAGTTGTATGGTATTTTGCAATACAAAAATAAAGGTTGATGAAGTTTACGATGAACTTCTAAGTCTGGACTATACTTGTGCGAAAATTCATGGTGGGATGGAACAGCGGGATAGGTTACGGGTAATGAATGATTTTAAGCAAAGTTATTTTAGATATCTTGTAGCAACAGATGTTGCAGCCCGGGGTATAGACATCGAAGACATTTCCCTCGTCATTAATTACGATATCCCTCAAGACAGGGAAAGCTATGTCCATAGGATAGGGAGAACAGGTCGTGTCAATAAGATTGGTAAAGCTATTACGTTTGTAACTCAAGCGGAAGATAAATTTCTAAATGATATTCATGCCTATATTAGGAAAGAGATTCCTGTAAAGCGAAGACCGAATGAAGAAACGGTGAAGAATGCAGAACAGGATTTTAGGGAGAAAATGAATACTATACCAGTTTTGAAAGAAACGAAAGGTGCACAACTTAGCACTGAAATCATGAAGATACATGTGAACGCTGGGAAGAAAACAAAGATGAGGCCCGTTGATATCGTAGGAACAATATGTAACATTAAAGGGATGACAGCAGCAGATATCGGGATAATAAATATCCTAGATGTATCTACCTATGTAGAAATACTAAATAATAAAGGTGAGATGGTGTTTGAAGAGTTACAAAGTATACCGATTAAAGGGAGACTTCGGAAGGTAAGCAGAGTAGACAGGTAAACATGGACACCAAGGGCAGAACTAAAAAAATATTGAAGGCGGAACATATGAGAAACTTAAGAATGACGATCGCGTATGATGGTTTTAAATACAAAGGGTGGCAAAAACAGAAGGATACAGACCTAACCATTCAAGGAAAAATAGAAACTGTATTATCTAAAATGACAGGTGAAGAGATAATGGTTGTTGGTTGTGGAAGAACTGATGCGGGGGTACATGCAGAAAATTACATTGCAAATTTCCATACCAAATGTGATTTCAAGACGAAGAAGATTCTAGATTATTTATATGAGTTTTTGCCTGAAGATATCGTGGTGAAATCTATGGAAGAAGTATCGGAAAGATTTCATGCTAGATATAATGTGAAAGCAAAAACCTATGTCTACACCATCAATAATTATAGATTTAGAGATGTATTTAACAGAAAGTATTCCTACCACCTAGCAGATAAGCTAAATATAGAGGAAATGAAAAGTGCTTCAGAAGTTCTGATTGGAAGCCATGATTTTCAGAGCTTTACTAATGGAAAAAGTGATAAATCCACGGTCAGAACTATTAACTATATCAATATTATAGAAAAAAATAATATTATTGAAATAGAAATTAACGGTAATGGATTCTTGTGGAATATGGTAAGGATTATAGTAGGGACACTAATCGAAGTAGGGAAGGGCAGTCTGACCCCTACTGAGGTTGAACGGATACGAAATGAAAAGAAACGTTGGGAAGCAGGACCATTGGCTCAAGCAAAAGGGCTTATCTTAAGAGATGTACAGTACTAAGAAAGTGCTAAGAAAGTGCTAAGAACTAAAATTAGAAAGAGTGAAATAAGCGTTAGATTAAAAAAATATCGAAATTAAAATAATGAACATGCAAGACTGGATTAACTGTTGAATTTTAAGTTTAAAAGGAATAGTCCAACTAGGAGGATTTCCTATATTTGATATGGAATAGAACTTTGAAATAAATAAGCTTACGGAAGGGGATATATATGGCAAGAGCTCACGAAATAGAATACAAACTTCATGGAGATGATATGCAGTTTGTGGAAATCGAATTCGATCCTGGCGAAAGTGTGATTGCTGAGGCGGGCGGTCTTATGTACATGGAACCCGGCATAGAAATGGAGACGATTTTCGGCGATGGTTCTGGGAGGGAAGAAGGTGGCCTGGTAGGTAAGTTGTTTGGTGCCGGTAAACGATTGGTAACTGGAGAAAGTCTCTTCATGACCCTATTTACCAATACAGGGAGTCAGAAATCTCACGCTTGTTACGCTGCACCATATCCGGGAAAAATCATACCAGTTAATCTAAGTGAGTATAATGGCAAGATCATCTGTCAAAAGGATGCTTTTCTCTGTGCAGCTAAAGGAGTATCTATAGGGATTGAGTTCACAAAAAAACTAGGTACAGGATTCTTCGGCGGGGAAGGCTTTATCATGCAAAAGCTAGAGGGAGACGGTCTGGCCTTTCTTCATGCAGGAGGAACTATTATTGAAAAAACTCTTGACCATGGTGAAACTTTAAGGGTAGATACAGGTTGCCTAGTTGGAATGACAGGTAGTATTAACTATGACATCCAATTTGTTGGTGGTATCAAAACAGCAGTTTTCGGTGGAGAAGGTCTATTCTTTGCGACAGTATCCGGACCAGGTAAAGTCTGGTTACAGTCTCTGCCATTCAGTAGACTAGCCGATAAGATTTTTACTTCTGCTCCTAAAGCTGGCGGCTCTCAAAAAGGGGAAGGCAGTGTTCTGGGAATGTTCGGAAATATGCTTGACGGAAAATAATTGCTACCAATCAAATATTAATAGCTTAATAATAAGCCGTCACTTATAAAGGTGACGGCTTACTATTTAAAGAGAATTAAAGTCATGGTTCTTTACTTATTTTTCAAAGCTTCGATTTCTTCTTCTACTTCCTCGGCACCCTCTAGATAAAACTTTTCCTCATCAGGATCTAGTTCTTTTAATAACCTAAGAAACTCTCCGGCATGAACTCTTTCCTCATCAGCAATATCTTTTAATAC
Source organism: Gracilibacter sp. BRH_c7a (assembly GCA_001516055.1). Classification (GTDB taxonomy): domain Bacteria; phylum Bacillota; class Desulfitobacteriia; order Desulfitobacteriales; family Syntrophobotulaceae; genus Gracilibacter. Next base: position 87,041 of record LOEZ01000077.1, read on the forward strand.
TTCGATAGCCAATTCATTATCTGTTGATTCAGCTAGTTGCATATATAGCTGGATAGCCTCGTACTCTGCAGCAATCATGAACCTGATTGCTCTAATTAATTCCTGTTTTGTTAGCATACGATCTTTAGCAAGTCCTGCAAATGAATTACCAAAATCCGGCATTGTTATCTCCTCCTTCATAGTAAGTAATAATAATTATAATTTTATAGTTATTGTATGTAGTGTATTATTGTAGGAACAATTTGTCAACTCATCTACTTTACGTAAATCCTCGATAATGTGACTGAGGATAACGGTCGCTAACTTCCTGATTGGTTCAGCTAACTATCAGTAGAAGATTGTTTGCTAGAATGAACCTTTACTGATAGAAGCTTCACTTTATCACGCAGTAAGCGTCCGTAAATCCTCAATGATATGACTGAGGATAACGGTCGCTAACTTCCTGATTGGTTCAGCTAACTATCAGTAGAAGATTGTTAGCTAGAATGAACCTTACTGATAGAAGCTTCACTTTACCACGCAGTAAGCGTCCGTAAATCCTCAATGATATGACTGAGGATAACGGTCGCTAACTTCCTGATTGGTTCAGCTAACTATCAGTAGAAGATTGTTAGCTAGAATGAACCTTACTGATAGAAGCTTCACTTTA
>LOEZ01000078.1 GCA_001516055.1 Gracilibacter sp. BRH_c7a
AACGTTTTGAGCACTCCCGCAGCGTCATACTACATTCATCTATTCTAAGTTGCGGGAGTGCTCTGTTCTACGACGTATCGTGCCCCGATGCTCTGCAGCGCCACGGACGGCGCTGCCTTAAACATATCGACGATCATCTGGGTCATAAAATAAAAATGATGTGTATCAATGTATTCCTAATCTAAAACAAAACGATTGTATGCAATCCTTTTCCCTGTATTTGTTTTGAAATTTTCATCGATACATTTCTTTATTTCCTGCTGTTGCTTGTTTATGTCCATGACTGTTAAATTTTCTAATAAATCTGCCTCCCTTTGTATTTGGAAGTCAATTCCATCAATTTTGGAAGGGGTATGATGATTACCTATTACAAAGCATATCCTATCAATATTTTTGTTATAGCCTACCTTTTGTAATATCTTTCGAGCTACTGATGGTCCCTCTTTTTCTTGATAAATAGCATCTATTGAACCATACTTCCTTTGTGCTTCTACCGCACCAATATCATGTAGTATAGCAACAATAACAATTAGTTCTTTATCTTCTTCTATGTTTTCACCAATCATTATATCTTCTGCATTTTGCACTACTTTGAGAGTATGCTCTATTCCGAAAGGAATTTCTTTAAAAACTTCTTTCATCTCTTCAATAATTCTCTCTTTAAACATAAGTTTCCTCCATATCTTGAACAATCTTACAACTGCAAAGAAATATTTAATCTTTTCGTACGCGGTAGAGTAGAAAAAGGTTTTACCCTTTCCCCCTCGTCAAACCGTACGTGCGGTTTTCCCGCATACGGCTTTCCAACAAACTTCATCTCAAGCATTCACAAGTTTCATCGAAGGAGCTTTTGCCATGTTTATTAACCCGTAATGTTTCGTCAGGTAATTGACTGCTCTTTGGTTTGAGAGGCTCTTTCTTCGTTGACTTTTTCTCTTATAGTACCATTCCAGTTTTGTTCCAATATAATAGCTTTGACTATTAAATGATCTTGATGTATGACTTATTCCTGGTATTGTGAAGTACCCCATCCATCCTCTGATCTTTTCGTTTAACCCATTGGTCAGATTTGCATCGTTTGAGTGTATATGCTCTTTCAGATACTTATCTATGTTTCTATGAAATTTCTTTTCCGACTTCTTTGCTGGAGTAATGGTTAGATATTTCTTATTTGTGAATCCCTTTTTAAAGCCATTTTTGTAGCCGATATTAAAGCCAAGAAAATCAAAAGATTCTTGTTTTACATTGAGTGTCTTGGTCTTTTCTTCGTTTAGAGTCAATTCCATCCGGTCCAATATCTTCTTGAGGGTTGCTACGGTTAGGTTGGATATTTGTTTCCCCATCAGTACGAAATCGTCAGCATATCGAACTATTCTTATTCCATTTTGGTTAAAGAAACTTCCCTTTCTGTTGACGATTTTGTCCACCAAGTGTAAGTAAATATTCGCCAACAGTGGAGATATAACTCCTCCTTGCGGTGTCCCTAAATAATTTTTCTTGCCGCCCTTCGTCTTTCCTTCATCTATCACCGGTGCTTTAAGCCACATTTTGATGAGATGCAATACGTTTCTGTCGCTGATTCTTTTCCCTATAAGTATCATTAGTTTGTCATGGGGTATGGTGTCAAAGTAGGAACTTAAGTCAGCGTCCAAGATTTCTGTTTTGCCTTTTAGGATGTTTTCTTTTATAGCTGCAATAGCCTGATGTGCCGAACGTTTGGGACGGAATCCGTAGGACGTGTCTTCGAAGTCTGCTTCAAAGATTGGTTCTATTACTATTTTGCACGACATCTGTACGATTCGGTCTTTGATGGTTGGAATCCCTAAAGGTCGTATTTTACCGTTCGCTTTCTCAATGTAGACCCGTAGTACCGGGCTGGGTCGATATGTTTTGTTTTCGAGTTCTTCTCTGATGTTCTCCAATAGTTTGTCGACCCCATCTTTTTCGATGGATTCAAAGGTTGCTCCATCGGCTCCTGGGCTACCGTTGTTGGCTTTTACTCTTTTGTAGGCTTCTATTAAAAATCGGGGTTCTCTTATTTTGTCATACAGTACGTAAAACCGGAATTCTTTTTCTTGCTTGGCTTTAAGATATAGCTTTCTCTGAAAGTCTCGTATTCTTTCCGTGTCGCTCCTTGGCGTTCTCGGTTTCATTTGTAGGTCTTCGACCAATCTGAAACTACTCCTTTCTTTGAAAGCTTGTTTGATGTAATGCCCCTTGGCTCCCTAAGGTTATGTTGTCCTTAGGTTCTTAGCTACTATGGGCATATCCGACTTCTCAAGTTCCCGGAACTCATTTCGTCTTGGACTTATAGCGTTCCGTTTTGGGTTACCAACCTTGAAACTTGAGATCTCCCACGTTCGCACGAATACCTTTTTGTAAGTGCGCCATCAGTTACAACCCCGGCAGTCCCATACGGTGCATTTCACCATTTCTTCCCGTATGATGGCAGGTTTCATCTTCCTGGAAAGGTTGACCGACTGCAGTTTGCGCCTAACGAGGCTAACCCTGTTCACTTGCGTTACGGCTCACTTATTTGAGTTTGAGGGCTCATACTACGTCCATCACTAGTCGTAATATCCTCATTCTCTTTCAACTGAATGGTTATTGGTTGAGTTGGACTTTCACCAACTGGCATTCATGCGCTTCGTGGCGCACCCAGGACGGCGCGGTTTTGCACGATATGTCGTAGAACGTTCAGCCGTTCCCGTAGCGTCATGCCACATGCATCTATTCTAAGTTACGGGAACGGCGTGTTCTCTGATGTCGCATGCCCCACGAAGCAAGAGCAGCACGGATGCTGCGGCCATAAATGTCAATATTACTTAGACTTCTAATATTAGATAGGTCGATAACTTAACTTATAATTAGGTATTTCATCATCTAAATACATTTCATATATTTTAACTTTGAGGTCAGTAGCTATTCTTTTTAGTTTATCTTTATTCTCTGAAGAACATTGGCTACCAACGTAAATACTATTGACATCTAATCCAACTTCTAATAATGGGACAAGAGCACCTGCACTATTTCCTATTAAATCAGCATTTAATATTCTGTACTCATCTTCATATTGCCAAGACTTATGTTTAATCAATCCAAAATGAGTTATTAATGTCATAATAAATTGAAATTCTTCATCTTTATCATTTATCTCTCCCTTATAAAGCTTGTAAGTTAAATCAAATACACTTGTAATCGTACTAGCAAGACCAATTCTTTCTTCTTCATACGAAATCGGATAAACTAATTTAGGATTGAGAACATTATACTCTACACAGAAACCTTTATGATTATTAGAATAATGTGCCCACATGGGCATATTATCAACTATATTTTTTGTAAAACTCGAGATTAAATAAATAGCCTTCATTTTATCAATATATCCGTCTAACATTTCAAGCGGCCATCCCTTATTAGCTAACTCATCACGTTTAAGATACATTGCTTTGTATTCATATGGATCATTTAGATTATCAAACCTTGACATCCATAGTTGATGATTATTAAGAGCATTAAATTTCTTATCATTAAGATCTACAATATTATTGCAATATAGATCATCTTTAGGACAATCAATATTATTTGATAAGCTAACATACTTAAAGAGCTTTTTCGGCATGTGCTTCTTTCTATAAGTTGTTGCTTCATTTATTTCCTTATTAAAAATCAATTTAAAATATTTTCCAAATTCAAATGACATGAAACTTCTCCCATAAATGTATTTTAAACTCGCCCCATGGATGGGGTGCTTTTGCATGCGATTTCAGAGAACGTTCAGGGGTTTACGCAGCGCCATAATACTTTCATAATATCTAAGTTGCGTAAACCCCGTGTTAGGTGAAGTCGGCAAATCCCCAAATCTATACTTAAAAATTATGTAATCCATCTTGTTCCCACAGTATTCTTGAAAAACTATAATCATTGTATAATCCGAGCAGATTAGAAATTGAAGATAGACTTGCCAATTTTTTCTTAGCTTCTACTCTGTCTATAGAGGTATTTTCAATAAGTTCATTTGCAGCATCCAATGCAGGTAATATAGTTTCTTTTAACAAACACAAAGAATAATTCCAATCTTTTTCTTTAAATATCCCTTCTAATGCAATCATTTCATTTAAAAGACAGATAATTTTCTTTAAATCCCCCTTGATATATTGATTAATTTCACTATTATCAGAATGACCTTGGTAGTCTTGGAGAAGTAGCTTGTCAAAATCAAAGAAACTTTCCAAGCTATATTTTAGATCTTCACATATTCTTGCATATTGGCACCAATCAAAAATGCGTTTTGGAAATCTTGATATAAATTCTATCTTAGCTTCATCTCCTGGCATGTGATTTCCAACAGGAATTTTTACTCGCACTTTTGAAGAATTATTTCTCCAGTTTAGGTTCTCATGATTTAAAACAATTTTTATATACTCCTGAAGCCACAAATAATAAAATTCGTTTTGTTCACTTTTTACTGGGCATAAAACTAATAATACTGGTACCATGAACATCTCTGAATAAATAAGAGTTCTTACAGGTACATCAAATATTATCTTATCTTCATTAATGATTTTCTTTGATGTTCCTTTTATCTGAAGTGACAGTAAATCCCCAGTGGCATTCCCATCCTTAAAAAGTTCTATTAACATATCGATACCATAATCTCTTCCGGTCAGCTCTCTTTGTTCCCATGCTGGCGGAATTGCTGAAGGTACTCTTCTTCTAGCCAATGAGTCTATTTCATGTGATTCTGGTCTCACGAATATGTTCATACTTGCTTTCCTTTCTCCCAATATAAATAAATGACCCTCTATGTTTACTCCGAAATTGCCGATTTCACCTAACGTGCCCGGGGTTTACGCAGCGTCATACTGCTTTCATATTGACAAAGTTGCGTTAAACCCCGTGTTATACGCCGTACCGGCAGATCTGTTCTCAATTAACCACCACATATTCATTCTTCACCTGTGCTGAAATTTTCTCTTGTCATAGAAGCTGAGAAAGAAATCTCAAAGGCTTTCCTTCTTTCATCTACTGTTAGATTATCACGGTTCTTATCAACGTTATAAATATATTCCAATTCTTTATAATAGCTTGTAAAATTTTCGAGAATTTTCTTCTCACCTTCCGTATTTGCATATTGACTCATGCCATTAAGCGAATTTTTCATCTTTTTCATCTCTACACCCATTGCATTATTATCAATATGACTTAAAGCTATTAATAGATCGTTATTCTTCTCAACATAATCAGTTGCCGCTATATACGACTGCTTAAATTCTATATAGCTTTCTTCATATTTGCTATCCATAACCTTGCTACTACACCCTGCTATACCTATGATAAAAAATAGTATAGCCGTTGATATAACATACTTTTTCATAATGAACACCTCTGAACGGAAATGAATCTTATCTTGCATCTATCACATTAATACTCAAAAGAAAAGCCTAAACTGAACAAAGACCCAGGTATGGCGTATAACGTCCTAGTATTGTATCAGAAGTTGAGCGTACTTCCTCAATTGTATCATCAAAAAGTTTATTCTCAATTTTTGATACAATTGTGTTGAACGAAGCCGCCACGACGGTACTATGGAGATTTAAACAACAGTTTCCCCTAATTGAATACGAGTTTTTATCTTTTTTCTATCCCAGAAAGAACTTTCTCTCTTCAAAAATATCTATCTTTTAGCATTTTTTATGTAAGACTTCTCCATATGATGTTTATTCTTAAAAAAGAACAGTCTTCACGTTTCTGTTAGTTGTCAACTTATGCTACGAAGTGTCTTTTTGGTGGAGAACAGCACCTCGGCATTAACAGCTCTTTTCTCACCATGTGGCCTTTTTTGCAGGACGGACAAACTGTTACGTCGATACCTTTAAGCTTTAGAATTAATTCTTGCCATGAAATCTTAGCTACTGGTTTCTGATTGACGTTCAATATCTCCTGGCATTTTTCCAGCTTATTCTTTCTGCTTCTATTGCTGAGTATTCCATAATGTCTTATCTTCATAAACTGTTTAGGAAGAACATGCAGTAAGAATCTCCTGATAAATTCTTCTCCAGCTAAGACCATGACTTTGTTCTTGTTTTTATCGGCATAGTCTTTCCACCTGAAACTTATCTTGCCATCTTTAATCCCAATAATTCTTTGATTAGAGATAGCTACCCTGTGAGTGTATCTCCCTAGGTATTGGATTACGCTCATAGGGTTACTGAATGGTTCCTTGGTGTAAACTACCCAGTTTTTTTCATATAGGCTATCTATCAGAGCTTGATGATTATTATTTTGGCTTAATGCTTCTATCTGGCCTTCAAATTTGATCTTACCATTACTGCAGGCTTTCTTATAATAAGCCATAAATTTTCCTCTAAAAAGACGAGAGATAACTTTTATGGGAAGAAGAAAATTCTTGCGAGAATGTATCCATCTTTGTTGATCTAAAGATAATCCGCCTGCGGGGATGATTATATGAATATGTGGATGTTCCATGAGGTTTTGTCCCCAGGTATGCAGTATTGCGATAAATCCAATTTCAGCTCCTAGATACTTAGGATTGTTTCCCAATTCTACTAAGCTTTCTGATGATGCTTTAAAGAGTAGGTTGTAGACTTCTTTTTTGTTCCTTAATGCTACGGGGTTTAATTCACTTGGAATGGTAAAGACAATATGATAATAACTAACCGGAAGTAAATCTCTTTCTCTTGCTAAGAGCCACTTCTCTTTAGCCAGACCTTGACATTTTGGGCAGTGCCGGTTGCGACAGGAGTTATAGAAGACTCTTATATATTCACAGCTATTGCACTTTTCTACATGTCCTCCAAGAGCAGAGGTTCTACAGTTTTCAATGGCGTTCATTACTTTATGCATTTGTATGGGCAGTTTATTGTTTTGTCTATATCTAGGCCCAAATTGTTTAAAGATTTCTGCGACTTCTGCCATGTTAAGCCCAAACATCCAGAGGGCTTTTTATTTTGAGCAGGTCTTCTTGTTTGAGATGGATATATTTTGATGTGGTTTTTATTGAACTGTGACCCATAAGTTTTTGGATATGGGATATGTCTGTACCAGTCTCCAGTAGATGGGTTGCAAAACTGTGTCTAAGGGAGTGAACAGATACTTTCTTTGTGATCCCAGCATTATTTTTACTGTCTTGAAAGACTTTCTGAATAGTACGAGTGCTAATGGGATTAACATCACTACTGCCTGGAAATAACCAGGTGATAGGTCTGTATCGATTCCAGTATTTCTTAAGTAACGATAAATTGACTTGAGATAGAATGGTATAGCGATCTCTTTTTCCTTTACCTTGATTTATACGGATTTGCATCCTTTTACTGTCTATGTCACAGACTCTAAGATTAGTAACTTCACTTACTCTTAGCCCGGCTGCATAGATAGTCATGAGGATGGTTCGATGCTTTAGGTTTGTAGTTACGTTCAGTAAAGACTTAATCTCCGAGGTAGCAAGTACATACGGTAGTCTCTTTTCTGCCTTAGTCCTGGGAATGGATAAGTTATTCCAATTTCTTTGTAAGGATACCTGGTAAAGAAATTTCAGTGAACTGTAAACACTACTTATATAAGAATCACTGACATTCCGGCTCGCCAAATGGCGAAGATACTCTCTGATTTCTGATTCTCCCATCATTGCAGGTGATTTTGCAAAATGATTTGCGAATCGCTCAGCATTTTTGAGGTAAGCTTTCTTTGTGTTTGGACTAAACCCCTTGAGTTCTAAGTCCATCTTCATTTTGTCTCGCAACTGTGACATACCTATCATTCCTTTACAGCTTTTTGGTTATTGTTTCCTGTAAAGTAAATAAGTATGGGGA
>LOEZ01000079.1 GCA_001516055.1 Gracilibacter sp. BRH_c7a
TCCCAAAATAAACTACCCCGTCACTTACTGCTGGTGATGATCCGACTTTAGCATCTGTTTTGAATTTCCATTTTAATTGACCTGTATTAACATCGACTGCATATAGATAATTATCAGTGCTCCCAAAATAAACTACCCCGTCACTTACTGCTGGTGATGATCCTACCGAATTATTTGTCTTGAATTTCCATTTTAATTGGCCTGTCTTAATGTTGACTGCATATAAATAATTATCCCAGCTTCCAAAATAAACTACCCCGTCACTTACTGCTGGTGAAGAGATTATCCATTCATTTGTTTCAAATTTCCATTTTAATTGGCCCGTATTAACATCAACTGCATATAGATAATTATCAGTGCTCCCAAAATAAACTACTCTTACTGCTGGTGATGATAAGAATTTAAAATTTATTGTTGGAAATTTCCAATTTAATTGGCCTGTCTGTGTATTAACAGCATACAGATAATTGTCATCGCTTCCAAAATAAACTACCCCATCACTTACTGCTGGCGAAGAGTTTACCTTATCATCTGTTTGGAGTTGCCATTTTAATTCTGTTAATTCATGCACACCCTTAGTCATAAATACACCTGTGCGTTGTAAATTACCCCGAAACATGCTTTCACTCGAATTCTGTCCCATTCTAGATTCTGTAGATTGACTACATCCAACCATAAAGATACCCAGAAATATTATCATAAGACAAATAAAAAGCATTTTAAACATTGATTTTCCAAATATACTTATTCTTTTTTCTTTACAATATATAGTATTAGTTTCTTCGCTTTTAACTTTCATACAAACCAAAGACCTCCTAGATATAATTTCTCAAAAGTTACTCAAACAGCTAATTTGTTTATACTTTTAGATGGAGCGTATAGCCTTTAACTATTACGTTAGCTTTAGCATTGTTAAATTTACACTTACTGAACCAGAGGTTTTAGACTCTGAATATCCGTATACATAGGCCACCCTTTTTTCATGGGCATCCCTCCTTGAAATGAGATATGCTTTTATGGTAGCACATTACATTTTTTCCAGACGAGTGCTGCACTCAGTGGCCGAAATTGCTGCACTTTTGGTGGCCGTTTTTGCTGTATTTTATTTTACCGCTAACATGATTCGTCATCTCTTGGAACATCTTCTAAACTCCAATCGATATCAATTATTTTATGATTATCAATAAGCCATCTTTCCTGAAAGGCCCGACGGGCAGCCCAACCAACCTCTTTAATGTACCAGCCATTTACAGATCCGCCAATTATCCCGCCGATGAAAGGTATTGCAGCTAATGCCTTCCTTTTTGTTAGATTAATTCCCAGTTGCTTGGCCAAATTCCTTAGTGCTATTATCCCTGCTTCTTTTCCTATTTGCTTTTCGGCGGCAACCTGGGCAAGTTTTTTCCAGGTGTTTTTGGCAATAGTCACTTCAATACTTCTTAATAGAAGAAGGGCGCTATTTTTTTCCGCAACTGAATTAGCACCTGCAGCTGACATTATGGCCAAAATAAATTCATTATCATCCTGGGTTCTTACTTCATATCCGTAACAGACACCTATTTTATGAATTGTCCTTAGGGCAATGGTGATAACAACAGGGATATCCACAGCAATTCCTGGAAGACCAAGCACTCCAGTACCAGCGCCCTCCGCAACACCTACCCCAATCGCCCAGTTATGAACTTCATCTGCCAGTTTGTCAGATAGTTGTAAATTCTTTGTTTTTAATTCTTCCATGTTTTCAACACAGGCATCCCTTTTAATGTCGTTTGTGTCTGTTAACCATTTAGCCATTGCATTGCTAAAATCCAGTGCGCCCCTAATCGCTGCTTCAGGTACTACCTTTTTCACTAACCAGCCTAACGGCTCTACTACAATGCCAAAAGCTTTGCTTATTACACCAGGCACTTCATTTTTCCATTCTTTGATTTTTACTATTTGCTCATTTTCGTAAGGCGTTCGTTCGTTGAATTCATCATTCAATGTCATTAAATGGCCTCCCTAAATTTCCTGTAAAATTAAAAGACACACACGAGAAGAACTTGTAAACCTGTCCAATGCTGTCATATTTTGCTGAACAAAATAATCATAATTCCAAACCGTACCCATAGTCAACCCATATCTTACCTATGGTACCTTCATTTCCTTCCCTTGCCAATCTACCCTATTGGTAAAGGGGAAATGTACTAATGGTACTGCATAATCTCGGTAACAGGATCAGGGAAGAGCGGAAAAGAGCTAACCTTACGCAGGAACAGCTTGCAGAATTGTCCAACTGCAACGAATCATACATCGGTCAAATAGAACGCGGCGTAAAAAATCCCTCCCTTGAAGTCATCGTCAACATCGCCAACGCCCTCAATGTCACCGTTGACTATCTTTTAGCTGACAACGTGAGAGTTGACCAGTTAGATGGCATGTTGGATGAAATTGTAAGTCTCTTAAAAGACCGTGACCCTGAGGATGCTCGCTTTATCATTACCATAACTAGATTGTTTTTGGATTTGCTTGATAAAAAGAGAGATATGAAGGGGAAGGATTAATTTGCTGTAATGTTTGACGGTTCACCCCCCCCAGCATTTTTATATATGACCAGAATAAAATAAGGGACTGACAACAGAATGTCACTCCCTATAAATTTTTTTTAGTTAATTAGTTTCCTGGTAATTTTCTTACCATAAACCTTCCGCTCAAGAAACAGGCATACAGAGCAGCTCTTTTCAACCTGCCACCAGGTTTTGAATCTACATTCGTATACTTTTAAGGTATTTTTACCGCCACAGTTGCCACAGTCCTCATAATGGCGAGTGATGGTCCCGCTCTCATCCACAGCAACGATTTCTCTTTTCATTGGCAACCCCCTGAAAAAATTAAGGAAGCGATTATTTTTCGTTTCCTTAGGGGTCTTATACCGTTAATAGAGCTATTTGGTTAATTATATTCCATATAAAAAACAAAATGGGCTAGAACCTATCAATGTATCTAGCCCCTAGCAGCATAACTCCTAGTAAACATACTGCTATTATTGCATAATGTGCAAACATTAATGCGTGTGCAGTTATCGATCTTGCTACATACAATATAGCGATGATAGCTATTTTCAAATAATTACCTCCCCAAAGAGACAATTAAACAATTAAAACTATTAAGGTATTAAATGTTTAACCTTATTTCCAGCGCACAGTATAAAGAATTATTCGTCGCAGATCTTTCATGATATAACCGTTTTTGCTTGGCCATTGAGATCACCTATTTTTCTAATATGCGAGCTGTTTAAAAGTCTTTTTCAAAAATGTTTTTAGCCAAACTATAATAGAATTCCATGTAATTTAATGGTTTTGACATTGCTCCCGTTAGAGCCATTGCTTTATCTACAGCAGCGGCTATTTTAGCTTTGCTTGCTTCAGGAAATTCTTGTAGCAACTTACTTTTTAGAGCATCTCTTATCTCTGTTAATGTAAGAAATGTAGCGCCTTTAAACTCTGCCATAGGAATCCTCCTTTTATTGTCTATTTAATATTAACAGGGGTTAATTAAACCCAAGCATTCCACTGGCTTCCACAGCTGTAGTTACGCCTATTTAGCACACAGGCTAGACATAGGTAAGCATACTACGATGGATACTATTAGTAAGCTTTATAGTATTAAGAAGATGAGTAGCTAAAGACTTAGCTACTCATCTCATCTTCTTGCCTTCTAACAAACTAATTATGTCGTTGTAATAGCATTCAACTATATCACAGTAAAACACACCAAAACCAGGAGGAAATAATGGTTCAACCTCCTTCATTAATTTCTCTACCCGTTCATTAGTAAGATCGGGGTACTTTTCACGAAGCTTTTCGGATACCTCTCTGACTACTCGCTCACGAGAATCTTTTAGCTGTTGCATAAACTTGTCTCCTGCCACATCTAATTGTTTTTTGTTCATATGAATCCCTCCTTGATATACTTATACCGTAAGGTGGTGTTGACGTGGATTATCATATAGAGAAAATTGCCGTCATTCGTGGAAGGGATATGAATCCTTAGATGATGCTTTCACCTCTCAGTATTTTTATATATGATCAGAATAAAATACGGGACTGACAACAGCATGTCACTCCCCTAAAAGATTTAAGTGCAACCACATTCTAGCACCCCTTAAAACCCTTATACCGAGGTAAAAAGGTGGGTGGTTTAGGAATATTTTGATAATACCACCAAGGAATATAATAGATTATATCTAATATTTAATCTATGACAGATACATTTGCTGTAAAGAAGGGGAGAATTGGATGATATCAATTTCTAGCTGGAGTATATTAAAAAGCATTTTATCTGGAGCTATAGTGGCCTGGCCGCTATATGCGCTTATCGGAATAGTCATTATTGTCAAGTTCGCTTTCCACCTTAGAGAAAAGAAAAGACTGTCCGAATCTGGTATTGCCGAAATTGACAATATGGATGGTTTTTTTATATATATTTAATAGTTTATCTAGCTGATTTTTAAACATTGGAGTGTCAACCCTTGGACCACCATTAGCTGGATGTCGAAAGTAAACAGTCCTTCTTTCCCACTTTGTTTTCATTAATTCATTATAAGCTCTTTTTCCCATGGCAATAATTGCCTTTGGATTAAAGTAATTAAGCTCTTTTATTAAGTGTTTGTTAATACAATGGTTCATGAAATATGTAGGTATATTTGGACCTGATTCATTAACAGTACTACATTTGAATGCATCGGTCAACCACACATACTTATTCCAACTATTTAGATTATGCCTATCGATAATTCCACAATTGATTAGTGCTTCTTGAATATAACTCCTTAATTTATTATGAAAAACGCTACTTCCTCCGTATCGAGAACTATAACTTTTGTATACATTAGTTGCAAAGTCCATTAATAATTGAAGATCATCCTCATCAAGTACAGTTTCCTGTTTGTTCTTAAATCGTTCAATTTCTTCTGTTAAAGGATGTCCTGGATTCAAACTGACAACTAAAATTTTGACTTGTGATCTGTCATCATTACACGCCCATCCTCGTGGTGGATTAAAAGGTGTTTCTAAAATAATATCTTTTCCCCAACAATCACGGCAATTTAATTGATCTAAAAGAATGTTTTTCAGTGCAGTCTCCATAATACTCCCCCAGTACTATAATAATGGGATCGATCAAGTAATAAGCTAAACTTAAGTTTCCAAGCCCGCCATCTTATCTCTCATTTTGATTCCATGAGAGACTTTTTTTCCGCATTGTTCACATTTTGACATTGTATATTCCTTCGCAAAAAGTCCGTTCCAACTACCTCAAATTATACTATCCTCTCTGACAACAAACCAGTACTTAAAGGGTTACTATCTTATTGTTTAACCTTTCCAGCACCTGATATCAGCCGAAGTCGCAAAGCTTCCTCATACGTTATCAGAAAATATTTTTCAAGCGGTTGCTTAAAGCTATTATGTTCTTGTATAATTGTGTCTTTGTCAGCATCCGCTAGGAAATTTATAAAAAATAACCAGCCAAATAGTTGAGGAGTTGTTTGAACACAACTTGCATCAAGAATTGTTCGGGCCAATTTCCGCGCTTTTTGATCGTCAGTTATAATGCTTTGTCTAAATTTTTTTGCAAAAACAATAGAGGATAACTCGCCTTTGCCTAGTTTTTTCCTTCTCTCCAATATTTCTACGTCTTGCAAATCTTCTAAATCTAGACTATATCGTGTAATAATATTCCTCTCTAGTACCTTTCTTAATCGATTTTGTAACTCAAGGTCTATTGAATCCACTTCTTTTCTAGGCTTATACAAGCATTCATATAAAACATATGATGTCATGTAAAAACTACAACCTGCTTGCTGGGCTACAGAAAAAAGACAATTAGAGGATATGATATTCCAAATTGAGCATGTATCAAGTACATTAGCTTTATTAAAATATGTTAAATCAACCATAGTAAATAATTCCTCCAAAGATATCTGCTATTTTTAATAGTTCATCTTTAGAGCAAAGAAGCATTTCAGCTAGACGCCCCGAACTTATATGCCCTTCTCCGTATGCCTCAAAACATAAACCTACATAATAAGATGTAAGGCCTCTCTGAATTAAATATTTTCTCTTATACATTTGATTTTCAGTATCAGCATGTAATAGCTCTGGATCTTCCTTTAATGTCCTTGAAATTTTGTATGATTTCAAAGAATTTGCTTGCTTATTATTAATGAAATTAGATTCTTTTAGTGCTATCACTAAAGGCTCTATGTTAACTTTCATTTTATTTGCCCATTCAGTAACCTTTTCTACTGTCCAATTTTCAATAACTTCATTAACCTTTATTAAAAAATCTTTTGGTATGAGAAAATTTGATGCAAACGTGTTTGCCCTTATTTCACTCAAACTTGATTTGCCCCATTTGTAAAAGGATACATTAAAACTATCATCATCATCTAAGATTGCATGCCCAATCTCATGGGCAACGGTAAATCTTTGCCTATAAAAATCTTCATCATAGTTAATTAGAATACATTTACCAGCATCAGGGTGTTTAATAAAAAGACCAGAAATATTTGAGTTGGTGAGCTTACGTCTAAAAATATGGATTCCAAGCTTGCGAAAATGTTTAAAAACATCTAATGGCAGTTCATTTTTTTCAAAATGAAACTTATTGCGCAAATCACTAGCAGCTTTTATTGCATGACCTTTAAAGTAATCTCCTATTTTATTTGGTTTGTAACTGATAAAACTAAACTGTTTATTTAAGGCATTTAATAAATCGTGTTCACATTCACATAAGAAAAGAAATTCTAAAATTGCTTTACGGTCTTCTTTTGAAAAATTGTTTCCATGCATTCTAAAAAATGTTTCCGTACGATCAAAAATAGGGTCTATTTGGTTAGATACAAAAAACTTATAATCGCATTTAAATATATCTGCAAAAATTAAAACCTCGTCTCCAGTAGGAAAAATAATTCCCTTTTCAAGCTCTATTAGCCGTTGCTCATTAATACCACTGGCAACAGACAGGTCGTTTATAGTGTAGTCTATCTGTTCTCGATATCTTGATAACTTTGAGCCGAACAGTTTTAAATCAATGGCCATTAACACCACTTCCCCAAATAATTACATGACTATTGGGCTTTCTCAGCTATAACCTCTTAAAGTAGTTCCAATGCGCTTTCTTCATTAGGATTGTTGGTGCCAAGCTCACCACGGAAGGCTTTGGCAAGAACAGTTTGAATCAAACTCTCTATTTGACTTTCTAAATCAACATTTATATAGCTTTGAGTAGATAAATCAAATAATGTATCCAGGATATCTGAAATATGACATTGTTCTTCTACTGGAGCAATGGGTATGAACTGATTGTACTGTTCACTTATGGGAACGAAATTTCTTGTTGTTTGGGACATAACCTGCGCAACTTGATTAAAATATAGCGGCGAGAACAAGTAATATGTCAAATATCTATTGTTTAATAACATACCGTTAACTCTATAATAAGTCGTTTGAGGGCTTAGGACACATTTTTCTTTATTAATAGCTACTCTTCCCACAGTCCCTTTATGTGTCAAAATAACATCTCCAGGTTCCGCAAAACCAATTTTTAGCTTATGTAGCGGTTCACCACTTATTTTATATGCTCCTTCATAATCAATTTTAAAGTCTTTGACTTGTGATGCTGTAATAAATGGAAGACCTGAA
Organism: Gracilibacter sp. BRH_c7a; assembly: GCA_001516055.1. GTDB lineage: Bacteria > Bacillota > Desulfitobacteriia > Desulfitobacteriales > Syntrophobotulaceae > Gracilibacter. Next base: position 7,686 of record LOEZ01000079.1, read on the forward strand.
GAAGTAAATTCTGATGTTTTTGGATGGTTACTTCCATGATTTCCATCCTTAACATCTATTAAAATACCAGAATAAAGAAGTTCAGAGACAGATAACCACTTCCAAGTATTTGGCAGCTGGACATTATGAACTACCTCGTTTTCTGCAACATTTTTAGGAACTCCTCGTCTTGTTTTTACACTACTTACTTCTTGTTGAGCTCTTTCTAGTAATTTATTTACTGGTTCAACATCAGGATTCTCTTCCCGCCACTTTTTAGTCAATTCCCCTCTAAATGCTTTAGCTAGGATAGCAGCGCAACGGTCGGCAGAGGTTTCCTTAGCCTCAGCAATTAGCTGTTTGGCTTCGTTTATTTTGCCCAACAGGGATTCAATCCGAGAAACAATCCTTTTTTGTTCAGGGAGAGGAGGTATTGTTATTCGTATTTTGCACATTTTACTCTTGTTAATTATAGATATGGTAGTGGCAGAAGAATCCCTAATTAAGCTGTTTTTAAATTCTTGCGTATTACAATAATAGTAAACAAATAAGGGATCTAAACATTTATAAGGTATTAAGCTATTTATCTGTTGATTGGTAGAACACATATTATTGTTAAAAGCTACTTTGCCTATAGAACCTATGCAACAGACAAGCGTTGAGTTGGGTGGTATAGGCCTAGAAATTTTCAATCCTTCTTCAGTGAGGTGTTCATGTGTGTCCTCAAGCCACCTACCCTGGTCTAAGTCATTTGGTTTAGCAAAGGGAATATTGCCGTTAAAAAATCTTGTTTCTTTCTTTGGTGGAGTTGAGCCAGTGACTACTTCTGTTACTTCACCAATTCTGACCCAAAACCAATTGGAGGGTACTTTGTAAGGATAATTATCCAAAGGTAACAAAGCGGTTTCTAATTTTCCCTCTTTTATAGTTACCACTCTTGACCCTCCTCAGCTTCCCTAAGCTCTTTTACCACTTGATAAAGAAGGGCAGTTGCTTCTTGAAGCTTGGCAATAGCTTCTTCAGCAGACTCAATAGGATCAGGTAGGTTATCGTACGAAGTCAAAGAATCATCTGCGATTAGCCCCTGGTCCAGGTTGTCACCTTTTGCTGCAATATCTTCCCTGGTCAAACACGACCAGCGCTCATCCTGAACCTTTTTCCGATTCTCCGCCTTATATGCCTTCTCAAAGTCAGCAAAGTGAGCCTCGGTCAATGGTGTCCGTTTGCCAAAGCTGGGCATATTTGTTCTAAGGTCGTAAAACCAGACTTCTTTAGTATTTCCTTTATTAGTTGTTCCCCGAGCAAAGAAGAGAACGTTGGTCTTAACCCCCTGGGCATAGAAAATCCCTGTAGGCAAGCGGAGAATAGTGTGAAGATTGCATTTATCCATCAAGTCAGCCCTGATTTTCAGACCATCACCGTCTTGAAAGAGGACGTTATCTGGTGCTACCATGGCCGCCCTTGCAGTGCCTCTTGTACGTAAAGAACGATAAACATGCTGAAGGAAGTTCAACTGTTTGTTTGAGGTGGGGAAAGTTAAGTCATCCCTGGTAGGCCGCTCTCCTCCTTTCTTAGTGCCGAAGGGAGGGTTGGTAAGCACCACATCAAAATCATTTAAATTCTTTCCTGCTGAAGACAGAGTATCACCTAATAATATTTCCCCCTCAACACCATGAAGCATAGCATTCATTAGTGCTAATCGGTGAGCGTCCTGCACAAGTTCACAACCAGAAAAGGCTTCTTTTCTTTGAAACTCGGCTTCCTTCTGGCTCAAATCAAAATAATCATTGGTTTTTCTTTTTATATGTCTATCTGCGGCAATCATAAAACCAAACGTACCCGCAGCAGGGTCATTACATTTTTCCCCAGGCTTGGGGTCAATTAACCAAACAATTACGTTGATAAGCGGCCTCGGAGTAAAGTATTGGCCAGCACCAGATTTCTTTTCATTGGCGTTCTTTTCTAACAGTCCCTCGTAAAGACCACCCAATCCCTCATCCCTGGCGCTATACCAGTCAAGATCGTCTATGGAACGAATTATTTTTTCCAGGTTCTTAGGCTCATCAATATTGGTTGAGGCGTTGGCGTAAATTTGCTTTACCCTGCCTTGTCCTTTAACGCCAAGATCCAGCAACAGTTTGCGGTAAAAATTCTTTAAATCTGTTCCCTTTAGCTGTATTAGGTCATCCCAGCGATAGCCCTCGGGTAAATGTTTTTCTGTATCTGTTTCTTTAGCCATCTTAAGGAAGAGAATATAGGTAAGCTCGGTAACATACTGATGGTAAGTAATACCATCATCCCGCAAAACATTACATAAATTCCATAGTTTCTGTACAATCTCTTGGGTTGTCATGATTATGCATATTTCCTTTCATACAATAATTGATTAATTTCTCCTAATACTTGCTCCATCTTCCCATCGAAAATTTTGTTAAGCTTTTTATATCCTCCATATTCCTTAAAGGGCTCCCTGTCCAAGGATTCCTTATCCACAATGGTCTCCCTTAATAATTGGGCTTCAATCCGCTCTAGCCATTTGCGCTGTATCTTTGTCCAGTTATTTAGAGAATAAACCTTCTGCATGGCCTTCTTAATCCGTTCCTCATGGCTCTCCAACGCATCCCCCAGAGCCCTCTGGCGGATAAAGCTAATAATGTCGGCAGCTATATCCTGGTTTGTCATTTCCCGCCAAGCTGTTTGCAAACTTGCTTCATTGAAGCCATGATTATCCAGTTCCAGTTTTAGCTCCCTTAAAACCTTGCGGGTTAACTCCTGGGGTCTCTGGCAAACAATCTGGAGAGCGGGGATTATATTTATGTTCTCATTGATAAACATGGTGAACTCGTCCAGGTAATCTTCGGGTTTTTCTGCCCTGCCATAGCCTCTGGTATGATATACAAGCTTGTCTTCATGGTAAGATACAAATTGTTGTCTGGGCTGGTATCTATTTTCGTCCAAGAACTTAATAAGCTTGTCTTTCTTGTTAAGCTCATCTTTTATCTCGCTTACAGGAGCTTTTCTGAGCCAATCGATAAATTCTTTAGGTGACTGGCCCCCTGAAAGCGTCTCGAATTGCTCCTCCTCATCACCCTTTAACTTCCGTTTTTTTCGTTGCAGCTTGGCAATAATTAATTCTACCTGACGCTTTTGTAAAGCTTCATCTTCTATCTGTTGCAGTTCATCTACCAGTGTAGCAAAGTCCACCGAGGGATTAGCTACAACTGGTTTCATATTCGTTACGGGTTTTAATGCCTCGTAAAGGCCCACGGGGTCATAAATATTAAAATGGGTCTTATTAATGCTGGGGCAGAGTCGGGTGGCGCGTCCCAGCATCTGTTCGTAAAGTATACGGGAGCGCACCCGACGAAGGAACACCACATTACAAATTGCTGGAACATCAACTCCAGTAGTTAGAAGGTCTACGGTAACTGCAATTGTAGGAAGCTTCTCATTCTTGTATTTTCTAATCATACCTATAGGATTTTTGATTGAGCCAGTAATCTTAACTATGGCATCGTCGTCAATATCGCCATATGCATTCTCGTATTCTTCTTTTAATAGATTAACCACCATATCTGAATGGTCATCAGTGGCAGCAAAGATTAATGTTTTTTCATCCCCCTCAGGATCAATCTCTTTAACCAATTCCTTAATTACAACTCGGTTAAAATTCTCGGTGATGACGTGTTTGTTAAATTTATCTATTTCCATGGTTAATTCATCTGGAAGCTCTTCAGTGTTTGAAATCTCACCAGTTACTTTATCGTAAACAGGGACCTTCTCACCCTTCTTCCATATGATACCTGTTTCTTTAAGCTTGGTTCCCAGCTGATGGGGAGGCTCATGGTCAACCAGCCATCCGTCTATAACAGCTTCCCTATAGGAATAGGTATAGACAGGTTTACCGAATATATCGATGGTATGGGTAGCGGGAGTAGCGGTAAGTCCAACTTTTACAGCATCGAAGTATTCGATAACCTTTCTGTATTTGCTGATATAGTCGCTTTGATCCCTGAACTCCAGTTCTACTTCGCCCATCTCTTTGTCCAGGATGTACCCTCTGTGTGACTCGTCTATAACAATACAGTCGTAACGATCAACTGGAGGGATATCCTTTTCATTTGTGCTAAACATGATACGCCTGACCATACCCTGCACAGTGGCAATATGCACCTTGGTTGTTGTCTCAGGCATTTTGTCGTCTAGGCCTTTAAGGTCATAAATCTGGGTAAAAGTAAGCAAATCCTCTAGCTTGGCTTCATTAAAAGCATCTTCGGCTTGCTCACCCAGGGCAGAGCGGTCTACCAGGAATAAAATTCTCTTAAATCGGTCCAGCTTTATTAGCCGATAAACAAGACCTATGGTGGTTCGGGTTTTACCAGTGCCAGTGGCCATGGCGATGAGAATATTTCGCTGTTCGTCAGCTATCGCCTTTTCTACCGCCTTAATAGCTGCAATCTGATAATCCCTCAAACCAAGATAATCATAGGGTTCTTCTCTTAGTTTTTCTGTAGCCTGATCAACGTCTTGCTTAATTAACTCCTTCAGCCCTTCAGGAGAATACCAGGCATGCAAAGGTCGTGGGTGGTTGGTTTTCCTGCGGGCGTCTAAAAACCAGACTCCCGACTTGGTTTCTAGCTGCTTAATGTACTGTCTGCCATTAGTGGTAAAGAGGAAGGGTACTCTATATTCCCCCCAGAGGCCTCCTATATGCTCATCGGCCTTCTGCTCAACGTTTTTAGCGTATGTCTTAACCTGTCCCATGTCAGATACAACATCTTTGGACTTCTTTTTAGCCTCTACCATACCTACCAATTCCAGCCCCACGAATAATGCATAATCCGCAGGACCAGCTTTTGTTGGCCACTCCGCAATAGCTAAATTACGGCCCTTTTCTGGGCGGGTACCTTTTGCCCAACGTATGTTATCTGTGTCTACTTCCCAACCAGCGACTTGAAGCTGATTATCTATAAGTTTACGGGTTTCTGCTTCAGACAAGTAAATCTTCGCGGCTGCTTTATTGGCTTTATTGCGTCTGGCCTTTTTCTCTTCGTCGGTCAGTTTAGCTTGTTCATGCTGTTCCAGCTGCGTTTTAAGGCGGGCTACTTCTGACTCATAGCTGTCATTCTGTTTTTGGAGTAATTCCTTCAGTTCTTCTACATTTTCTGGCCGTTTGGGTAGCTTAAAGGGCTTTGATTCAAAGGCCCAATCGTCATAAGTCTGCTTCAACCAAACCGCTAAATGATAAGCAAAAAGCATCTGCGTTTTGGCTTCATCAGAAGTTCCATAAGCCTCGTGAGTAGCTTTATTCCCTGATTTTCGTATGGTGTGAAACATATCCATCAGGTTGTCAGGCAGAGCCCCATCACTTCTCAATAGATTTAGCCTGCTGATTTGTTTATTATCAGCGGGTTCATCGAGATTTTCATAAGCAAGAATTATCTTAGATAAAATCTCGCCAAACATCCTGAGCTTTATCAGTACAGTATTGGGATCTGTATGTAAATTTTTCTCAGCAAGCTCACCCAGTTGGGCCAATAACGGCCATTTTGGATTAAGAAATGTAAAATTGCTCATAGCTTTTTCCCTTCTCCATGTTGCTAAGGGTGCAAATTACATGATGTTCACTAAATAATTCTACATAGCAATTCGACATCCTTTTTATACAATTTTTAGTACTTGCCATTATGCCTAGAAAAGCTTCATTTATTATTCATAAAATTTACTTCTAATAAAGGAAAAAAAGTGACAATCGTGGAAACATTTTCTTATGGTTTAGACATATTACATGAAATTTTGACTAAAAAGCTTTTGGGAGTGGTTCTGTGGCAAATGATCTAAAAAAAGCATTTTCTAAAGATAATATCCACCGAGCATGGAGATGGTTAAATACAAATCCCGACTATAAATACAAAAATTATTTCCGCGATATATATACTTCTTATGCAATTTCTCTATCAGACAATATAGATGATTTAATATTTCGGCTAAAGAGTAATACATATGAACCAACGGAACCTGGTAAATTATATATCCCAAAGCCTTCAGGTATAATGAGGCCGATCACTCTTCTTTCTATTGAGGACCAAATTGTATATCAATCCTTTATTAATATAATCGCTGAATATCATCTTGAAAGAGCGAAAAAAAGGTATTACGTAACCACCTTTGGGAACCTATACGCTGGCAAGAGCAGTTTATTTTTTCACCAGAAGTGGGATAAAGGTTATAAAAAATACACTAATAATATTAAAAAAGCTTATATAGATGGTAATACATACATAGCATCCTTTGACCTAACAGCATTTTATGATAGTATTGATTATAAAGTAATTGACTATTTCCTTACAATGTATGGAATTGACAAAGAGTTTATAGATAGGCTTAAGTATTTGTTGAGCAAGTGGACAACTAATAAGAATATATTACATGGCCATGGCATACCCCAGGGACCCCTTGCATCTGGCTTATTATCTGAGGTTGTATTATCTTATTTAGATGAAGCTTTTGAGAAAAGCCAAAAGAAAGATAGTATTAATGTCAAGTATTATAGATATGTTGATGACATAAGGTTAATGGGAAAGAGCGAAAACCCTATTAAGATGATGCTAGTAAGACTAGATTATTATAGCAAGCAAGTTGGTCTTTTTCCCCAATCTTCAAAAACTAGCATAAAACATGTAACTAATATCAACGAAGAGATAAAAGATATAAGTGCTGCAATGGTAGAAACCATTAAACTTAAAGCTAAGGACCCAAAAAGCATTAACAAAGAAATCCTTTCCTTGATAAAAAAGAACAAAATTGAAAACACAACAAAATTCAAAATACTTCTAGCAAATTCTACACCAAGTTCAAAATTGACCTACAGAATACTTCAGAGTATAGATAATAATTACGCTCTTTTTGATTCCATATCGGTATACTTAAAGTCGTACCCACGAAAAGTACCCGATAAAATTGTTGATTTAATTTTACTCAAACTACAACACCCCGAGATATATCAAATTGTCAACGCGCATCTACTTGGCTCTATTTTTGATAATCTATCTCCAAATTCTCGCACGAAAATATTACAATTCGCACAAGACAGATGGTCAGAGAGAAATAAACATAAAATTATTCCCTTCTACAGGGCTATTATTCTGTCCATTCTTCTAAGTAATAACGCGCTAAAGTACTCCGAAATTAAAGATTGTTTACTCACAGAAACTAACTGGTGGGTCTTAAAATCTTTGATTATGTATATTGATATGGATCTTATTGGTAGACCTTCATATATAGAGTTAATAAAAATATTACTGCAGAATAAATCAATCGACATCTCAATATGCTCGGCACACGAACTTATTAAAATTGGGCATAAAACCAAGATAGACATAAAAAGTGCAAATCATATTGCACAAAAAAGTCTTAAATTTGCTGGCATTATTAAAAAGGCTTCTGGCACCCCAAGCGTTATTCAAGCATGTTTGGATTTTATATGCAACAGCCCTCTTCCAAAAGCAGACTGGAAAAAAGTATTTGGGAAAATACATAGAGAAGCTGAGAATAAAATAGTTAGAGCAAATGCTTATGTGCGAAATGACATGTCTGCCTTTGTGAATGTAATGGACGTTTTTAACGACTTACTACTTGAATGTTTATACAGTCATAACAGTGGCTTGGGCAAATATAATTTAGGAAATATGGGTAGTGTACTAAATGCTACTAGCCGACTGGCAATAAATTACCCTGACCTTTTTCATTTATGTAGGACAATTCATGAAAAGAGATTGCAATGCGACTTATCACACCCAATACACAAGAGCTCAAAATCTTATACTCGTCCAATTGAATACAAATATATAAAAAAGATAAGGCCTATAATGCTTAATGGCTATAAAGAATTTATTATCAAATGGTAATAATAAGCAAATGTTGTTTTTTGTTACGTGCCCTTGGTACAAACACACTGCTAACTAAGCCAGCATTGGTAAGCTGGCTTTTAATGATATTTTTAAATCTAGCCCTTTAGGTTCCTTTTTTAAACAGTTCGTGTGCGACATGTAATACTAATTCAAGTGAGAACCAACTGAGTTCTGATAATAAAAGTCGGTTTATAAGGCAGTCCCGTCACCAACGCGCTGCCCCCTTCACCTGTTCACTGCGTGAATTAATTAGCCTTGTGACTGAACCAATTTCATTACGACATTTCGAGGCTAACATCATTACCTAAACCAACGAGGTTAACTTCTTCAATCGACTGGAAGAGGTTAATTTTTAGAGCGATGGGATTAGCTTCTTTTTATTCAAGATCAACCCCCCTCGTAATAAAATAAGGAAGCGGCTGTTGTTCGCTTCCTTAGGAATCTTATACCGAGAGAATAGAGCGGATGGTAAGTACTAGTTAGGTTCTTTCGGGTCAGGACGTTTTCATGTGCCACTATAATTATAAATAATGTAACAATGTAACATAGAACCCCAAAGGGCATGGGCTAGAATATCAAGTATTGTCCCACTTTATTAAGTTGTGATAAAATAATGTCGGTCCTCCGACACCAGGAAAGTCAGTAATAGCAAGGGTTTAGGCCGAACGTGGAAATGATGCACGTTCGGCTTTTTCGTTTTGGAACGTATGCGTAAAGTGTGCGCGTAAATAAGTTGTGCGTAAAAAACGTATTCACCCGAAAAAGTTATGCGTGAGAAACGTGTTCGGCTGAACGTGTGCGGAAATGTCTGCTAATAATTATCACGGGAGGCTATATCATGGCACGTCGCAGTATTATTTTGGAACCGGAAGAAAACCCGCAGCCCGCTCGCAAAGGAGGAAATGACTGGGATTTATGCACTAAAGAATTTATTGACAGCATGACACTAAGAAATTTATCTTGGTACACTAAAAGGCACCACAAGGAAAACCTTAGCTGCATGAAAAGACTTCTTACTTCAATAATATGGATACCAGTAGTTCAACCTCATTATATACAGGGAATATTTTTTTGACAAGTTAAAATATCATGTATTCAATTTTTGTTTTTATGTATATAATAAAAATAAAGGGTGGTGAATATGGATCAAAAAATTATTGGCGCGAACCTTCGCCGGATTCGTGAGGCAAAGGGTTGGACTCAATCCCAAGTAGCCGATCTTGCTGGGATTTCAAGGGTTGCTTATCGGAATATTGAAAATGGCAGTACAATCCCAAAAGTATCGACCTTGCAAAATATCGCTTCCGGTGTTGGAGTAAAACTTCAGGATTTATTCGTTCCGGTTCGCACCTTAAAGAAAGTCAGATTTCGAGCATCAAAAAAGATGAACAGCCGGGACAATATTTTAACCGAGGTAGCACGATGGCTTGATGATTTTAATTATCTGGAAAAATTATTAAATGACCGTAAAGATTATCAGTTCAAAACTCTTACCAGGAAGCTTTCTAAGATGCCTAAAGGAGTTGATAGAGGTAAGTATGCAGCCGAACAAGCAAGGATAGAATTAAAGCTCAAAGAAAAAGAGCCTATCCGCGATATCGCTGGTTTACTTGAATCATGTGGAATAAAAGTGTACCCGCTGAGTCTTGTGTCAGACGGTTTCTTTGGCTTATCTGTTGCCAAGGAAGATGGAGGCCCTGCTGTTATTGTTAATATATGGGAACGAATTTCCGTTGAGCGATGGATTTTTAGCGCCGCTCACGAACTAGGGCATTTACTTCTCCATCTGGATGCCTACAACATAGAAGAAAGTGCTGAAGACGAAGACCAGGAAAATGATGCAAATGTCTTTGCTTCCCATTTCCTGATGCCAGAAGAAGCTTTTAAATCGGAATGGGACGAAACTTACGGCTTGCCCTTTGTTGACAGGGTTCTTAAAGTAAAGCTCATATTTCAGGTCAGCTACAAAACTGTCCTGTATCGCCTTTCTGAAAGTTTAGGTAATTGGATATGGGGAAAATTTCAAATTGATTATAAGTTGAGAACCGGTAAAACATTGAGCATCAAGGATGAACCAGAAGCTTTACTCCCGGATAAGTTTCTACAAGCGCCAGAAGTATTGCGTTCCCAGGAACCACATTCCATATCTTCCTCACACTTTGTTGAAAATCGTCTATCTAGGTTGGTTCGCAAGACAATCGAAAAAGATGAGATCACCATGAGTCGTGGAGCAGAAATTCTCAGACTAAATCTTGAAGCAATGCGAGATGTAGTCTCTTCGTGGGTATAAACAATGGGAAGAAAAAGGAATTTTCTTATACTGGATGCTAACATACTCATCGATTTCTGCAAATGTGACAGGACAATTATTAAATTGATTTGTACCTATGTAGGTCAAATATATTTAGCTACGCCTGTTTTGAGTGAAATTAACGAAATCGATGAGGGCGCTTGTGTTGAACTTGGAATTATACTTGTGGAACCAGAACTAGAGCATGTTATGTTGGCGGCTGAGAAAAAAGGTCCCCTATCTTTTCAAGATAATTTATGTTTAATTCTTGCCAAAGAATATGGCTGGACGTGTGTAACAAATGATAAACCTTTAAGACAGAAGTGTGAGCTTGAAGGTGTACCATTAATTTGGGGGATTGAACTCATTTGTATATTAGTGGAATCTGGCGGGCTACCTCTCTCTCAATGTAGTTCAAATATCTCGTCCTAGCTCTTTAAATCAGCCAATTTCATTTCGGAAAAACTTATCCTTGGACTAAGTATGGATAATTGCAGTAAATATATCTGGTTGTGGTGCCACAAGGGCGTACTTTATTAAGACTGCAGAACCACCTTATTATCGCGCTCTATGGATCTCCACAAATAACCCAGGCGGCCCACTCTCTCATATCTCCCAGGGAGATGCATCATGCAACCCCAAACCTTCCTTCGTTCAGCCTGCGCAGGGGTGGAGGCCGGCAGTGCTTGTTTACAGGGTCTTGCCCAAAAGAAAAAATTCATCGGCTACTCCGGCGCTGTTATTGTATTTGTGTTTTATATTCCAACGCTAACCCTGCTCATGGCAGTCAGTTGATACAGGGTGACAATGTATCTCTTGCCTTTCAATATGTTTCTGGTGGGCCCCCGAGGGAAATCCCCGCATTACCACGCGGCGCCGCAGGGTAGCCTTGACAGAACGTCAAATGACTGCGGTATAATTATTTACCCGACGGGGTTATTAAGCTGTTCTTATGTTCCCGGAGCCGCCCGTCGGTATTTTTACATTACCGCAGTCATTAGGGCTGTCAAGGCCGCCGCTCCTTCATGGGTACTGATATGTTGCTATTATTGTTTTATGCCGCCAGTTCCAACTGCTTCCGGCGGTATTCTCCCAATGCCTGCTGTGGCTGGTATGTGCCACCTTTTTTAGCTAGTGAGAAGATAATGCGCAATAGTTTGCAGCATATAGCTGTTACGGACTGTTTGCCGGCCAGCTGGTTCTCCGCCCTGGTGGTAAAGTAAGTGTGTAGCGCCTGGAATTCAGGCACTTTGGCTATCATTATTAGAGCTGCCCGATATAGTGCGCAGCGCAACCGGGAGCGGCCCCTTTTGGTTATTCTGGTTTTACCCTTGTGCTCACCGGAGCTGGTTTCTTTTAAGTTTAGCCCGGCCAGCTTGCGTAGCTGCTTCCAGTTGCTGAACCTTTCTATATCACCTATTTCCGAAACTATGGTGGCTGTAAGTACCGGCCCCATCCCTGGTATGGTTAGTATGCTTTGGGCGTAGTGTATTTGCGTTAATAACTCTTTTAGGTGTTGTTCAATTTGCTCATTTTCAGCCATTAGGTGCTCCAGCATTTGGGTGAGGCTGGCCAGTTGTAATCTGGCGGAATATATTCCTTCTGTTATCCCAATACTGTTTTGGGCTGCTTTCATGAGCGCCTGTGCCTTTGCCTTACCCACTTTTTTGTGTGTGGCTGCTGACATTATTACGGTTATGGCTTCTATATAAGCATTATTTATGTCTTCAGGAAAGGGATATTCTTTTAATGTGGCCAGTGAAGCTTTGCCCTTAACATCCTTAAAAACACCGGCTCTTTCAGGAAAATATCTGTCCAGAAGCGTTTGCAGGCGCAGTGTGTATCTTATTCGCTCTTGAACAATTTGGTCACGAAACCTTATCAGATTTCTAATATCAGCATATATTCCTTTGGGCATGTTGGGGATTGAAAAGCGCCCATCCTTGACCAGAGAAGCAATTACCCCGGCATCTTTGGCGTCTGTTTTGGCAGGCGAATTGTCATCCAGCTCTTTGCTTTGGTGTACGTGCAGGGAACTTACCAGTACTACCAGAAATCCTTGATTTTTCAATTCATTGGCCAGGTTCTCCCAGTAGTGACCGGTTGGCTCCATGCCGATTATTATGCTGCTTTTGTTATGCTGTTGCTGAATTTCATGCAGCCTTGCCAGTAGACATTCAATATCGTTTTTGGTATTCTGGAAAGGGAACGCCTTGTAGATCTTTATGCCACGAAAATCGCAGCACTGGGCATAGTGGGTTTTCTTAGCTATATCAACCCCCACGATTAGTGTGCTTTCAGTGATTAATGTGAGTTTCTCGAGTCTTGTGTTCTGCATGGTTGTCCCTCCTGGTATTTTGGTTGTTGTCGTAAACTAACCATACCAGGATTTTTTTATTGGTTCAATGCCGGTTTGTGTTCATTACAGGAATGCTTGTTTAGTTATTATTGAATATGCTCCAGCAAATTCATATATTATTAGTTCCAAATCATCTACTCTATTTCCATTTTCAGCCAAAAGAGAATCCAAGGCATATTGTGAATATTTAAACATGATTATGCCGTTAGCTCAGAATAGGTAATTGTTGGCGTATTTGCACAACAATGTAAAAGGCGATTAAACAACTCACCTTTAAATTTTCTACGATTAAAGCGATAAGCATATTCATTTAAATATGCTTGTAAGTGCTTAACATCCAGGCCATGATATGTGCCAGCAATAAAAGCTTTCACATTTGAAACAATGGTATGCAGCCAGTGTAAATGATCCGGATTATCTTTTGGGTTAAATTCCTTTGGCTCATGTTGAAAACCGGCGCCTTTCAAAGCATTGTAGGATTTAAATAAATCGGTATTTATAGTACTGCCATCTTCAATAATCCGATTTGCTACATCTGCCAGGGTCTGGCTTTTCAGATCATCAACAACTTCCATTTTAACGTAAAGGGGATGACCATTTTTATTCAAGGAAAGCCCAACAACAACCTTAGTTTTATCT
>LOEZ01000080.1 GCA_001516055.1 Gracilibacter sp. BRH_c7a
GGAACAATTAACCCGACAAAACCTATTATACCTACTACAGAAACTGCCGCAGCGGTAAGAAGGGAGGCCGCTAATAAGACAAGGATTTTGATTCTCTCCACATTCATCCCTAAATGGTGGGCTGCTTGTTCTCCGAGGGAGAGGATATTCAGATTCCTATAAAAGGCATAGATAAGGATAAAACAAATAATCAGATAAGGAATCAGAAAAAAGATACTAGACCAGTTAGCACCTGTTAAACTTCCCATCATCCAAAAAACGATGGTTCGAAGCTTGGTGCCGGAGATAGTAACGGCGAAAGAAAGCACTGCACCCAGAAAAGATTGAATCACAACTCCGGCTAAAATAAGAGAAACTGCTTCTCGGTTTCTGCGCCAAGCCAGAGCAAAAACCATCATTAAAGATAAGATCGCTCCCAAAAAAGCAAATAGGGGTAAAGCTAGTTTCGCCAAAAATAGGTTGGCTGTGTTAACGAAGAGGATAGCCGCGGCAGCACCCACGGCTGCACCGGAGGAGATACCCAGAATATAAGGGTCAGCCAAAGGGTTACGTAAAACCCCTTGAAAAGCTACCCCTGCAGTCGCTAACATTCCCCCTACGATTACCGCCAAGAAAACTCTGGGGAGGCGCAGCCCAACAATAATAGCTTCCTGCGTAACAGTCCAATCCGGATTAATAACCACCCAAGGTATTTGATCTAATAAGATTTTAAAAGTTAAGCCGATAGGGACTTGAACAGATCCGATGCTTAGAGTAATTAGCATTGAACCTATAAGTATAAGCCCCATAAGCGGCAGAGTATAATTGTTCTTTTTCATTAATATTATTTCCCATCAAATAATTCTGGATAGATAGCATGGGCAGCAATTTCCAAACCGTCAACTATTCTTGGTCCTTGTCTACTGATAATGTTATTGTCCAGCCCTATGACCCTCTTGTTTTTTATAGCCTCAATATTTTCCCAGCCTTTACGCTTTAGAATATTCTCGATGGCGTTCTTATCAAAATAGCTATAAGTTTCAAAAATAACGTCGGGATTACGGGCAATAACCTGTTCACTATTGAATTTCCCCCAACCGTTAACATCCCGAGCAATATTCACACCGCCCGCCTTTGTAATGATTTCATCCAAAAACGTCCCGCTGCCAGCGGTATACAGATTACTGTCCACTTCAATCCAGACTTTGCGTCTTTCCTCTTGAGAAAGCTTATCTATTTTACTTTCAATCCCTTTTTCTTTTGCTTTCATCTGCTCGATTATTTGTGAGGCCTGTTCTGGGGTGTCCGTAATCTTGCCTGTCAGGGCTATAGTATCATATACTTCAGAAATATTCTTGTCATCGAATACCACCACTGGTATTCCCAAATTTCTAATTTTATCTGTATCCTCTTGGGATGTTAGCCAGAACATAATCAGATCTGGCTGCAGGTTAAGAAGCTGTTCCAGGTTCGGGTTAAGAGCATCTTCGAAAATATATTCAGCTTTCTCTTGAATGTTTGCAGGGTAGTCATCCCACTGGGTCACAGCTACCGGAGTCTGTCCAAGAGCGGCAAGTATTTCCGTAGAGCTGGGCAAGAGGGAGACTATTCTCTGAGGTTTAGCCGGGATAGTTATTTCAGTCCCTGTATCATCTACGAGAGTAAACGGATAAACAGTTTTGTCATCATTGGAAACGTTGAGCCCCTCTGGGGGTGCTTGAGGGGTTTGATCTCCATTCTTAGTACTGCACCCAGACAATGAAGCAAACAAAAAGATCAGGATAATTGCAATAATCACTGTGCTACGACGCATAAGAATCATCTCCTTTAACACAAATTAAAATTAACCGCAAGTCTTCACGACCAACTTATAACTCCCACAATTAGGAAGCTGCCAGTCATAAAAACTTTTTTCATCTTGTCCGAATCTTTCCATTATAGCCATAATAGTACCCCCGTGAACGACTAAAGCGGTATTCGCAATACCCCATTCCCTTATTTCATCTAGGACCTGTTCAAATGCTTCACAACACCGTCGCTTATAATTCTCCATATTCTCACCTCCAGGTGCTTTATCTACCCCTTCGCTGTCGACCCAGTTTTTATAAACAGGGTTATCTTTTAACTCCTCGTATGTTTTGCCTTCGAATTCTCCAAAGTCGTATTCAGCAAAATCAGGTACAACCTTCAAAGGGAGATGAGGGTATATTAGATGGGCTGTTTGCTGACACCTTTTCATAGGACTGACATATACAAGATCGACCTTCGGATAGTAACCTGCTTTTACTTTTTCCATGAGTTGGCTAATCCCTGCTTCAGCTAAACATTCATCGCTGGAACCTGCATAGCGACCTTCAAAATTTGCTTGAGTTCTAGCGTGCCGAATCAGATAAATATTGTGGGCCATGTTAATACTCTATTCCTTTTCTCATCTCAATCCCCTGATCATAAGGATGTTTAATCTTTACTATCTCTGAAACATAATCAGCTAAAGCAATTAGATCCTGCGAATTACCCCTGCCGGTAAATACCAATTCCAGAGTCTGCGGGCGATTTTGAATAAATCTTTGCACTTCTTCTGTCTTAAGAATACCTAGCTCATAAGCAAGCACAGCTTCATCCAGAATAACCAGATTATATTCCCCGGTTTCAGCTTGGCTGACTACTTTGGCAAACAGATCACTTTGTTCTTGGCAGATTCTTTCCCGCTCTTCCGGCTGCATATTCCATATAAATCCTCTTACTGGCTGAGACTTAATTACTGTCAAGTTATCATTGAACAGATCGAGCCCCTTATATTCGCCAGAATCCCCTGACTTTAAAAACTGGCAATAGAGAATCTTGAAACCTTGACCATATGCCCTTAAGGCTAAACCTAATGCCGCCGTTGTCTTCCCTTTTCCCTCACCGGTATAGATATGAAATAACCCTTTCATTGCTATCCTCCTCGGATTTACTCCTTTATCGTCATCGAGATACCCGCCCAGATCCGCTCTACTTTGCAAGCTTTATTTGCCAACAGTTGATACACTCTGCCTGTTTCGTCCCGCCAGATTCTTTCCTTCTCTTCCAACGGTACAATACCACATCCGATCTCTGTACCTATAAGGATTTTTTGATCGAAGCAGTCGATGTTTTCGGAAAAATAATCCAGCGGGGAGATAGCTTGAGCTAATAACTGCCTAATTCCCTCTTGAACATTCTTAATAATATCTGCCGCATAGATGTTGGACATGCTCTCTTCAGCCAAATCGCAGATTTTAAATTTTTCATTATATTGTGTTAAAGCATAAGCTGTCTTGCCTTGATATTTACCACCAAAAATGAAAATCATTCTAATTCCACCTACCTCTTCAACTACTTGGAGAACTAAAGAACGAGTAACAACCCCAGCATCAAAACCTCTGCCAACTCAACATAAGTACCTACTATATCTCCGGTAATCCCGCCGAAGTTCTTCTTGACAGAGAAGTAATAATAGACTGTAAAAGTCAATAGACCCAAGGGTAATAATAAAGCCGTCATATTAAACAGTAAATAAATTATCCCACTCGTGAGTACAAAATAAATAGTTAATAGAAGCGAAGTTTTCTGTCCTGTAGCTTGGCTGTACATAACAGCTAAACCATCTTCCTTGGCAAAAGGGAAATGGCAAAGCATCAAGGCCTGAACTGTCCTGGACAATATCGGAATCATTATTAGTAGAATGCCTGTTCCTCCTCCGGCTCTAAATATCTCATAAAAAAGTGATATCTTAATTAGTAACAGACAAACAAGAGCCATAACCGCAAAAGCACCTACTCGGGAATCTTTCATAATTTCCATTTTCTTCTCTTTGGTTTGTCTGGAGAAATAGGCATCAGCGGTATCCATCAGGCCATCCATATGGAGTCCTCCGGTAATCACCAGATAAAATAACACCATAGCTACAGCACTACTAAATTCCGAAACAGCCAGATTAATTAGCAAACTGTAAATTCCATATCCCAGCAACCCAATTCCTAGGCCCACAAAAGGCATAAGAAGAGGTAAGAATCTCATTCGCTTACTGGTCCAATTCACCATGGGCAATGGAATAATGGTGAAAAAGGAAAATGTGATTATTATAGAATACAAAAAATCTTTCATGGTTAATCCTTATCAATCCCTTATTGGTTTTATAATCTAGGTTGGTCCGGTAATACACTTCTATATTAAGGATAGTTTAAGAGTTGTGTTATTTCCCTTATGACATAGGTACCCGGAATACATACACTCGATAGCGGTATCACTGGCTTCCACCAGCTTAATATGTAACTGAGCCAGAGTATGGATATATGTCTCTGTTGGGTTAGGATACTGGATTCCATCACTGAATACTTCATTGGAAACAACAATAAGATTAGAGACTCTATCATAGATCCGATAAAGATCAGCCAGTATTTTTTCAGTGCTGATTTCAAGGGTGAGCTGTTTGGAGTTATTCGGTTCAAAACTCGATTTAGAACTGGTCCGTTCTGGGCGTTCAAACATTTCATTGGCCAGAAGAGTACCTAGACAATCGACGATTACAGTATCATTAACATCTAAGGCAGTTACCACACTTCCTATATCCCAGCTTTTATCTATGGTTAGAAAGTTCTTTCCTGTCCGGTTCTGTTGGTGAACCTGAATACGTTTGGTTATTTCGTCATCATAATGCCGGGCAGTTGCCAAATAGATTTTTCTGTTTTCCCCTGCTAAGGAAACAGCGAGTTTCTCGCCTAATGAACTTTTACCGCTGCGGACTCCACCTGAAATAAAGACTAGCACTTTTCTTCCTCCTCTCTGATATCCACTAATATTCTACCGTCAATATTCCCTTGCTCAAATGTTCCCATCTCCCGCCCGACCGCAAAGCACTATCAATTAGATTAAAAGCTAAAGGACATCCCGAACCTCACCCAGGCGCATATCAAGAGTCAGATCAGCTGCATTCCTTGATACCGGGGTTATTCCACTAATAACTTTGGTTAATAATGACATAATATTCCCCCTAAATAATTTATTAATGTCAGCAGGTTATAAAACTGTAATATCCTGAAACCAGTAACCCGCGTTATATATCTGTTCTTTCAGAACTATTTTCAGTTCTGAAGAGAAAATAGGGCCATCAATAACAACAGTATGATATTCCCCTTCCTCGCCCGAAGGATCGATACCTATTTCCTCAAAATATTTTATTAACTCCCAGTTGAGCGGTTCCCCCAATATATTCTTATCAAAAACGCCTTCTTTTACCGCAACGATAACAGACTTAAACCCTTCATTAATAAACTCCTGAAGCAAATCCTTTCTAGCTCTTTGCCACAGAGGCTCGCAGGCGATTAAATTGGTTTGTGCACAAACCTTCTCTACCCATTCCTTATGCCCTTCAAGGTCTATGTCACCAAATACACCAGCTTGGATCCCCTCACTCCTAAATTCTTGTAAAACAGATAAGAACACTGCTTCATATTCTTGCCATGCAGCAGAACGAGAAATAAGTGGCACCCCCATGGCGGCAGCCTGTTTTTCCAGTAAATTAATGGGCAAATAATGAGATTTGGATCTAGTTGCGTCTTCCATCATCGTCAATAAATAATGCGGTAGACCGCCTTCTTTAACAGCCCGGTAATAAGCTAGACATGAATCTTTCCCGCCACTCCAGGAACAGAAAAAAGGTTTTTGATTAATTGACATAAAATTCCCTCCATAAAAAATAACCACTTCCCTCCTGGAAATGGTTACGCTTACAACATAGCTTAAGGATCTATAAATCATTGACGAATAGAAGCCTAACACAAGTTGACCTTCCCCAAACCCAGGAGTTTTCATACAGGCAGGTCTACCGACTTAGCTTCTTCCTACTTTGACACCTTCCCGCTTGGAACACATAATCCTTTAAAGCAGTGGTTCAACGTCATTTCGTCAGCTTTACGGTTGCTGGGACAGTTCCGGGATTCGCACCCGCTTCCCTATTAAGCAGTTTGCACCTGTATATAGTTATTAATTTAAGCTACTGTTTCAAATATATTAAGAATATTGCCTCTTCTTAAATTATAATCCTATTCTATCATAAAAACAAACATCCTTGTTAATTTATTTCTTCAAATTTTTACATTAAAAATATATCAAGACACCTTGACATTGACGTAACGTTAAGGTTTATAGTAATCTTGTCGGGAGGTGAGAATATGGAATACACGATACAGAGATTAAGTCGATTGGCTAGAATCAGTACCAGAACATTAAGATATTATGACGAGATAGGAATTCTTAAGCCGGCAAGGATTAATTCGTCAGGATATCGGGTATACGGTAAAAATGAAGTAGATAGGTTACAACAGATTTTGTTCTATAGAGAACTGGGTGTGAGCTTGAAAAGCATAAAAGATATTGTTACCTCACCCTCCTTTGACGGTATCAAGGTTTTAAAGGAACACTATGAGAAGCTTCTTGAGAAAAGAGGACAATTAGACTTGCTTATTTCCAATGTGGAGAAGACGATTGCCTCGAAAGAAGGGAGGACAGTAATGATGGACAAGGAAAAATTCGAAGGGTTCAAGCAGAAACTAGTTGATGATAATGAAAAAATGTATGGCGAGGAAATTCGAGAAAAATATGGTAATGAGGCTGTTAACCGGTCAAATACTAAAGTTAAAGGTATGTCACAAGAACAATTTGACGAGGTAACAGAGCTCGGCAATGAGGTTATGGAAACACTTCAGGCAGCATTCGAAACGGGAGATCCTGGAGGTGAGTTGGCCCAGAAAGCGGCGGATTTGCATCGTAAGTGGCTAAGTTTCTACTGGGATAACTACACCAAAGAAGCTCATGCGGGAGTTGCTCAAATGTATGTAGATGATGAACGCTTCACCGCCTATTATGATAAGAAACAGCCCGGGATGGCAGTATTTTTAAGAGATGCAGTCTTCATCTATACAGGAACAAAAAGATAACACTAGAAAAGGAAGTCTCTAAGAGGCTTCCTTTTCGCTATCGAATAGTTACATAATTTGTCAGAAAAAAAGGAATTAAAAGGAACGTTATGGAATAACTAATATTGTCTACCTATATTTAAGAAAGGTGGTATGGATCATGAACCGACTATTATTAAAAGATGGCTTCCTTAAAGTATTGTTTGATACCATACCTTTAATCGCTTTAGTTCTAGATCAGAACTTAATGGTATCAGTCGTTAACAAAGCAACGGCAAATTTTTTTAATCTAACTGAAGAGATAATACCTCCCACTCAAGGTGGAAAAGTACTGCACTGTATTCATAGATTTGATGATTCACAAGGTTGTGGTCATGGACCCGAGTGCAAGAACTGTATTGTCAGAAATACTGCTATGCAAGCAAGACAGGGGAATTCTATTCAACGTGCTAAAGGAAAGTTCAATATCGAATCAGAGGATGATATTAGAGAAATGAATGTACTAGTTAGTGCCGCACCTTTTATTTATGAAGATGAGCAGATGGTAGTTGTAATCATAGAAGATGTTTCGCAAGTAACAGAATTGCAAGGCTTTATCCCTATTTGTGCCTCTTGTAAAAACATTCGTGATGATTCTGGTTATTGGAGCAAGGTGGAAAAATACATCGAGAAAAATTCGGAGGTAGAATTCACCCATGATCTTTGTCCTGACTGTATAGAGAAGCTATATCTCAAGAAAGAGAAAATAATAGGATAAGTGATTGAAACTATGATATTATTATTTTATTATAATAGCAAATGCCAAATTGGTATTTCGAGACAATAAAGAGAAAAGAGTTGAAACAGATGCTTAACGCTATTCTTTATACTTTGGCAATAACAATGCTTGGACTATCTTACGTGAAAAATAAGTCTAAAACAAAGATGGCTTTGAGAAAAGCCTGGAAGTCTTTCGAAAACATTCTACCGCAATTTCTATCCATTTTAATAATTATAGGGATATCTCTGTCCGTACTTAGCACTGAAACCATTTCACTCTTAATCGGAGAGAAATCGGGGTGGATAGGAATTATGACTGCAGCAGTTATTGGTTCCATAACCTTAATACCGGGCTTTATCGCCTTTCCCCTTACGGCTGCACTCCTTAAGAGCGGAGCAGGGTTAACCCAGATAGCCGTCTTCATCTCTACATTGATGATGGTGGGATTGGTCACCTTACCCTTGGAAGTAAAATATTTTGGTCGCAAGGTTGCCCTGCTGAGGAACTCTTTGGCTTTTGCCTTTTCATTCTTGGTAGCCTTTGTTATTGGGGGGGTATTGAGATGAAAGATTTATTTATTAGATACAGATTTTTTCTTTTGTTGGTTGTGGTGAATATATTTTTGCTATTTCTAAAGCCTGACCTTGGTACCAAATCGATAAGTATTACTTGGAGTAACCTTGTGGGGATGCTTACAATACTTCCGCCTATATTTATCTTTCTAGGACTTTTAGATGTATGGGTTGAGCGAGAAACTATGATTAAGATTATGGGTGAAAATTCGGGAATATTGGGAGTATTTATTGCCTATTTCCTGGGCTCAGCTGCAGTTGGGCCCTTATATGCCGCCTTCCCTGTAGCGGGAGTGCTATTGAAGAAAGGTTGTAAGTTCTCTAATGTATTGATTTTTATGGGAGCTTGGTCTACGACAAAGATCCCATTACTACTTTTCGAGGCCTCATCGATGGGGACAGATTTTATGCTCCTAAGGTTTGCCTTAAACATACCAGGAATAGCTTTGATAGCTTATTTTACAGCGAAGATGCTCAGTCCAAAGGAAAGAGCAGTAATCTATCAGAATGCAGAACAGAATGTATCATGAATAATTATTCTTGCTCATAATTGCATAATCATCAAGAATAAGAAGATATCTCAAATATTAGTTTTGAGGTATTTTTTTGTTTTACCCGAAAAGAAGTCCCTACTTTATGGTTAATGGCATTTGACAAAAACCTGTGAAATTATTATAATATAATTAGCATATGCCATTAAGCTAAAAGGAGGAAATAAGATTTGACCAGTTGCAACGCGTGTCCAACCAAAGAGGATTGTTCTTCTTCTAAAGAGGAGTGTTTGATTGAAAACAATCCTTTCAATGAAGTGAAAAAAGTCATCGGAGTTATGAGTGGAAAAGGGGGAGTGGGAAAATCAACAATCTCTGCATTGCTTGCTAAGTCATTAAGAGATCAAGGGCATAAAGTTGGAATATTAGATGCAGATATTACAGGCCCCAGTATCCCCAGACTTTTAAAAGTGAGAGATAAGAAAGTAGAAAGCAATGAATACGGGTTACTCCCTGTCCAATCAGAAGAGGGCATCTTAGTCATGTCTCTTAATCTTCTCATGAAAGATGAGGAACAGCCGGTTATTTGGAGAGGGCCTATGATATCCAATACAGTTAAACAATTCTGGACTGAAGTGTATTGGGGAGAACTAGACTATCTGATTATCGATATGCCGCCAGGAACAGGAGACGTAGCCCTCACTGTCATGCAGACTATCCCCATCAACGGCATGATTATGGTAACTACCCCTCAAGATATGGTATCTATGATTGTGGCCAAAACAATTAATATGACGAAGACTATGAAAATTCCTATCTTGGGCATTATTGAAAATATGAGTTATATCAAGTGCCCAACCTGTGCAGATAGGATCAGTATATTCGAGAACAGCAATCAAGCTGATTATTTGAAAAGGATGAACCTTCAGCTTTTGACAGAGTTGCCTATGTGCAGAGAGATTGCTGCTTTAGCTGGAGAGAAGGATCGAGACGATCTCGAAGCTATCCAAATGATTTCTGAGGCGGTGTTGCGCATCAAAGAGATAGTAAAATGATAAGTGTCCTAATGGAAGTTTGAGACTAAAGAGTATTAGCTTCTCAATAAAAAATTGATATAAGGAGGCAATAGCATGAAGATAGCACTAACTTGTACGGGCAAAGAGATGAATGACAATCTTGATTTACGGTTTGGAAGGTGCAGCTACTTTATAATCTTTGATAGCGAAAAAGGAGTAAGTTACACGCTGGAAAACAAAGGCCAATCTTCAGGAGGAGGTGCCGGGATAGCTGCTGCGCAACAAATAATAGATGAAGAGGTGGAAGTTGTGATTAGCGGCAGTATGGGTCCCAATGCATACAATTTAATGATGAGTTCGGGTATAAAAGTTTATGCCTCGAAAGAATTACCCTGTGCACAAGTTCTGGAATCGTTTAATAAAGGAGAACTTGAGGAGATCACCCAAGCAGGCCCTTCTCATATGGGGATGGGCTCAGGAAAGTAAGGTGAGGGCATTGAATATTGCAATATTAAGTGGCAAAGGGGGTACCGGTAAAACCACGGTGGCCACCAATTTGGCCGAAATTCTCCAAGCCAATTATATCGATTGTGATGTAGAAGAGCCGAACGGATACATCTTTTTAAAGCCTGAAAATATCATGAATGTAGCGGTAGAAGTGGAATGTCCTGACATCAATATGGAGAAGTGCATCTTATGCGGCGAGTGTACCAAAACATGTCAGTTTAATGCTTTATTTAATACGAAAAAAGACATACTTGTATTTGAAAAGATGTGCCATAGTTGTAAAGCCTGTTCCATCGTCTGCAAAACTAAGGCTATCACTTTCAAACCAAGAAAAGTAGGGGTAATAGAAAAAGGAGAAAAACAGGGGCTGATATGTATGCGGGGAGTACTAGATATCGGTGAAGCTATGGCGGTTCCCGTAATAAAAAAACTATTAAGACATACTCCAGTTGGATTAAATCTTCTGGATTGTTCACCGGGCACATCCTGTAATGCAGTTAGTACTTTACGTCATGCCCAGGGAGCCCTTCTTGTTACCGAACCCTCGGCTTTCGGTCTGCATGACTTAAGAATGGCCATCTGTTTAGTCCGTAAGTTCGACCTGCCTTTCGGAGTAATCATAAATAAATGGGATGAGAAGAACGGCGAGTTTCTGGAAAGGTATTTAGATGGAGAAGGCATCAAAATTTTGGGATATATCCCCTATAAACGAGAAGCCGCTGAAGTATATTCCAGGGGGGAAATGGTGCGGACGATACCAGCCTATCAGCAAGCTTTCGATAGGATAGCTAGCAGCTGCGGGGAGGTGTTCCAATGGAACTAACCGTTATTAGTGGTAAAGGGGGAACAGGAAAAACCAGTATAGCTGTCGCCATAGCTGAATTGGAACGAAACACGGTGAAAGTGGATTGCGATGTAGATGCGCCTAACTTCTATCTATACTATGACGGAAATGACGCAAGCTGTGAGGACTTTTCTGGAGGCAAGAAAGTTGTGGTAGACGAAGAATTGTGCATCAGCTGCGGTCTTTGCCAGGATGCTTGTCAATTTTCAGCTATCGAAAACGGGCTCGTGGACTTTCTGAACTGTGAAGGCTGTGGAGCCTGTGTTCTAGTTTGTCCTACCCAAGCAGCGTCCCTGAAGGAAGAGAAAACAGCTGACATCTTTGTCACGGATACGGGCAAAGGAATCCTATCCAGAGCAGAGGTAGAGATAGGAAGCGAAGGCTCAGGTAAACTAATCACTATATTACGTAAAGCAGCAAAGCCATACACAGACGGAAAGATTACGGTTAGTGATGGTTCTCCAGGGATAGGTTGCCCGGTTATATCCTCTATCACAGGCACTGACGCTGTTTTGATTGTGACTGAGCCTACCCAATCAGGGATGGAGGATTTAGGGAGAGTGGTTACCCTATGTAGACAATTTAAAATATTGATTTTTGTTTGTATTAATAAAGTAGACATTAACAAGCAGATATCAACGGAGATTGAAGAGTATTGCCTGGAAAAAAATCTCTTGCTGGCTGGAAGAATACCTTATGATGATACAGTCTTACGTTCCATAAATGAACTAAAGCCTATAATCTTCTATAGTGAAAGTCCAGCTAATGAAGCTATAAGGCAAATGTGGAAGACCATTAAAAAAGAAATCTTTAAAGATTAAAAAGGAGAGAGTTTATTATGAAAGTTGCTATTGCTACTGATGGAAATAATGTAAGCGCTCATTTTGGGCATTGTGAAGGATTCTTCTTTTATGCATTAGATGAGAATGGAAATTCTCAGAAAAGTTTTACCCCTAATCCCGGTCATCGTCCCGGCTTCTTACCCATGTTTCTTAAAGAAAATGATATAAATGTAATAATCGCGGGTGGAATGGGAGGAGCTGCCCAAAGTATGTTTATGGATAATGACATAGAAGTATTTGTGGGAATTCAAGGGGATTGTGATGCTGCAATTCAAGAATACATGAGTGGAAGAATGAAATCATCCGGGTCTGTCTGCCAGGATCATCAACATGAGGGAAGCTGCTGATGATACGCTTGTATAACTAGAGAAAAAGGAGAGCGAATGGAGATGGGCAAGCGTTTTTTTACAGTTTTATTGTTATTTTGCCTAGTTATTGCCTTAACGTGTAACACTGGTTGTGCTATAAACGATGATCCCTCTTTAATTGTTAGGGAATACCTTGAATTGTTAAAAGAAGGAGATTCTCAAAAAGCAGCACTTTATACGGAAAATGGAGAAGTTTTTTCTGATAAGGTGCCTAATCCAAAACTTCTTAATTGGGTTCTCGCTGAAAGTGTACTTAAAAGACCATTTAACTATCTGCATAAGGAAAAAGAAGCATTAGTCCGATTTCAAATAATTGTTCCAGATATTAGTAACTATAATTATCTTTATGCTTCTAAAAGTAGTAAAGATTCCCAACCAACTTGGGACAATCTAGAGTTAATAAACAAAATAGATAAAGACGATATGCCTTACAAGAAAATTTCAGCAGAAATCAGACTAGTTAAAAGTGAAGGAGTATGGAAAATATCAGAGGAAAGCCCTTTCTACAAGCAAATTCTGAGCAACATTCAAGGATTGAATATTTGACATATGCCCAAAACAAATATATAATCATAGTGTATAATGGGTATATGACCAAAATAAAAGGAGGTGTTAATTATGCCAGGTAGAGATGGTACTGGACCGATGGGGCAAGGTAGCATGAGTGGCAGAGGTATGGGTCTGTGTAATCCAAACTCAACAAGCCGGAATATTAACCGTAATGGAAGAGGTATGGGCTTAGGATGCCGAAGAGGTTCGGGAAGAGGATTTTTTAGGATGGGTTATGACTTAATCAACCAAAGACTGTCACCTATCCAAGAGAAGAAGAAAGAATAATTCTTTAGACGCAGAAAGGATTGAAGTGTTTTTGGAGTGAAAAAGTTTTCACTCCTTTTCTGTGATATAATTATTTGTATAATATATTTAAGCAGGTGATATTATGCCTAGACCTGTTAAAAGACGTTTAGTATGTGATCTCCCCAGTCATGCAATTTATGGACCTCTAAAACACATTTCCATGAACGAAGATATGATAGTTATGTCGATTGAAGAATTTGAAACTATCCGTTTAATTGACTTTGAAGGATTGGATCAAGAACAATGTGCAGAAAATATGGAAGTAGCTCGATCAACAGTACAAAGGATTTATAATGATGCTAGGAAGAAGATCGCGGAAAGCCTGGTTAATGGTAAGACATTAAGGATAGAAGGCGGGAACTATAAGATTTGTTCGGGCGATTTCAGAAATGAACGGTGCGGTAAATGTCGAAGACATCAACACGGAAAAGAATGAAAGCTAGAAAGAACCACACAATTAAGGATATGGATTATATGAACAAACCAAGAAAGGTCTGACCCGATGTTGAAAATTAATTGTAAGGAGAGCGAATGATGCCAAGACCGGTCAAATGGAGAAAAGTTGAGTTCATCCCTGAAAGTAAATACTTTGTTCCCTGTCCGAAAGGAAAATGTGCAAATAATAAAGAGGTCCAGGATATTCAACTTAAAGTCGAAGAACTTGAAGCTATGAGACTTAAGGATATTGAAGAGCTTCATCAAGAAGAATGTGCAGAAAGAATGATGGTCTCCAGACAGACTTTTCAAAACATCATTGATGAAGCAAGAAAAAAAGTTGTCACTGCCTTGATAGAAGGGAAAGCCATATCTGTAGGAGGCGGTCACTATACCAAGCATATATGTAAGTTCAGATGCCCTTCCTGTGGGGATAAGAACGAAATGAAATTTGAAGAACGGACTAAAACTTGTAGATGTTGTGGGGCAGAAGGTTTGGTGTGTAATAAAAACGAATGTTTAGATGAGTGTAAAGATGAGTGTGAATAGCAAAGAAGCTACCCTGGGGCAGCTTCTTTTTTTATGAGTATGAAGATGGATCCTTTTATTTATGAACCGATGCAGATTGTAAAAGGTTCAATACCTCAATTACCTCGTCTGAGGTATTTTTAAGTTGTTCAAAAAACCGTTCAGCTTTTGTCATTTCCCTATTGTTATGGGCGATTACTATCTCACGGGCAAGGTCATGAAGTCTCTTGTGAGGGGATTCCAGCTTTGCAAAATCATCAAAACTGCGGAGTATTTGGGATTGAGGACTTTGCAGCCATTGACCCAACCGGCAAGTTTCATGGGTATCCAAGTTGTCCGGATCCATCTCCTCAAATCCTTGAAATATATTAATAACCCTCCACGTCCAACAAAGGTGATCGGTCTTTGCTATTTCAAGGGCGTCATGTACAGAGAAATCCTGAGTTTGGTTAAGACGCTTGCTTCTTAAATCCATCAGTTCTTGGCTAATTGTATAAACGCCTTTACCGGCTTCAGTAGTATAGCCTATGGTATCTTGGGCTGAGGCAGCAAGGTCTGAAATGTTTTGACTAAACACGGATACCGAATTACTCTGTTCTTCATTACCTACAGCAATTTGACCAATATCCTCAGATATTGTTTGGATACTTTCCGCAATTTGTTGGATGGAAGTGCCCGTTTCCATCATAATCGTTTTGCCTTCCTGCATAATCTGGGCAACTGTAGAAATATTCTGGGCTGTTAATGTCGATTTTTCATTAAGAATTTCCATCTTATCAGTAATATCCGCTACGGAGGATTTTGTATGCTCGGCTAACTTCCGAACTTCATCTGCGACCACTGCAAAACCTCTACCCTGTTCACCTGCTCTGGCAGCTTCGATAGCAGCATTGAGAGCCAGTAGGTCTGTTTGATCAGCTACTCTAGCAATAAGTCCGACAATTGCTCTGATTTCATCCATAGAAGCCAAGACTTCATTAACCTGTTTATTTGTTTCGTCAAAAGCAGAGAAAGAGCGATCTACTAAGGCTATAGCCTCTTTAAGTTTGTTTACTCCTTCCGACGCGGTGTTTAAAGATTTATCGGCGAATGAAGCAACATTAATGGTAGTAGCTGCTATCTCTTCTGAGGTAGCACTCATTTCCTCGGATTGAGCGGCCATATTATTAACACTATCAGCTTGGTTTTTAATCAATTGCGATAACTCATAAATAGAAGATATGCTGATAATTTTTTCAACTCTAGTGTTTACATCCAGAAGAGCTTGGTGAGCATTAACTTGATTCTTTTTCACATATTCCCGCAAATTATTGACTAGAGGGTAAAGTTCGCTATCTGAAGAGATATTCAAGTCCAATACTTGTGTAAGGTTATTGCTTGAAACAGCATTAACTAGTTGCTTTAAATCTCTACTATTGATAGTGATTTTTTCAGGGATATAATCTATTTCGTTTTTTGATTTAGACCAAAACAAAGTATTCACCTTTCTTCATATGTTTTTAGTTCATTAAAAAGAATTTACGGATAATATTCGAAACTAAATGCTAAAATACCTTTTTTCTGCAAAATTTTTCGGGATTATTGTTTCGGATAAAGCATGATTAGCAAGACATTATCGATTAATATTATCGACAATCTAGGGACTATTCTTTACTAAAATATGTTATCTGGGGATAATTTTAATAAACCTGATGAGAATATTTCCGAATCTTATAGTTAAAATATGAAGAGAAAGGGTAAGTACAAGTAAAAGGAGAATGTAAATGAAAAAGGTCTTCTTTATGTTATCCCTAACCGTCGCCTTGGCTTTAGCTTTTGTTTTTCCGGCATTAGGAATTGGAGCAACAATCAAGACTGAATGTCCGACTAATCCGTATCACTATAACATGAAAGAAAAATTTGCAGAACAACAAGGAAAAACTCCTGAAGAGATTAAAGCAAAGCGTGAAGCAAGATTGGCTGAGATAGCAAAGGAAAAAGGAATTTCAGTTAATGAGTTAAAACAGCAGATATATGAAAAGAAAATGGCTAGATTAAAAGAAATAGCCGAAGAAAAAGGTATCTCAGTCGAAGAATTACAAAAACGGATAGCTGAAAAAAAGGGTATCTCAGTTGAAGAGTTGCAGAAACAAATGTCAGAAGGCAGGTTCGGCAAAGGATTTAAAAGATAGATTAAGGTTCTACTAAACTTCTTGTCTTGCCCTTTCTAAATTCCCGCCATATCCTAGCAAGAAAGCATTCAGGAGCTTGGTTCATTCCAAGTTCCTGAATGCTTTCTGATAATCAAATGACTACTTTTTCTCCAAGCAGTTCGATGTAGCGGGTCTTAATCTTTTGTAAGGTCTTTATATCGTAATTAGCATAGGCTGAAAAACGATTGTTTAAACCCATTTGTCTATACTTATTAGCCGCTAAATCGTGACAAGGAAGCAACTCTAAACGCTCAACATTACTCAAACTTCGTACATAAGAAGAAATACGAGAAATATATTCTTCACTGTCGGTAAGCCCAGGTAAGAGAACGCTTCTTAACCAGACTTTTTTTTGTTTGTCTTCTAAATATTTTAAGAGCGCGATCATATTCTCGTTACTTTTGCCTGTGACCTGCTGACAAATATGGTTATCCATGTGTTTGATATCCACTATGAAAAGATCAGTAAACTCAACAATTTTCTCTGCATCTTCTATACTGACATATCCAGAAGTATCGACAGCAGTATGCAGCCCCGAAGATTTAAAACCCTCAAGTAGTTCGCTTAAAAAGTCGATTTGCATGGTAGGCTCACCACCAGAGATAGTAACCCCGCCTCTTTTCTGAATGAATTTAAGGTTTCGGTTCACTCGGTTGATTACTTCAGAACTCTCCAAATGCATCCCGTCATTTGTTTTCCAGGTTTCGGGATTATGACAGTAAAAGCAACGTAAGGGGCAACCCTGAAGGAAGACCACACTTCTGATGCCGGGGCCATCTAAAGCTGAAAATGATTCAATGGAGCTGATATAGCCTTTCATATTATAACCTCCCGTGGAAGGTTCTATTGATAACATCTAACTGCTGTTCGCGAGTTAAAGAATTGAATTTGACAGCGTAACCAGATACTCGGATAGTCAGATTAGGATATTTATCCGGATTCTCCATGGCATCCACCAAGTTTTCTCTATGCAAGACATTAACATTCATATGATGACCAGCGGATTGGAAATATCCGTCTAGCAAATCTGTTAGAATCTCTTTCCGTTGTTCTTCTTCTTTACCCAAAAGTGTTGGGGTAAGAGTAACAGTATAAGAAATCCCATCTCGGCAGGCTGAATAAGGAATCTTACATACTGAGTTCATAGAAGCTATCACACCGCTGGTATCCCTGCCGTTAAAGGGGTTAGCTCCCGGAGCGAAGGGTGCCTTTGCTCTACGACCGTCAGGTGTATTACCCGTATACTTGCCATACTCTACGTTGGAAGTAATGGTAAGGACAGACAAAGTATGCTCTGAATCTCGATAAGTTTTATATTTCTTAAGAGTCTTGATGGTAAGCTCTACTATTTCCTTGGCTATAATGTCTGCTCTGTCATCATCATTACCATAAGTGGGGTAGGAACCATCTATTTCGAAGTCTACAATAATACCATCTTTGAAGATAGGGGTAACTTTAGCATGTTTAATCGCGCTGAGAGAATCAACTAAGACAGACAAACCTGCTATTCCAAAAGCCATATACCTTTTTACATCTGTATCATGCAGTGACAGTTCGAGTCTTTCGTAGTCATATTTATCATGCATATAGTGGATGATGTTCATGGTGTTGACATAGTACTTACATAGGATATCAAGATAGTCTTGAAACCTCTTATAAACCTCATTATAATCGAGTAGCTTAGCTGGATAGACTGTTGTTTCAGGAAGGACTTGTACCCCTTGGAGCTCTTCTTGGCCGCCATTTAAAGCAACAAGAAGAAGTTTAGCAATATTACATCTAGCTCCGAAAAACTGCATTTCTTTCCCCAGGCGCATACCTGAAACACAACAGGCTATGCCATAATCATCTCCATAATAATCTCTCATAAGGTCGTCATTCTCATATTGGAGAGCACTGGTCAGGATAGAAAGTTTACTGCAATATTTTTTGAAAGATTCAGGCAGTTTATCAGACCACAAGATAGTAATATTGGGTTCAGGAGCAGCACCCAGATTGCTCAGGGTATTGAGAAATCTATAAGTCGTCTTCGTAACCATGTGGTTACCGGCGAGATTCATCCCACCTAGAACTTCTGTAATCCAAAGAGGATCTCCAGCAAAAAGAAGGTTGTAATCTGGAGTTCTCAGTTCTCTAACCATCCGGAGTTTAATAATGAACTGATCAATTAACTCCTGAGCTTCCTCTTCCGACAGGATTTTATTTTTTAGATCTCTTTCTACATAGATATCTAAAAAAGCAGTGTTCCTACCTATACTCATAGCAGCACCGTTTTGTTCTTTGACAACTCCTAGATAAGCTAAATATAACCATTGAACCGCTTCTCTGGCATTCCCGGCAGGTCTTGATAGATCAAAACCATAAGATAATGCCATGACTTTAAGATCTTCCAAAGCTTTAATCTGCTCGTAAACTTCTTCTCTCAGTCTAATGGTGTGTTCGTTCATCTCAATTGTATGCTTAATATCATCTTTCTTTTGGGAGATAAGGTAATCAACGCCATAGAGAGCAACTCTACGGTAATCTCCAATGATGCGGCCTCTCCCATAACCATCGGGAAGACCTGTGAGGAGCCTGTGTTTTCTTAGGAGTTTGATCTCGTCGGAATAGACACTAAAAACCCCATCGTTGTGTGTTTTTCTATGTTCACTAAAGAAACTATCGATATCTGGATTAAGAGTTTTGCCATAGGCTGAGCAAGCATCCCTGGCCATCCGCAGTCCACCATAAAGGTTAACGCCTCTTTTTAAGGGTTCATCCGTTTGCAGACCTAAAATAACTTCATTCTCACGGTCGATAAAACCTGGTTCGTGAGAGTTGATTTTTGCTACACGGTCGGTATCAATTGACAATACTCCACCACTGTTAGCTTCTTTTTTTAAGAGGTCTTCGCATTTTTCCCATAGATTTACCGTTTTAGCACTTGGACCATGTAGAAAGCTTTCATCGCCATCGTAAGGAGTGTAATTACTCATGATGAAATCTCTTACATCAATGGTTTCGCTCCATGGTCCTTTGTTTAATCCTTGCCACTCTTTAAACATGAGCCATCCTCCTCTCGAAATCCGGGCATAAGAAAACCCGGGTAGTCCAAAGAAATTACTGCCCAGGCGGTCGGCTTTTATTCCAATTCACACTCCCTGTGGTTATATCCACTTCCGCCAGTCATGTGAAAGTTTTGTCTTGGCGGACATATGTCCGTCATCAAAGTACATTTGTAAATAGATTATAATAAGAAATCATAGTCTCGTCAATGGTTTTAGAGGAAATAAGGGCACTCAAGCAATAAGTAATACTATTAAGACTTTTCTGAATAATCTACCATATTAGATGGAGGATTTATCCCACGAAAATTAGATACCGATCCCGGTATTTTTATAATTATCTATAGTGACAGTATCCTTCTTTTCCTCAACCATTCTGTATAAAAGCGGGATGAATATCAAGGTGAGTAGAGTGGATACAAGCAGTCCGGTCATGAGGGCTACTGACATCGGAACAAAAAGGGCACTGCCGGAGAGCATAAGCGGGATAAGACCGAAGACGGTCGTTACCGAGCTAAGGATGATTGGTCTATAACGGCGTTGGAGAGCACCTTTGCAGGCAGTTTCTATGTCTTGGCCGCATTCTCTAGCTGTATTCATGTATTCGATAAGCAGAATTCCATTTTTGATAACAAGCCCCATAAGGGAGACCCCTCCAACTAAGGCAGTAAAGGACAGAGGCTGACGGAAAAGGAAGAGACCTAAGAAGACCCCGATTAGAGAAAGTGGTACAGTACCAAGGATGATAAGTGGTTGGCGGAAAGAGCTGAACTGAAGCATGAGAATAATGTAAATACCCAATAAAGCGTAGATGGCTCCAAAACCTAACTCACTAAAATTATCAACGATATCCTTAGTTTCCCCTTCATAAATAATCTCTACTTCTTCTAGGTCAAGATTTTGATTTTGCATCTCTTCTTTTAAAGCCTGTTCCAGCTCAACTGCACTGTAACCTGGTTGTAAGTAAGAAGAGACGGTGACGCATTGTTTGGCATCATATTTTTTGATACTGGGATAGACAGAGTTTAGCTTGATGGTTGCAAATTGCTTTAGCAAAACCTTTTGATCGGTTATTGAGGACTTGATAGCCAAATTAGCTAGTTCTTCTGGGGCACTAATATCACTTTTGACAATAATAGCGTACTCGTTGCCGGCCTTACGATAGACTGAAGGTTGACTCCCTTTAAGAGCAATATTGATTTGGCGCTGAATATCATATTTGGTGACACCCATATTGGTAGCTTTGTCGCTATCTACATCTACCGTGAATTCATAGATAGCTTCATCTGCATCATCTTCTACATTAATAGTGCCAGGAAGCTTCCTTAAGGTATCTGTATAGCTTGAGGCTGTTGTCAAAAGCTGTTGTCTATCTTCACCCATAATTCGGATTTCCAGCGGAGCACCCGGATAAGCTTTAGCCAGAAGCTGAACAGTAGCTTTGCCCGTGACCAATCTCTGATCCAATTCTTCCTGGAGATAAACAGCAAGTTCACTGAGTTTGTTGAAACGGTCACTCTGAGACAAGTCAGTTGTAAACATTATTTGCGCAAAATCTCGTGAGGGGCTGGCAGTAGGTACGGTCAAGTAGAATTTTGGAAGTCCGTCCCCTACGGCTGAGGTGTAAGCTATAATTTCTGGTTGAGATTTAAGAAATTCTTCCACCTCGGCGGTTAGAGCTTCGGTATGGCGGATATCAGATGTCTTCTCTGAGTAAAGGTCAATGTAAGCCATATTCTTATCAGCTAAGGGGAAGAACTGCAAAGGAATGAACTTTAAGAGGATGAAACTTAAGAGAAATACTGCTCCGATCAGAAAGAGAGGGATTTTCTTATACTGGAGAGCCTTATCCAATCCGGAAGCAAAGAGAAGGCGAAAGCGAGAGACCTTTTCCTTCTTACTCTTGGTGGTTCTGGTGAAGGTCATAAAGGCCATGGCTGGAATGAAGAGGATGGCTACCAGGAAAGAGGCAAATAAGGAGAATAAGATCATGTAGGGAATAGAGTTCATGTATTCCCCAGCCGGGCCAGGAACGATGTAAATAGGAACGAAGGCCAAGGTGGCAATCAAGGTTGCAGAAAATATGGGCAAGACGGATTCCCTGGTCCCTTGAATACAGGCCTGACGCCTTTCCATACCCTGATCTAAGTAGTTCTGAATTCCGTCAATAACCACAATGGCATTATCGACTAGGATACCAAGTGAAATAATCAGGGCAGCAATGGAGATTTCATGAACTTTGATCCCGGTCAGATTCATGGCAGTGAAGGTCAGAAGAATAGATAGTGGGACAGCAGTAGAAGCCACCAGGGCATTACGGATGCCCATTCCGATTAAGACCACCACAAGTACCAGAATCATTCCTCCAACCAGGTTGAGGAAGAAGGAGTTAACAGAACGGTCAACATCCTCAGGTTGAAAGGTAATTTCACTCACAATAACACCTGGTGGGATTTTTGTCTTAAGGTCTTCTAATTCGGCTCTTACTTCTTGACCAATCAGAACGATATTCTTTTCATCGCCAAAATAGCCGATAAGAAGGACGGCATTTTCTCCCTGATGACGTAGTTTATAGGACGAGTCTTCCAACGCCCAATCGATTTGGGCGATATCTTTAAGTCTAACCAGGGCACCTGTTTCTCTGGAAACGGTAACAATTGTATTCTCAATATCCTCAATCGAGGTAAAGATGCCGGGAGTTTTAACGTTAATTCTTACATCTTCTGTCTCAATTGCCCCGGAGGGTATTTCCATGTTTTGAATACGCAGCAGATTATAGATGTCTTCCAAAGAAACGGCATATTGGTTTAATTCAGACGTATTTACTGTTACCTTGATTTCCCGGGCTAGTTGGCCTTTTAGTTCCATACGGGACACTCCTTCGATGCGTGAGAGTTCCCTTTTGAGATCTTCAGCCATGGAAGAGAGCTGTTCATATGTATAATCCGGTCCTGATAATGAGAGTATGAGGCCAGCAGTTTCAGCCAAGTTAGTATTAATTTCTGTTGGGTAGCACTCCTCAGGGAGGGTGGGTTGGATGTCCTGAATCATCTGGCGAAGATCAGCCCAGGCTTTATCGACATCTGTTTCATTAACCAGCTCCAGAATGACTACAGAGGCACTGTCTTGGGAGATGGACCGGCTATATTTATAACCCTTAATCCCAGTAACCTCGTCCTCGATGGGACGGGTGACCAGTTTCTCCACATCTTCTGGGGAAGCGCCTGGATAGACTGTCGAAATAATAGCGATGGAAGGAGTGACATCCGGGCTGTCCTGTTTAGGAATGTAATAATAGGAAATCAGACCAAGCACAACAACGAGCAGGACGAAAAAAATAGTGAAGGGTCGATAACGGATAATCGTATCAATTAGGTTACGCATTATTCACTATTCTCCTCCCGTTTAATAAGACTGCCGTCGGTGAGTTTATTTAGACCTTCAGTTACTAGTTCTTGGTTGGGACTCAATCCTTCAACCAATATAAGAGTTCCTCGAGAGGTATTTACCTTAATATATTGGCGTAGGGCTCTATCTTCCTTAACAGTATAGACGTAATCCTGACCGTCGTTAAGAACAGTGGTTAAGGGTATCCAGACTCCTTTTTCTTCACCGATCTCCAGGAGTACCCGACAGGTAGAACCCAAAAAGAATTGGTATGCTGCGTCTTTCTTGATGGGGATAACTTCGATGTTATAAGTCCTACTTTCTCTATCCGGAAATTGGTCAATCTGAACCACTTCACCCTTTGTCTCTCGGCCATCAGTCAGGATAGTAGCCAGAGTGCCGACTTTGACTTTCCCCAGATCCTCTTGGGTTAAGCCAACTTTGATGAGCTGTTTATTACTACGGGCGACAATCACCGGATATCCAGCATCGGTAAATTCGCCTTCTTTAACTGATATCTCTAAAACATAACCGTCTATGTCTGCACGGAGAGAAGCTTCTTTAAGCATGTTTTGTTTATACTTTAGGTCTACCCTAGTCTGGGCTAGACTTGCATGCTTAACATCCATATCCAGTCGAGCCAAATCAAGCTCTCGCTGGGAGCTGAAACCCTCTTTGTAAAGAATTTCAACCTTGCTGTACATATCCAGGGCATCCTCATAGGAGGTTTGAGCTTTCACGAGTGTTTGTTCTGCTGCCTCCAGGGCAAAGTTCAGATCAGTCCGTTCCAATTCAGCTAGAACTTGACCTTTAGTAATTTTATCTCCTTTTCCGACATGAATAAGCTCAACTCTTCCTGGAGATTTAAAGCTGTACCGCTTAATTTCCGCGGAATCGACAATTCCAAAGTATTCGAGGTTAAGTGGATGTGTCTCTTCGCTGACAGTCATAGTACGGACAGGCTTGGCTTTCTCTTCAATAATGATTTCCTCACTGCAACCGGAGAGGAGCATGACCAAGCTAAGAAAGGGAATAAGACTGCCGAACATCCATCCTCTTTTCACCATCTTTTTCACCCCACAGATTAATAATATTTTTTCATAACCCACTACCGGTGGTAAGACTTCCAAAAAAGAGTAGAGTTTTCATCTGTTGTAGGAGTTGGTTGACAGTTAAATCATTCTCCTGAAGAAAATCCTCCGCAGTAAGAGTAAAGAACATCTTATCTAAGGTAAGGATGATAACTTCTGGGTTAATCTCTTGTTTGAGTTTACCTGTCTCAAGTCCTTCCTGAAGAATTTTTCGAAGAGCCTCACTCTTATATTGTCCAATTCTGCTAATACCTTCGTATTCGCCCAGGTAGCTTCGGTTGACTTCATTCATCAACCTGTAGGGTAAGTTAGCGAAGGAATAAACTGAAAGAACAGCATCCAGTCTTTCCAGCCAAGAATCGGCTCCTGCCAGAGCTTGATCGGTAATAGTTCTTTCACGTTCTTCTACCCACTGCACGACTGCCTGTAGAAGCTCCCTTTTGGACGGGTAATATTGATATAAGGTTTTTTTGCTTATCCCCAGGTCTTGGGCAATATCATCCATAGTAAAACGTTTTAGTCCAAATTGCTTAATTTGTTTAATGGTCGAATCTATAATCTTTTGCTCCATGACTTTCCCTCCATGGTGTACAGGAAACTGATTTCGTTTATTTAGTTTCTATGGCAGAATTATATGTTTTATCTAGGCATAATACAACAAAAATATCTGAATAAATTATTTTTCTATTCATTTTGATAATGTTCGGGTGAAAGATTACGACTGACTAAAATTAGGAATTAAAAAGGATTATATTGGTTAGTAGCGAATTAAAATTAAAAAATGGAGAAATAAGTCGGTTGAGTTTCATATATCAAGTAACATCCAAATTAATTCGATATAGCAATAGGAGGAGATTTTAATGAAGTTGAAAAAATGTAAAAGTATAATAATGTTTGTATTAGCAGGGTTAATCGTTGTGACACATTTCCTGCTTATTAGTCCAGAGGCTGCCAACGCCGCTAATATTAGGTTAGCTGGATCAGATCGCTACCGGACTGCTGTAGCTATCTCCCAAGAAGGGTGGCAGAGTTCTGATTATGCTGTCCTTGTTCGAGGAGACGATTTTGCCGATGCCCTGTGTGCAGGACCTCTGGCAAGTAAATATAATGCCCCTATTTTATTCACGGAGAAGTATTCTTTAAATAAATATACTTTGGAAGAGATGGAAAGATTAGGAGTAGAAAACGTAATTATCATAGGCGGTTATGGTGTGATTTCCAGTTACATAGACCGGAAACTTGATTCAGCAGGAATTGATAATATAGAAAGAATCTATGGAGAAGATAGATATGCTACCTCAGTAGAGATAGCTAAAAGACTTGGAAGCAGCGAAGTTGCGATTACCAATGGCAGTCATTATGCTGACGCTCTTTCTATATCTGCTATTGCTGCGGCCAAAGGTTTTTCGATTTTACTCACCCCTTCTGCAACTTTGCCTGATGTAGTGCGGGAACATCTCGTTAATTATCGGATACAACGAACATACCTCATAGGAGGGACAGGGGTTATTAGCAAGGACATCGAAAAGCAAGTCCGTGCTCCTATGAGACTTGCCGGTAATAACCGCTTTGAAACAAACACAAAGATACTGGAAAGATTTGCTAAGGACCTTGATTTTAACAAAGTATTTACCGCTTATGGAGAGGGAGAAGACAGTTACGCCGACTCCTTGGCGGGAGTAGTTCTAGCGGCTAGAACTTCTTCGCCTGTAGTCCTTAGCGGCAAAAAACTGCCAGAAACAACGAAGAATTTCGTAGAAAAAAACGTTGGCATTTCTAGTAAGATTATTGCGTTAGGTGGATCCCAGGTGATTCCGTATAGTTTGATCGAGGAGCTCGAGGAATGTGTAAATAAGGTAAGCAAAAGTATTTTTAATCAAAGAGGTATATATGGCCCTGATGAAGAAACAACAACTATCTCAGGGAACCTAGTCGTCGATGAATCTGAGATAATTGTCCAAAATACTATTATCGAAGGTGACTTGCTTCTGGACACAGGCATAGGTAAAGGGACAGTTGAACTTAATAATGTCACTGTTAAGGGCAGAACTACTATAAGAGGCGGAGGCAGCGAAATCATTGGAGAAAACTTTACTAGTAAAACTTTGGTTATAGATTCACCGTATACTAGAAAGGCGACTTTACAGCTTAAAGGAAAGTCAAAAGTAGACGAAGTCAGAGTTGAAGGTAATGTGATCCTAGACACTTCAGAAGTTACCGGCGATGCATTTAAAGATGTGAGAATCCAAGAGGGAGAAGAGGTAATCCTGATAGGAAAATTCTCTTCTGTTAGTACCGAAGCAATCGGAGTAGAGATAGAATTAGATGAAGCAACCATAAAAACCATGAATATACTTGCCAAAGGAAGAATAAGAGGAGATGGCACCATTGCTACTGCTAATGTAAGCTGCGATGGCGTGATTATCAGGTTTCATCCCGCAGTTACAATTATAGATAAAGGATATGAAGCTTATGTAGATGGAGAATGGCTTGAAGAAGGCACAAATAAGTATACCGCACCACCTCCTAAGATTGTCCCTATCTCCAATCTTGCTGTTACACCTGGTGATGGTCAGGCAAGCTTCTCTTTCAGGGCACCGACAGGAGCGACCAGCGTAATACTTAAACAGTCTACTAACGGAACTACTTGGGG
Organism: Gracilibacter sp. BRH_c7a; assembly: GCA_001516055.1. Lineage (GTDB taxonomy): Bacteria > Bacillota > Desulfitobacteriia > Desulfitobacteriales > Syntrophobotulaceae > Gracilibacter. The sequence goes on from LOEZ01000080.1 coordinate 26,506, forward strand.
TAATTCCACTACAGATAAACTGACGGCTAGTTCTTCCTCGGCAAAAGCAACTGGACTCACTAATGGACAGAGATATTACTTCAAACTTGTTGTTATCGGAGGAACTCGAGCAGGTGAGTCTAATATCGTCCAAGCTAAACCTGTAAATCCTATAGATGATCTCGAAGCTCTAGCAGGAGATGGGCAGGCCAGTTTTACTTTTAGCAAGCCAACCGGTGCCACTAATGTAATTCTTCAACAATCTGATGATAATGGTTCAACTTGGGCAACTGCCGCATCTGATTCTTCCTTAGATGCCGATTCAAACTCGGCACTGGTATCCGGTCTTATTAATGGACAGCAATATAAGTTTAAGCTGGTCATTACTGGAGGATCAAGAGAGGGTGATTCTAACTCCGTCACAGTCACCCCTGCCTCTCCTTGATTTAAACTATGCGAGTATGAACAGCTAACGAACAGGTTATATATAAAAAAAGAAGAAGTGCAACTAAACCAACAAGTTGGTAAGTTTTACTTTTACTTCCTTTTATTAGATGGTATTATTACGACAAATAGTTTTCTTTTTTATAAGAGTATAATCAGTCTGTAAAGCTGTTGTTAGATAAGAGAAAGTGAGGTAAATGGATGAAAAAAATTGCATTGGTGACAGACAGTACAGTAGACTTCACCCCGGAGCTCGTAGAAGAACACGAGGTTCATATCATTCCATTAAAGGTTCTATTTGGAACCCAAGAATACTTTGATGGTGAGATCACTAGTGAAGAATTTTATCAGCGATTGGGGGAAGAAAAGGAATTACCGAAAACCTCTCAACCCTCTCCAGAAGCTTTTAGTAAAGTTTACAGCAAACTGCTTGAAGAGTATCAAGAAATTATTTCTATTCACATATCTTCGGAATTGAGCGGCACCTTGAATTCTGCTCGCCTGGCAGCAGAAAGGATCAAAGCCAAGATTCACCTTATTGACACCAAAACCATCAGCCTTGGAGTTGGGATGATGATGATCGAGGCTTCCAATTATATCAAGGAAGGTTTGGAATCAGTCCATATCTTAGAAAAGTTGGCCAAATTAAGAACAAATGTGGAAACGGTATTTACGCTTAATACCTTAGAATATCTGCAAAAAGGCGGAAGAATTGGAAGAGTCCAAGGGATAATGGGTCAATTCTTCAATATCAAACCTATCATCCGAGTAGGAGATGATGGGATCTATCACACTTTAGGTAAAGCCCGAAGTCAGGAGAAGGCATTAAATAATATGGTGGAATCCTTTAAGCAGCTGGGAAAGGGCAGAAAATGTGTCCGCTTGGGGGTAGCCCATGGAGCAGCTCTTGAAGCAGGTCTTTACTTAAAAGAAGCAATGGAGAATGCTTTCGAGATGCCAAGCACTATCTTTACCCAGGTCGGGCCTGTTATAGGTGTTCACACTGGACCAGGGACAATTGGTGCTGCCGTCCAATACGAATAAAAAATGGCTCTCTGTCAAATGTAGAACGTAAAAAATAATTAATAGAAAAGCAGGAAGTATTACCTTCCTGCTTTTCTATTAATTACAATTTTTTTAAAAAAGGTTTCTTTATCTATTTGTTAATACTACATTAATAGGAAGTAAAAAAACGGAACCGACTTAATTAGTCAACATTAGTCTAATCAGCACTTATTTCGGAAAATGTTTGTCTTGAAAGGAATTGTTTTATTATGATAAAGTATAAACTAATTCAAAAAAATGTAGCAATTTATTTATTTTTTAGTTGAAACAAATAATAAAGGAGTTTGATTTGTAAGTGGAACACAGTAGCAACAGTCTTATGGAAAAGATCAGGATATATTCTATTCCATTAATCCTTGGGGTTATCGTCGCCGTAGTATGGGCCAATGTACACTGGGATAGCTATTACCATTTTGTACACTTTAAAATTATAGGCTCCATAGATTTTCATTTTCTTATAAATGATATATTTATGGTATTCTTCTTTGCAATCGCAGCGATTGAGATAACACTAAGTTTACTTCCGGGGGGCAGCCTTAATCCTATGAAGAAAGCTGTCAATCCGTTATTTGCCACAATAGGAGGAGTACTTGGGCCGATTGCTGTTTTTTTTCTCCTGAATATTTTGCTGGGCGCACCAGAATTCGCACGAGGGTGGGGGATTCCTACAGCTACAGATATTGCCCTGGCCTGGCTGTTAGCACGTTTAATTTTTGGAACAAGTCATCCAGCAGTATCCTTTCTACTGTTATTAGCAATTGCTGATGATGCTATTGGTCTTGGTATCATCGCAATCTTTTACCCTAATCCAGAGCTCCCTGCTCAACCAATCTGGTTGTTGTCCACTTTAGCGGGTATGATGGTAGCCTATATGATGAGGAGATTTGATATTCGATCATTTGTGCCATATCTGGTAATAGGCGGACTGCTAAGTTGGTTCGGATTATTGAATGCGGGACTTCATCCGGCTTTATCATTAGTGGTTATTATGCCATTCTTACCTCATGATGAAAACTTGCATGGTAATAACCCCGAAGATCAAGTTTACACTTATAAAATTGAACATTCCACTCTTGTCGATTTTGAGGTCAGATTTAGGCCTTTCGTGGACTTCGGACTTTTCTTCTTTGGCCTATCGAATGCAGGAGTTCAATTTGCCTCAATGAGTGCCGTTACCTGGATAGTACTATTCTCACTGTTGATTGGTAAGACAGTAGGCATCTACGGCTTCGGTCGTTTGGCAGAACTAATTGGATTCCCCCTGCCTGACGGAATGAATAGGGGACATTTGCTTACTGCAGGTTTGATTGCCGGGCTTGGTTTGACAGTAGCCCTCTTCGTTGCTGGAGTAGCCTTTGTAGACCCTGCTATCCAAGGAGCAGCTAAGATGGGAGCACTGTTCAGTGCCGTAGTGTTTGTCTTGGCACCCTTATTTGCAAGATTTATGGGAGTTAAGAAAGAAGAGGAGCAGGTACATCAACGTCGGGTAGATACAGAATAAGAATATCCGGAACTTTCTTTATGAGAGTGCGTATCAGCCGTGATGCGCACTTATTTGCTTCCTTATTAGGATAATGTATAATAGACAAAGTAATTCAAGAAACTTTACATAATAGGATATTTTTGATTAGAAATGTGGTGAGAAATCTTAAATGGATAGATTGATAAAAGTGCAGAAAAAGGAAGATATTTTTTCGGATTGCCAAAATACACCCGTGGGTTTACTCTTAGAATATCATAACCTTAACAGGGAACTGGATGATTATGATACGGCCCAATTACTTATAGGCATGTGTATGGATAATAGGAATCAGCTTAGATTGCCTGCCAATTTCGCCTTCATTATTCGAGCAGGAGGAGGTAATCTAAGGTATAGTGAATTTAAAGTATCTTACGCCGTAGCCATTGGTGGAATAAATACTATAGTCCTTATAGCGCACAATGATTGCGGTATGGTAAATCTGTTTTCCAAGAAAGAACAATTCATTGAGGGTTTGGTTAATAACGCTGGCTGGAACCGAGATTGGGCTGAAGAGCACTTTGTTAATTTTTCTCCAATGTATGAGATAGGTAATGAAGTTGACTTCGTCTTAAGTGAGAGCAAAAGGTTAAGGCTTAGGTATCCGAAGATAATGGTCATTCCACTCTTCTATAACACGCAAGACCATCTGCTCTACCAAATAAGAGAAGAATAGATCGGTCAAATAAGGAGGAGAACAAATGAGATATAAAGTTACCAATAAACAATATAATAGTAAAATGTGCTTTGTTTGTGGTTTGAAGAATAAGTCCAGCCTTAGAGCTTCTTTTTATGAACTGGAAAACGACGAGATTGTTGCCATATTTAGACCATTAGAAGAACATCAGAGTTACCCTGAAAGATTACATGGAGGAGTAGCAGCTGCCATACTCGATGAAACGATAGGTAGAGCTATCAATATAAAACATAGTGATGTATGGGGTGTAACTGTAGAATTGAACCTAAAGTATAAGAAACCAGTTCCCTTAGATGAAGAGCTAAGAGTAATAGGAAGGATTACCAGAGATACAAGCCGCGTGTTTGAAGGGACTGGAGAGATATTGCTTAGTAACGGCGAGCCTGCCGTTCTGGCAGAAGCTAAATACTTGAAGATGAGTATCGATAAGATTATGGATTATGATCCAAATGATAAAGAACTGCTAGTATTATCACAACAACAAGAAGATCCTTCCGAGATAGAATACTAAGAACAAACAAGAACGCCTTAATTCAAGGCGTTCTTGTTATAATACATGTTCAATTATTATTGTTATCTCTTTGGAAAACGACCGTAGGGTTTGTGTTCTCTCTTTCGTTGATAACCTGGTTGATCAAACCTATCTCTCCGAGGAGCTTGCTTCTGCTTTGCACGAAGAGGGCTTTCTTCTGTAAGAGTTACTGGAGTTGAGACTGGCTCTTTAGTAAGCAGTTTTAAAGCTGCAGCTAAGATAGTAATAGAATCGCTGTTTTCTAATAACCCTTCAGCCATTCTTTTATACAAATGGATATCTTCTTCCTGAATAGTCTTTAATATCTTTTCAGTAGTAATCTTCTGTTGACCTTCAAGAGCATCATTCAAGGTAGGTACAGGCTTACGAGTAACTCTTTTTTTAGTCACTTGCTCGATAAGCCTTAGGTGACCAATTTCTCTAGGGGTAACTAATGTGATAGCTAAGCCTTCTTTACCAGCTCTTCCTGTACGTCCTATACGATGGACATAGCTTTCCGGGTCCTGAGGAATATCGAAGTTAAAGACATGAGTAACATTACTGATATCTAGTCCTCTAGAAGCAACGTCAGTAGCCACTAGGATATCAGTTAATCCTTCTTTAAAATGACGCATAACAGTATCGCGCCTAGATTGGGTCAAATCTCCATGAATCCCTTCCGCGGAGTAACCTCTTTTACTTAAAGCTTCATAGAGTTCATCAACTCGACGTTTCGTGCGTCCGAAAATTATTGACAATTCAGGAGAATGGATATCCAGAAGGCGGCACAGTGTATCGAATTTCTGTTTTTCTTGAACTTCATAATAGTGTTGTTCTGTTAAGGGTACGGTAACTTCTGTAGTTTTCATACTAATAAATTCTGGATTTTTCATAAAACGGTGGGCTAGAGTTTGGATAGATCTCGGCATTGTCGCGGAGAATAGTAAAGTTTGACGGTCTGTAGGGACTTCTGTAAGAATATTCTCAATATCTTCAACGAATCCCATACTAAGCATCTCATCAGCTTCATCCAAAACCACGATTTGGATATCTTGTAAACGTACTGTTCTTCTCCGCATATGATCCATCAAACGTCCTGGTGTTCCAACGATTACTTGGGGACGGTTCTTTAGAGCACGAATCTGTCTATCGATGTCTTGACCACCATAGATGGGTAAAGCACGAATACCTTTGAACTGACCGATTCTATTTAACTCCTCTGCTACTTGGATAGCCAATTCTCTGGTTGGAGTTACAACCAAGCCTTTAATGCTTTCTCTCTCGGGAGCGATCTTTTCCACCATGGGAATGCCGAAAGCTGCAGTTTTTCCAGTCCCAGTTTGAGCTTGACCGATAATATCTTTACCTTCCAAAGCGTAAGGTATAGTTTTGGCTTGAATCGGTGTAGTTTCTTCGAACCCCATATGAGTAATTGCTTTTGTTACTGAGCTACTGAGGCCTATCTCATCGAATGCCTTCATTTGATTAATCTCCTTATAATTTATAATAATATACCTTGGATATAGCTTTTACACTTTTAAACAGTTTTATAAACAGCTAGAATAATAAAAATGGTAAGGAGTGGTAATTATCCAACGAAACTTTATCATAATATGTATTAGATATATTGTCAATACAAATTGCCAAGAATGAAGAAATGTGCAGTGTCATAAAACTATTGTGCGCACACATATATATTGATTATTATTTAATTTTTGCCATTAGGATTATTCTAATGCTTCTAGGAGGTGATATTGATGTTTTGAAAGCCAAATCCACATATAGAAAGGGCTATTCTAACCTGGCTGAATTGCCCTTTTTTTGGTTCGGTATAACAAACAGAATGTCCTAACAGTGAAACATAATTACTTATTTAATTGGAGTAACTTATTAATGACTCATATTACAGAATCAGGAGTCAAACATGGTTAAGAAATAAAATGAAGATATTAGATGAAATAATAGAAAAGTCAGTGGATAAAGTTGAAGACTCTTCAGATGAGCCTCAATGAAAACTACGTCTTTCATGACTTTTACGGTATAGCAAGTGAAGATATTCCTCAGCCGCATCTCTGTTTAAAAAGACTTCTACCCGATCGTCACCAATTTCTGTGTTATCCCAAACTAAGAATTTTTCAAAAGGTAATTTAGTAATATTCCAGTCTTTGTCCCCATCCTGAATAACTGTTGTTGTAATACTTAGCATATCATCATAGTCATAAAAACCGAAACAGTTAGCAAACTGATTCTTGTCCATAATCACCCTCCCGATAGAATATTAATAAAAGAGCCAAATTATTATTAATTTGGCCTGATATTTTCTAAATTATTCCTTTAAGTTATAATTAATCGCAAAATTCATGGTTTTCCATGTATTTGACTATTTTTATCTATTTCTATGGTGCTTACTATATGTTGTGCAATACTCACAAGGTCAGCTGGAAAGTCATTATTGTCAGTAAAGAACGAGATTCTTAGGACTTCATTATTGGGATTTATGGTAAGCCAATACTCTAAGGCACTTATGCTTTTTTCTCCGAAGTTAGCCGTCCATTCTTCTTGGAAATCATAATTAGAATTACTCATATTGACAATACTATAAGAAATGAAGTCAAAAGGACTCAGAGATTTACTATTTGTAAGAAAATAGGGAAGGTCATTTATTATCCATACTTGAATATATCCTCTAAATGACAGAGCAGAGTCAACAAAATATATATTAAATAGCATTTCCTGCCCTTTATCCGGAGTAAGATGTACCTCTGTAGTTGCGGGAATATCGAAATTAACAATATATTCGTCTACGATATATTGTTGAGATTGGTAGACCTTAGAAAATATTTTGGAAGACGGATAATGGGGTGAACTAATTAATGAGCCTTGCAAATAGATATATTGTATTATAAGAGCAATAATTACGAAGAAAACAGTTCTTATAGGCATTGTTACCACTCCTTCTCCTTAATATTAGGAGTATACAATGATAGATATGCCTAAGAACTTAAATCATTCGCTCAATTCTTTTAATCCATCATAATTCTTGATTTTAATAGCGGTGCTATGAAAATCAATTAGACCTTCATCTCTCATCTTGCATAGCTCCCGAGAAAGAGAAGGGCGAGATGTATTGAGAAAGTCAGCCAGCTCATGTCTATTAAGAGGTAATTGAAAGGTATTATTGCCGCTCTTTAAATATTCTTCCAGTAAAAAAGTGCTGATTTTCCCTCGTAGAGTTTTAATTGCAAGGTAATCTACTTTCCTATTTAACATAGTTGCCTTATTGGATACAATTTTTAGCATATTCAAGATTAAGTTTTTATGACAGACACAGGCCTTTTCACAGCAGCCGACAATCTTATCGCGGGAAAAGTATATTACTACACAGTCGCTATGAGCAATCACGGTCATAGGGAAAGAATTTTTTTCTGAGTAAGCCGTCGTTTCTCCGAACATTTCTCCAGGGCCAAGCAAGCCAATTATTACCCTGCTGCCTGAGGCAGTTTCTTTAGTTAGGGCTACAGTACCACTCAGAACAATCCCAATATCGGTAAAATCTTGACCGGCATGAGTAAGATAATCGTTTTTAGTGTAATTAACCACGGAGAGGTTCATACATTGTACGATACTCTTGATATCATTCTGCTCTATACCTTCGAATAAAGGGCATTCTCCTAAAAGACTCAACCATTTTTCATCCATCTCTCAGTTCTCCTTCTGTTGAGGATTAACCACTATTTATTATACTCGAAAAACAAAGTATAGAAAGAAAAATATTAAAACCAACAAAAATAACAGAAAATAAAAAAGCAGGCACTTGCCATAGTGAGACAAGTGACCTGCTTTTTTGTATGCTTTTTTGCAATAGAGTAATGCAGATCAACGTTGACGGCCATAGATGACTTGATGTCGTATGTTCACTGAAGATATTCCCCTCTGGGAGTCTTTATAATACGTTGTATTTTTTCTTCTGAGCCTTCAGTAGCATTGATGTAAACTAAGAACTCTTCTCCATTCATACTTCCTCTGAACTCATAACAAAAAGCTTCTTCCCATCCTGGACGAGATATAATTACCGGTTTACTAGACAGAACTTTCATATTAGGATTGAGGCTTTTGTTCGCCTTTGCTATGTCCATAATATCTATATCTAAGTTACGCTTATGGTTGAATAACCAGAAAGCAGTCGAATCGTATCCGGTAATTCTGCCGTTATCCAAGGCTACTGTTAAGCGAAGTTTATCTGGATATATATGGATTCCCTTCTCTATATTAACGGCTTCAAGTGTAATATAGCCACCAAAATCTTCAATCGATGTTTGAACAACGTGCCAGCCTATATCTTTAAGAGTATTCATAGCTTTGTCCACTGCCTGCTCTATAGTTAATCTGCTTTCCTCAAGCGGACGTTCATCAATGAATAGCGTAACCACTCCGCCTTTCTTACTAATATCGAGTGTGGCACTATTATATTTCCAGATATATCCTCCTAGCGGTCCATTCGAAGTGCGCACCAGTTCGACAGTGGGAGACGTATATCCGATATGAGTTAAGAAATCGGTTGCAACGGTTCTAGCTTGCTCTTCGTCGATATTTTTATCGGGTAAACCTAATGGTTCGGGTACGGAATGCGTATCTATCTGCCCAGAATAAGAGAACGGAGGTAATTTCTGCAAGGAAGCATCCAGTTGTTCCAGACCTGAGCTGACGGAACCAATTTTAGCAGTTTCTCCTTCTTCACCCTGAGCCGAAGCAGGGGACACTTGGGTAATCCTTCCCCAAATTCCAGGAGTGGTTTTTTCCACCCAAGCGACATTTTCTGTCATGAGAGTTACATTCAGTTCCTGAATATTACGATTTACTCCGATAAGCCTCTCGTGCATCTCACCTAAAGTCTTTTGATTATTTGAATTGAGCACTTCTCCTTTAGCCACTTGCTGGGTTAGGATACGGGTATATTCTCCTATCTGGTTAAGAATCTGATCGACATAATTGAGACCAAATTCCTTGGCTGGTAATAGAGAAAGATTATTAACTGCAGTCTCACTTTGCTGCCAAGACTGGCTAAGGTAAAATACTTGTTGAGTGGGTGTACCGGCAGCTCTGCTTTTGGCGAGGTTAGTTTCTAGCCCGTCAACCTGACTAACAAAATTAGCAAATGAATGACTATAATTATTCTCTGAGATGATTTTCAAATCTTCAGCTCTTTGGAATTGGCTAACACCCCACATCAAGGAGAGAGTAAGAGCGACAGCTAAGGTCCGAAGCCAGAAACGTCCGTTCATAAGAAAGTTTCCTCCTAGCGTGTAAAAATATGGTTTCCAATTTGAATTATTTGTGGTCTCGACCAGATAAAGGAGTTATTCGTTTTGGCGGGATTGAAGAAGAACAAAGCTCCATAGGCTGGATCTGTGCCATTAAGGGCTTCATGGGTTGCTTTTATCGCCGAGGAGGAAGCAGGGTTTCTTATCGCACCATCTGCTACGGGAGAAAAAGCTCTAGGTTCATAAATAACATCAGGAATAGTATTAGGGAATGAAGAGCTCTTGATTCTATTTAAGACTACTGCAGCTACGGCAATCTGTCCTTTATAAGGTTCACCTTTAGCCTCGGCATTAACAAGCCTTGCTAAGAGCTCTATATCCGAATTTTTATATCCTACTGGAGTTCCTCCAACAGTCACACTTTCTCCAGTCATCTTTTTTAGCAGACCTATTGTTTGGGGACCAGCGATGCCGTCAACTTTTAGTCCGCGCTCTTTCTGAAACAATCGTACTCCGGCTTCAGTCTGAGGCCCGAAAATACCATCTATAGGGCCGACAACGTAACCAAGCATATTCAGCCGTTTTTGTAATTCTGTAACTTCCGAACCTCTAGACCCTCTTGCGAGATTGCGATCTCCAAGGGCAGCCTGGCTTACTGTAGCTATTACCAAAACGAGGATAACAGTCATTGCAATAATCCAGGGTCGCGAACGAAAGAACATATAAATTCACCTCTTAATCTTTTTTCCTAGTCTGGCTTAAGAATAAGAAAAATATCCAAAGTGCCTAGTGATTAACCGGCAACATAATTGACATACACTATATTATCTAGTATTTTAATTAGAATAATTTTGTTGGTCTTAATTCCATTTTGAGATATAAGGTCATAGAATAGATGGGAACATGCACGTTCACATTTGATAGTGGTTTGGTTGCTTTCGAATGGGAAATATCATGAGATCATATATAGTCTAAAAATGAGGTGTAACAATTGTTAATTATCGGTTTGAATGGAAGTCCGCATAAAGAAGGTAACACTAAATTTCTTCTGAACGCTGTCTTGAACAAAGCCGCGAGCCAGGGAGCAGAGACGACTACTATAGAAGTATTTGACGTTTTGAAGACTGCCAGGAATAGCTACTGTCTTGTTTGTTCTAATCCTTGTAGTGGAAAATGTTTTAATGGTACTGACATGGAGAAAGCTTTTGAACTTTTGAAACAGGCAGATGGTGTAGTCTTTGGCAGCCCTGTTTATTTTGGTACTGTCTCAGCACAGCTCAAAGCATTCTTTGATATGTCAAGAAAACTCAGAGGAGAAAAAGGGTTGTATAATACAGTAGCTGCCGGAGTAACTGTAGGAAATTCCAAGTTTGGTGGACAAGAGACAACATTAAGGGCTCTGCATGATATCATGTTGGTTCATGGCATGATAATCGTAGGAGATGGCTATTATGAGGACGACTGTGGACATCATGGTGTATGTGCCCAAAAACCATCAGACCAAGATAGTTCTGCACTCCAAAGAGCTGAAATACTCGGTAAAAGGCTGGTAGAAGTATGTAAAGCTACCAAGAAACTTCGATATAGATAAAGATTATAACCATATATACATATGTACAAATGTACATATGTATATATGGTTATATAGTTATATAGTTATATAGAATGGAGTCAAAAAGATTATTTATATTTATTATAATTACATATTGATTTTATTCGTGCCTTTAGATATAATTCATACAATAAATGGAAACATTATGAATATCGAAATTGATTATTAGGGAGTTGTTTGTTTTATGCAAAAATACGAATGTATAGTTTGTGCCTATGTTTATGATCCGGCGGAAGGTGACCCTGACTCCGGGATAGCACCAGGTACTGCATTTGAAGATCTTCCTGATGACTGGGTTTGCCCGCTGTGTGGTGTGGGTAAAGATCAGTTTGAGGCTCTTGATTAAAGCAGTTAAGTAAATCTAATCAAGAACGAGAAGCTTGAGACTATGGTCTCAAGCTTTACGTATATTATGGGTATACTATCCCTTAATGTTTTCATCGATAATATCAATGTAGTCCCCACGAAGGATTTTAAGACGAGTCTTTTCTTCAAATATTTCTTCTGCCGATCTAATTCCTAGTCTACGGATTAATGGCTCTTTTTGAAGTCGGGGGAAGGATTCTACTTATCATAAGTAACCGCCCTTTCTTAAAAGTAATATTATATTTGTGCTCAGGATTAAATTGTTTTATCCTATGGTTGAATTACTTATAGGTAATTTTAGGATTATACTGTAGATTGGTTGAAATAACATGGAAATTTCTATAACATATAGTTATAGAAATGATTGGGATTATTCTCTTGTAATTGCGTGATATAATACTAACAATAGTATCTAGAGTTGAATCACAGTTAAGTTAGGAGGGAGATATTATGGCATTGTACAAGAAGATATTAGTATTGTTACTTACTGTTTGTTTGTTCTTCAATAGTACTGCAGTATTGGCCGCCAGTTCTTATACTGATGATAATATAGGAATTAAGATTATTTCAGTCGAGAAAGAAAAGGAAAGGCTTCAGAAAAAGTTTTCAAGTATGAAAGATTGGATAGGTGAAATGAAACCCTATAAGAGCTTTATTGCTAAGAATCAAACATTTCTTAAATTCCGTGAGAACTTATCTAAATTTTTCCATGGAGCCCGTGCCAAATTGAATGAACAATTGGACAGGAATTTTACAACACTATAAGCAATCAAAAATAATAAAAGCTGCCCTTAGGGCAGCTTCACTATATTAATGTGTGTAGAGACATATAATTATTTGAAATATGTTATAAACATATAACCAACAAAGACAACTATAACTAAAATAGTGAATGATGATGTTGCTATAATCTTACCATAGTGTCTTTGAGCCCTGTTAGAGTTTGTCTCTAAAGTAATCAGATAAGCAGTAACAATAACAATCACAATAATTAATAATATAGCACCAATTATCATAAAAATCATACCTCCAAGCTTATCTTAATTTTAAGTATATCAATAATACATAAATAAATATATCTTTTTTTTTATTATTATTCTAAATGAAAATTTAGGGCGATGTTAATTAATAATCAGGAAAGTTCTAATTTCTACCTTTTTTTTCTTAATACTTCCCTCATAAGATTATACTTTAACTCTGTTTCTAGAATACTTTTCTCTAGGACTCTTCTTTCTTTGCCCTCCGGAGTTATAGTAAGCTGCTCTCGTAGTTCGCCTATTTCTTTAAGAAGAAGAACTTCTTCCGGTACGAAACCTGAGTTCTTAAGGACAGTATAAGCTGTTCTCATTTCTGGAGCGATGGTGGACAGAGAATCAAGCTTAATTGGTTTTCCTTGTCCCTCAAGGTTTTTGAATTCTCCGTTTTTTATGGCCTCTTCGATTTTGCTTAACGCAATTTTAACAAAAATATCGTCCATTTTTTGCTCCCGAAAGTTTAGTTGTTTTAAGATAAGCATATCTTAAAATGCCAAAAAAGTTAAGAATGATTATGCTGTGATAATAACTGAAGTACCAACGGTTATCAACTTAGATAATTCTAAGATATCTTTGTTGTACATGCGGATGCAACCCTTAGAAACTTCTTTGCCAATGGAAGCAAGGTTATTTGTACCATGAATTCCGTAATGAGGTTTGCTAAGCCCCATCCAGACGGCACCATAAAAACCTCCTGGGTTGGGTACTTTATTGATGATTGTGAAGTGACCGGGGGGAGTAGGTGTCTCTTTCTTGCCGATAGCTATGCTATATTTCTTGATAACTTTATTATCCCTCCGGAGAGAAAGCTGCTTTCTTTGAAGAGATATACTAATAGAGTAAGCCATACACTTCATTCCTTTCAGTAGAGGAGATTAACAATAAATCACTGCTATATGTATATTGAGGGAGAAGTAAACGGTTACTATAGATATACTCTAGATAAATCACATTACAAAAATAATTTTATGATTACCATACCGTAGTTATTGGTGAATCACTAAGTAATCGTTGGATTCGTATAGAAAGATAATATAGTCAAAAAGAAATAATGATTAAATAATTATTAGCTGTTTTTTAACAGCTTTTTGCATTATTTCCAGCGAAAATTTGAATAATAGAAAAGTATCAAGAATTCTAAGAGAAGCACAAGTAAAGAACAAGTAGAAAGAACAAGGGGGCATCTAGATGACGATGAAAATGCGGACCATGGATGGGAATGAAGCTGCTGCTTTAGCTTCATATCCATTAACAGAAGTAGCTACAATTTTCCCGATAACACCATCATCACCCATGGCTGAGTTAGTCGATGAATGGTCAGCCCATGGCAGATTAAATAGTTTTGGTCAACCTATTAAAGTAGTTGAAATGGAGTCTGAAGCGGGAGCTGCGGGTGCGGTACATGGCTCGCTGGCAGCGGGAGCATTGACAACTACATATACAGCATCGCAAGGACTCCTGCTGATGATACCAAATATGTACAAGATTGCCGGGGAGTTATTACCTTGCGTCTTCCATGTTAGTGCCAGGGCTTTAGCTACCCATGCTTTGTCTATCTTTGGCGATCAACAGGATGTCATGGCTTGCAGACAGACCGGTTTTGCATTACTAGCCTCAACAAGTGTTCAGGAATGTATGGATTTGGGTTTCATCTCTCACTTGGCAACCCTCAAAACTAGAGTACCTTTCCTCCATTTCTTCGATGGTTTCCGAACTTCCCATGAAGTTCAGAAGATTGAAGTCCTTAATCCAGAGGAGATCGATAAGATAGTTGATCATAACGCTATCCAGCAATTCCGTGACAACGCCCTAAATCCGGAACACCCTATATTAAGAGGTTCTGCCCAGAACCCTGATGTCTACTTCCAATTCAGGGAGGTTTCTAATCAATTCTATAACAAAGTTCCAGATGAAGTAGAAAAATATATGCGTGAGATTGAAAAAATAACGGGTCGTGTTTATCACCCCTTTAATTACTATGGAGCTCCTGATGCTGAAAATATTATCGTAGCTATGGGTTCTGTCTGCGATACAATCGAAGAAACCATAGACTATTTACAAACAAAAGGAGAGAAAGTTGGTCTTATCATAGTCCATCTCTATCGACCTTTTTCTGAAAAATATTTCTTCGATGTTCTACCTTCATCAGTTAAGAAGATTGCAGTTCTTGATCGGACTAAGGAACCAGGTTCCTTGGGAGAACCACTATATATGGATGTCGTAGAAATCTTTAGTAATCACCCTGATAATACCAGGCCGAAAATTGTAGGTGGTAGATACGGATTGGGGTCCAAAGATACTACTCCATCTCAGATTATGGCAGTCTACAAAAATCTTAAACAAGAAAAGCCAAAGAACGGATTTACCATAGGTATTGTTGATGATGTAACGAACACTTCTCTACCAGAAGAAGTAATAATCGACACCACTCCTGAAGGTACTATCAATTGTAAGTTCTGGGGATTGGGTTCGGACGGAACAGTAGGAGCCAATAAATCTGCAGTCAAAATAATAGGAGATAAAACCAACTTGTATGCCCAAGCTTACTTCTCCTATGACAGCAAAAAGTCAGGTGGAACAACAGTCTCTCATCTGAGATTTGGCAAGAAACCAATAAAATCAAGGTATCTAGTATTCGATGCTGATTATATCGCCTGTCACAATAAATCTTTTCTTTATCAATATGATCTTCTAAAAGGATTAAAGCAAGGAGGTACTTTTGTTCTGAACTGCCCCTGGAAGGACCAAGAACTAGAAGAACACCTTCCGGCCTATATTAAAAGATATGTAGCCCAAAATAACATTAACTTCTATACCATCGATGCTATCAGCATAGCCTCAGAGATTGGATTGGGAGCCAGAATCAACATGATTATGCAATCTGCGTTTTTCAAGTTAACTAACGTTATACCGATTGATGACGCAGTGAAATATCTTAAAGACGCTATAGCGAAGAGCTACGGGAGAAAAGGTGAGAAAATCGTCGGGATGAACAACGCTGCTGTTGATAGAGGAATAGAGAACTTGGTTAAAGTAAATGTTCCTTCATCTTGGGCAAATGCACAGGATGAAGAAGAGGAATTTAAAGAAGAACCGGATTTCATGAAAAATATTCATCGTCCAATCACGCGTTATGAAGGAGATGAACTTCCTGTAAGTACTTTTGTTGGGATGGAAGATGGCCGTGCTCCCCTAGGCACCACCTCATATGAGAAACGTGGTATTGCAGTTCTATTACCTGAGTGGCAGATAGATAAATGTATCCAGTGTAACCAATGTTCTTATATCTGCCCCCATGCAACAATACGTCCTATCCTTCTAGACGATGAAGAGAAAGGTAAAGCACCAGATACTTTCAAAACTAAAAAAGCAATCGGGAAAGGCTTAGAAGGATTGCATTTTCGTGTTCAACTTGCCCCCTTGGATTGTACCGGCTGTATGAACTGTGCTGATATATGTCCAGCTCCAGGAAAAGCCTTAGTCATGAAACCTGCAGATCATGAAATAGAAATGGAATCAGAGAACTGGGAATTTGCGGTTACAGTTAAACCTAAGGAAGATCTCGTGAGTCGTAATACGCTTAAAGGAAGTCAATTCGTTACCCCTCTCCTGGAATTCCACGGAGCCTGTCCGGGATGTGGCGAAACACCTTATGTCAAGCTTCTGACTCAACTCTTCGGCGAAAGAATGATGATAGCCAATGCAACGGGTTGTTCTTCCATCTGGGGAGGAAGTTATCCTTCAGTACCCTATACCGTCAATGCTCAGGGACGAGGACCATCTTGGGCTAACTCTCTCTTCGAGAATAATGCAGAATATGCCTATGGTATGTATCTGGGAGCAGCACAGGTTAGGGAGAAAATAGCCCGACTTATGAAAGAAGCTTTAAACATGTCAATTCCAGAAGAAATCAAGACTTCTTTTAGAGAATGGTTGGATTCCTATACTGACGGCGAAAAATCTCTATTTGTTTCAGACAAAGTTTTAAAAGCCCTGGAAGCCCATCCTGTCCAAAACAATTCTATTATTGATGAAATTCTGAAAAAGAAAGATTATCTTGTCAAACGATCTGTCTGGGCTGTAGGTGGAGATGGTTGGGCCTATGATATTGGTTATAACGGGGTAGACCATGTTCTGGCGACAGGCGATGACATAAACTTATTTGTTATGGATACAGAAGTATATTCTAACACCGGAGGACAATCTTCTAAGGCCACTCAGACTGCAGCGATAGCTAAGTTTGCAGCAGCCGGCAAAAAAATCCGCAAGAAAGACCTTGGCATGATGGCTATGTCCTATGGTTACGTCTATGTAGCTCAGATAGCTATGGGAGCTAACATGCAGCAGACTATCAAAGCCATGATTGAGGCGGAGAGACATAAAGGCCCATCTCTGGTCATAGCCTATTCGACCTGTGTCGCCCATGGTATCAAAGAAGGCATGGGATCAAGTATAGCTCAACAGAAGAAAGCCGTAGAATCCGGTTATTGGCATCTCTATCGATACAATCCTGAACTCAAAGAAAAAGGCGAGAACCCATTCATTATGGATTCCAAAGAGCCCAAAGGTAACTTCCTTGAATTCTTGGAGAGTGAGATTCGTTACTCTTCCTTGAAAAACATCTTCCCTGATATAGCGGATGAGATGTTCCAGGTAGCCAAAGACCATGCCCACACCCGCTATGAAAAGTATAGACGAATGGCAGAGAACGATTGTAATTAGAATAGAAGGAGACGATATGAACAGAGGATTACATTCATCATTCAAAATAGCCGAGAGAATGGCACGCACCAAACAAGCCGAGAGGAATATCATGCTTGATCGCTTAAAAAAGGAATCTCTGAACTTCGAGACGGCAAAGATGTATCCTGATTCTATCGAGAAAGAAGATATCTAGATTCTATACAAACACAGAAAAGCGGGTGTCCTATATGGGACATCCGCTTTCTAAAGTAAAATCAGGGACGGTTCTTTACTTTACAGTTGCGAACCATCATCTACCCATTCCTTCGCATTTTGGACATCATATTCAGTAGGAATAACCACCTGAGAAAGAGGTTTTATATCCTTCGAACTATTAATCCAAGCTGCCGTTTCGTGGTTTTCTATTGGAAGAGCCATAAAGCGTTGTTTCTTTTTATTCTCAGTCATTTGTGTCTACCTCCACCAATAATCAATCCGATTCTACCCACTCTTGGGAGTCCATAGCATTCAACGCTGTAGGAATAGGTATCCCGGATTCTTCAGGATCCACGCTCTGAAGTTTCATTCCTAAGACAGAGGCCTCTTTCTTTTTCAATTTTTCTTTCTTTTCGTTTATATCCATAATGTTCACCTCGTATTTTATTATTGGTTTATAGCTTTTGATAGTATGAAAAAAAAAATACCTTGCTTAAGAAGGTAATTTTAGTAAATTTGAGAAAAAGACCAAGATTGAATAAACGTCCTTGTAGAGTTAAATCTTGGCCTTAAGAAATTTAATATTTCTTGTTATCATCAGAATGAAGAGCATGTTTTAATTTGTTTATTGCTTCAATCAAAGAGTCGGTACTTTTCAGCACGATTTCATCCTTTTGAGCTTTGCCTTGGGATAGCTTCTCCTGGATAGATAATCTGACCTTTAAAGCCTTTCCTTCCAGTTCCCCCATATAGCCCCTCAGATTTTCTTCAACATTTTCCTGAGTTTTACCTACTTTGCTCAGGACCTCATCTTTGGCTTTGGAAACCCTTTCCTTGGAGAGGTTTTCAACATCCTCTAAACGCTTTTCAACGGAAGCTTTCATTTCGTTTAAGTTTTCCAGAATATCTTCTCTAATTTCTTTAGACTCCGAGACTGTTTCTTCTTTGATTACAGTAGTGAGTTCTTGAAGTTTGGCCTTAATTCTTTCCATACCATCTCTAGCCATGCAGATTCCTCCTTCAACATATTGTATTTTAGAAGAGTTGAGTTCCTAAAAAAGCGGTATTTTTCTTGAATACTGACTTCGCCATTTTATGGTAATTACCTTCTTGAAAGTAATAATAATTTGTATTTCAGTAAGACTAAGAAAACAAAAGTAATTTGATATATTCACTTCACTAAACATATAATAATTGGCAAGTAAATAAATAAGGACTATATTCATTTATTCATTAGATGAGCAGTCTAGTACTTCAATAAAAAAAGGAAAGATGAAAATGAAAAATAACAGGAATTATGTACTATGTATTTCTATTGTGCTTCTTATCTTCATTTCCGGTTGTACCCAAGTACTCCCTAAAGAAGAGAAGACAGAAACAATAACCCTTTATTATGCTGATTCGGAGAATAATGACTTCGTTCTTGAAGAACGCCAGATATCATTCACAGACCAGGAAGAAAAGTATAAAGTAACGTTAGAAGAATTAATAAAAGGTCCAGATAATAAAGATAATAGGGTAAATATTTCTGAAACTACTAAAATCTACGGGACTATCAGCCAGGACGATGGCTTGTTGGTAAATTTTAGTCAGGAATTCAATCAGTTCGGAGGAAGTATGGCGGAAGTTATGGCTGTGGGCTCGGTCGTAAATACGATGACTCAGTTCGAAGAGGTTAACAGAGTGAAAATCTTGGTAGATGGAGAAGAATTAACAGGACCCTCAGGGCAGCCTCGGGGTTTCATGCAAAGTTTTGAGAAAGAAGTAAAGGGAACTGAAGAACAAGCAATAAAGCTATATTTCAGCAATGAAGATGCTGATGCAGTAAGAGGTGAAACAAGAATAATTGATATTTCTAAGACTGCTAGCAGAGAGGAAATACTGCAGATGGTTTTGGAAGAGTTAATAGAAGGGCCAGAAAATTCTAATTTGAATAGAACAATCCCCCCTGAAGTTAAAGTAAAATCTATTAAAATTAATAATCAAACAGCAATTGTTGACTTCTCTGAGGAGATGCATACTAAACATTGGGGAGGAGCTGCTGGAGAAAGCATGACAATCAATTCCTTGGTTAATACCCTTACCGAATTTGACTATATCGAGCTGGTAAAACTTACGGTTGAGGGGCAACCCCTAGCTATTGAACATGCAATATTAGAGGAACCCCTCCCGCGTAATAATGCTATGATTGAACAGTAAGTCTTAACCTAGCTTTGAGGATAAGGCAACTGAACTTTATATTTAGTAAACATATCCAAAGCATCATCTATCTGAGGTTGGGCAGCTATATCGGCTTGATATTCACCAAGATTGAAAAGCTCTTCAAAAAGATGACGTTGAGCTAGTTTAAGGTTACTAAGATTTTCGGTGACTACGTTATAAAGCTGTTGGCATAATACCTCTTTGGAGCCGGTAGTGTAACTCTCAATAATATGTTTCTCACTGAGAAGAACATCATTGAGACGATCACGTACATTAAAGCTAGGGTCCTTTTCTTCTGGTAACACAGGAGACTTGCCTTTACCAACCTTCTGAACCCCAAATGGGCTGGTAACGGTTGAAGAAGTATCAATCACTGTACCATTCCTCCTTGTTGAGATTGTTGTTGAGTCTGCTGTTGTAGATAATTCAAGACCTTTGTGTAATTTTGTTGGTGAACTTGGCCGACACTGTTAAATATGCCTTGAAAATTGGGATCCACTTCCTGATTTGCATAGCTACTACACTTCTTGGCCATCAGAAGTTCCCAGGAAAGAAAGTCTTTAATATAGCTTAATTCTTTAACAGATAAACTCAAGAGACACACCTCCTTGTTATTTCAGCTTTTAGTCTTTGCTTTTAGCTATAACCTTATGTAAGGAGATGCAAAAAACCTAAGGCCCTCAGACCTTAGGTTTTTAAACATATTGGTGGTATTTGTGTATTACTTAGCGAACCTTAGAGCAGAGAAGCGTCGAGAACGTAGCTGATGAAGCGTTAAGATGTGCCAAACCTCAGGTATTACACTGAGGTTTGGCACATTAGAGGAATCAGCAAGTGAACATCTTCGGCGCGTGGTACGTTTGTCTCTTGCGGAGATAAACGCCGAAGCCGCAAACTACAAAGAATTACATACCGGCGCACGGGCGGGTAATGCACAAATATCACCATAAACTTTAAATTATCAACTATACATAGACTCAAGCAAAGCTTTAATGGTATCACTTTCTAAATACTCATCATAGGTAAGCTGTCTATCAACCAAACCTTGAGGAGTGATCTCGATAATTCTATTCGCTATTGTCTGAACAAATTGATGGTCCTGAGACACGAATAGAACAGTACCATTAAAATCAATCAAACCGTTGTTAAGAGCTGTGATAGACTCTAAATCCAGATGGTTGGTCGGTTCATCCAAAAGAAGAACATTGGCACCGCTAAGCATCATTTTGGACAGCATACAGCGGACTTTTTCACCACCGGAAAGAACGTTCACAGGCTTTAAAGACTCTTCACCTGAAAAAAGCATCCGACCTAGGAATCCTCTTACAAATGATTCATCTGGGTCTTTGGAAAATTGCCTGAGCCAATCCACCAGGCTCAGATTCGAATCAAAGAAATGAGAGTTATCTTTAGGGAAATAAGCTTGGGAAGTAGTAATACCCCAGCTAAACTCTCCACTATCGGGAACTATTTCCCCCATTAGTACTTTGAACAGCGTAGTCTTAGCATTCTCGTTAGGTCCCACAAAAGCAATTTTATCTCCTGTATTAACCATAAAAGAAATATTATCCAGAACCTTTTCACCGTCGATAGTACAAGTAAGATTCTGAACAGTCAATAGATTATTACCAGCTTCCCTGTCAGAGTTAAAGGCGATATAAGGATATTTGCGGGAGGATGGCTTAATATCATCTAAGGTGATTTTCTCTAATAATTTTTTGCGGGAGGTTGCTTGCTTTGCTTTAGAAGCATTGGAGCTGAACCTTTGGATAAACCTCTGTAAATCTGCTATCTTATCTTCTTTTTTCTTATTAGACTCCCTCATTAACCTCAGAGCCAATTGGCTCGATTCATACCAGAAATCGTAATTACCTACAAACATCTGAATCTTACCGAAGTCTATATCAACAATATGCGTACAAACTTTATTTAAAAAGTAT
This sequence comes from Gracilibacter sp. BRH_c7a, assembly GCA_001516055.1. Lineage (GTDB taxonomy): Bacteria > Bacillota > Desulfitobacteriia > Desulfitobacteriales > Syntrophobotulaceae > Gracilibacter. The sequence continues at coordinate 48,035 of LOEZ01000080.1, forward strand.
CTGTCATGAGAGACTACAATTACCGTACTTTCGAAGTTCAAAAGGAAATTCTCCAACCAGATTTTAGATTGTAAATCCAAATGGTTGGTTGGTTCATCCAAGAGCAGGATATGAGGATTACCGAATAAAGCTTGAGCCAAAAGGACACGAACTTTTTGGTTTCCATCTAATTCGCTCATTTTTTTGGAGTGAAGATCTTTAGTGATACCCAAGCCCATTAACAATTCGCCTGCTTCAGATTCAGCTTGCCATCCATCCATCTCAGCGAACTCACCTTCCAGCTCTGAAGCTCTTAGCCCATCTTCCTCATTAAAATCAGGCTTTTCATAGAGGGAATCTTTCTCTACCATTATTTCATAAAGCCTAGCATGCCCCATGATAACAGTATTAATAACTTCGAACTCTTCAAACTCATAATGATCCTGTTTTAGAACAGCAATCCGTTCCCCAGGAGTAACTGTCACGTCCCCTTTAGTAGACTCTATCTCACCAGATAGTATCTTCAAAAGTGTGGATTTTCCTGACCCATTTGCTCCGATTACGCCGTAACAGTTTCCGGGTGTAAATTTTAGGTTTACATCTTCAAACAATGCTCTTTTACCGTAACGTAAGGTTAAATTTTCTGTACTTATCATGTCTACCTTTTCCTTTTAATTTTTTGGATTGCCTAAACTATAAAAAACCCTCCCAGGAAACCCTGGGAGGGCTCTTAATTACAAAGATTTACCAGTTGTTTCTTGAGCGGGGTTGGTAACAGTCACGGCAGTAAACCGGCTTATCACCAGTAGGTTGGAAAGGAACTGTGGTTTCTTTACCGCAAGCTGAACATACTGCAGGGAACATTTCGCGTTGTTGGCGACCAAAGCCACCGCCGCCTCTGTTCTGCTGTTTTCTAGCCGCACGGCATTCTGGGCAACGACCAGGTTCATTTGTAAATCCTTTTTCTGCGTAGAACTCTTGTTCTGAAGCAGTGAAAGCGAATTCACATCCACAGTCTTTGCAACTTAGTGTTTTGTCATTATACATATAACGACCTCCTAGATTATTTACCCGCCACAAGGGAAGTTCGACATCTTCCCTGAGCCTTAGGCAATCGAGAAGGTCTAAGCAAATCCACATGAACTAACGAGCTTATATAATTATATCCAGAAATAACCTAATTGTCAATTATCATAAGGGCTGAATTCCCTATTATACAAGGGTTTTTAGACAAGAATATGGTATACTAGATAAAAAATACCTTCTAGTTTATTAATTATTTATATGGAGCGTGCAAAAATGGGCAAAAGTTTAGTCTTAACAGAGAAACCTTCGGTAGGACGTGAGATAGCCAAAGTTCTGAATTGTAATCAAAAAGGAAACGGTTATTTCAGTAGTTCTAAATATATTGTATCTTGGGCTTTGGGGCACCTTGTAACCTTAGCTGATCCGGAAAAATATGATGCCAAATATAAGAACTGGAGACTGGAAGATCTCCCTATGCTTCCCGAGAAGATGGAATTAGAAGTCATCAAAGAAACATCAAAACAATTCAGTGTTGTGAAGAACTTGATGAGAATGCCTGATATCACAGAACTGATTATCGCTACAGATGCTGGAAGGGAAGGGGAATTAGTAGCCAGGTGGATTATCCAGAAAGCAGGCTGGCGTAAACCAATTAAACGCTTATGGATATCTTCTCAAACCGATAGAGCCATCAAAGAAGGATTTAACAACTTAAAGCCGGGTAAAGACTACGAGAACCTTTATGCTTCCGCAGAGTGCAGGGCAGAAGCCGATTGGCTGGTAGGATTAAATGTCACAAGAGCGTTAGCCTGTAAATTCAATGCCCAGCTTTCTGCCGGCCGGGTGCAAACACCAACTCTTGCTCTCGTTGTCAACAGAGAGCAAGAAATCAAGAATTTTGTACCCCAGGACTATTGGACAGTGAATGCCAACACTCAAGGATTTTCCCTGCGTTGGCAAGATAAAAAAAGCGGACAGACCCGAATCTTTAATAGAAAAACAGCAGAAGAGATAGAGGCTAAGGTAACAGGACAAACAGGAAAAATCATCGAGATTAAGAAAGAAACAAAGAAAGAATTGCCTCCTTTAGCCTACGATCTTACAGAACTACAGAGGGATGCTAACCGTAGATATGGTTATTCGGCGAAGAACACATCTTCTATCATGCAGCAACTATATGAGAGCCATAAACTTGTCACCTATCCCAGAACAGATTCTCGTCATATTACTGAAGATATAGTACCAACTCTACCAGAACGTTTAAAAAGTATCGCCATTGGGCCATACGTGCAATTAGTCAAAAACGTTCTCCATAATAAGCTCAAACCAACGAAGCGATTTGTAGATAACTCTAAAGTATCTGATCATCATGCGATTATCCCGACTGAACAGTTTGTTCAGTTGTCTAAACTGACTAGAGAAGAAAGCAATATTTATGATCTCATAGTTAAAAGATTCCTCGCAGTCCTGTCACCTCCTTTTGAATATGAACAGACATCCGTCAAGGCAGACGTTAAAGGAGAGATATTTACCGTCCAAGGTAAAGTAGTCACACAAAAAGGATGGAAGAATATTTATCAGGGAAACGACGACTGGGAAGATGAAAATGAAGACCAGGAAAGAGAGCAAAATCTACCAGTTATCCGTCAAGGAGACAGCTTACCTATCCTATCCGTGACAGCGAAGCAAGGAAAAACCAAACCACCCGCCAGATATACCGAAGCCACATTACTCTCAGCAATGGAGCATCCCGGCAAGATGATTGATGATCGGGAATTAAGAGAAGCGATCCAGAAAACCAGCGGGCTAGGCACACCAGCTACGCGAGCAGAAATAATCGAGAAGCTGCTAAGCTCTTTTTATATGGAGCGAAACGGCAAGGAAATAGTTCCAACTTCTAAGGGAATCCAACTCCTGGGACTAGTACCACCGGAACTCAGATCTCCAGAACTAACTGCTCAGTGGGAACAACAACTGACTGAGATAAGCAAAGGCAAGGTAAATGGGAATCAATTTCTCAGCAAAATAAGGGATTATTCAGCCCAACTCGTAAAAACAGTTAAAGGAAGCAGTCAAACATTCCGTCATGATAATCTTACCCGAAACAAATGTCCGGAGTGTGGCAAATTTCTCTTGCAGGTTAAAGGCAAAAAAGGAGAAATGTATGTCTGTCAAGATCGTGAATGCGGCTACCGCAAAGGTATTTCTTTAATCTCCAATGCCAGATGCCCCCAGTGTCATAAAAAGATGGAAATGCGTGGAGAAGGAGAGAACAAACTTTTCACCTGTACTTGCGGTTTCCGTGAAAAGCTCTCTGTCTTCCAAAAAAGAAAAGAAGAAACCAAAGGAAGTATCAATAAAAAAGAAGCAAGCAGATACCTTCAACAACAAAAAAGTGAAGCCCCCATCAACACAGCCTTAGCCGACGCCCTCGCTAAACTCAAAAAGAACTAAAGTCATAAAGTCAGGGACGGTTCTTCACTTTACGCGTCAAAGAATATTAATGAGAAAAAGGAGTTTGTAATGAAAGGATTCCTAAGAAATCTAGCCTTAATTGCAGTTGTAGCATTTATTTTGCAGGGTATATGGGAATACACAGTATGCGGACTGTTTTACACAATGAGTAACCTAGGACATACCAGACTTATGTTAAGTGCTACTTTCGGGGATATGGTGATGAGTATTGCGCTTTATGGTCTATTAGTGTTCGTTAATAGGGATGTCAATTGGGTAAATAAAAAGTGGCGTAGACATGATTATGTAATTACGACTCTATACGCCTTATTTTTGAGTTTTTACTTTGAGATTAGCGCATTGCAAATCGAACGCTGGGGATATGATCCCATTATGCCGATAATCCCGACCACACCGATAGCATTTCTTCCGGTACTCCAACTTTTGATACTTCTCCCGATTATCTTTGCTCTAACCAAGCAACTAAATAAAAAATTGAGTTCAAGTTATAAAAGCGTAAAGTCATAACATAAGTTAAAAAGAATTTAAATGCATTAAAAAAGCATTAGATACTTAAGGAAATAGGCAACGACTCTTCAAAAGATCACTTAAGAAATAGGAGTAGAGGCGGTTAGCATTATATTTATGGGAATAGTATGTAATGACATTTCTAGACATAGAGTATATTCATGAGCAGTTTTTTTTTGAATCATAATTTAAGATTGCGAATAGGCTGGAAGATAACGATTACCTTAATCTCCTTTGTAGTTCTTTCACTCCTATCCAACCTGATCTTTACTGTGGGATATTCAGCTTACTTGTTTTCAACTGAAAAAGTAGGACTGGAATCTCCTGACCTTCTAAGCCAATATTTACAGACCAGGCCTGTAGTTATGGTCTTGATTCTATTGCAGGCAGCGAGTATGGTCTTCGTAGTGTTACTGTTTTGGAAGGTGTTTGAAAAGCGCTCTATCAAGGAAATTGGCTTAACCAACCCCCTGTTCTATCTTAAAGAGCTTTTCTCTGGACTGGTCATGGGGTTTATCGCCATGACTATCGTTTTCTTAGTGCTCTACCTAACAGGACAGATTACTATAAGTCTCTATACCGTTGACCCAAGCATTATCGGTATTCTCCTAACAGACTTTCTCCTTTTTGCCGTTGTTGGTTTCAATGAGGAGCTATTTGCCAGGGGTTACTGTATAACTCTTTTACAAGAGAGTAATAAAAGATGGATGATCTTCGTAGTTCCTTCTCTTTTGTTCTCTCTGATGCACATCCTAAACCCAGGACTAACGGTGTTGGCGTTGCTAAACATTTTTTTGGCTGGTATACTCTTAGCTTATATGTTCATAATAACAAGAAATTTATGGATGCCAATTGGCTATCACATAACTTGGAACTATTTTCAGGGTAGTATCTTTGGCTTTAGAGTAAGTGGTAGCGAGTTCGGTGGAATCTTCCATGTTGAACAAACCGGCGCAAACATCATAAACGGTGGAGAATTCGGACCCGAAGGCGGGTTAGTGACAACCGCTGTTTTAGCCTTAGGAATATTATTTTTAATAAGGCGAAATATAAGAAATTATTAAACAATTGCATGTATGTAAAAAAAAATAGGGATTACTATTTCCGAAAAAGCTTAAAGTATACGACTCTAAACAGCACCAAATAACTCAATCCCGAGATAAATAAGCCTTGTGTTAATCCCCTTGGCCTGAAATTAAACTCCACCAAATGTTCACCTTCCAAAAGCTCTATTCCCATCAAAGAATCACCGATTATTGATATTGAAGCTTTAGTACCATCAACCATTACTGTCCAGCCCGGATCGTAGGGGATCGAAGTGAAAAGTAAACCGTCATTGGTGACCGATATATTTCCTGACATCGAGGTGTCAGTAACTTCGGTTATATCCATCACTTCTGCTTGTAAAGGGGTGATAGCTTGGCTCAGATTAACTTCGTTTAGGCCGTAGAAAAATTTATCATCCAAGCTAAATTCACCATACTGGTAAAGGATTTTAAACTTTAAAACTTCACTTTTCTGGTGGAATCCTAAATCAATAATCCGCTTATTATCAACTGGTAAATAGCCGCCAGTATTCTTATCATTTAAATAGATTTCTGTAGTTATATCAATGGAATCGAAACTGGCATAGACTTGTTGTGCTTGTGGATTAACAAACGAGAATTCGACCCATCCTTCCTCGTTCGGATTTATCTTGGTATAGATCTCTTTGCCTTTTTCGGTAGTTAGATAGGTATTACTCAATTTTACATCGTATTTACTGATGGGAACGAAGAAATCGAGATAACCTAGGCTATTAAGGTCATTACCTTGAGCCAAGTTGACTAGGTTATTCTGTAACTGAAACGGGTTATTTTCTCTTATATCAAGTTCTTTAAGCTTTGAACTGACCATGAAACCTAAGGGTAAAGGATAGATGTTCTCATACACTTGGTAATTATCTTCTGACAATATTTTTTGATAGCCAAGACCCTTTTCCTGATAAGAAATAACATATTTTACTGCTAGAAGAGACTCGGTGATAGGGGTAGAACCGGCAAAATTAACTGACTTATAATTGGCTGTACTAAGGAATCCTAACTGTCTTAAAAATCTGTGTAGAGAAGTATTAGACATGGAGCTAAAATGAGTTATACCTTTGTAGTCCAAGTTCAATGGATCATTAAATGAGCGTCCACCAATTCTATCTAAGCGGTGAAAGCTCTCATCTCTAAGCTTAATCTGAGGAATGATACTTTCCAGTTCAGCAAGTTTTACTCTATATTCCTCTTTAGTTTTATATTTAAATTCTTCGTCCAATTGTTTCACAAGATACCAGGAATTGAAGGAAGCCTCTAAGAATATCAAGCAGGTGAAGGCTATTAAGATAGCTTTCTTTTTATATGGATTCAGAGTGGTTTGAACATGCAACAGCAGATAATAGGCCCCTATCAAGCAAAGGCTGATAATGAGCAGTTTATCGGGTAAGTAAGGATAATCAAATTTCTGGATGAGTATGATAAGTACAACCCAAACCAAACTGATTTTTAAGACTTTGGGGGTGTCGGAGAATTGCAGGAGATTGAAACTTCTATAGGAAAGAACAAGTATTAAAAAAGAAAAAACAAAAGAATATCGGTAGGGAAACCAGTTAGGTTTATCAAATCCATGCCATATAAGATCAACATTGTTGAAGTTGAAACTAAAGATTAGGATGGTGAAGAGAGAAAGATATAGCATTTTTTCCTTAAAAGCTATTTTGTCAGATAAAAAGAAAAAGGGCAGGAAGATTAAAGGCAGCAAACCACAGAAAATATTGGGCAACCCCTGGGAAGTTAGCGTGTCGTAAGTGCCTAATTGCAGTTTGCTAAGCAAGTCAAAGAGCTTAAAATTAAGGCTCCAATTAAACAACGAGAATTCCGGTGCTCCCTGACCATAGGCCAAAACGAAATATGTAGGTATCCATAAGAAGGAAGTACAACCAGCAGCAAGAATTGCAGAAGATAAAAAAAGCCCCAGCTTACGAAGAAACAATCTCTTAGCCTGCCAGGAATGTTCAGCAAAAAACCTAACTGGGAAGTAAAGCAAAGAGAACAAGCCTACCATATAGGCTATATAGAAATTAGAGAAGAAGGTTATCGCCAAGCTTATAAAGAACAAAAAGAACCTATTCTCTTTAATTATTTTTTCTGTTCCCAAAATAACCAGTGGTAAGAAAATTACCCCATCCAACCACATAATATTGAAAGAATAGACGATGGAGTAAGACATTACAGCATACAGGACAGAGAATATTACTATTGGAAATTTTGTTTCTTTAACTAAATATCTTGCTAGAATCCCGAACATCGCACCAGCGGTTCCAATTTTAAACAAAGTAATCAGTAACATGGCTTCTGTTAAATTTTGCTTATCGAACAAGAGAATGAGAAAAGAAAACGGACTTGAAAGGTAGTAAGCAAAGATCCCTAAAAAATTAAAACCCATTCCAGCTTCCCAAGAATAAACCAAACTCTTACCCTGAGTAAGTATATCGTGGTAAGCAGCATAGAAATCTACGTATTGGCCACTCATATCGCAAATTAGAACAGTCTTATCTCCAACTGGATAGATGCCGTGAAGAGCATAGATAGAACTCATAATTATTATGGGAATAATAAAAGAAGCTAATATATCTGAATTTTTACTTACTCTTTTGTGCCAAGACAATCAAATGCTCACTCCTTGATAACTTGTCTGAATACGAAATATTTACTAATGATATAATTGAAAACAACGACCACAAAGTTAGCAAATATCTTTGCTACAAAGTCATTAATATACAACAGCTCAATAAGAGTAATCATGGTCAGAATATCCAGACCATAGGATGCTACCCTAGACAGTATAAAAGCCCCAAGTTCTTTTACCAGGGGAAGAAAATGTTTGCTCATACTATGGAAAACAAACAACTTATTCGTAATGAAAGCAAAAAGGACGGACACTAGCCAAGCTATGGTGGTAGCAGTCTTGTAATCAATTCCCAGTATATTTGTAAGCAGAACATAGCTCAAGATGTTGATAAGCGTTGTCAGAATACCAAAAAAAATATAACTAGTTAATTCACGCTTAGATGTCATAATCTTACTCTCAATTCTTTGGTTAAATCACTTTACTTTTTTCCGTTATATTCATCAACAAAATAAAGCGGACGTCTCTTGGTTTCGTTGAAAATCCTGCCGATGTATTCTCCAATTATCCCCAAAGATAATAACTGGATTCCACCTAGAAATAGAATTGCAACCATCAGGGATGGATATCCTTGGACAGATTCCCCATATATTAAAGTTTTTATAATCACTATAGTCATATAGAAAAAAGCGAAGATAGATATTATTCCACCCAAGAAACTGGAAAGACGTAAGGGAGCAGTGGTAAAAGAAGTAATACCTTCGATTGCCAAATCAAATAACTTAAAATAATTCCATTTTGATTCTCCTGCTACCCGGGGGTCTCGATCAAAGAGTATCTCTTTTTTATTGAAGCCTATCCAACTGAACATTCCTTTGGTATATCTCTGAGTTTCCCGTAACTGTTTTAACGCTTCCACACACCGCCTATCAAGTAAACGAAAATCTCCTGTATTTTCCTGGATGGGAATCTTCGTAACCTTTTTCAATACTTTATAGAACATGGCGGCAGTGTATTTTTTTAATCTCGTCTCGCCCAACCTGCACTTTCTTTTTGCAAACACATCATCATAGCCTGATTCCCAATACTTGACCATCTCGGGTATAAGTTCCGGTGGATCCTGTAAATCGGCGTCGATTAGGATGACTGCATCCCCTAAAGCATGGTCCAATCCTGCTATCATAGCTGTTTCTTTGCCATAATTTCTGGAGAGCCCAATATAAGAGATTCGTTTATCTTTTTGCCACAGCTCTTTAATCAAATCTAAGGTATTATCTTTACTACCATCATTTACGAATAGAATCTCCCAGTGATAATCAGGTAAGTCTAATAACACTTTATCTAATCGCTGATATAACTTTATAATCACTTCATCTTCATTGTAGGCAGGAATCAGTATAGTAATTGTCCTCATAATATTTTTCCTATCATCTGTGGCTTAATCATATAACCTATTCTCGACAGATAGAACAATTGTTTATACATAATAATTGGAAAATAGTGTGCATTCAGATATACTGTAAAGGTGCTTTCAGGAGAAAAAGGAGGCAAATTGCTTGAGCAAGTTGACTGGATATATTTATGACATAATTATGGGCCCGTTTGAAAGAAAGAAGCTCCACCGAATTAGGTATAACCTTCTTAGTAAAGCTGCTGGTAAAGTGTTGGAAATTGGCTCCGGCACAGGAGTTAACTTCCCATATTATAAAGAGGTAACAGTTACCGCCCTAGAACCAGATGAATCTATGAGAGAAAGATCTTTGGCAAAATCAAAACAGAGCAGAGCATCTATTGAAGTGAGGAACGGTGATGCTCAAGAACTGGAGTTTGAAGATAATACTTTCGACACCGTGGTAGGTACCTTAGTTCTTTGTACTATACCTAATCCACGACAAGCTCTAAAAGAGATACGGAGAGTATGTAAACCAAATGGTTTAATCTTGTTATTTGAACATGTTCGTCTGGAGAAGGGAATAACAGCTAAGGCACAAGACATACTCAATCCTATCTGGAGAAAGATAAGTGGAGGATGTAATCTCAATAGAGAGACCATCAGTTTATTAAGGGAGGAAGGATTAGTTCTAACAGAAGTAAATGAGTATTTGAAGGGTATTTTTCTAAGTATTGAAGCGGTAAACCAAAAAGACGAAAAAATAATTAGCGTATGATAGAATAATCTTAAGAATCTGTAACAAAGAATTTAACTTTGAGTAAGTAGAAATTTAGTGAAGGAGTGGAATCATAATGGATTATGTGTTACTGGTAACAAATAAAGAGTTCGGCAAAGGGGACGAAATTCTTGGGCAAAAGCTAATGGATTCCTATTTCTATTGTTTAAGTGAAGGGGATAATTTACCTTCCCATATTCTTTTTCTTAATCAGGGGATCAAACTGCTCACAGAAGATACACCCATTATATCGATATTTCAGAGTCTAGCTGATAAAGGTGTTAGTTTGTATGCCTGTGGGACATGTTTGGACTACTATAAACTTAAACTCAAAGTAGGAGAGATTGGCAATATGTATCTTACTCAGGATATTATAGCTAAAGCACCCAAGGTCATTACAATAGGATAAGTATGAGTAACGATAATAGCATAAAAAAGAACCTATAGACCAAACACCTTGAATAAGAGTGTCGATTCTATAGGTTCTAAATTAATGCTACTTTATTAAGCAGTTCTCGATATTTCTTTATTCATGTCGGTTAATGAATTACAGTACTCTCTTAGCTCCCGAATAAGAGGATGTCCAATAGGAACTAAAAGAACTGATAACAACACCTTTAGAGGAAGAAGCGTGGATGAATTGTCCATCTCCAATGTAGATACCTAAATGATTAACTACGGTATCACCATTAAGAGTGAAGAAGACGAGGTCACCCGGCTGGAGGTTGTTAAAATCAACTTTACTTCCTATATTGTATTGATCACGTGAAACTCGAGGTAGAGTTACTCCATTCTTGGCAAATACATATTGAACAAAACCGGAGCAGTCAAACCCTGAAGGACTGGTACCTCCCCAAACATACTTAACGCCGATATATTGTTTTGCTGTATTGATGATTGCAGTAGATTTGTTATTTGATGAAGGCTCGACGGGTACAGGTGCGGGTGTAGGTGTAGGTGTGGGCACAGGTGTGGGTGTGGGTGTACTCGGAGCAGAAGTTGTTGCCGGTACTGAGTCCGGAGTAGTTGTTTGTCTGCGTGATAGGCTTGCAGACTGTGGGTTTTGATTTAATGCTATGATAGGCTCGGAGTCAACTTCCTGTATCTGAACACTCTTAGCGTCAGAAGCTGACTCATCTATGAGATCTTCAGTTACTTGATCCTTTAGAGGGTCTAAAGTTTCAGCTACTTGAGCTAATACTGCCAAATTGGGCACTTCATTATTAGCCTTAACAGGTTCAACTGTATTGACCCCTACCATTATGGTTAGTACAATCATAATGGTGCAAAGGACGTAATATATTGACTTATTAAAAGCGGCTCATCCTTTCTAAATCCAATACTACTGCAATCATGTTAAACAGCAAATGTGAGATGACTTTAATAGTATAGGTCATATATCCCACAATTTCCTTGAATAAATGTTGGACATGCAGTTAGTAATATCCATATAATTACCAAGTTTTAATATAAAGCTTAGTGATTATATAATAAAAATAGGATTAGAATTATTATGCCCAAAAATTCACTTTTTAGACTATTTTTCCTACAAAAGTCAGATAATACTAACCAAATGGATAAACTAACAAAAATAGATTAATTGTTTTGAACCTATATAGAGAGAAATCGGGGGTAATATTTTTTGAATATTAATAGCAGAATTGATTTGCTATCTATAAGTAGTGATGCTTTTTTCATGAAGAAAGCACTTTACTTTAGAGATGGTATAGAAAGCAGTAATCTTAAAGAACATCTTGATAATACGGTTATCGATTTCCCCAAGGGAACCGACAAAAGATTCTCAGAAATGCGGGCGAAAACTTTGGTGGGAGAAGTAATCCCTGCTTTCCGTATAGCCCAATGGAAAGCAGATAAATATCCTACTATCATTTATCACCATGGGGCTTTGGAGGAAGCTTATGACCACAGCTTCCAAAGAATATTCCCTACCCAGATGATCAAAATCCCAGTCAACTTTATAGTGGTGAGATCTCCTTTTTATGCCAATCCAAGAGATTTTAAGAGTGGTATTAGAAGTCTGGACAACTTTACTGCTTTGCTTGCCACATCCACGAAATTAATAGAGCATTTAGTTTTAATGGCCAGAGAAATCGGTAGCGAATTCGTAACAGTTGCCGGTTTGGATATGGGAGGATTCATCTCGAATATTCATCATACTTATTTTAACAGTGCTGATTATTATAAACCCTGCTTGGCTGGTACTTCAATCGATGAGACCTTTTTGAATACTGTCTATTCCAAGCTGATGTCTCCCTTGGCTCTAAACAATAAGGATATGATAAGGAAAGCGCTTAATTTAGAAAAGGATTTTTCTCAGGTGGACAATAGTAAGGTTCACCCCTTGCTGGCCAAATATGATCGGGTTGTAGAATTGAATAGGCAGAAGAAATACTATAGGGATGAAAATATTACGATTATAGATAAAGGACATATCACGGGAACAATGAGTTTAAGATCACTACGTCAACATATTTTGAAATTCGTATATGATTACGGGAAAGAGTAAAAACATGATTGATTTTTATTCCTTTTTGGCAGCTTATCTTGCTATTATCAATATTCTAAGTTTCCTAATGTTCGGTTATGATAAGTTCAAAGCCAAGAGAGATGGATGGCGAATTCCTGAGAGGCGCTTCTTGGTTTTAGGTTTATTAGGAGGGGCTATAGGGCTCTATCTTGGTATGAGGATTTTCAGACATAAAACTCGGCATAGGTTATTTGTTTTCGGCATACCTTTGCTAATGACCTTGAACTTGATTATCATCTATTATTTAATTCGCGATTTATTAACATAATATATGTCTTTGGAGAGTATTTTTAGTAACTATCCTAGTCACTAATATGGGTTCACTTTTATTGAGAGGAGAAGATATATTGCAGGATACCCTTCTCTACTTATTTATCCTAACCTTATTAATCCATTTAATTGATACCTTGGCTTATTCTGTAAGACTAAATTCTGTAAAGAGTGGGCAAGTTGCACTATCCTTTTCTCTTTTTAACCTTTTCGTTCTAGTTTCTAGGACAGCCAACACTTTTCAAGCCCCATTAATCGGAAGTATCATCGGACTCAGTATAGCTCAGGGGCTGGATCCCATTCTTGATTTGCGCAAGATCATCTTTGCCTCTACTCTAGGAACCATAATCGGGATATTACTCATCCCAACATTTTTAAGAATTTTTGAATCAGCTGTACGCAAGCTGGAGGTAACCGGATCTGTACCCTCTTTAGTAATAGAGGCTTTAAATATCAGTAATATCAAGCGTATGGTCAGGAGGGCAGCACGCCCTTCCAAAAGTATGTTGGAGCGATTGAGATACAGAGAAATCCCTAAAAGGTTACTTGTGTTACATGCCTTGGTCACCGGAATATATACCATAGGGGTTCTTGCTGCTAACTATTCAGCTCTTTTAGTGAGCGATGAACATCGGCTGGCGGCAGCAGCCTCCTCTGGGATGATTAACGGCATAGCGACAATACTTCTTACCTTATTCATTGACCCCAAGTCTGCCATAATTACAGACCAAGCCTTAAGGGGTAAACGACCTTATACCGATGTCAAAGCTTTAGTGGTCCTGCTCATATCCACCAAGATAATTGGAACCCTTTTAGGACAATTACTCTTCTTACCAGCTGCCAACCTGATTGCCAGTTTCTATCAATAAAGGTAAACTATGTGCTAAATCAGTGGCTAACAACAATATCTATACTTCCAATTAAAAACATTTATCGTACCATAGATATACTAGTTACAGCTTGACGTAGGGGAATTCCCCTACGTCTATTTATATTAAAAACCTTGCTTTACCCTACAGGAAAAGAATTCTGAAAAGTGAAAAAACTCGCAAGAAAGCTTAACAAAAATCTAGCGGGGCAAACCCCTACTACCAAAATCGGGAGTATTACCGATTTATTTTACAGGTTAGTTCGGATGATAATTAAATACGTATTATTTATTTCACTTTTCTTAACATTTGCACTTTAACTAATGGAATAATTTTACTTTATTCGGGGTCTTTCATTAAATCAATATAATTACATGAGGAGGTATATTATGGGGAAATCTCATTTATTCGGAACTAAAGGAGTATCCAGACGTGATTTTCTAAAGCTCATGGCTGTAACGAGTACGGCGCTGGGACTTCCTGCTACAGTATTTCCTAAAACGGTTAGTGCTGTAGAAGAGGCAATGGCAAAACCGCCAGTAATCTGGTTGGAAGGAATGGATTGTGCCGGATGCACAGAATCTCTGCTTGCCACCATCAATCCTTCCATAGCAGAAGTAGTATTAGATATGCTTTCTATCCGTTATCATGAAACCATTATGGCAGGATCAGGACATGTAGCAGAACAAGCTTATCATGATACACTTAGCGAGAATTTTGTACTTGTAGTAGAAGGATCTATCCCTAGTAAAGAAGACAGATATTGTATGGTAGGGGGGAGGCCTTTTAGGGAAACGGTGTTGGAAGCAGCCCAGAAAGCACAATTGGTGCTTGCTGTTGGCAGTTGTGCTACCGATGGAGCAGGAATTCCAGGTGCCTGTGATGTAGGTGCCGTAGGTGTTCGTGAACTGCTGAATGAGAATGGTATTGCCACGCCGGTGATTAATCTTCCCTGTTGCCCGGTTAAACCTGCAACTTTACTTGGAACCATTGTTTATTATTTAACATACAAGGAAGCACCGCCCCTCGATCTTCAGGCACGGCCCAAAGTTTTTTATGGCAAGCTTTTACACGATAATTGTCCCCGCAGGGGAAGATTTGAAGCAGGAGAATTCCTTGAAGATTGGAATGACCCTGAACAAAAGGATTATTGCTTGTTGTTAAAGGGGTGTAAAGGACCCAAAACATATACAGACTGTGCTCAAGCTTGGTGGAATGATAACACTAATTTTTGTATCAATGCGGGCTCCCCATGTTCTGGTTGTTCTGAAGCAGGCTTTTTCGGGCAGTTTAGTCCTCTCTATGCCAAACAAGAAAACTTTGAACTTCCAGGAATTGGACAGATAAATGCAGAGACTGCCGGCAAGGTAGTTGCTGCAGCGACTGTCGTCGGAGTGGGTGCTCATTTGACAGCTTCTCTAGTAAAAGGACGTGTGGGAAAAAAAGCGAGCGAACAGGGGGAGGATAAGTAATGGCTGTTAAAAAAATTATGATTGACCCCGTAACGAGAATTGAAGGGCACTTAAAAATGGAACTTGAAATCGAAGATGGTGTAGTAGTTGATGCCAGGGCTGTTGGGACTATGTATAGAGGACTTGAACCCCTGCTCATAGGACGAGATCCCCGAGATGCCACCTATGTTACAGAACGGGCCTGTGGTGTATGTGCGGGTTCACATGGCTGGGCATCCTCTCTCACTTTAGATCAAGCGTACGGAGCCCAAGTACCTGCTGGTGGCCGTATTCTACGTAACCTTATCCTGGGAGCTATGTGGCTACATGACCACCCCTTACACTTTTATCATCTTTGTGCTCTAGATTACCTAGATATAATGGCGATTGCCGAATATCAGGGTAAAGACCCTGGATTACAAGCAGTTAAAGGTAAGATTTTGAAACTTGTTGCTGCTGGAGATACCTCACCCATGACTCCACGCTATAAGCCCGACGAATTTTGTGTTAATGATCCTGAACTCGTGACAACAGCAGTGGCTCATTACCTTCAAGCTTTGGATATGCAAGCAAAAGCTAAAAAGATGTCGGCTATATTTGCGGGTAAACAGCCTCATCAGTCTTCTATTGTAGTAGGCGGAGTTACTATGCTGCCCACTATGAGTATAGTTAGTCAATTCAGGTCCATGCTTATGGAACAGATAGACTTTTTAGAAAAAGTCTATCTCCAGGATGTTGTGACCTTCGGAACCGGACCACTCCTACCACTTGCTCAAGCGGGAATAGGTGGGGGTGACTTGAACTTCTTGTCCTTTGGTGGGTTTGCTAGGGATAATGAAGGTAAAGACCCGTTCTTTAAACCAGGAATTATACTAGCCGGAGATCTAAACAATATTATACCTTTAGATGCACAAAAAATTACCGAAGATGTCCATTATTCTTGGTATAAAGGAAGTGCTGAAAGCAAGAATCTCTTTGATGATACTACCATACCAGATTTGGACAAAAAGGATGCGTATAGTTTTGTTAAAGCACCTCGTTATGAAGGTCATCCTATGGAAGTTGGTCCGCTGGCAAGAATGCTTGTCATGCAGCCTAAAGTTCTGATGGATCTTATTACTCAATATGAGATTAAGCCTGGTGTAGTAGCCAGACATGCTGCTCGCGCGGTTGAGACCATCTTACTTGCTAAAGAGATGATAAATTGGATAGATGCACTAGAAAAAGAAATGGGCACAGCTGACTTTAAGATTCATGATACCGCTCATTGGGAAGCACCAGATACCGCTCAGGGGGTTGGTTTGACAGAAGCACCTCGTGGTGCGTTAGGACATTGGATAAAGATTAAAGACAAGAAGACAGAAAACTATCAGATGGTAGTTCCCTCCACCTGGAATTTTTCGCCGAAAGACGAAAAGGGAGTTTACGGACCTTGCGAGAAAGCCTTGATTGGAGTTCCTGTTCCCGACCCTGACAACCCAATCAATGTAGTAAGAGTTATTCGCTCCTATGACCCCTGTTTGGCATGTGCAGTTCATTTAATCGATCCTAAAACCAATGAGATTATGAAGTATCATATTGGTTATTAATACAAAAGGAGGGGAGTCTGATGGCAAATCTTGCTGATTTTCCGTTGATCAGAAGAATGTCCCATTTGATAAACTTAATTAACTTTTTAGCCCTTGGGATTACAGGTTATCTGATTCATGCTCCTTATACAGGGATGTCTATGAATCTTGTACGAAACCTTCATTTTTTCTTCATGTACTTCCTAATCATTAACGCCTTTCTACGTTTGTATCATGCGTTTGTAGGTAAGAAGAAAGACTATAAGGATTTTATATTTGATAAAGAAGACGTGAAGAATTTCATACCTCAGACTAAGTACTATCTTTTTATGGGGAAACATCCTAAAACAGGTAGATATAATCCTCTTCAAAAATTAGCCTATCTGGGTTTAATCCCTTTGACACTAATCCAGGCTCTAACAGGTTTGATCCTCTACCTACCCGATAAGTTTCCGGGGATGGCGGTTTCACTTGGAGGTTTAGCTGCTGTCAGAGGAATACATTATGTAGTGATGTGGCTTTTCTTCGCCATTATCTTGGTCCATATCTATCTTGTATTTGTCGAAAGCCGCGCTCAATTCTGGATGATGTTCTTTAATAAAGATAAAGATCAAGAAAAAAGGAGGGTTACCAAAGAGCTTGATAAAGCAATATAGCACCATTGCAGCAAAGGATGAGACCCATGAGATGAGCAACCCTAGAATCATGGTGTTAGGAGTCGGAAACGAATTGCTTTCGGATGAAGGCTTGGGGATCCACTTTCTTAAATATCTGAGGCAAGGAGATTTGCCTGATAATGTAGAGCTTCTCGAAGGCGGCACTGCCGGTATGGAACTGATTGGCCTCATCCAGGATACAGATTTCTTAATTATTGTTGATGCCCTCAATGCTAATACAAACCCTGGTGAACTATTTCGGTTCAAACCCCAAGACCTGAAAATATTCCCTGAAATGTTTACAGTATCTTTCCATCAGGTTGGCATCTTAGATGTACTCACCACCGCCAGTATCTTGGGAACAGTTCCTGAGACTATAATTTATGGAGTACAACCCAAAAGTCTAGAGTGGGGACTAGAATTATCTCCTGAGATAACAGCAGTTCTACCTCGTCTTAAAGAATATATTTTTAAGGATATCTCTCATATCCAAGATACATTGCAGTTTCCTTGATGTTAAATGGTCACTTATTCTAAAGTAACTGCCTATATTAGATATAAAAATGAACCAGTTCAATTGTGGACTGGTTCATTTTTTCAATCTTTTGGGCTCTTATGATTATGGCGCTAATACATGAACATATATTTATATGAAAACATAAACACATGATGATTACAATACATTCATTGTTGTCAATAGAAAGAGGAGCTGTTAATATTTGTATGGAAACGAATCTTTGAAGAGATAATAATTATGGTATGCAAAGCTCATTAAGCTTTGAGGTTTACTTATAAAGAGGAGGATACTGATAGATATGAATATTCCTGCAGAAAGATGGTACCAAGCAGTTTTTCAGCGACATTCCAGGAGACAGTTCAATAAGAAGGCTTTACCGGAGAATATCGTAAACGATCTTTTGCTAATCCAAGAAGAATTGAACGGACATCTTCCTGGATCTAGAATAGTATTTAAAAACCAAGACCCTGATGCAATATTCAGTGGAGCGATTGGCTCATACGGAAAGATAAAAGATGCTCCCACCTATGCAGCCTTTATCGGAGATATGAGAGACCCTAATGTTCAGGAGAAAGTTGGCTACCTGGGAGAATGCTTTATTCTAGAAGCCACTGCTATGGGACTGGCAACCTGTTGGGTGGGAGGTTTTTTCAGACCTGAGATAGTTGCTGAACAAATTAAGATAGAATCCTATGAAAAGGTTTTATCTGTTACTCCAGTAGGATTTACTGACTCCAGCTATAGCCTTACTGAAAAAATGATGTCTGGTATGGTAGGCAGCAAGAAAAGGAAGCCGCTAACTGAACTATACGTTTCTGAGGCAGAATACCCTGTATGGGTCCAGTCTGCCTTAGAAGCTGGTCGCCTAGCTCCATCAGCCGTTAACAGACAGCCATGGAGATTTTTCATTGAAAATAATAGTATTAAAGTCACAACAGATGCTGAGAAAGGGATCGCCGATAAATCTAATATCTCCAAACGATTAGATTGCGGGATTGCAATGGCTCATATTGAAATAGCGGCCCTTAAAAATGGAGTAATAGGTCAATGGCAATACCTCCTAAACCCAGATGTGGCAATCTTCAAAGCCAAGTAAAGTCAGGGACGGTTCTTTACTTTGCTTAGACAAATCCCGGTAACGGAAAGGTTAAGAAACGTAATAAATTCTAGGAGAAAAGCTGAATGTATGATATTACAATTGTTGGTGCTGGTCCGGCGGGGGCTACTCTCGCCCGCCTTCTCGGCAATGAGTATAAAATATTACTGTTAGACCGAAGAAGGTTAGACATCCCGCTAGATAGCTTTAATGGAGCAGGGATAGAAAAATGCTGTGGGGGTTTAATTGCCCCTGATGCTCAAAATATGCTTGCCAGAATGGGCTTGGGAGTTCCTAGGGAAGTGCTGGTGGGTCCTCAGCTTTTCACAGTTAGAACCATTGATATTCAAAACAAAATGGAGAGATATTATCAAAGACATTACATCAATATAGACAGAGAAAAGTTTGATAGATGGCTTTTTTCTATGATACCTTCACATGTTGATACTCTTTGCGGAGTAAGCTTCAAAACTTTTGAGGAAAGATCTGATAGTTTAAGATTAAAATATAAGCTCAATGATAAAACATATGAAGCTGATACTAAATACTTGATTGGTGCTGATGGAGCATCCTCCATTATTCGCCGGAGATATTTTCCTAATAACCAAATACAAAAATACATTTCAATCCAAGAGTGGTTTAAAACAAACAAAAGAATCGCATATTACTCTGCTATTTTTGATTCAGAGATTACTGATTTCTACTCTTGGACAATACCTAAAGAAGACTATTTGATTCTGGGCTCGGCCCTTTTGCCTAATGACAATCCGAATGAACGTTTTGAACTGCTTAAACAAAAGCTAAAAGGCTATGATTTTGATATTGGTGAGTGTGTAAAAAGAAATGGTGCTTATATTCTAAGACCAGATAGAACAAAACATATCTTTTTAGGCAATGGCAGGGTTGCTTTAATTGGAGAGGCTGCAGGGTGGATAAGCCCGACATCTGCAGAAGGATTGAGTTATGCTTTCCGCAGTGCTACAGCACTTGCTCATAGTATGAAAGCAAGCCCTCAGAATATTATTGAGCACTATTACAATAAAACTAAGAGTCTGAGGCTTAATATTTTAAGCAAAAACCTAAAGGCACCTTTTATGTATAATAAAAATATTAGGAGAAACGTTTTGCAGTCTGGACTTCTCTCAATGGATATTTACAAGTGATAAAGCACCTGAGAGTCTAAGCTACCAGCCTTTTCTAAACATAAAGTCAAGTTCATTTCAAGAATATACCCCCTTGTTAGATTAACAAAGGGGTATTAATTTTAGTTGACAAAACAAAAAAAATAACATATAGTACATTACAGCAGTAATGTACTAATCCGCACCTTAAAAAGGGAGGATACTATGAACCTTAACACTAATAGTCTGAAACCTATCTATGTTCAGATTGCAGAGTGGTTGGAGGCAGAAATATTAAATGCCAACTTAAAAGAAGAAGAGCGTATTTATTCCCAGTACCAATTAGCTGATATGTTTAATATTAATCCTGCCACTGCTGCCAAAGGGCTGAACATTTTAGCAGATAACAATATAGTTTATAAAAAACGGGGACTAGGAATGTTTGTATCGACGAATGCAAGAAATCTAATACTTGAAGATCGTAAAAACCAGGTTCTTAAACAAATGGTATCAGACCTTGTCCTGGAAGCTGATCGTCTCGAAGTTGATGAAAAGCAACTTATCGGCATGATAAGACAGAGAATAAAACACAGCAGGAGGAACAACAATGAGTGTTGTAAGTTGTGAAAATTTAAGCAAAGCCTATAACAATTTCTCTGCTGTTAAGAATCTTTCTTTTGATCTTGGAGAAAACAAGATTACAGGGCTTATCGGGCGAAACGGTGCAGGTAAAACAACTCTTCTGAAGCTGATTGCAGGTTTTTTACGACCAACTTCAGGAGCGGTCAAGGTATTTTCTCAGAACCCTTTTGATAACATCACTGTGTCTTCCAATATTATTTTCATAGATGACAATATGAATTTCCCAGTTTCACTGACACTCTCTGAAATCTTAGATTCAGCGGGAATGTTTTATAAGAATTGGGATGATAAGTTTGCCAGGAAATTAATCTCTTATTTTTCGCTTGACCTCAGTCAATCCCATTTCGGCCTCTCCAAAGGAATGAAGAGCACCTTTAACGTGATAATTGGCATAGCTACCCGGTGTCCTTTGACGCTTTTTGATGAGCCTACCACAGGAATGGATTCAGCTGTGCGTAAAGACTTCTATAGGGCTCTGCTAAAAGATTATGTGGAACACCCTCGTACCTTTATTCTTTCCAGTCATCTGTTAAATGAGATTGATGATATTTTAGAAGATGTTCTGCTTATCAAGGATGGAACAAAGGCCCTGCATTTACCTGTTCTCGATCTGAAAGAGTACGCCATCGGTTTAAGAGGTTCTCAGGATGTATTAAAAGATTTTAGTAGTAAGGATATTATCCATGAAGAGAGCTTTGGTAGTGATAGTTCTTATATCGTAGTTAAAAATCAGTTTTCCCAAACAAAGCTTGAACAGCTAAAAGCATCAGGGGTAAGCATGACATCTGTAGCGTCAGATGACTTATGCAATTATCTTACAGCTAAAACCAAAGGGGGAATCGATGATGTATTTAACCGAGAATAGTATCCTATCTGTTGCTATGAAGCAATATCGTTACAAGTTGAGATCATATCTTGAACTGTTCAGTGGACTGTTTATTATGCAGATATTAGGCTTAGTACTATCTTTAGGAGCAGTGAGTTCGTATAGCTCCAGCAGTAATATTTTAAGGGTATCTGTAATGAACTACCACAGCTCAATTATAATGATCTTTACTTTCATGTGGATTTTTGCTCTCTCCATTATTCTGACTACCAGGCAGTATAGGAATCTGAATTACACCTTCGTAGCTAACAGGTTATCGAGTCTCACCTCAGACATAGGGTTTATCCTTACATCCTGTATCTTAGGAGGATTAACCGCTTCTCTTCATGGGATGCTGCTAAGAGTAATAATTTATTTTTCAGTAGATAACGGAGAATTACTCCCTAGTATGTTTAAGCCATCCCCATCCATTTTGTTTACAGGTATTACAGCAGCTATTTTGTACATGATGATTATTGGAGCAGTAGGTTATTTATTCGGTTTATTGGTCCAAACTAATAAATTGTTTGCTGTGCTGATTCCGGCGTTATTCTTTGCAGCTATTAGAATGTATATTGATCCCTATATAACCGATGCCGTAGAATTCTATATTAAAGAATCCTCTTTAACCTTATTTGCAGGGAAAGTAATAGTTACAGTATTCGTATTTTTCCTCTTCTCTATGATAACCTCAACAAGAATGGAGGTAAGAAGATAATGCAAAACTTTATCTTTTTATTAGTAATCCTTCTGATACTGCTCTACTTTTTGGTTTACCGCGCCAACTTCCTCCCTAAAAAAAGCCTCTTATCTAAAAACAAACTAAAAGTCGTATTCATAGCCTATTGTCTAGTTCTATTAACTTCAACTGCTGTAGTGTATGCTTTGCCGGAAACAGATTTTGTTCAATCCGCGAAGTCGGAAAATCAAGATCAAATTAGCAAAGCTCAGCAAGCTGAGGCTATGTTCTATGATTTAGCATCTCGGGGTCTTGTCGATAAGATTGATGGGATTTACAAAAACGCAAGCTTTACCTATGAGTTAGAAGAAAACAAACTTGAAATTGAAGTGTTCCATAACTTGGAAAATTGGAATCATCATAGAATCTGGATTGAAAAAAAGCATTCTAACGATGGAAAGGTAGAAGTTTTCAGTTTTATTAGCCCTCACATTATTAACAACATTGACTTTACTGATAAAGTTATTCCACCTGAAATCAAATTTGTAGGTGACCGAATAACCATATTTCCTCAAGAAAAGTTAGAAATTCGCTATTCGAGATTTGACCAAGACTTTACATCCAAGCAATTCTTAGATTCAGCTTCTATTCCCTATAGTAACGTAACTATTTTTGGTATGCAGGCTATCTATGTTCGTATACCGAATAACGTTGAAGTCATTGTAGATGATGAATTGAATGTGATGTATGTACAGAGTTAGATCATTTGAACCATCAGCCAATAGTTCAGCTAATAGTTTAATAGCTCCCATTAAATTACAAAATATACCAAATATTTTCAAAAGTATATAAAAAACACCTCCGTAATGGTAAAATTTAGTATAAACTAAAATGCCATATGGAGGCTTTTTTATGTTTGAAAAGTAAAGTCAGGGACGGTTCTTTACTTTAAGAATTTTAATGGAGGGATGAAAGTGCCAAGATTAGCTAGACTTAAGGGGATAAACACAACTTATCATATAATTATGAGAGGGAACGAGAAAAAGAAAATATTCTTAGATGACAGAGATAAGTATCGGTTTCTCGAAATTATCGCTAAAATGAGAGTGAAGTATAATTATAAACTAGAAGCATATTGCCTTATGGACAATCATGTTCATCTTTTGATCAATGATAATGGAAATGATATTTCTAAGATAATGAAAAGCATAAATATTAGTTATGTTTATTATTTTAACAATACCTATGACAGAGTAGGCCATTTATTTCAGGGTCGTTTTATAAGTGAAATAGTAGCGGATGATAAATATCTCCTAGCAGTAAGTGCTTATATTCATAATAATCCTGTTAGGGCAGGAATAGTGAAAAGGCCGGAAGATTTCTACTGGAGCAGTATGCGGGAATACATGAGTCAAGAACCAGATCGCAAAATAATTTATTGCTATAGAATTTTAGGAATCTGTTCGCCTTCTTATCCGGAGGCAATTTCTACTTATTATCAATCTGTAAGAAATATGGAAAAAAACTACAGAATATTTATGGATATTGAAGAAGACGAGATTCAACTAAGGAGACAGGAAGGAGATTACATTGAATCTTTTGAAGAGGGAAGAATCAGAATCAACAATGAGCTAGTAAAACGCGGCTTAACCATGAAAGGTATAAGGACAGATAAACCTTTAAGAAAAGAAATGATGGAAATGCTAAGAAAAAACTCTGTATTAAGCCTGAAAGAAATAGGTGAATTATGTGGAGGCTATGCGGAATCAACTGTGAGTATTATCCTAAAGAGAGAGAACCATAAATGAGTAGAATCATCTCAGACTATAAAAAAGAGGGAAAACTAAAAAGAAAAGAACCGTCCCTAACTTTACTAACTTTACTGACTTTATAACAAGAACGGTTCCCAACCTCACTATTTTACTATGTTTTCCACGCAGTCTACTACATAACGTATATCATCTTCTGTCACCCAGTAGTTCGTAACGAATCGCATAATTCCATTTTCAGGAGGATTAATTTTTATCCCCTTGTTTAAAAGCTCAGTAGCTAACCTTCCAGGGTCATATCCCGTGCCGCTCATATCGAAAAATACCATGTTGATTTGAATATCTTCCATAAAAACGTTAATGCCAGGAATTTTTGCTAGCTCGGTTCCTAGAAGAAGAGCATTCTTATGATCCTCATGAAGTCTAAGCCTCATTTTTCCCAGAGCAATTAGTCCGGCCGCGGCAAGTATGCCTATTTGACGCATCCCTCCGCCCATCAATTTTCTCTTCTTTCTAGCCTTAGCGATAAATTCCTTGCTTCCCGATAGCATAGAACCTACTGGAGCACAAAGACCTTTGGAAAGACAGAACATAACTGAATCAGAATATTTAGCGATATCTTCAGCTTGCACTCCTAAAGTAGCCGCAGCATTAAAGATCCTTGCTCCATCTAAATGAACGGGGACACCAGCATGTTGAGAGATAGAATATATGTTTTTCATATATTCTAATGAAACCACCTGACCATTAGAAGAAGCATTTTCTAAACAGATCAGACCGGTCGTAGGGAAATGAATATCTTCTCCTCTGATACGAGATTCAATATCCGCTGAATTAAGCTGGCCTTTTGTACTTGATAGAGTTCGGAGGTTCACACCTGCGATAACTGAAGCTGCGCCGACTTCATGAGCTACTATATGGCAATCATCACCGAGGAGGACTTCATCTCCTCTCTGACAATGAGTAAACAGTGCTAACTGATTTCCAAAAGTACCACTAGGTACAAAAAGAGAAGACTCTTTACCCAACAGACTTGAAGCGTATTCTTCAAGCTCTAACACTGTAGGGTCATCTCCATAGACATCGTCTCCTACTTCCGCTTTATACATAGCGTCTCTCATCTCCTGGGTGGGTAGGGTAACAGTATCACTACGTAAATCTATATAACGCATTTTTTCTCCTCCCATAAACAAAATTCTTGATTAGATAGTGGTTTAGGTTCACGGATTATCTTCTAATTCTCACAACTGTTCCATTATTTGCTTTGACCAGCTCAGCTGGAGTAATTTTAACCAAAGAGTAAGTAGACCCTCCACCAGTATAAACAATCTCCATCTCCATCACCTTAGGATCAATCAGGAATTGTGATTCATATCCAAAAGAAGGCACACCACCACAGGGATAGCCTGATTTCTGTAGTATCTCCTCCGGAAAAGCAGCCCTTGGGCTCTCAGAATTCAGCACCTTTCCTATCCTTGAAGAACTGACACTATCTTTTCCTCGTACGATGGCTACTACCAGATTACCCCGATTGTCAATTAAGCAGATATTCTTAACAAAGAATTCAGGCGCAGCACCTGAAGCCCTGACCGCTTCCTCCACAGAGTGACAGGAAGCTTGAAAAACCAAATGTTCTGCTTCGATCTTGTACTCTTTAATATATTCTTTTAAACTGGATTCATATAACCTAGATTCGCTTATTAAGGATTCTGTTTTGATGTTGAAAGTACTCATCTTTTTCCCCTATCCTATTTATAGGTTTAAAAAGATTAATAACATAGTTTTTTCCTAATGACAAGACTTAAAGCTTAATATATCTTAATATATAAGTGAAAAGTTTAATCTTTAGAGTTAATCTGTAATCATACAAGTGACTAAGGAGTACAAGATGAAAAAAGTTCTGAAAAAGATATTAGTATTGTTTATTATCCTGGGAATAATTGCTTTTCCAACTATCTTAGCCATCGATAGATATGTTCAAAACACAGGTTCCCAATATATTATAGACCCTATGATAATTCCTGAAGCTGATGCAATTCTTGTGTTAGGGGCTTATGTTTTTCCAGACGGAACCGTTTCCCATATGCTAAACGATCGACTGACAATAGGGTATGATCTTTATTCACAAGGAAAAGCTCCTAAGATAATAGTCAGTGGTGATCATGGGCAAAAAGATTATGATGAAGTTAACGCCATGAAAGAGTTTCTACAAGATAAAGGTGTTCCTGAAGAGGACATCTTTATGGATCATGCCGGGTTTAGTACATATGAAAGTATGTATAGGGCACGTGATATCTTTAAGGTTGATAAATTAATCATAATAACTCAAGAATACCATCTTAAGAGAGCCGTTTTTATCGCCAGAGAGCTAGGCCTCCAAGCTTATGGTGTGCCTTCAGATATCAGATATTATCTAGTAATGGAACAATACAAACTAAGAGAAATCGCCGCCAGAAATAAGGATTTCTTTTTAGCTAAGATAATAAAGCCCAAACCGACTTTTCTCGGAGAAGAAATACCAGTAAGCGGTGATGGAAGACAAACACACGATAAGTTAAATTCCAAAGAAATCTAACTATGACTATTCGAACCCTTTTATTGAAAGAAATTATATATTTAATATAAGCATCATGAATATAAAAGAAATAATGTATAAGAAATTATTTATATATTTTAGTCTTAAGATTCTCCTCCAATTCATAAATATAATGGCTTAAAAAAATATTAAGGTTAGAAAAATAAAGGAGAGTTGTTTTTAGGAATGGAAATAGTATTGAAGAAGTCCATTATCAGAGAATGGCGTTGGGAAGATAAGATTTCTCTCATCCAGAATGCTAATAACATTAAAATCGCGGCAATGGTTCGGGACCGCTTTCCATTTCCTTACGATGACTTGGCCGCGGATTCTTGGCTAAGCCAGGTTGTTGGGGAAAGAAAACAGACTAATTTTACTATAGTAGTAAAGAATAAGGCTGTTGGAGCAATAGGTTTTGAAACTGAAGGAGATATTTATATGAGGTCTGCCGAAATAGGTTATTGGTTAGGTGAAAATTACTGGGGGAGAGGGATTATGACGGAAGCTGTTCATGCGGTGACCTCATATGCTTTCCAAAGTTTTGACCTATGCCGCTTATGGGCAGGAGTATTTTCTAATAACCCGACCTCTGTTAGAGTCTTAGAAAAGAATGGTTATGAATTTGAAGGAAGGCTTAGAAAAAGCATAACAAAGTTTGGCAAAACTCTCGATCAACTAGTATTCGCCAAAATAATATAACCAACTAATAATCAAAAAAGTAAAGTAAAGAACCGTCCCTATCTTTATAAAATAACTTTAATCAAAATATAAAGTAAAGAACCGTCCCTGACTTTACTTAGAAGAAGAGGTGTGCGCTTTTTGGAAATACCTTTATTAAATGGTATAGTTGTAATATTTTCTTTAGCCATAGTTGTTATTCTCATATGTCATAAACTGAGGATTCCTTCTGTAGTTGGATATTTGATTACCGGAATACTTGCTGGGCCCTATGGGTTCAGCCTTATTAAAGAAATCCATGAAGTAGAAGTATTAGCAGAAGTTGGCATTATACTTCTCTTGTTCACTATAGGTATTGAATTTTCTTTTAAAAAGCTTATGGAACTAAAAAAGCCTGTTTTAATTGGTGGATCTCTACAACTTTTTCTTACCGGAGGAATCACTCTTTTAGTAGGGTTTCTAATCGGGCTAGACTTCAGCCAAGCTATCTTTGCCGGTTTTCTTGTATCCCTAAGTAGTACAGCCATAGTCTTAAAGATTATTCAGGAAAGAGGGGAGATCGATAGTCCTTATGGGAGGGGTTCATTAGGGATCTTGATTTTCCAAGATGTTGCAGTAGTTCCGATGATGCTAATCGTTCCCATTCTTGCGGGAATAGGAGAGGGTGGAGATCTTACCGGCGAACTAATTATGCTGGGTGTCAAAGGCCTAGTAATTATCGTCGCTGTTGTAACCAGTGCTAAATGGATAATTCCTCGCCTTCTTTATTCTATTGTTAAAACTAGGAGCAGGGAACTTTTTCTCTTAAGTATCGTCCTTATTTGTTTTGCTGTTGCCTGGTTCACATCTAAAGCAGGATTATCCCTGGCTTTAGGTGCATTTTTGGCAGGACTAATAATCTCGGAATCAGAATATAGTCACGAAGCCCTAGGAAGAGTACTGCCTTTCAGAGATATATTCATAAGTTTCTTTTTCGTTTCTATCGGAATGCTTTTTAATCTTGAATTTCTTTTAAATAATTTTCTGTTAGTCCTATTCGTGATCTTAGGGGTAATCATCCTGAAAGGATTTGCGGCTTCCTTATCTGCTATAATAATAGGATTTCCCTTAAGGAGTGCAATCCTGGTCGGGCTGGCTCTCAGCCAGGTGGGAGAATTCGCATTCATCCTATCGAGAACCGGAGCTCAGTCTGGTCTGTTTAGTGGGGATTCTTATAATCTATTCCTATCAGTATCTGTTATTTCTATGGCCCTTACGCCATTCATAATTTCTTCTGCTCCTAAAATAGCGAGAAGAGCTATGGCCTTACCGTTTCCATCACGTTTTATATCTGGGTCATATCCAATTGAACAAGCGGAAGAGACTTTGGAGATATTAGAAGACCATATTGTTATTATCGGCTACGGTATTAACGGAAAAAATGTTTCAATGGCCGCTTCCATCGCTGAGATTCCCTATGTAATTCTCGAAATGAATCTTGATGTAGTCAAAGAAGAAAGAGACAAAGGTGAACCCATTTATCAAGGGGATGCCTGTCAGGAAGAGGTATTAAAACATCTAAACATCAAAAAAGCAAAAGTCTTGGTTATCGCTATTTCCGATCCAGTTGCGGTACGGAACATAACTAAAGTCGCTAGAGATTTGAGTAAGAAAGTATATATCATAGTAAGAACACGATATATCAGAGAAATAGAAACTCTTTGTGAACTGGGAGCTGATGAAGTTATACCTGAAGAATTTGAAACATCGGTTGAGATATTTGCTAGGGTTCTGCATAAATATCTCATACCTAAGGATGAGATAGAAAAATTTATCTCAGAACTACGATCCGAAAGCTACGAGATGTTTAGGAGTATGAGCAGAAGAACCCGTCACTTTCAAAACCTGAAGATACATATCCCTGACTTAGATATAAAATCATTAAGAGTTGGGGAAGGATCGGAAATTATAGACAAAGATTTAGCTGAGATAGGACTCAGAAAAGACTATGGTGTTACTGTGCTAGCAATACGTCGCAACACAGAGTTTATCCTTAATCCTCATGGAGACATTAAAATTGAGCCCAATGATATTGTTATCGTGGTAGGATTGCTCGATAAATTGCTTGAGATATCCTCATTATTTAACAGGGATGAGCCCTTAAAATCAAAATTCATTAAAAGTGAATAACAAAACTTAGAATCTTCCCACCAGAGCAAAATCTTTTTTTATCCCTTGCTTCCCTGGATGCCAACCGGCAGGGATTCCTTCTCCAGTAGCCTCCTCATACTGAAGACCCTGGATAACACGGATAATCTCAGCTATATTCCTAGCAACTTCCGGAGGATAGAGAGATGAATATTTGATTTCTCCTCCAGGAGCTATAATAAACGTAGCCCTGAAGGTAAAACCTAAATCTTCTCTTAGAACTCCGTATATCCGAGATATAAACTGATTCCTATCAGAAATAAGGGGAAATTGAACTTTTCTAGCTGAGGGCGAAGTTTCAGCAAAAACTTTATGGGCAAAAACACTGTCTGTACTAATAGCAAGCACTTTAACACCTATTCGTTCCAAGATATGATGATGGGCAGCCACGGCTGCCAATTCTGTCGGTCAAACAAAAGTAAAATCACTGGAATAGAAAAAAAGAACTAAATAATTATCAAGATAATCACTAAGGCTTACAGTTATTTTATTTCCTGCAAAATATGCGTCCGCTTGAAAATCAGGAGCCATCATTAGTGGTCTGAGCATCTTAAAACCCTCCAACATTAAAATCATGGAATTCGCTCAAGACTAACAACCCATGTAGCCGGTGTTCCCTCTATCTGCTCTAATGTTAGCCATTAGTTGAGAGAAAGTATTAGGCTGGCTTGTGGAAAACCAAGATCCTGATATTCCCCAAGCATACCAAGGATAGCAGGGAATTGAAGTGCAGGTTGGACAATCGTAGATAGTTCCTCGAGTTGTATTACCACTACCATCGTAGACATCAACGTGAATATACCCACCGGCACTCATAAGATTATGATAAGAAGTACCACTGCGTTTCATAACCTCAATCCGTCGAAAACCAGCATTATATGCAGCCTGAGTTACTTCAATGAAAGTTTTTCTAGGGACGACAATGTCCGCTGCTAACCCGGAAGCATGTGCGCCAGTGCCCCTGCGGTACCCGCTAGTGATCATGATAGGAACACCAAGAGCATTCCTCATCTGTTGGAGTTGAGTTACAAGTTTGCGCATAACTCCATATGGACGTACCCCAGCGGGGTTAAACTCTCTCATTCGGAAATTTGCAGCAATAGGCATGGTGTCTTGGTAAAAAGAACACCTTCCGTTAGTCTCCCGTACTAACCCATATCCGGCTGGAACCCAATTGAGACAACCGGTATCTTGAACACCCAAAATAAACATCTCCTTTTGAGTTATATTCTTTTAGTATTTTTTTATCTATGTTATCTTTACATATATATGAAAAATATTACTTTTCGGTTATTAACGAGAGATATTTCTCAAATAAGAAGGGAAAATTCGAGGCAATTTTTGTTTGTACAGCACTTAGTAAATCCTTCAATTAGTAATACATTAAAAAGATAGAGAGGGTGTTTGCACTGAAAAATATTCTGGATATTATGAAGCAAGATATATTTGCTCAACATCTTGGTATTAGGATAGTCGAGGCAGGAGAGGGACAAGCCCGAGGAGAGATGTTAGCCGGAGAAGTACACCTCAACAGCTTGGGAATAGTTCATGGAGGAGCAATTTTCTCTTTAGCCGATACCACCTTTGCGGCAGCTTCCAATTCTCATCAAGCAACTGCAGTAGCGGTGAATGTCACGATTTCCTATTGCAAGGCAGCACATAAAGGTATGCTCTATGCTTGGGCTAAAGAAATATCTCTAAATCGAAGATTGGCAACTTACCTAATAGAAATAAAAGATGAACAGGAGAACCTTATTGCCTTATTCCAAGGAACTGTCTATAGAAAAGAATATAGTTAACAAAGTATAAACGCCTTGAAAACAAGGCGTTTATACTTTGATTTAGATTAGATTGTAATATCTTATAGAAACTTATTCGACCTTAGGTTTAAAAGTGTCACACTGAGTTTCCTCAGAACCCATGGAAGTCTTAACACCATTATGATTTACTTGAATCATCGGAGCTTCACACATAACATTTCTGTTGTACTGACATTCTAATACAGAACATTTAATCTTACTCATATATTCCTACACCTCCTTGATATAAAAGAAAAAACAATTATCTCTATTATTATTTACGGAAAAATAATAAATATGTTTTAATTTCTAATTATATTTTCATATCTAACAGGGAACTATCTCCGTTAATCAGAGGTAGTTCCCTGTTCATAGTTATAGTCCTATTTGAGAATTAGACCAATTAAAAGATTAAGCCTAAAGCAATAAGAATGAGAATTGCGATAGCAATGATTCCAGCTCCAACACCGGTTCCATAGCCATAACCTGCTCCTGCTACAGGAGCAGCAGCGGCTGTATAACCACAAGCACTATATCCGTACATTAATAACATTCCTCCTCTGTTAATATTTTTGTAAAACAATTTAGAATACGATTCCCATTGCAATCAATAAGAGAATGATTACAACAACAGCAGCTATACCGCAAGAACATCCTGATCCGAAGAATCCTCCACCAGCTCCAAATGCCAAGTTAATGACCTCCTTTTTTTGTTTCCAATGGATTAAAACTTAATTGGTATCTTCTACCAATAATAGACTATGTGCAAAAGAGTAATTTGGTACTATTTGGAAATATTTTTTTGTATTTCTTAAAGAATTCCACTTTTTTTATAAAAGAAAGACGCCTAAGGCGTCTTAGAAGCTAAGGAGATATGGACTAGTTAAGTTATCTTATGTATCAAAACCAGTTAGCGTGCTACAAAAAATGGAAAATTATAATAATATTTACCAATTATCTTACGTTATTGTTTGGGAGCATGTCATAGGGGAAACAATAGAATATATATACCTTGAAAGGAAGGAAACAAATGTTAAAAGGTAAAAGAAAAAACATGGTTATTGTCGCCTTAAGTATTTTGCTAATAATCAGCATTGTATACAGCGCAAACAAAAAAGTTCTTTCTTCTTCTGGCGCACTAGAAGAGGAACTTACCATATGCACTTCTTCTTACCCTATATACATAATGGCGTTAAACGTCACGGCTAATGTCCCTAATATCAGACTGGTCAGTGTTACCTCACCTGAATCCGGCTGCATACATGATGCTCAGCTTTCCGTATCAGATATGAAGATCCTTGACCAGAGCGATGTTTTCATCATCAATGGGGCCGGCATGGAAGGATATTTGGAAAAAGTGGTAGATAGTTTTTCGGATCTCCTAATAATTGATGCCAGCAAAGATCTAAATCTTAACCAAGATCAACATCAAGAAGGTGAAGAACATAGCAATCACAACGATGAAGTTAATCCTCATGTCTGGGTTAGTATTACAATGGCCATGCAACAGGCCAGGAGTATTGGGGAAGAACTAGCAGTAATTGACCAAGCTAATAAGGGTCTTTATTTAAAGAATACATCATACTATCTAACCAAACTGGAAGAACTCAGAGCGAGCATGCACCAAGAGCTTGCTGATTTTGAAAATAGGAATATTATCACCATTCACGATGCTTTTCCTTACTTTGCTCAAGAATTCAATCTAAACATATTGGCCGTAGTTCAGAGAGAATCTGA
Organism: Gracilibacter sp. BRH_c7a; assembly: GCA_001516055.1. Taxonomy (GTDB): domain Bacteria; phylum Bacillota; class Desulfitobacteriia; order Desulfitobacteriales; family Syntrophobotulaceae; genus Gracilibacter. The sequence continues at coordinate 80,868 of LOEZ01000080.1, forward strand.
TTCTGAACCTAGTGCCAAAGAATTGGCAGAGACTATCAGGCTGATAAAGGAAAATAATGTTAGAGGTATTTTTGTAGAACCTCAGTTTTCTGATCTTGCTGCTCAGACAATAGCAAGAGAAACAGGGGCTAAAGTATACGCACTTGACCCAGCATCCTCGGGGCCACTTCATCCAGATGCTTATCTGGATATTATGAAGAAAAATCTTCAAACACTGAAAGAAGCTTTAGCAGAATGAAATGTTTTAAGATAGAAAAATTAAGTGTGGAAACAAATAGAAATGTAATCCTCAGAGATATCAATCTTCATATTCATAATGGAGAGATTACAGCTCTGGTAGGGCCTAATGGAGCTGGGAAAAGCACCTTTTTCAAAGCTCTTATAGGAGATATCCCATATAAGGGAAAATTTATTTATCATAACAGTCTGATGCCTCATAGGAAGCCAAAGATCGGCTATGTCCCTCAGAAAATGGAAATAGATTCATCTTCTCCAATCAGTGTACTTGATCTCCTTTCTGCAAGTGTTACAAAAATTCCTGTTTGGGTTACTCATACTAAAAAAGTAAAGCTTTCTGTCTATAAGTTCCTTAGCATAGTAAAAGCTGAACACTTAGCAGAAAAAAGGTTGGGAGATTTATCCGGAGGAGAATTACAGAGAGTCTTACTTGCCTTGGCTTTAAATCCGTTACCGGATCTTCTTTTATTAGATGAACCTTTTTCAGCCGTAGATCAAACTAATTTAGAAGGATTCTATTCTCTTGTCGAGAACTTGGTTCGAGAATATGATTTCGCAGCTATTATAGTTTCCCATGATTTATTCTTAGCAGCTAAATATGCTCGTACCATGATTTTTTTAAATCATTCTATTCAATCAGTTGGAACACCCGAGCAAGTATTCGCTGACGAGAAGTTTTGCCAGACTTTCCCCCAGGGTATAAGAGCGGAGGTATAGGTATGGAATGGACCCAATATCTTTTTATGAGGAATGCATTCTTGGCAATTATTCTAGTCACCCCGATTTTTGCTTTGCTAGGAACCATGGTGGTTAATAATAGGATGGCTTTTTTTTCGGATAGCTTGGGTCATTCGGCATTCACAGGTATCGCCCTGGGAGTAATCATGGGCTTAAGGGATCCGTTGATCTCCATGATTGCCTTTGCTGGTATTGTTTCTATTTCCTTCTGTATCATTAAGAAGCTCACTAGGTTTTCCCCAGATACTATTATTGGAGTTTTCTCGGCTACATCTATAGCTTTAGGAGTTGTAATCCTTTCTCGCGGAGGTGGATTCAGCAAGTATTCAAGCTTTCTTATTGGAGATATCCTAAGTATCACGAGCCTGGAAATAATAGCACTCAGTTTTGTACTCTTAGCAGTATTGGTATATTGGTTTTTGTTTTTTAATAACCTGTTTCTTGTAAGTGTCAACACTGTACTTGCCAAAAGCAGAGGAATTAAAGTCCTAATGACTGAAATAATATTTGTTCTTCTCATTGCTGTCATTGTTATGGTCTCCATTCAATGGATAGGAATACTTGTTATAAATGCCCTCCTTATCCTTCCGGCAGCTGCAGCTCGTAATCTCGCAATGAATATGCAAACCTATAACCTTCTAGCAGTAACCATAAGCTTATTGGCAGGTATAATAGGTCTTATACTTTCCTATTATTGGGGAACAGCGGCAGGAGCCACTATAGTATTGTGTAATGCAACATTCTTTCTAGCCTCCTTACTCCCCGAGTTAAGACCATTACTGAATACCACTAGAACATAAAAAGTCTTACAAGCATAGATAGCTGCCCTAAGCCCCCCGAATCAGGGGGCTTTTTAGTTTAGGCTGATATATCAATAATTTTTGCGCATTAACATGAATGGCGAGTGAATAAGTAATTAGATTTTTTTTCCAAATATGGACATGCTTGCTCTCTTTAAAGCGTACACATAGAATAGAAAAATCTGTCAAGTGGGTACCAAGTTTAGAGGAGAGATGAGAATGATAATAAAGAAATCTCAGTGGAGTAAATGGCTTATCGTTTTTTTTCTAATGAGTTTTTTCACTTTGTTTCAAATGCCCATCAGTAAATACGCTTTGGGGGTAGCAGAAAAGAATACAAGTACAAGTATAGATCAACAGATAACAGAGATTGTGAATGAAGTCGAGGGTGAGAACTTAAATAGTCAAAATGACAAAGAAGCCGAACTAGAAATTAACCATCATGATGAAGAAATAAATGTAGATTCAAATGAGGAAGGTAATGACGAAAGCAGCGATGGAACTAATCTTGAGGACATCGAGGAAAGCGTCATAGAAAGCGATGGAGAAGATAGCGATGAAGAAGATGGAACTGAAGAAGATAGCATTAATAAAAAGAAACCTGTCTATCTAACCATAGATGATGGCCCCAGTATAGTCTCCGATCAAATATTGGATATTCTGGCAAGCTATGAGATTCAAGCCACATTTTTTGTCTTAGAACCGCGGGTCAGATATTATTCCGATATGGTAAACCGCATGAACATAGAAGGCCATAAATTAGGGGTTCATGGAGTTACCCATGATGTCAAGAGATTTTATGCCTCGCCGGAATCAGCTGTTAATGAATTTAACAGTACAAGATATAGTCTTAGAGAATTAACTGGCGAAGAACACTATTTAGCGAGAACACCTTATGGAAGTTGTCCTTATTTGAGCGAAGAACAAGAAAAAACAATTTTGCAGGAAGGTTATAAGATATGGGATTGGAATGTAGACAGTAGAGACTGGTATTTTAGAAATGAAAGGTATGTCCAGTTCACCATATCGCAGTTAGAGAGGCTACACCAAAACGGTACCATTCCAGTCATTCTTATCCACGAATTGGGTACGACAGCCAGGCATCTTCCCTTATTAATTGATTATCTCCTTGCTAATGATTATGAATTTATACCACTAGATTTAGAAGGTAATCCTGTAAGACTTCGGTAGATATCTTATTACAACATAAAAAAAGTTCCTTCCTTGGATGACCGAAAACTGCAATAGATTATGGAAAACATTACCGGAATTTATTGCATATATTGGGGTATGGATAAAAGTCTGGAGGAGTCAAGATATGTGTATTAATAAGCACTACTCTCAATCAAACAACCACAGCAACAAATTTCTATTAAAGCCGAATGGTCCGCTTAATCCCTTTACCGTCAATAATAAAAACTATTATGAGTACACTAGCAAGGGGACAGCATTAGATAAGAATACGAATGCATGGCCAGCAGCCTCAGTAGTAGGCTCATCTTGTCTCAGTCCTGGTTCTAATCCTTATGGATTCCAGAACAATGATCCTAACCTGCTCTTACTCACACCCGCAATATTTGGAGGGTTTGGAGCATTTATTGTTGGTTTCGGTTATTATGGACATAGTTTAACCGGAGGGTATTCCAAGTTCATATTATTTGTTAATATTTATGCCATTATTGCGACATTTGGAACAGGTTATTATATTTATGAACTTGTCCAGAAGAGAACAGGGGATGCTAGATTCTCAGATATCATTCTTCCTATTCTTGTAATCATATTATTCTATGCAGCTATATATAATCTTATTTACTCTTTGTACCCTAGTACTTTTAAGGGAACAATAGGCGATACGAAGATAACCCAATTTCTATCCTTTCTAGCAAGGAGCGTAGGAACTATTTCTATCGGGGAATCATTTAGTATTTCGGTAGAAACTTCGGGAGTCCAAGTCTTAACATCTGCAGAAGCATTGTTTAATTTCTTTGTGATAACTCTCCTGATATCTCTATTAGCCTAAAGAGTTTCTTTATATCAGAAGCTTTCATCAAAAGAGTAGAATCTTATTATCTGGTGCGTCTTCGCCTTATAGGCAAGCATATTATCTGTCCAACTTGAAGGTTAGAGGGATCTACCCCTGCATTCATCTGGATAATGGCATTAAGCGTGATACCATATCTGCTAGCTAACTTAGAGAATGTATCACCTGCCTTAACTATATACCTATTGCCTGGAGAACAAGGAACTATACTTCTTCTCACAGGGATACATATCGATTGTCCAATCTTAGGGTTATCAGGATTAACTTCGGAGTTGACGGCAGTAATCGCTTCAACAGTTGTATTATACCTTTTGGCTAGGACAGCAAAATTGTCACCTGGTTTTATTTTATATGGGATTGTTCCTTGGGGGCATAGCGGCATTTAGCTCACTCCTGTGTAATTATTTGTTGTTACTTATTCTATGTTGCGCTACTTGTCCGTCTTACCAAAAGAGCATTCCAAAAATATCTTCTTCTTAAGTCAAAGACAGAGCGAATACCCTATGATTCGACTAATTTTTATCTCCTTTTATCAGAGGGACATTTCTAAGATATAAGAGGATAATTTGTAAAAATAAGTAGATAAATATAGATAGTTTGATTGTTAAAATGTTTGACAACCAAATTATAGATGAGTTAATATTTGGATAGGTGTCTGAAAGGAGAGTAGAAGATGGAGAAATCAGTCAGCTCTGTTTTAAATGAGCTGCTTGTTAAAACTTTTAACGATATCCTGGCAGTTGAAGAATATGAGCTGAGAAAAGGACCATTAAACAACCTATCTCTTTCAGAAATACATACTATTGAAGCTATAGGCATGTATCAGACAAGAACTATGTCCCAGGTGGCGACCAATTTAAGTATTACGATGGGTGCTCTAACCTCGGCAGTGAACAATCTTGTAAAGAAGGGTTATGTAAATAGAGAAAGAGATGATAGAGATAGAAGGGTTGTCAAGATAGCCCTTACAAGAAGTGGGAAATTAGCTTATAGGATACATGAAAAATTTCATCATGATATGGTGAAACAAACAATTAAAGGATTAACGGAGAAGGAGAATATTCTCATCGAATCCTTAAGAAAGCTTAATGATTTCCTAGTATCAAAATATACTTTAAAGAAATGTGGAAAAGGGAATTGATATGTACAATGTTGAAATTGTCGGTACAGGAAGCTATGTTCCTCTATACAAAGTAAGTAACGAGGATATCTCCAAATTCGTTGAAACAAGTGATCAATGGATTAGTGAAAGAACAGGAATTAAAGAACGCAGAATCTGCACTACAGAAGATACAACGGACCTTGCGGCAAGAGCCGCTCTCGAAGCTTTAAAAGATGCAGAGATTTCTCCCGAAGAAGTGGATCTGATAATTGTAGCTACTGCCACTCCAGATTATTTCTTTCCATCTACAGCTTGTCTCGTGCAGGAAAGAATTGGAGCCTGTAAGGCAACCGGTTTTGATATTAGTGCTGCCTGCACTGGTTTTATCTATGGGTTAACCATAGCCAGACAATTTATTAGAACGGGGATGTATAAAACAGCTCTAGTAATAGGGTCTGAGGTACTCTCCAAAATAACAGACTGGGAGGACCGTAACACTTGTGTTCTCTTTGCTGATGGCGCAGGGGCAGCGGTTCTTAGAAGAGGGGAAGAGGGTTTAGTCTCAGAGATGATTGGTTCGGATGGTAATGGAGCTGAAAACCTTCAATGTCCTGCAGTTCCTTTAAATAATAAGTTCACAGAAACCAAAAAACTCTCAGCCAGTTATATCAGTATGAATGGCCGTGAAATCTATAAGTTCGCAGTCAAAGTTATACCAGATTGTATTCATAAAGTCCTGGAGGACACAGGATATACCTTAGACGATATTAAAATAATTATTCCTCACCAAGCTAATGTGAGAATCGTGGATGCGGCCGCTAAAAAGCTTGGAATAGATAAGGATAGATTCTTTGTCAATCTTCATAGATATGGGAATACATCAGGGGCTAGCATTCCTATAGCTCTAGATGAAATGTCCAAACAGAAACTTCTTAAGAAAGATGATCTGATTATCTTGGTAGGTTTTGGAGCAGGCCTGACATATGGTGCCCAACTGATTAGATGGTCAAAGGTCTAAATATTTTTTTAAGCAATTGCACTTATCTGTTAATTTATAATAGTTTAATTCGACTAATGAGGATATAACAAAGATAAATATGAGGTGAAGTTAGTGTCTTTCGAAAATATCAAGCTTATTATAGCCAGGAAGCTAGGTGTTGATCTGGGAGAAATTAAGCTATCTTCTAAATTCAAGGAAGAGCTGGGAATTGACTCACTTGATATTTTTGAGATAGTTATGGAGGTAGAGGAACAATATTCCATAGAGATTCCGACTGAAGACCTAGAGGACATGAGAGTGGTAGCTGATCTTGTTAATTATCTTGAAGGCTTATCAGCCTAATAAAATAATATTTGCCAAAGGAGAGAAGGTATGAATAATTTTAGTTTTTTCCATGAATTAGGAATGAAGTACCCTATTATTCAAGGGGGTATGGCTTGGGTATCTGATAGCTCCCTGGCGGCCGCTGTATCTAACGCAGGTGGACTTGGAATAATAGCGGCTGCCAATACTCCTACACATATCGTTAAGGAAGAGATTCGAAAAGCTAAACAGCTTACAGATAAGACTTTTGGAGTTAATATAATGCTTCTGAGTGAGAACGCTGAGGAGATTGCCAAACTTGTCTGTGAAGAACAGATTAAGGTTATTACCACAGGAGCCGGAAGCCCCGGCAAGTATCTTAAAATGTGGAAAGAGCATGGAATTACTGTTATTCCAGTCGTTCCTTCAGTCGCTTTGGCTAAAAGGATGGCTAAAGAAGGTGCTGATGCTGTCATAGCAGAAGGCGGGGAATCAGGAGGTCACATAGGCGAGATAACCACCATGGCTTTACTTCCTCAAGTTATCGATGCAGTAGACATCCCTGTAATTGCTGCCGGAGGAATAGGTGACGGTCGAGGAATCGCTGCAGCCTTTATGCTGGGAGCTAGTGGAGTTCAGGTTGGCACAAGGTTCCTTGTCTCCAAGGAATGTACCATCCATCAAAATTACAAAGACAGGGTTATTAAAGCGAGAGATATAGATACAGTGGTTACCGGCAGACCAACAGGACATCCTGTCAGAGTCTTGAGAAATAAACTTACCAGACAATATGATGAACTAGAAAAAGCTGGAGCTTCTCTCGAACAGTTGGAAGCACTGGGTTCGGGGGCATTACGCAAAGCGGCCAGAGAAGGCGATATAGATAATGGTTCTGTCATGGCTGGTCAAATTGCCGGACTTATAAAGAAAGAACAGACCTGCCTAGAAATCATTGAAGAGATGTTCGATCAAGCCCAGGAGAGAATGACTGCACTGAAATCAATCGGTATTATTAAAGATTAACAGCAAGAATAAAGGTCAAAATATTTTATTGTAACTGATAATTGGAGGATAACATAGATGGGCAAGACTGCTTTTCTATTCTCTGGTCAAGGTTCCCAGTATGTAGGTATGGGCAGGGAACTTCTAGAGAATAACGAAATTGTTTGTAGTATTTTTAACATAGCTGACCGAGAACTGGGATTTTCTTTAAGCGAACTGTGCTTCCATGGACCCAAGGAGGAGCTAGACAAGACAGAGAATACCCAACCGGCTGTTCTTACCGTAAGTGTTGCAGCTTATAAGGCATTGGAAGAGCAGGGAATACAACCAGATTTGGCTGCCGGCTTAAGTCTGGGAGAATACTCTGCCCTAGTCTGCAGCGGTGCTTTGGATTTCGCAGAGGCAGTTAAGCTGGTTCGTCAGAGAGGAAGATACATGCAAGAGGCCGTTCCTCAAGGTGAGGGAGGCATGGCGGCTATCCTTGGACTGGAAACTGATAAGGTTGAAGAAGCGTGTCGCTTAGCAAGTGTTGCAGGAGTGGTTCAAGTAGCTAACTACAACTGTCCAGGCCAGATCGTAATCTCCGGTCAGAGCAAGGCTCTTAGGTTGGCATCTGCCAAAGCAGGAGAGCTGGGAGCTAAAAGAGTAATCCCCTTGGATGTAAGCGGTCCTTTTCATACCGGATTACTCCAACCTGCTTCAGAAAAACTAAGTCTTGAGTTAAATAAAGTAAAGATAGATAGTTTACGAATACCTGTGATATCAAATGTCACAGCAGACTATATCCAAGATGGACAAATCCTAGACCTTCTACCTCGACAGGTTATGAATCCTGTCCTCTGGGAGATGACCATTAGGAAAATGCTCCAGGAAGGTGTAGACACTTTTGTGGAAATTGGTCCGGGAAGTGCCTTGCGAGGATTTGTTAAGAAGATAGATAGAAAGACTACGCTCCTTAATGTCGAGGATATGACATCACTTCAAGCAGTAGTCGAGCATTTTAAAAGTTAAAACTAGGAGGTTCACAATGCTAAAGGGAAAAACGGCTGTTGTAACCGGAGCAAGCAGAGGTATTGGCAAAGCTATAGCTGTTAAACTTGCAGAACAAGGTGCCAACATCGTCGTCAACTACATTAACAATAAGGATGAAGCTGATAAGCTGGTCAAAGAATTTGAAACTCTTGGAACCAAGGCCTTAGCAATTCAGGCTGATATCAGTGATTTCAGTCAAGCTAAGAATCTGATTAACCGAACCAAGGAAGAACTGGGAGCAGTCGATATTCTGGTTAATAATGCAGGCATCACGCGGGACGGTTTGGTTATGAGGATGACCGAAGAAGACTTTGACCGCGTTATCGAAGTAAACCTCAAAGGGGTTTTCAACTGTATTAGACACACAGTACCCCTCATGGTTAAACAGCGAAGCGGTCGGATAATCAACATCACTTCGGTTGCAGGTCTCTTGGGCAATCCAGGACAGGCCAACTATTCAGCAGCGAAAGCAGGAATAATCGGAATGACTAAAACGTTGGCGAAGGAAATCGGCAGTAGAGGTATAACTGTAAATGCCATCGCCCCAGGTTTCATTGAGACTGATATGACCGCTGAGTTAGCAGATAAACTTAAAGAAACTATTAAAGATAGCACCGCTTTGGGAAAACTTGGAAAACCAGAAAATATCGCTGATGCTGTTGCTTTCTTAGCTGGAAGCACAGGAGAATATATTACCGGCCAAGTCTTAAGCGTAGACGGTGGAATGGCTTTTTAGGAGGGTTAATATGAAAAACAGAGTGGTTGTAACCGGAATGGGGGCTGTCACTCCAATCGGAAATAACACAGCCGATTTTTGGCAGGGCATCAAGGAAGGTAAATGTGGGATCGATACCATAACAGCTTTTGATATCACCGACTTCAAGTCAACTCTGGCAGCTGAGGTCAAAGGATTTAAGCCTGAAGACTACATGGATAAGAAGGAAGCTAAACGGATGGACCGATATAGTCAATTTGGTATCGCAGCAGCTGAAGAAGCTTATAAGGATGCTGGGTTGGAAACCGCTGCGTTCGATAGGGATCGGTTCGGAGTCATAGTGGGCTCAGGGATTGGCGGCCTTTTAACCATCGAAGACCAGCATAGCAGATTGCTTGAAAAAGGACCGGGAAGAGTATCACCGTTTTTTATCCCTATGGCCATCAGTAACATGGCTGCAGGTAATATCGCCATCAAATTAAATGCCCGAGGATTCTGTACAAGTATAGTTACCGCTTGTGCTACCGCGACTCATGCTATCGGTGAATCCTTCCAGAAGATTAGAAGTGGTGAAGCAGACATTATAATTACTGGAGGAGCAGAGGCCCCGATAACTCCACTAGCTGTAGCGGGGTTCACCTCCATGACAGCCTTAAGCTCTAGCTCTAATCCTGCAAGGGCATCCATTCCTTTTGATAAAGAAAGAGATGGATTTGTCATGGGAGAAGGAGCAGGGATTATTGTTCTGGAATCCTTAGAACATGCTCTTAAGCGTAATGCCAAGATATATGCCGAGGTGGTGGGTTACGGAGCTACCTGTGATGCCTATCATATGACTGCTCCTGCTCCGAGTGGGGAAGGTGGAGCCAGAGCTATGCAAATGGCCCTTGATGATGCCGGGATCTCGCCGGATCAAGCTCCATATGTCAATGCCCATGGAACCAGCACCCCTTATAATGATAAATATGAGACAGAAGCCATTAAGACAGTATTCGGGGATATGGCCTATAAGATTCCTGTCAGTTCTACCAAATCTATGACCGGCCATCTTCTTGGGGCAGCGGGAGGAGTCGAAACAATAATCTGTGTTAAGGCAGTAGAAGAAGACTTTGTACCTCCCACCATCGGTTATCGTGTTCCTGACGAGGAATGCGATCTTGATTATATACCGAATACAGGTCGTACTCATCCGTTAAACTATGCAATGTCTAACTCCTTGGGTTTTGGCGGACATAATGCTACAATACTAGTAAAAAAATGGTCAGAGGGATAAATGTATGAATTTTAAAGAGATTCAAGAACTCATAAAAATTGTAGATGAATCTAATCTAACCACTGTCGAGGTGGAACAAGAAGGATTCAAAATCGTTCTGAAGAAAAAGGTAGAGAAGATTGTTGTCGCAGAAAGAACTGACTCTGCCTATCCAGGACAATTATCGCCAGGACAGATTTCAGCTAGTCAAGGACTACCAGATGGTATGACTTCAGGAAAAGCACACCAGATTACGGATCAAGAACCCGAAAACTATGAAACTATCAAATCTCCAATAGTGGGAACTTTCTATTCAAGTTCAGCACCTGGAGATCCACCGTTTGTAAGCCCGGGTGCCAAAGCAGATAAGGGGAGCACTCTCTGTATAATTGAAGCTATGAAACTAATGAATGAAATTGAAGCTGAAGAAGATGTCTTAATCCTTGAAGTATTGGTTCAAGATGGACAAATGGTTGAATATGGCCAGCCCCTTTTTAAGATAAGTAAATAAATCTCCATTTGGTATTGGAGATTAAACTAGTGGAGGTTAATATGCTGTTAGGAGTCAAAGAGATCCAAGAAATAATACCTCATAGGTATCCCTTTCTTCTTATAGACGGTGTAGAAGAACTTGAAGAAGGCAAAAGAGTCGTGGCTGTGAAAAACGTTTCCATGAACGAATACTTCTTTCAGGGACATTTCCCTCAGGAGCCTGTCATGCCTGCGGTACTGATTATTGAAGCACTTGCCCAAGCCGGGGCGGTTGCCCTTCTGCGTATGGAGCAATTTAAAGGGAAAATAGCATATTTTACTGGAATTGATAAAGCAAAGATTAGAAAGAAAGTCGTCCCGGGCGACGTTCTTAAATTGGAAGTGGAAATAATTAAGATCAAAGGCCCCGCGGGCATAGGAAAGGCTATCGCCACAGTAGCTGGACAGAAAGCAGTAGAAGCGGAACTGATGTTTTTCATCAGCTAAGGAAGATGGCAGGAGCCACCGTAAATTGAATCAAGAATATTGTAAATTAAAAGTAGGTGGAAAAACCTTGTTTAATAAGATATTGGTTGCCAATAGAGGGGAGATCGCTGTCAGAGTAATCAGAGCCTGCAGGGAGATGGGAATCCAGACCGTCGCTGTCTATTCTGAGATAGATCGTCATGCCTTGCATGTAGATTTAGCAGATGAAGCTATCTGTATCGGACCTGCTAGAGCTCGAGACAGCTACCTTAACGCGCAGAATATAATAAGCGCGACCGTTCTAACTGGGGCGGAAGCTATCCACCCCGGATTCGGATTCCTGGCGGAGAACAGCAAATTTGCTGAGATGTGCAGGGAATGCAATATTGTATTCATTGGCCCAGATCCGGAAGTAATCGAAATGATGGGCAATAAGTCTAAAGCCAGACAGATTATGACTGAAGCGGGAGTCCCTGTAGTCCCCGGGGTTAACGGTATCCTTAGAGACTTGAAGCAAGCTCTTAGTGCCGCCCAAAGCATTGGTTATCCGGTAATTCTTAAGGCTTCAGCCGGAGGCGGGGGTAAAGGAATTAGGATAGTACATGATGAAGAAGAACTAAAGAAAGCTTATGAAACTGCCAAAACAGAAGCTAAGGCTGCTTTTAATGATGATTCCATGTACCTTGAGAAATTTCTTCTGTCTCCGAGGCACATAGAATTTCAAATTCTGGCAGATAATTATGGCAGGATAATCCATCTGGGAGAAAGAGACTGCTCGATTCAAAGGCGTAACCAGAAAGTAATAGAAGAAGCACCCTCCACTATCCTTTCGGATGAGCTAAGAAGCAAGATGGGTGAAGCTGCAGTACAAGCGGCTAAAGCGGTGGGATATAAAAATGCTGGGACAGTAGAATTCTTAGTCGATAAAAACGAAAGCTTTTATTTTATGGAGATGAATACCCGCATCCAGGTAGAGCATCCTGTCACCGAACTAGTGACCGGAGTAGACCTGGTTCAGGAACAGATTCGAATCGCTGCAGGTGAGAGATTGACCCTTAGCCAGCAAGACGTCACCATCCAAGGACATGCCATAGAGTGCAGGATAAACGCTGAGAACCCATCTAAAGGGTTCAGACCTTCTCCAGGCAAGGTAGATATACAATTATGGCCGGGTGGCAGCGGAGTCAGGTTAGATAGTGCGCTCTACAACGGCTATGAGATTCCTCCTACTTATGACTCTATGATTGCTAAGCTTATATGTTATGGGCGCGACAGAGATGAAGCTCTTAAAAAGATGCGCAGGGCTCTGGACGAATTTATTATTGAAGGAATCGATACAAATATCGAATTTATTTTTGATATTCTTAGTCATGAAAAATTCATTAATGGTGAAGTCGACACCTCATTTATAAACAGGGAATTCAATATTAGCTGATACATATTCATTTAATATTCTTGTTTTAAAGAGAATGGGGCTTAGTGCTAAGATAGTGCTATTAAAGGTTAGTGTTTAGGCCGGATGGAATGAATTGCATTAATATGCTAAAATCACTATAAGTAGTATAAAATATATCGGTTGGTGCAAATGTTTAAGTTTAATAAAGTTTTTAAGAAACCACGTTATCTGGTTCTACAACAAAATTTACAGCAGGAAACTCCAGCAGAGAAAGCTGTTGTTCCTGCTATTCCTAACGGACTCTGGATTAAATGTGCCGGATGCTCAGAGACTATTTACAATAAAGATTTTTGTCAAAACTATAAAGTCTGTGAGAATTGTGGCTATCATTATAGGATGGACTCCAGGGAAAGATTAGATTTAGTGATGGATACCGGGACTTTTAAAGAGATTAACCCAGACCTTAAAAGTGGGAATCCCTTGGATTTTGAAGGTTATGAAGAGAAACTCAATACCTATCAGGAGCAAACAGAACTATCGGAAGCCGTGGTCACCGGTTATGGTAAGATTCATGGACTTGATGCAGTAGTTGTTGTTATGGATAGCAGCTTCATGATGGGTAGTATGGGTTCGGTTGTAGGAGAAAAGATAACAAGGGCTTTTGAGTTGGCCACATCTAAAGGGATGCCCATCGTTGTCTTTACGGCCTCAGGAGGAGCCAGAATGCAGGAAGGGATGATTTCCTTAATGCAGATGGCCAAGACTTCTGCAGCAGTTTCCAGACACGATCAGGCGGGTGGACTCTATATAACAGTTTTAACAGATCCCACTACCGGAGGGGTAACAGCCAGTTTCGCCATGTTAGGAGATATTATCCTAGCAGAACCGGGGGCCTTGATTGGGTTTGCCGGCAAACGAGTAATTGAACAAACCATTAAGCAACAGCTCCCTGACGGATTCCAGACAGCTGAATTTCTGCAGGAACACGGATTTATAGATAAGATAGTAACCAGAGAGAATTTGAAACTGACCTTATCCCGTCTGATTAAACTACATCAGAATAGGTAACAAACGAGTACTTGGGAGTGTTTCTATGATTGAGCGTGAAAAGGATATTGTGGAATTGAGTAAAAAAATTGATGAATTAAAAGAGTTTGCTCAAGAGAAACAAACTGACTTCTCATCCGAGATAGAATTATTAGAGGATAAATTAACAACTATGAGAGCACAAGTTCTGCAAAATCTGACCCCAATGGACAAACTTACCCTCTCCCGGATGGTTGAAAGACCAACGTCTTTAGACTATATCGAGAGAGTATTTGATGTATTCATCGAACTTCACGGTGACCGTCAGTTTAGAGATGACCCCTGTATTGTTGGAGGCATCGCCAGGCTGGGTAAACTTCCTGTTACTGTTATAGGTCAACAAAAAGGCAGGAACACCAAAGAGAATGTCCAAAGGAACTTTGGCATGCCTAACCCAGAAGGATTTCGTAAGGCTTTGAGACTTATGAAGCAAGCAGAGAAATTCCAACGTCCCCTGATTTGTTTCATAGACACTCCGGGAGCTTATCCAGGGATCGGAGCAGAAGAAAGAGGTCAAGGAGAGGCAATCGCTAGAAATTTGATAGAGATGGTTAACTTAAAAATTCCTGTTATTTCTATCGTTATAGGTGAGGGTGGCAGCGGAGGAGCTTTAGCGCTTTCTGTAGCTGATGAGATTTGGATGCTGGAGCATTCGGTCTACTCAGTACTTTCTCCTGAGGGATTTGCCAGTATTCTTTGGAAGGATTCTTCCCGAGCTAAAGAAGCGGCTGAAATGATGAAGATAACTGCTCAGGATCTTAAACAACTGGAGATTATTGACCGCATCTTGCAGGAACCTTCAGGTGGGGCCCATACTGATCCCCAGGCTATGGCGAATGTTATCAGACAATACCTATTGGAAGTCCCTTTCCAAGAGATGAAAAAAGATATACCCAAAATGGTAGCTCAGAGGTTCGACAAGTACAGAAAGATAGGAGCCTATATGGAGTAATGAGTAACCTTAATCAGAAAGATATTCAAAAACATCTAACCACCTCCATCCTGGGCCGGAAAATAATTTGCCTGGATATGGTTAACTCTACTAATAGTGAAGCAAAGAGTAGGGCACCTGAAGCGGTAGAAGGGACTATTATACTGAGCGAAGAGCAGACAGCTGGAAGAGGACGTCATGGGCGCCAATGGATTTCTCCCAAGGGTAAGGGTATTTGGATGTCTCTAATTCTTAGACCTCGAATTAATGCCCAAAAAGTTCCCCAGATTACTCAAATCGCAGCTGCAGCACTCTTCTTGGCTCTTAATCAGATGGGGATAAAGAAGGTAGAGATTAAATGGCCCAATGATATTCTGGTTAATGGTCGTAAGCTAAGTGGTATTCTCACCGAAATGCAGAGTAAAGGAAATGCAGTTGACCACGTAATCTTGGGAATCGGCCTTAATGTAAACATGAACAGACAGGACTTTCCGGAAGATCTTCAGCAACAAGCTACATCTCTTTATCTGGAAACAGGAAAAGTATGGGGACGCTCACAATTGATTGCCGAGATTATCAATGCTTTTGAGCCATTATATATGCAATATGTTAAAGCTGGGGACTTGAGCTCAACCTTAAACATCTGTAAAGAGGAATCGGCTGTTATAGGAGCTCGTGTTCTCCTGCATAATCAAAATCTTGAACAAGAAGCGGAAGTGCTTGACTTAGGTCCCGAGGGAGAATTAATCGTCAGAACAGCCGATGGAACAATAACATCCATAGTTACAGGAGAGGTTTCCCTCAGAGTATTGCACTGATAAGGTAAGCTTAGAGATCTGTTGTTCTTGTGGGGATAGGATACAACTTGGAATTATGATTTGGAAATAATAGATATTGAATCGGAGGTAGTCTTAAAATGTATAACGTAGGAATCTTGGAAAGTTATCGACAAAAACGCTTCTCTTTCTTCCAATGGCAACGGCAGTCAAGCTTAACAGCAAAAATAGTTATGGCTTTCAGTATGGCTGCCGTCACAGGATTGCTGGCTCAGGTTAAATTCTATTTACCTTTTACACCAGTACCCATCGTAGCTACCCAACTAGGAGTGATTCTGGCGGCAGTTCTCCTAGGAAGAAATTGGGGCGGCCTAAGCATGATCATTTATGCTTTAGGAGGATTCGCTGGAATACCTTGGTTTGCTGACCTCAATGGAGGTTTAGCGGCACTAACCGGACCCACTACGGGTTATATTATAGGATTTATCCTAGCCGCATTTTTCATGGGTCATCTTTATGATACGCAAGTCGAAAAGCGTCGGACTTTATCGGTCACAGGAATAATAATCTTTGCTCAATTAGTACTGGTATATGTGCCAGGTCTGATTTACCTGGCCTTCTGGCTAAAGCTTGTAAGTGGTCAAACTATTTCCTTAGCCTCTGTCCTTTTGATGGGTTATGTACCTTTCATTTTCATAGATATCCTCAAATCTCTGGTTGGGGCAACAGTGGCAAAAGCTTTATTGCCAATGGAAGAATACTAGGTATTATCGTAAATGACATGAAGTGTGGGTATAAGGCACAGAAAATAGCAAGGGGTGTAACGAAAACCGAGTTTTTCGTTACACCCCCTATGTTTTTTTTGAAAGATATCATTAGATAATAATCATTTGTGAAATTAATCTTAATTTGAAAGTTATCTGATAGTAATATACAATTAAATCGATAAAAAGATATTTTTGAGAAATTAACGGAATTTATAGCACTATTTGTTGAATAATTAGGAAATTAGTTAAAGGGAAGATAAATATGGATAATAACCTTTCACTTTTAAATAAGGATTATTTGCAACTATCTCATGAAGATAACTGTAATTGTATATTTTGTCAGCAACAGATTCAAGGTGTCGAGAGGTTTCTTTGTTTAGCGACAGATATTTTTTGTTTAATCGACCTTAAAGGCAGGATACAGTGGATTAACGCTGCTATGGAGAAGTCATTGGGCTATAGTCCTGAAGAAATGAAGAACATGGATTTTTTTTCACTTATCCATCCGGATGATAGAGTAGATGCGCTTGGCGTAATAGATCAAGTTGCCAAAGACCATCTAAGTCTGCCAATAGAAGTACGATTATCCCTTAAGAACGAAATATACAGGTACTATGAATGGTATGTTTACCTTGATTCTCATAACCAACTTTATTATTCAGTTGCCAGGGATATTAGTACGAGTAAAGAATACGAAGAAAAACTATTGAGATTGAATACGATAGTTGAGTCTTCTTTGGATGCTATCTATGCTATAGATCAGGATGGACGCATCATGAGCTGGAACAATGCTGCAGAACAAATATTTGGCTATAGTAAAGAAGAGATTATCGGGCAATCCATTAATTTATTGGCCTTCCCTGAGCAGAAAGATGAGATGGACAATATCATTAGAATTATCCGTAATGGGGAGACATATAGCTACGAGAGCATAAGACATAGGAAAACAGGAGAGGTCGTAGTTGTCTTTATTACTTTGGCACCTATTAAAGATAGCGTGGGCAGAGTGATAGGGACTTCAGCGGTGGCTCGCGATATCACAGCGCATCAGAAATTTGAGAAAGAGATAGCTCATTTAGATAAACTTAATACTATAGCTGAACTTGCATCAGTTATCAGCCATGAAGTGAGAAACCCGATGACTACGGTCAAAGGTTTCCTGCAACTTCTATATAACAAGATAAACGATAAAACTTTTAAGGAATATTTTGAAATAATGATAGAAGAGATGGAGAGAGTGAACTCCATACTCCAGGAATTCAATAACATAGGTAAACATAAAGAAAGCCAGAGAACTCGGCATGATCTGAATCATATTATTAAGAGTATGACTCCCCTTTTAGAAGCTGACGCCATCCATCAAGGAAAGATGATCAAGTTCGACTTAAAAGAAGTGCCCAATCTAATTATCGATGCTAATGAAATCCGTCAACTAATCCTTAACCTGACACGCAATGCGCTGGAATCCATGGAGCAGAATGGACGGGTTATTGTTGGAACCTACTTTGATGATAAGAAGGCCATCTTATCTGTTCAAGATCAAGGTGAAGGAATTGCTTCTGAGAACCTTGAAAAGTTGGGGACGCCATTTTTTAGTACCAAGGAAGAGGGAACCGGCTTAGGACTATATGTATGTTTCGAAATAGCGCAACGTAACAATGCCAGAATTAATGTTGATACAAGTCACCAAGGGACTACTATCTCTGTAGAATTTGAAGATATCTTCCATGATTAAGATATCATTTTCTTCTAAACATGTTCTGTATTCTGTTCCAATACATTTTCAAAGCAAACGGAATTGCGACCATTGCTGCAATAATTGACTGTAAAATTAGACTTCCTGTACCAGGATCAAGATAACCATATGCTGGTTTCGAAACAAAAGTGATCAGAATAACTACTAAAGCAGACATGAACTTAAGGTGGTCTGATTTAAACATTTTAATAATCTCCTTAGTATTTAAAAATGTTTTTATTAAATTGTAAAGAAGGTTTACGACTTTTTTTATTTTAAGAATTAATGATTTTTATTAATAAAAACCGCAGTAACTATTGTTGATTTTGAATCATCTTTAAAGATTGTCCAGAATAATCCCTGTAATAATAAGGAGAATACAACAGCAAATGATATTGGTGCCAGCAGCTGATTTATAGTAAGTATTTCTATATTATGTGTGTATAAAAATATTATTGGATATACTGAGATGAAGCTAGTGATCAGTAGTGATAGCGGTTTCATGCAAACTCTATTTCCTTTCTTGGTTAGATAGCTTATTTAGGGAGTTGACTACTAGATGTAGTGTTGGTAATATAATATGATACTAAGTCTAGATATTTATGAAACAGAAAAGAAAGTTGGGGGATTTGATTGAGTAGTACTGGACAATTGCCGGAATCATGGCCAAAAGTGAATCTTATGCCTAATGCTCGCGTAGTCTTAGAGCGTAGATATTTGAAACAAGAAAATGGGCAAGTCATTGAAACACCGGAAGAGATGTTATTTAGAGTTGCAGCCGTTGTAGCAGGCATCGAAGAAAAGTATGGGAAAAACGAAGAGGAAATCTTAGAATTGGCCGAAGAATATTATAAAATCATGGCCAATCTGGAATTTATGCCGAATTCCCCAACATTAATGAATGCTGGCAGAGATTTGGGACAATTAAGTGCTTGCTTCGTGCTTCCGGTTGAAGATAGCATGGAAGATATCTTTGATGCGATTAAAAATGCGGCAATCATACATAAATCGGGTGGAGGAACAGGATTTAGTTTTTCCCGTTTGCGTCAGAAGAACAGCGCAGTTCGCACAACAGGAGGGGTAGCTTCCGGTCCGGTATCTTTTATGAAGGTATTTAATTCTGCTACAGAAGCAGTAAAACAGGGAGGAACCAGACGGGGAGCTAATATGGGGATTCTCCGAGTTGATCACCCTGACATCTTGGAGTTTATCAACTGCAAAGAGGATAATAAAGAAATTACCAACTTTAATATATCTGTTGCAGTAACAGATAAGTTCATGGCAGCTGTCTATGCTGATTTGAACTATGACTTGATTGATCCACATACAGAGAACCCGGTAGGACAGCTATCAGCCAGAGAAGTATTTGCCAAGATTGTTGACAATGCCTGGAGTAACGGTGAACCGGGAATCGTGTTTATAGACCGCTTAAATAGGGATAACCCCACCCCGAAAGTAGGGGAGATTGAAGCAACTAATCCCTGTGGGGAACAACCTTTATTACCAAATGAAGCCTGTAATCTTGGTTCAATCAATCTTAAAAAAATGGTAACTGAGAAAGATGGAAAGGCAACAATAAATTGGGAACGTTTAAGCTATCTAATAAAGCTATCCGTTCGCTTCCTAGATGATGTCATCGATGCCAATCAGTATCCGTTGAGAGTAATCGATCAAATGGTCAAAAGTAATCGCAAAATAGGCCTTGGCGTTATGGGCTTCGCTGATATGATGATCCTGCTCCAGACTTCCTATGCTTCAGATGAGGCTGTGGAATATGCTGAGAAAATAATGCGTTTTATTCAGACAGAAGCTCGTCTGGAGTCACAACGTTTAGCGAAAGAAAGAGGAGTCTTTCCAAACTATCAAGGTTCCATCTATGATGGCCAAATAGAACTACGAAATGCGACGCTGACCACGATTGCACCTACAGGAACCATATCCATGATCTGTAGCGCTTCCAGTGGAGTTGAACCGCTCTTTGCGGTTGCTTATACCAAAACAGTCATGGACGGGACTTCGTTGATTGAAGTGAATCCTCTCTTTGAGCAATATGCCAAGGAGTATGATTTTTATTCTCCTGAGCTAATGGCCCAAATAGCTCAGCAGGGAACTGTAATAGGAATAGCTGGGGTTCCAGATTGGGTACAATCCGTATTTGTTACCGCGCAAGAAATTGAGCCTGAATGGCATATCCGGATTCAGGCCGCTTTTCAAAAGTATACCGACAATGCAGTATCCAAGACCATTAATTTTGCTCATTCAGCCACAAGACAAGATGTAGCAAAAGTATATAATTTAGCCTACGAACTTGGATGTAAAGGGATTACAGTTTATAGAGATGGCAGCCGTGATGAACAAGTACTTTCTACCGGAACCCAAAGCTCGACCACAAATCCAGATGATGATAATGAAAAGAAATCATATATTCCAGAGGCCAATTCTATTATTCCTAGACCTAGGCCTGCTGTAACATTAGGAGTTACAGAGAAAATTAAAATTGGCTGTGGAAATCTTTACGTTAGTGTAAATGCGGACGACAAGAGTATCTGTGAGGTATTTACTAATACGGGAAGGGCTGGTGGATGTGCGTCTCAGTCTGAGGCTACTGCCAGGCTGATTTCTATCGCCATGCGCTCCGGTATCTCAGTAGATGCTATCCTAGAGCAGATTCGTGGAATACGCTGTCCAGCTTGTATCAGAAGAGAAGGAGTAAACGTTACTTCTTGTCCTGATGCCATAGCTAGAGTAATTAAAAAGTATCGAGAAGATGGTCTTAATGGAGTAAATGGAGGAAATGGAAATTCTACCGTTGGTCAGGAAAACGAATCTGTTTTATCAACTGGGTTAGGAAAAACAGAAAAAGCTGTAAGAAGAAAAGCACAGGTAGGAGTAGCGGTGGATAACGCCTGTCCTGAATGTGCAATGCCCATTAATCACGATAGTGGCTGTGTAGTCTGTGTGCACTGTGGATACTCTAAATGTGGGTAATTAGAAAATATTGTCAGCCATATTTAAATTTGTTACAATGATTTAAAAGTACAAGGAGGCAACAAGATGGAAAAAAGATTTTTTTATGTTAAAGATTATACGCAAAATGTTCCTGAAAAAGCTACCAAGAACGTCCTTCACCAAAACGATCAAACCAATTCAGTGATTTGGGTTATTCCTCCAGGTGAAGTGCTTCCAGCTCACTATCATCCTGAAACGGATGATATCTGGATAATCCTCCAAGGCAAAGGTGAATACTTCCTCGGGAGAGGTGAGACATTCCCGATAGAACCTGGAATGGTCATTCCAGCTGTTAAAGGCGAGATTCACGGTGCCAAAGCTGTAGGGAATGAGCCACTCGTCTTTGCAGCAGTATCTGCCCCCATGCCCGCTGTCATGATTAAAGAAGGAGAATAATTTACACATTATTATAATAAGAAATCGACCGCAGTAAGCACGGTAAGCTCGCAATGACGCGAAGCGCGGCACTTTCGCCGCTCCTTGCCATCCATGGCACCGCGGCATTAGGTCATCCGTGACCGTTGCGACAGGATGTTGCTAGTGCCGGAAAGGCTACTGCGGTCGATTTTATTGCTTTACTGAGGTCTGAGTTTACTCTAAGTCCACTGATAAATGCTTAACTGTATCTTGACAGTATTTAATCCTCTCCATATCTTCCTTAGTAAGGAGGGGAAACTTCTCATTGTTCGCTAATGCTTCATCTACAGGGATAACCTCATATACCAATCTGTTATTAATCCTTTTTTTATTGACCCAAGTAGGGATGGCTTCGGCATCAAGGATTCGAGGGCAATCGTCACAATAAACCCTGATAGTTACTTTAGCTATAATACCCTGCTCCGTATAAATATCGTCAACAGTCTCTTTACGTTGATCTGAGATGAAGTTTCCCTGGGAATAGAAAACAGGGACTGCTCCTCCGCCTCCATAAGAAGAAGGCAAGTAGACTGCAGGCTGAAGAACATGAGGATGCCCGCCAAAAATCATATCTACCCCTAGTTCAACAAGCTTTTCGGCCAATTCTTGCTGGAAGGGGTTAGGTGAGCGGTGATATTCATTTCCCCAATGCAGACAGACAACAATGACTTGAGCACCAGCACTCCTGGCTTCCTTTATTTTATTACCCATCATTTCCACAGTACTATCAAGATCTTCAGGATCGAACCCATCCATCAGATTAGCCATATCCTTAGGCAGGATTAAACCATTGATACTCAGACTTCCGTCCGCTAAAGAGCCACTATACCCAAAATTAAGGAAAGCAACTTTCACCCCTTTAATATCCTTAAGGACATAAGTTTTTTCCTCTTCTTTAGCCTTCACACCGATAATATCCAACCCTTTTTCTCTTGAGACCTCGATGGTGCGGTAAAAGCCGCTGATTCCTTTATCCATCCTATGGTTATTGGCAGCAGTTACGATATCCACACCAGCATCCTTGAGAGCATCCATGATAGAATCAGGCGTATTAAACTCGGGATAACCAGAGTATCCTCGATCTTGACCTGCCAAAGTTGTCTCAAGATTGGCGATTGTTATATCCGCATCTTCCAAATAGGGTTTTACATATTTAAACTGACTGCTGAAATCGTAGGAATTAGTTTGAGGATTAGAAGCTGCCATATAAACAGTGTTATGTATTAAGATATCCCCTACTGAAGCAATTGTAATATCTACATAATTTGGTTTAGTAGGCAAGGGTGGAGTAGTGGTATCGTTATTCGAGGGGGGAGAATCCTCTGTCACCTTATCTGTAATGAGAATATTTCTCGCATGCTGAATTAAGTCATCTATCTGAAATGATAAACCACCCAAGTTTAAGGCAATACTGATTAGAATTATTAGGAGTAGTCTCTTTTTCATTTGAACTACACCTTCTTCCTTCTACCTTTTTTAGTAGTCTTCACTATTAATGTACTATAAAGACATTGAGAAAAAAAGAACTTTCTCAATTAAAATTTTTTATGTTGCTATATTGTTTAAAACATGTTAACTGTTTTGCTAAGCAACTCAGGTGCTTAGCGTTCGTTATCCCCCACTTATATTATTGGAAGCGGGAGTCTTAGGAATGGTTTTTGCGTCATAAATCAAATTGTCAACTAGACAGACTATATTATCAGGAGAAAGTGCTTTAGATATTTCTTGTGTCTTTTGAATCATACTTCGAAGAAGAACGGGGTCAGCTTGAAGCTTTCTAACTACTTTGCTCAAATCTGTAGAATCCCCTACCCTTATGGCTACACCTGCTTTGATTAGCACTTCTGTATTTTCTTCTTCCTGACCAGGTATGAAAAAAGGGATTACCATAGGAATATTTTTGCTGATGGCCTCAGAAATAGTTAATCCCCCAGGTTTGGTAACAAGAACATCTGACTGGTCCATTAGTTCAGGTATATCTGATGTGAAACCGTAGATAATTACTTCCTTACCCCTGTAATTACTTGAATATTTCTCCTGTAATTCCTTTCGAAGTTTACTATTACTTCCGCAAACTACTATTATCCTTACGTCATTAAGGTCATTTATTAGTTTTTGCAGACATTGCTTCATGTATGGAACGCCCATGCTTCCTCCCATGATCAGCAAAGTAAAAGGTTTATTCATTATGACCTTTCTAGGCTGACGAAATTCTTTTCTAATAGGGATACCATAAGCGAAAATCTTGTTTGCACTAATCCCTTTCTCGATAAAAGTATTTTTAGTGTATGTAGAGGCAACGATATAAGCGTCAACATATTTGCTCACATAGAATTGATGTGCCATATAATCAGTAACCACAGCAATGAAAGGTAAATGAATTTTACCATTTGCCTTGAGACGAGAAACTACATTTACCAGAATGGGATGAGTACTAATAATCAGATCTGGATGATAATCTTCGATAAGGAGATTAACCGTATTACCCAGAGCCTTATTAAAAAAAATCACGATTCCTTTGTTAATATACTTTTGATCGGTTATCTTATAGATCTTGCCATACATTTTTGGTAATTTCGTAGCCAAAAGATTGTAGCCATCATCAATCAGCGTCTCCATGACACGACCTTCTTCTTTCAAAGGTTCAGCAATTCTTACCTCATAGCCGGATGCTTCCAGGTCTTTTTGCAGACATTTGGCAGCTTGATTATGGCCGTGACCGGTTGAAGCTGACAGAATAAGTACTTTAGGCATCTTTTGAACCTCCTCTCACCCTAACACGCATACACTACACTGTTAGGTTGGATAGCAGTATTTTTCTCTAAAAAAAGGTCCCTACCTATCACGGTGTTACTACCAATCAAGGTACCTTCCTGAATAATAGTATTCATGCCTATAAGACAATTAGATCCGATGATAGCGTTATTAATCACGACATTATCCTGAATTGCAGAATTATCCCAGACAATACAATTATTCAAGCTCACATCACTACCTATCTGACAGTTACGACCTATAAATACATTTTCACCCAGATCAAGATTCAAGTTAGTTGACGTATTGATTCCTGAAAAACAGCTCCCTTTAAGCTGATAACGACCATCTGCTAAAGCGAAATTAAATAGGGTAGGGAGTCTTAGGATGTCTATATGGGCTAGTTTATAAGCCTCTATAGCCCCGATATCACACCAATAGTCATTCGTTTGGAAACCGAAAAACCCTGCTCCAAGTTCGAGTAGTTTGGGAAAAAGCTGACTTCCAAAATCATAAAAACCGTCAGGGATATAATTAAAGATTTCAGGTTCAAAAAGATATACTCCTGTATTAACTATATTGCTTAATGCCTCTTGATGTGATGGTTTTTCCTGAAAAGCTTTTATAGTACCACCATAATCTGTGACTACTACCCCATATAGAGAAACATTCCTGACAGGCTTTAGAGCTATAGTGGCGATTGAACCTTTGCGTCGGTGAAACTCATACATATCTGATAGATTGATATCTGTTAAAGCATCTCCACTCAAAACGAAGAAAGTTTCGTTAAGAAAACCTTTGTTGTTTTTAACTCCTCCAGCTGTTCCGAGAAGTTCCTTTTCATAGGAGTAACTGAGCTGAATGTTGAATCTCCTGCCATCACCGAAGTATTGTTTAATATACTGAGGGTTGTAATGAGTATTGGCAATAATGTCCCGAATCCCATGCTGCTTAAGAAGCTTAAGAGAATATTCCATAACAGGTGTATTAAGGATTGGTACCATAGGCTTTGGTAAAGGACTAGTCAAGGGTTTTAACCTTTCTCCCATACCGGCAGCCATTATCATCGCTCGCATGAAAATCACCTACTTAGTCAGCGTTGGGGCCTTATAATACGGGATTAATCGAGATACACACATATATAGTATAGCATTATTTACCATATATTGGCTCGCCTTAATAGAAAATTTACTGCTTTATAACAGATGGCGTCTAAATCTTGTCAATTAACTGGAGGTCAATCAACTCGAGGGAAACTGTCACTAGATTTTGTGTGTAAGGTTTAGTTTTGAGTACTCCGATATATCGCTTGTCTGGGGAAAGCTTTAGCCAGGGTACTATTTCTTCTCCTTCTTGGAGATGAAGGAGAGAAACGAAGTCGTATTTATCTTGAGTAATACTAAGAGCTGAATCAAAGGCGTAGGTTGTGGTATGATCGGAAGATTTGGCCGAAAGCTGTAATTTACCATTATCCCAACTAAAATCATAATTTGTTTCATAGCTATCTCGACGAGCTAAACTAGTGATTTTCAGGGTAGGAAGATCCAACAGAATCCATTGACCAAAAAAATCTTCACTATAAGGTCTGAAATACTCACTTACCACGACTTGATTAGAATCAGGAGACCAGATAGGATCTACAAAAGCATGATTATAAAGAGTATTAAAGTGCCGAATTATCCTTGTTTGTATATCTAATACCCACACTTTCGTGAGATAATGGTCAAAATATGCATAATTAGAACCTACAAGATACCTGCCATTTGGAGACCAAGTAAGAAACTCAGTAGAAAATGTATGAAAACTCTGGGAGTCTGGATTTTGTGTGAGCTCCCATTTATTCTGTTCCTGCGTCACAAAGTCTCGAATCACAACATAACCTTTATCGATGTATGCAGCCCTCTTATTATCAGGAGAGACCGCAAAACTTTGGTCGTTCAGATAGTGAAGCAAAGATGAAGGGATAGAATCTTCTGTGTCTAAGCCTACTAACCCTACTCCCCGCGGGAGAGAATAGAACTGCAGGGTCTGTTCAGATGACCAGTTATAAAGATGATTCCAATCATTATCCTCATACTTGAAAGAGACAAAAGGGTCAAATTGCCAGCCTGTCGGAGTTTTATTGGCCTCAATAGGCTTGAAAATCATAGTGCGTGCCAGAGTCGAGAGCTCTATTGGTTCAGTGGTATCGAAATCACGTAAGAAGAATTGTTTCGGCTCATAGAAAGGACTAACTAGCCAAACACTTTCGGGACAAGGGTTATCATCTGCGAAATCACTCAGATATATAAGATCATTTTGATTATCATAATAATTATGCCACTTATCTCCAATTATGATTTGAAATACAGGTTCAAGGTCTTTAGTAGATAATATGATTTTGGATATATCAAGTGAATTATTTAATTTCTCATCGTAAAAAGTTACTGTCTTCATATCGGAACAACTAACTGCACACAGCAAGACCATGAAAAAGAGAATAACCTTATATAGATTATAATTTTTCATCAAACAGACTCCCTTAAGCGATAACCTTTTCTTATATTTATATACTATTATTATTACAACCTTTTAAGGACGC
Organism: Gracilibacter sp. BRH_c7a; assembly: GCA_001516055.1. Taxonomy (GTDB): domain Bacteria; phylum Bacillota; class Desulfitobacteriia; order Desulfitobacteriales; family Syntrophobotulaceae; genus Gracilibacter. Next base: position 107,499 of record LOEZ01000080.1, read on the forward strand.
TAATCCGATTTGAAAAAAAATATTTTATCTATTTCAGTCCCTATTCCTGTGATAATGATGTTTAAGCTATATATCAGATGGCAATTTTATATATAGTTTAGTATACTTAATAACATTCAGGTGATCGGGGTATAATACCCAATTCAATATTAAAAGATAATGGAGAATAAACGACGATATATTTGACCTTTATTGACCTTTGTAATAAAATAAACATATAAAAATAATACAAATACAATAATAATGTTGGAGGGAATTATATGAGTTATTTAATCCCAATGGTAGTAGAACAAACAAACCGTGGTGAGCGTTCCTACGATATCTACTCCAGACTGTTGAAAGACCGTATCATCTTTTTGGGTGGGGCAATCAATGAAGACGTAGCTAACGTAGTGGTTGCTCAATTGCTTTTTCTGGAAGCTGAAGATCCGGAGAAGGATGTCTACCTATATATCAATAGTCCTGGAGGATCGATAACCGCAGGGATGGCTATTTATGATACGATGCAATATATCAGATCGGATGTTCAAACTATCTGCATAGGAATGGCAGCGAGCATGGGAGCTTTCCTCCTTTCTGCTGGTGCTAAAGGGAAACGCACAGCTCTCCCCAATGCCGAGATTCTTATTCATCAACCATTGATTGCTGGTTCGGGTTTAGCTGGGCAGGCAACCGAGATTGAGATTCATGCTAAGCAATTGCTTAAAATTAAGAGCAAGCTAAACAAAATCTTAGCTGATAGAACGGGTCAGCCTTTAGAGAAAGTTGAGAGGGATACAGATCGTGATTTCTATATGTCAGCAGAAGAAGCCAAGGATTATGGCATAGTTGACCAAGTACTGGAGAAAGCCATCGTTGATAAAAAGAAGAATACCTTAAAATAAAAAAGACGTAAAAAAAATAGATGAATATTGTATTTTGTTATTACAATAATTAATAAGCGCAGGAATTGTCCTGCGCTTAAATTTTTTAAAGTTCATTTGTGGTTTATAGACCAATATATGACAAATATATAAATAAAACCGATAAAAAATGCCATACTAAGTGTTGAGGGAAAAAAATAATTAAAGGAGGAAGTATCTTGCGCAAAATTCGTAAAGCAGTAATACCTGCTGCCGGTTTGGGTACAAGATTCCTTCCTGCAACTAAAGCTCAACCTAAAGAAATGCTTCCGATTGTTGATAAGCCTACCATTCAGTATATTATTGAAGAGGCTGTACAATCCGGTATTGAAGACGTAATTATTGTAACCGGACGAAACAAAAGAGCTATTGAAGATCACTTTGACCGTTCGGTAGAATTAGAAGTCTTCCTTCAACAAGGAGATAAGTCGGAATTACTGGACATGGTAAAAGGTATTGCAGATCTTGTAGATATCCATTATGTAAGACAGAAGGATACTCTTGGTCTAGGTCATGCTATTTATAGCGCTAGGAAGTTCATAGGAGATGAGCCTTTTGCCGTTTTGTTGGGAGATGATATCATCTATTCAGCTGAGCCATGTCTCAGACAGATGATGAGGTATTACGAACTATATGGAAGTAATATTATAGGAGTACAAGAAGTTCTCCCTAGTGAAGTATCCAAATATGGCATCATTGACGGAAGTAAGATATCTCCTAGACTGTTTAGAGCGGAACACATGATTGAGAAGCCTCCTATTACAGAGGCTCCTGATATTCCCCTGGCTATCATGGGTCGTTATATCCTCAATCCAGAAATATTTGATATCTTAGCTGAACTGCCTCCAGGCAGAGGCGGTGAAATCCAACTAACGGACGCCATCTTAGAGTTGAGCAAGTTGCAGGATGTATATGCCTATAATTTTCAAGGCAAAAGATATGATGTTGGAGACAAATTTGGCTTTGTTAGAGCAACGATAGAATTTGCCCTCCGACACGAAGAAATCGGTAACAGCCTTATGGACTACCTGGTAGATATGATAAGCCGTTATGAACAAGAAGGTCAGGAACTTCGTTTAATAACTACCAAGAGTACAGAAGAAGCCATTGTTTTCCCAATTGCTGATCCTGAAATGTTTTCTGGAAAAGGTAGACGGAAGCAGACAGTAAAGTGAAACTTGCCAAATTATCGGCCTGGTTGAACTAATGTTTGTGATAGGTAGGTGGGACAAACTTTATCCTATTATGAAGAAACTAAGGTATAAGATGTAATCTATTAGTTACTAGTTGGAAGATGTTGGCGGATAATAAAGCTACTTAAAGAAAAATAGACAATGGGACATCCTCATTGCGACAAGCTTTTCCTCTGATTGTTGGTAATCTTATACAGAAAATACCAATAGTTAGGAGGGAAAAAGATGGACTTTAGCCGCAAAAGCCTGCTAACCCTTACCGGGGCAGTAGTTCTGGCGGGGATAATTATTGTTGGTGGTATTTATGGGCCAACAGCCTGGAAAGTATTTCGGGGACAGGCTGAAGTTCCAGAAGATCAGGTGGTAATCCAGACTCCGCCAATTAACTACGGCGATTCGGAGGCAGGAAATAATACAGAGGGTAATAACGGTGATTCCTCGGCAACAACCGGAAACGTTACGCCTAACTCCACTCCCAATAGCGAGTCTACCACCGATTCGGCAGGAATTAAAAAGTATAAGGAGCCGGACTTGAGTCTCCTGAATCTTGCTCCATCGGTAGAGGAATACTTCGGTGAAGGTGCTCTAAGCGATGCAGCAAGGACACTGGCTTTTGGGGCTTGCTGGAACATTCATCAGTATGCTGATGGATACCTATACGGTATTACCGCAGGACCCCAGATGAATGAGGACGATATCAGAAAGTATATTATTTTCCACAAAACTTTGTGGGAGAAACAAATTGAAAACGAGGTGAATTCTAACAGAGCCGCAACCTTCGATGTCTACTTCCGAAATCTTTTAAACAGGGGTATTGATGCCTTTGATACGAAAGATAAGGTAAGAATCGAACAGTTCCATCAAGAAATCCATGATTTAGATACCCATCTGTTTAGAGATGATATGAGTTCCAGAGTATATGGAGCAACGCCGTTTGCCACCAAACGCTCGGAATAAACAGAGAGAAAGAGCAAAAATAGAATAGGTGAAAACAAAACCAAAAAGTTATCTCTGGAGGTCCGACCTCCAGAGATAACTTTTTGTAAAGGGATACGATTTTTATCCTTGACGGCATAATAATAGTATGTAATATTCAGTAGTAGAAGACGTGATAAGAATATTGTTAGATATTATCGCATAGTTAATGGTCAATGAACATTCGTAAATATGGAGGTGGATAAATGATTGTCACAGTAACCGCAGGATTATTTCTAATGGTCATAGGAGCTCTTATTTGGAAGTTCCGACTTATCCGTCTATTCGGCGGCAAACGGGCGGATAAAGAAACAGACGAAGCAGGGTTGGCAAAATGGATTGGCTTTAATCTGATTATTATTGGTATCGTAATTAGTATTTTTGCAGCAGTTCAGATGCAGATATTCCACACTACCTATATGCTTGTTGATTTCACGATAATCATTATTCTTTCTACCCGGATGGCAATGGGCACAGCAAAATTCCATAAGCCCAAGGGATCTTCCAAAAAAAAGAGTAATAAAGTAAAAAAATAACCCTGGAATTGACTTTTTGCCTTTTTATATATTATCTTAATCAAGTGATTTATTTTTTTAAGAAAGATATGTTTAAAATCCGCTTGAAAAGGACAAGATGGTAATAAAATCCTTTTTAAGGGGATTGTGATTTTATGCGTAAAACATATTGGTTTCTAACAGTATCTCTTTTCTTTCTTGGAATTCTTGTAGGAGTGGCGGGTTATATTGTTTGGGAGACATCTATTCAACCAGGAACACATTATCAGGAGAAAGATAATGCTACCAAAATAGACGCCAGCAAATATCAGCTTCCGCTTCCAAGTGTCACCAGCCATGATTTAGGGCTGGGGAACCTTGATGAAAATGACCTAATTCCAAATAAATCTCAAGAAGAAAAGGATACAGACCTTTCCGCTGTGGAACAAGAGAAGATAATATCGGACTATAAACAGAACCTGGGAATTCTATTCGATGCTTGGAAAGCCGAAGACATATCAACTTTTAAAGAGTGTATCGCCGAGGCTTACACAGGACAACTTATGGAAACTCATATCCAAAAAGCTGAAAAGTTTCTTTCAGGTGGAACAGGTTTATATATCGATGAAGTAAGTTTTGACGATATTAGGATAGAAACAGCGGATAAACACTCGGCTACGGTTAAAGCCATTTATCGTTATACCGTTAGAGACTATGACCTAGCGGAAAAATCTCCTCGCGGTGAAGAATTTAAGCATTTTGTCCATGTTAGAGCTAACTTAATAAAAATGGATTCTCGTTGGCTGATAACTGGAGAAACATCTATTTAACTCTTCGGGCAGGATTTAACCTGGATATGGCGAATATTAACAACTTGGAAATTTCTTTTCAAGTTGTTTTTATGTGCGCAAAGGAGAGAATTAGGTGTTAAATAAGAAGAGAAAACTTTTAGTCGTTCTTTTTGTAATCGTATTGATCTTACCTCTATCAACCAAAGCCTCGGAGATTCAAAGCTACCAGAATCCCTCCTATGAGGAAATTGCTCGTAAACTAGAAGTTATAGCCCGATCAAAGAATATTCCTAGTGTAATTCTAAAGGTTGTGGCTTTTGTGGAAACCGGTTGGAGACAGTTTGACAAGAATGGTAATGTAGTGACCAACCATGCTGGCCCGCGACCGGGTCTCGGTATTATGCAGGTTACAAGTTATAACGATTCAGATACCGAACTAGTCAATAGGCTTAAATATGATATCGATTATAATATCTCAGTTGGAGCAGACTTATTAAACGCAAAATGGGATTTTGCACCTAAGATTGGTGATGGCGATCGCAATAAACTAGAAAACTGGTATTTTGCTCTCTGGGCCTATAACGGTTGGGCCACAGTGAATAACCCTAACAATGCAGAGGCCAGAGGCAGAGTAGCCTACCAGGATGCTATCATTAGACGGGCTGCTATAGAGTATCTCCAGGGTGTAGTTACCCCCGTGCAGATAACACCCATCCCTCCGCATCTTTTGCCGATAGGAACGTTGCCCGACAGGAGTCTAACCTGGGAAACTCCTGAACCTTATACCCTTGGTGATCTTAGGGTTAGACTTGGAGATGACCCCAGTCGAGGGGATATACAAGGATCTATTACCAGGATAGCTGGTAAAAACAGGATAGAAACAGTTAACCAGATAGCACTAACTGGCTGGCCACACGGAACCGAGACCGTAATAATTACAAGGTCTGATGATTTTCCTGATGCCTTAGCCGGAGTGCCCTTGGCAAAAAAGTATGCGGCACCCATACTGATAACAGACCCAAATGAACTGGACTCTAAGGTAATTGATGTCCTCAATACTTTGAAACCTACAACTGCAATAATTATCGGAGGAAAAGGAGCTATCAGCGAAAATACCGAGACCCAATTACGGGAAGTCCTTCATTGGACAGAAGATATCCGGAGGATCGCCGGGCAGAACAGATTTGAGACAGCCGCACTGATTGCTCAAGAATTCCCAAAAGAGAACCTCATCGCTATTGCTACTGGAATGGATTTTCCTGATGCTTTAAGTTTGGCCTCGGCAGCGGCTAGTGCTGATATACCGCTTCTACTTACAGCCACAGATGCAGTGCCTGAAAGTACGATTCAAACCATGCGGGATCTACAACCAAGAGGTATCTATCTTGTAGGTGGCGAGAGTGCAGTCTCCGCGGGAGTAGTTGAAAAACTGTCTCAGGAATCAGGAATCGCTGCAGAAAATATAATTAGAATTTATGGAAGTAATCGCTATGAGACTTCTGTTAAGGTCGCAGAAGAGTTTCACCCTGAAGCAGGAGGGATTTTCCTTGCCACAGGACAGAACTTCACTGATCCTTTAGCTGCTGGAGCTTTAGCCGCCAGCAAATACGGCAGTTTACTTCTTGTTCCTCCGGGCGGTTTTAGCATCGGATCTCCTATAGAGAACTACCTTATGAAACAACCCTACTCCACTGACGTCACAATCGTGGGTGGAGAAAGCATCATCGATGAGCATACAGTCCTTCAAATCCAATACCTCTTAAAACATATCTAACGTCAATTAATAAGATACCGACTGAGAGAGCCTTTCGAAGTAATTTCGGGAGGCTCTCTCAGTCGGTATCTTTCCCCAAGTACTCGCAGTTTACTGTTGAGTTTTGCTTAATACTTCATAGAAAGAAAGAAAAGATATATCCAAGTAATGTAAAAAATATCTTAAGCATTTAAAGGGATATCAGCAATAACGTCGAATAATTCATGTTGGATATTTCAAAAAAATGTTATTTATAGTTCTAGATAGACAGAAAAGAGTTTAAAGAAGAATGGACTCGCACAAACTATATAAATCTAGAAACATGAGATAGCTGCCTTTAAAGTACTACTGATAATTAACGATAAGATTCATAAACCACTAAGCTTCAAATATCAAGAAAGCAAATCTAATACTTTAACCTAAAGGTATTGGGGAGAATAAGATGACTGTTAATATTGAACTAGAACAAGCCCAATCATTTCTTAATTATTTTAAAACTCTTGATGCAACAGTCTATTCATATACAATAGATGCAACAGATGCACAAAACCTTTTTGTAACCGATAGTATTGAAATCATTTTTGGTCTTTCTAAACTAGAATTCAACATGAATACTTGGAAAAAGTTTGTTCATCCCCAAGATAGGAACAAGGTTAATAGATGGAGAAAACTAGTGCATTCTAAATTGGAATCTGGAGTTATCCAATATCGGATAACCCACTCTGATGGAAGTATCCGCTGGCTGGAAGATCATCTAACTGTCGTAACTACCATCGAGTCTCAGAACGTTTTTTTGGGTATTATCATCGATATTACAGCCAAGAAAGAATATGAGCAGCAAATAGAATACATGGCCTTTAATGATACGCTTACAGGCCTGCCTAATAGGAATATGCTTAGCAGTTATTTTCCTAAAGCAATTGCACGATGCAAGAGAAAAAATACGAAGCTAGCCATCATGTATATAGATTTAGATAAATTCAAAAATGTCAACGATACCTTCGGACACGACATAGGAGATTTATTACTGAAACAAGTTGCCCAGAGGCTGCTTGAATGTGTGCGTCAAGGAGACATCGTAACAAGACAAGGTGGAGATGAATTTGTCATCTTACTTGAAGATACCAACATTCAGATACTACAGGAGATAGCCAAACGAATACTGGTTTGGATAGCGGAACCTTTTATAATCGAAATGGAAAAAATCAGCGTATCTGCAAGTATAGGCATAAGCATCTATCCCGAACACGGCGAAGACTTAGATACCCTTACCAGACTTGCAGACGAAGCAATGTTTGAATGCAAAGCTAGTTCAATCTACCAATTCTACAAATAAAGGTGTAAATTCAGTAAATTCAGGGACGGTTCTTCACTTTACATAAAGTTAGTAAAGTCAGGGACGGTTCTTTACTTTATAAAAAAGATAGACGGGAATTGTCTCCTACCTACGTAAAAAAGCTAAATCAAATGCGGTAAATAGCCGTTTTTTTTTGTAATGAGTATATAGGGTATAAGTAATTAGTGTAAAGAAGTGAATAAAATAGTGATATAAAGTTTAGATGATTTGGAGTTAATTGGAAATAAAAACGCAAAGGAAAAAATGCATCTGCTGACGAATAAAGAATAAAATCTAATGTAAAAAGATGGGAGAGGATAGAAATCAGATATAAGTATTTAATTCGTTTAGGGATAGTTCTGCTCCTCCTTATTTGCTTAGTTATTCCTCAAGGGCCAATAACTACACTTGCCTCCAATCAAAATCCATCCTTAGAGGAGATAGCTGGCATCTTTGACAGGGTAGGTAAAGAAAAGAAAATTCCTCCGGTTATCCTCAAAGCTATTGCTTACAAAGAATCAGGGTGGCGTCAATGGGATAGTAATGGCAATGTAGTAACGTCTTACTGGGGAAGTACCCCTAATATAGGAATAATGCAAGTAGGATCGTATAATCCAAATAATGCCGACCTAGTTGCAAAACTGAAAAATGATATAAGTTTCAATATCGAATATGGTGCTGACATTCTTCTCTCCAAGTGGAATGCAACTCCTCATATAGGTGATGGAGATCCCAATAAACTCGAGAACTGGTATTTTGCACTCTGGGCTTATAATGGTTGGGTCACATATAACAACCCAAGTAATGCTGCAGCCGCCGGAAGAGAAACTTATCAGGAAAAAATATTTAAGCTTATTGGGTCTGAGTACTTTAAAGGGCTGGTAAATCCGAGTGCAGTTACCCCTATACCTACCAGCGTTATACCGGCAGGCACTCTCCCAACCAAAAATACTATCTGGCAAACGCCGGAACCCATACATTACGGTGGTCTTGATGAAGTTTCTGCTCTCAGCGATTTGGAAATTAGCTTATTAGAATCGGTCAATCGCTTAGCCGGACCTGACAGGATAGAAACCGCCCTTAGAATCGCTTCACATGGCTGGCCTGATGGTAGTGAAACAGTTTTAATTGTAAGAGCAGATGATTTTCCTGACGCGTTAGCTGGAGTAGCACTTGCTAAGAAATACAATGCTCCCATTCTTCTCACTCCCAAAAATCATCTCGATTCTAGGGTTGAGGAAACTTTGATAAAGCTTAAACCTCTAAAAGTAATCCTGCTCGGTGGACAGGATGCCTTAGGGAATCAGGTTGAGAAACGATTGAGAGAAGTACTTGACTGGACTGAAGATTTTGAACGAATTGCTGGGAAAGATAGATTTGAAACAGCAGCCTTAGTAGCTTCAACTTTTTCATCGAACAGCGTTGTTTTAGCTACCGGCTATAATTTCCCCGATGCTTTAAGTCTAGCTTCGGCAGCAGGAGCTCAAGGTTATCCTCTACTGCTTGTAGGTTCAGACAGCCTACCCGTTGCCACCAAAGAATATTTAGAAAAAGCTAAACCTCAAACTCTGTATATCGCCGGTGGTGAAGGAATTATTTCGTCTAAGCTACTTGATAATATAGCTAAAACTTCAGGTGTGCCAGTTGAAGAGATCAAACGTTTAGCAGGTCATGATCGCTATGACACATCAATAAATATCCTGACAGAATTTTACCCTGCAGCATCGAAGATTTTCCTTGCCACAGGACAAAATTTTCCTGATGCTCTGGCTGGCGCGGCCCTAGCCGCAAAGCAAAACGCCCCTATGCTCCTAGTTCCACCATCAGGATTAACTAATGGTTCTAGTACAGAAAATTATTTAAAAAACCTCCCTCCAAAAGTAGAAATCGAAGTATTCGGGGGAAAAAACGCTATTTCGGATAAAGGTATCATCACGATTTTAAATCTATTAGCCAATAACAAAATATAAATCCTTAATAATAGTAAAGATAGTAAAGTTATAAAGTTAGGGACGGTTCTTTACTTTGTAAAAAGAAAGCGGTCCTTCAAGTCGGGGACGGGTCTTTGTTTCACTCAACACAGAGGAAGCAGAAGAGCCGTCCCCTTGCTTCCTTTCCTTGCTTAAACCATGCTTCTCTAATTGTAAATAACCCTAAATTGTAGTAAACTGATAATCGATAAAAACTAGTATTTTACTTCGAAAGGAAGTCAAGATAAGTGTCACACCCTAAACGCACCCTTGCTCTTATGCTTTTTGATGCCCTTCTTGTTAATCTTGCCCTTTTCGGCAGTTTTTACCTGCGTTTTGAAGAAGGTCTGCCTCAAGAATATATACAAACTTATATTGACGCTGCAGTAATTTCCACTGTAGCATTGCTGTTAGCTTTTCAATTTTTTGGCCTTTATAGGAATATCTGGCGGTATGCAAGTATCGGTGAAATGCTTTCGATTGTCTATGCGGTAACTATAGGCTCAGCCTTTACGGTTACTGTTGTATATTTTATTGCACCTATCAGACTGCCCCATTCCGTCAGCGTTCTGTTTTGGCTCTTAGTAATCGTCTCTATAGGTGGGTTTAGGTTCAGTCAACGACTGCGTCAAGAAAACCCCATCTTTACAGTTTGGAACAAAACTCCCAGAAAAGTCCTCATTATCGGGGCCGGGGATGCCGGAGTTCTAGCTTTGAGAGAACTCAAAAATCGAGATTTTCAAGATGGGATGCCCGTTGGATTTATTGATGACAGCGAAAGGAAGATATATCTTAATGTTCAGGGATTCCCAGTACTTGGTTCCAGAAAAGAAATACCTGAAGTTGTAGAAAAATATGGAGTAGAAGAAATAATAATAGCTATCCCCTCGGCCTCTGGTGATGCCATCAGGGAGATAGTTGAAATATGCAAAGAGACGAAAGCTTCTAACTTAAAAATATTACCGGGTGTGTATGATATCCTCAGTGGGAAGATTACAGTAAGTTCCATCCGGGAAGTTCAGGTCGAAGATTTACTTGGACGAGATCCCGTCTGGGTTGATTTAGAGGAAGTGGCTCATTACTTAAAAGGCCAAGTAGTCCTAGTGACAGGTGCTGGAGGTTCGATCGGTTCGGAACTCTGTAGACAGATTGTTAGATTCTCACCTTCCCAGTTAATTCTCACAGGACATGGAGAAAATAGCATCTTTGATATCCAGCAAGAACTTAAACAGCATCCGATTTTCACAGAAATTTTTGATATTAAGGATCAGCAAAAGGTCAACATTATTTTCGAAAGGTACAAGCCATCCGTTGTCTTTCATGCTGCAGCTCATAAACATGTACCACTTATGGAAGCTAATCCAGAAGAAGCTTTAAAAAATAATATTTTAGGAACAAACAATCTTGCTCAAGCCGCTGATCGAACAGGAGTTAAAACATTTGTCCTTATCTCCACTGATAAAGCAGTTAATCCAACCAGTATAATGGGAGCCTCTAAAAGAATAGCAGAGATGATTATTCAGGACTATAACTATAAATCCGAGACCAAATTCGTGGCAGTGCGGTTCGGAAACGTCTTAGGGAGCAGAGGGAGTGTAATCCCTACTTTTAAAAGTCAGATTACAGCCGGAGGTCCGGTTACAGTAACCGATCCTCGGATGACCCGGTATTTTATGACCATACCTGAAGCTAGTCAACTTGTTATTCAAGCTGGATCCATGGCTACTGGAGGAGAGATATTCATTCTGGATATGGGTAAACCGGTTAAAATCATTGATTTAGCCAGAGACCTTATCCGCCTTTCCGGCCTCGAACCCGATAAGGATATTAAGATAGTAATTACCGGAACCAGACCGGGAGAGAAGCTCTTTGAGGAACTTCTTACCTCAGAAGAAGGAACCTCAGCTACAAAACATAAAAGGATTTTCATCGCTAGGCCGAACAATATTCCTTATGAGTCTATCGAACAATTAGTCCAGACAATAAGCCAACGTGGCAGTTATCTTGATAGAGACGAAATAGTTGCTGGTATAAGACAACTCTTACCTACTTTTCGCTTAGAGAAAGATAGTCTGCAGACAGAGATGATTGTAAATAAATGAGTTTAAAATACTTAGAAATTAAACAAAGATAACCTTGAAGAATAGAAGGAGGAAGCTTTCATGCTTGAAGTCAAACAAGTAATCACCGATCAAGATACAGTGGCTCTGGAACTGAAAAGAAAGATAGAAGGTCATAAAGCTATAATAGGAGTCATTGGGCTCGGATATGTGGGACTTCCTCTTGCCGTGGAGAAAGGTAAAGTCGGCTTTTCCGTTATCGGTTTCGATATAAACCCTGATAGAGTGGCCAAAGTTAATGCCGGAGACAATTATATCGGCGACGTTAAAGATGAAGAACTAAAAGAACTTGCTGACAGAGGCATAATAAAAGCAACCACTGACTTTTCCCAATTGGCTGATTGTGACGTCGTCATCATATGTGTCCCCACGCCTTTAACCGTAACCCGTGATCCTGACATATCATACATGAAAGCCTCAGCGGATCAAATAGTCCATTATATTAGACCAGGACAGCTTATAACTTTAGAAAGCACGACGTATCCTGGAACTACTACAGAAGTAATACTCCCTATTCTTGAGACTTCCGGCCTCAAAGTAGGCAAAGATTTCTTTCTAGCCTTTTCTCCCGAAAGGGTTGATCCCGGAAATAAACGGTTTACCACGAAAAACACTTCTAAAGTAGTAGGAGGCGTTACTCCATACTGCTTGGAGATTTCTTATACCCTATATACTCAGACAATAGTCAATGTGGTTCCTGTCAGTTCACCGGCAGCAGCCGAACTTACAAAAGTCTTTGAAAATACTTATAGAGCAGTTAATATAGCTTTGGTAAATGAAATGATGCTGTTATGTGATCGTATGGGACTGGATGTTTGGGAAATCGTCGAAGCAGCTTCCACCAAACCCTTCGGTATTCATACTTTCTATCCAGGACCAGGAGTCGGAGGTCATTGCATCCCGATCGATCCTTTCTATCTCACCTGGAAAGCAAGAGAGTATAACTTTCATACCCGATTCATTGAACTGGCCGGGGAAATAAATGTAGAAGTATCATATTATGTAGTCAATAAAGTATATAGAGCATTGAACGGAGTGAAAAAGAGTATCAAGGATGCTAACATCCTTATCCTTGGAGTCGCTTATAAGAAAGATATCGATGATGTCCGTGAATCGCCGGCCTTGATAATCATAGAACGGTTGCGGCAAGAAGGTGCCAACATCACCTATCATGACCCCTATATTTCAGAAATCCAGCCTCATGGAGGCTGTGAAATCCATTTGAAAAGCGTTGATCTTACACCCCAAGCCCTCGCCGCCTCAGACTGCGTCCTTATCCTTACAGACCATAGTAAGGTAGACTACGACCAAGTGGTCGAACAAGCTCAACTCATAGTGGACACCCGTAACGCTACGAAAAATGTCCTTGCCCATAGAGAAAAAATCTTTAAAATCTAGTGGAATTTTAGACAGAAGAACCGTCTCTCTGTCTCTTGAGGAGTGGTATATTTTGATAACATCTAAGGAAAAGCTGCGTTTTGGAATTATAGGCTGTGGACGAATAGCTCCCAAACATGCAGAATCTATAATCGCTATCCCTGAAGCTGAACTTGTCGCTGTCTGTGATATTATCTCGGAGAAAGCAGAAAGGTTTGCGCATCTTTATAATGCTGATCCTTATCTAGATTATAAAGAGCTTCTTCAAAGAGAAGATATAGATATCGTTACAATAGCTACCCCTAGTGGCATTCATGCAGAAATCGGAATAGAGGCGGCTAAGGCAGGCAAGCATGTCATGGTGGAAAAACCCATGGCAATGACCTTAAAGCAAGCCGACTATCTCATTAAAGCCTGCCAGGAATATAACGTTAAACTAAGCGTAATTCACCAAAACCGCTATAATAAATCAATCAAAATCTTGAGAGAAGCCATGGAAAAAGGACGATTCGGAAAACTAACCCATGGACAAGCGACTATCAGGTGGAATCGGAATGAAGATTATTACATCCAAGCTCCCTGGAGAGGAACCAAGCTTCAAGATGGTGGAGTATTAATGAATCAATCCATCCATAACATCGATCTTCTGCAATGGATGATGGGACCTGTAGAGTCTGTTTTCGGGTATACCACCACAGCTCTACGTCAGATTGAAATGGAAGACGTTGCTGGTGCAGTAATTAGGTTTAAGAACGGAGCAATCGGCCTGATAGAGGCAGCTACAACCATATACCCCAAAAATATAGAGGAAACTTTAAATATCTTTGGAGAGACAGGTTCGGTTGTAATAGGTGGAATTGCAGTTAATAGAGTTGAGGTTTGGGAATTTCCAGAAAGTGAAGGAGAGAAGAATCAGATTTTTTCAGCTCAGGAAAGCGATCCCCCTACGGTATACGGGTTCGGGCACCGAGAGATAATAGAGGATATGATTAAATCCGTTAAATCAAACACCTCTCCTCCGATAAACGGGGAGGAAGGGCGTAAAGCTCTGGAGATTATCTTGGCCATCTATAAATCTCAGGAGAGCGGACTTCCAGTTAAGCTACCACTATTAGACGACTTTGCTGATTAGACGATTTTTGGGAAAACAAGGAAGCATTAGGTAATTAATCCCTTGTTACTTAGAATTGCACTCCTCTTTTCGGTCCAACATACTCTATTACTACCCGGAACCGAAAAGGAGAATGCCTATGATGCCACCTTATCAAGGACCTGGACATGGGATTCCACATACTATGCCGGACTATAATCGTGCTATCATGCACGTTATGCCAGCGATTAGACAAAGCTTAAGAGAAGCTAGGCCGGTTGGTGTTAAACACGCGGTCACCGAAGCAGCCCTTATATCCTATCTTATAGGAAAGGGGTTTGATTTCTACCAAGCACTACGTATTGTGGAGTCATGGGAGAGGAATGAATCATTTCCAATGTAAAGATGGCTACCCATGGTCAAAAAAGCAAAAAATGATTTAATATGGCTATAGCCTATTAGATTATTTTTTGCTATTCTTCTACCTCTTTAGCTGATTTCTCATAAATAGTGAGTACCGGCTCATCGGTTAAATCATTACTGCACGTTGGGCATATCCATTCCCTTTCAGAAGCAGAATATGAATACTCTTTGCACCGGGGGCAATACTTTCTGAACATACAGTCATCTTCCTCTCATTTACTGAATTAAGCAGATACTGTACCACTACAGTTATTCAAACATTATCTCCAATAATCATTTCGTTTTTTACCCCAAAACCATATCTTTATATATTATTTATTTCTATTAGCTTACAACTAAAAAAATTACTACGATCATCTAATAAAAGAGGATGCCTCGGTTGAGACATCCTCTTTGGACTGCTTTAGTTATATTTAGATGTATTAAATCTTAGTCTACAGTTTAAACTTTTTTACTTGGGTATTTAAGCTTTGGGCCAACTCTGCTTGAGTCTGTGCAACTTTTGATACCTGATCCATAGCTTTAGAGGTCTCACCAATATTATTCGCTATATCTTGCGAGCTGCTTGTTGCCTCTTCCACAGATGCGGCAACAGTCTCTATTGCTCTGGTTACCTGTTCGATCGAAGCTGACATCTGCTCTGTAGTAGAAGCAAAGTCTCCAACAAGCCTTCCTATTGTTTCTGCATCCTTGGCATACTGTGTACCGATGTCGACCATGGTATCGTAATCAGGAGTTACTTTTTCATCGATAAAAGTTAGTATCTCCGACGAATTTTTGGAAAGATTCTTGAAGGCATTTTGAACTTTGACTATAACAGGTTGGATGCCTATAACGGTGTTGGCAGACTGTTCAGCTAATTTTCTCACTTCCTCTGCTACCACAGCAAATCCTCTGCCTTGTTCTCCTGCCCGAGCAGCTTCGATCGCTGCATTAAGTGCCAATAAGTTTGTTTGCTCGGCGATATCGGAAATCGTTTGAGCCATCGACTCAATTTCCTGTACAACTTCCCCTTCTTTGATGGACTGAGTGATACCAACTTGTTTCTCTTGATAAATTTGATTGGCCATTTCCTTGGAAGACTGAGCATCGGAACTCATCTTTTCAGCCCGTATTTCAATTTCTTTCACAATTTGACTGCCTTCGCTGGCTCTTTCAGCAAGCTCATTAGCCCCTTTCTGCATTTCGACACCTGAAGCCATGACTTCTTCCGTAGAAGCTGAGGTCTCTTCCATCCCGGCTGCAATCTCTTGAGTTGCAGCACTGACACTCTGTCCTTGAGCTGTTACTTCTTCCGCAGATGCAGATAATTCCTCACTAGAAGCACTCATATCTTCTGCTGTATCCAGAACCTGACGAAAGAGATTTCTTAAGTTAAGGGTAATCTCATCAAAAGCCCGAGATAAGACCCCAATTTCATCTTTTCTGTCTAAATATACCGCTGAGACATCATTAGAAAAATCGCCTTGTGCCAACAACTTTGCATGTTCCACAGAAGCGATAATTGGACGACTGATAATTCGTCCAATTAACAGGCTGAAAGTAATCCCCAAGATCACACCAAAAACAGACAGAATCAGCATTAAAAAGCGTGCAGATCTATCCACATCTTTAGCTTGCTGTCCAAGGTTATCTGTGTAAATATTGGCTTGTTCTTCAAGGCTAACTATTAGTGCCCTTGTCTTATCACCTTCCAAGTGTATCTGGTCAATTTACTGAACTGCCTGAGCATAATTGCCTATTTGGACATACTGAATAGCTTGGTTGCGTATCTCCCTATAGTTCACAATACTTTCTTCGTATTCTGTCAGTAACTCCTTCTCTTTGTCATTGAGGTCATGTTGTTTAAATTCTTCAAATAACTCGTTGTTCTCCTGTCCAAGCTGGTCAATCTTTGCCTTTGCATTTTCTATTGATGTTTGGTTCTGAGTAACTTGGGACGCCCAAATAATTCCCTCTAATTCAATCTCTGATAGAAGAAGATTTTGATCGGCATGATTTAAGAGCCCAATCTGTTCAATACCTTGACTATTAATCAAATCAATGTTCTCATTAATCCTATCTAAGCTGATAATCCCTATAACTCCTACTACACCGATCATTAAAGCAATCAACATGAAGCTTAGCAAGAGCTTGTTCTTAATCTGCATATTAATAAACCATTTCATATTATGTATTTCTTCCTTTCCATCTATTTAAAAGCTTCTGATATTTTCCTTATCGTAGTTTGTTTCCTTTTTCTTTATAATGTAATATACTTCTAAAATTCGATAAGATCATACACGCTAGTATATATTTCTTAACATGATTTAACTAATATTATATAATGAATTAGTGAAATTATATAATTGTTTACTTTCTATACCTCGAAAATAAGAGCTTTAAGACATAAAAAAGTTGCAAAAATTTAATTTTTAAGATGGTTATAAGCGTATTTTCATACTGAAAAAATCATTAAGTTAATTAAACGTTACATTAGACCTAAAAAATAACTATAAATTCCTGATTATCTCGTATTATAATAGGAGAAACTACTTATTTATAATAAAAGAAGGAGGGTTAGTAATTGAATAGTACAATACATTCCAGTGCCGTTATCGCTCAAAGTGCTGTTATAGAGGATAAAGTTAAGATTGCGCCCTTCTGCGTCATCGGAGAGGACACCGTGATCGGGGAAGGGACTATCCTAGGTTCAGGCTGCGTCCTTGGAGAAGGTATTAAAATCGGAGCCAATTCTCGCCTTGGTAATCATGTTACCTTAGATAAACAGGTAACTTTAGATAAGGAAGTGACCATAGGAGACCATACCGCTGTCTATTCCGGAACTGACATTGGAGAAGGTACATATATAGGAAGTAACTCATCTATCGGCAGACCACCCAGAGCTGCCTCCACAAGCACAGTCAAAAACCTGGGTGATTTATCCCCACTTACAGTTGGCAGCCGGAGTATTATAGGGTGCTCAGCTGTCCTATATGCGGGGACAGTCCTTGGTGAAGCTGTATTCGTCGGAGACAGGGCACTCATCCGGGAACGCTGTGTTCTAGGGCCTAAGGTCGTGGTAGGAAGTGGTTGCGCTGTTGAGAATGACACTATGATAGGGGCTTATACCAAGATTCAAACAGGTTCTTATATTACTGCCTATATGGAGATTGAGGAGAGAGTCTTCATCGCTCCCATGGTAACTACCACCAATGATAACTATATGGGTAGAACAGAGAAACGTTTTCAATATATTAAAGGGGCAACTATTAGAAGAGGGGCACGCATCGGTGGGGGAGCCATACTTCTGCCCAGTGTAGAAATAGGGGAAGAGACCTTTGTAGCGGCAGGAGCCCTAGTCACTAAAGATACACCTTCCGCTAAAATGGTTAAAGGTTTTCCAGCTAGAATTGTAAAAAACGTACCGGAAGAAGAACTGGTAAAAAATAACGATTAATAAACTAGAAATTACTACCCATAATATATGTTCTTTTCAGTGCTATTGAAATAAACTGATAGAGAGTGTACCCTGATTATAAGAGCCGCTTCATGCCATCCCTGGCACCGCGGCATTAGGCCATCCGTGGCCGTCAGAAAGGAAGGGAAGAGAATGGCTATTCCACTTTTAGATTTAAAAGCACAGTATTTATCAATTAAAGAAGAGATAGATAATGCAGTAATGGGAGTTCTTGATTCCTGCAAATTCATACTTGGACCCGAAGTAAAAGCATTGGAAGATGAAATCTCAGCCTACTGCGGAACCAAGCATGCTATAGCTGTTGCCAACGGTACGGATGCCCTGGTTCTTGCCCTCCAGGCATGCAAAATCGGTCCTGGAGATGAAGTAATCACCAGTCCTTTTACTTTCTTCGCTTCAGCGGAGACTATTGCCAATGTAGGAGCTACCCCTGTTTTTGTAGATATTGATCCGGTAACCCTCAATCTAGATATCGATAAGATAGAAAAAAAGATTACACCAAGGACCAAAGCTATAATCCCTGTTCATATATTTGGCCAAATGGTAGACATGGATAGATTGATGAAGCTTGCTGAAAGGTACAGGCTTAGGATTATTGAGGATTCCGCTCAAGCTATTGGAGCAGAATATAACGGAAGAAAGGCTGGTTCCATCGGAGATGCGGGGACATTCAGCTTCTTTCCAACAAAGAATCTTGGTGGTTATGGTGATGGTGGGATGGTCATTACCAGTGATGATGCCATCGCCGAAAAAATTCGGATGCTTAGGTTTCATGGTTGTAAAAATAAATACTATCATGATGAGGTCGGTTACAACAGCCGCCTAGATGAGATTCAGGCTTCTATCCTCAGAGTTAAGTTCCGTTACCTTGATCAATGGAACCAAAGCCGCAGGGAAAAAGCGGAATACTATGACAGGCTTCTAGATCCATTAATCCATCAGGGTAAACTTACTGTTCCCGGAAAAGACCCGAATGCTCTCCCTGTCTATCATCTCTATGTTCTGCGATCCGATGAGCGTGAAAAAATAGCTATTGACCTGAATGAGAAAGATATAGCTTGTGGCATATATTACCCACTACCACTTCATCTACAGAACGCTTTTGCTTACCTAGGTTATAAACTTGGTGACTTACCAATAGCGGAAGAAGCCTGTACCCAAGCCTTAGCCATTCCCTGCTACCCTGAACTTACCACGGAACAGCAGGAGGAGATTGTCCAGATTATATTTGCAGCTTTAGACTAGGTATTAACTGGAGAACCGTCCTGCAGTAAAGAAAAGAACCGTCCCTGACTTTACTCTTTAAAGGTGGTTGGTAGATGAGAGTTCTAGTGATATCGCATTTGTATCCTTCTTCTATAAATCCCACGTATGGGATCTCCGTTCATAAACAGGTTAATGCTTTGAAGAATCAAGGATGTGAAGTTAAAGTACTTGCGCCTGTTCCATTTACCCCTTGGCCTCTTCCCCTTTTGCGGAAGAAATGGGAGGACTATGCCAATACTCCTCGTAAAGATTTCATAGCAGGTTTGGAAGTTCTTTACCCTCGTTACTTGGTATTCCCACGTTCTTTACTGCTGGAGTATTCTGGAATCTTCATGTATCTGGGACTCAGGAAAATCATACATAGAATCTACGAAGAATTCCCATTTGACCTTATCCATGCTCATGTAGCCTTACCTGATGGACAAGCAGCCTATTATTTGAGAAAGAAATACAATGTCCCTATCGTAGTAACCATCCACGGCCAGGATTTTCAGTCTACTATTAACAAAAGCTTGAATTGTCGTAAATCATTATTCAAACTCTTAAGCTCAGCCGATAAAATAATTACAGTTAGCACGAAGCTTAAAAATTTAGTCATAGACCAACCTTTTAGTTCGAAAATAACAGTTATTAATAATGGCATAGATTCAGAACATCTTTCAGATACTCTACCGAAGACTGTTCATAACGGCAAAAGAATTATAAGCATTTCCAATCTTAATAAAACCAAAGGAATAGACCTGAATCTGGGAGCTATGTCTTCTTTGGTCAGGGAATATCCTGGCCTTGAGTATTACATTGTAGGTGACGGAGAAGAAAGAAATAACCTGGAAACCTTGAGGGATCAATTAAACCTTAATGATAACGTCTTTTTCTTAGGGAGGTTGGACCATCAGCAAGCTATGCTTAAGCTTACCGAAGCCGATATCTTTTGCCTCCCGTGCTGGCAAGAGGGTTCTGAACTAGCGTATATTGAAGCAATGTCTCTCGGTAAACCAATAATAGCCGTAGAAGGAATCTCGGATATTGTGCACCATAATCACAATGGATTATTAGTCAAACCTCAGGATGTTGATGATGTTATCCAAGCCCTAGGTACTCTCATACGTAATCCTGCTCAAGCCATATCACTAGGGGAGGCAGGGAGGAAGACGGTATTAGAAGGACTAACATGGAAAGATAATGCCCGTAAAACGAGAGAAATATATAGGCAGCTTCTAACTAACTAGTTAATAGCAACTAGCACTAAATGATTTTTTGGGGGGAACAGAATTGGAACAATGGATTATCTTTGGTTTAACAATAGTAGTTCTGTTATTATTAATGGTATTGAAGCCCTCGTGGCTGGTTCCTTTACTCGTTTTTGCAGTAGCCCTAGAGATCTCCATTACTTGGTATCCTGACTTTGGCAGAATCGGAGAAATGCTCGGGATGGTATCTCTGGCGAAACTAACCAGTTTTGCTTTAATTCTTGCTGCTTTCTCTCGGGTACTTTTTCTGGAAGAGATGCGTCGTAAACTGAGTGCCGTTTTTCGAGACCCCCTGACCATAATGCTCACGTTGTTTCTTGTTCTAGGTGCCGCCAGTGTTGTATATTCTGCCGATCCTGGTAAGACTGTAGGAGAGACGGTAAGACTTCTGGTCCTATTCGCTGTCTTTATCTCCTGTGCACTTCTTTTGGATAAAGAAAAGACAATCATGGGATTTAGGGTTCTTCATCTAACAGCACTGGCTATAGCTCCTTTGACGTTCTATGAAGGCTTTACCGGTAATTTAATTTGGCAGGGTGAAAACCTCTTGCGTGAAGAAACGTTGAGAGTGAATGCCACCTTTATTGACCCCAATATTTTTGCCCGCTACATTATCCTCGGTATCGTATCGAATTTAGTGTTACAACTCCAAGTTAGAGATAAGGGAATTAAACTTGCCTATATGGCAAGCCTGGCTATCCTGCTCGCTCAATTGGCGTTTACTGCTTCCCGTGGCGGACTACTTACCGTAGTGGCAATCCTAATCGTAGCTCTGATAATATTGCCGAATAGAAAAGCGGTTTTATGGGTCTTAGGATTGGGAGCTCTTTTAGGACTTCTTGTTGTATTTCTGCAACCGGAAATGCTGACCAGGATACTTTCGATATTTCAGAACCCCGAAGTATCCAATCCACAGCGGTTGTATCTATGGAAGGTCGCAATAGCGATATTCCAGGATCATACCATTACAGGTACAGGCTTAGGAACTTTTCAAACCGTGTTTCTCAGTGATTATGCTCAGATGCAGACCGTTGAAGGAGCTACCCTTTCTCATACGACCGTCTTAACCATTGCAGCAGAACTAGGGGTAATCGGACTGACCGTTTTGGGTCTGATTTGGATCGCCCTACTTGGAAAATTGATCAGTCTTTATAGTTCAAGTCATTCTTACCAAAACCTCTTTCACGATGATGGTAACGAATATTATATCGGAGCAGGCTCATTTCTTTGGGCACTAACAGTTTTCATCAGTTCCCAAGGAGAAGGAAGGTTTTTTGAAGATCCAATCTTCTGGTTGAGCTGTGCAATCCTTGTAACCCTCAAGTTTGCTAGAGAATATAATGTGAAACTTAGTTAACGCATCAAAAGAACATCCTAATAGTGATATTTATAATGAAGAAGTGATTTTCATTGAACACCCGCTTAATAGCTAAAAATGCAACAGCTTTAGGGGTTGCAGGTGTTTTAGCCAAAGCCATATCAGCAGTAGTAGGAATCTTCGTTACCCGATATTTAGGGCCGGGACCGTTTGGAGATTACGCTGCTGCTTATGCCTATGTAGGAACATTTATTCTATTTAGTGAGATAGGAATCAGCCAGCTTATGGTCCAGGAAGGATCGAGAGATCAGACTGTTATCCCTAAATACTTTGGCAATACACTATTATCAAAAACCATCATCGCTGTTTTTATCTATCTCCTCATGCTTATCCTCATGGTTCCGGCTGGGTATGATTCTACAGTCAAGAGCATGATCATCATCTTGGGAATCGCAGTAGGTTTTAATGCCATTAACCAATCAGTCTATAATTATTATCAGACAAAACAGCAAATGTATCTCTCCGCTGGCTTTCAGCTCCTTACCACTGTTCTTATAGGTGGACTTACAGTCCTTGTCATTCTAGGCGGGCTTGGTGTTGTTGCCATAACTGCTACTCACTTAGCCAGCTACATCTTTACAAGTCTTCTTTTGTACCTCGCTCTTAGAAGAAAAGCTGAACCGAAGGTAGATTTCCCTCAACTTCCTCAAATGGTTAAGCGTGGATTACCATTTGGTATTCACCGTATTTTTTATAACATGTACTTTCAAATGAGCATTCTGATGCTTTCCCTATTAACTAGCAATGTAGAAGTTGGGGTATACTCTGCAGCTTTTAAACTCGTCTTGATGCTCATTTTTTTACCTAGCCTTATGGCCAGTGCCATTTATCCCGTGCTCTTTCAGCTTGGGGTAACCGACAAGGGTAAACATCAAGAAACGATTGAGAAATTCTTTAAGTTTTTGTGTGCAGTAGGAATACCCATTAGCTTACTGCTTTTCGTTTTAGCAGAACCGATTATGATTTGGCTCTATGATGGGAAATTCAATGACTCCATCCCCATTATGATGATTGTGTGTTGGTTCTTTATGTTAGAATGTATGAGCTTTGCTCTCGGCGACATTCTGACAACGACCAATCGACAGTGGCTTCGGACAGCTATTCAAGGATCAGGCATCGTACTGCTGTTTATCCTTATCCTTCTGCTCTACCCTATAATAGGGATATATGGGGCAGCGTATGGGATGATTATCGTTGAAGCCCTGATATTTATAAGTTACTATGCAGTTGTACGCTTGAAGGTTTATAAAATAAGATTATGGAGGCACCTTACTGTTGTCATCATCGCATCAGCAGTAATGGGTATAGCCGCCTATGCTTTATATAATTTCCATCCGGTTTTATCTTCGTTCTTAGCCGGAATTCTCTATTTGTTTGTTTTAATTATCTGGGACCGTGATTTTCGAAAGGTCGGTACATATGCCTTAAGGTCAGTACTTTCCTTGGTTGGAAGATCATAATCATTGGTTTAGAAATCATTATAAGTATTGTTTGGAAAAATAATTTGGAGTACTAAGAAAGGACCCCATTAAGAATAGGAAAGAGTGAAACTTTTGTCCAGATTACGTGTTCTGATTGTCACCAGTTGGTATCCAAATAAAACTAACCCTATCTATGGAACCTTCGTCCGAGAACAGGCACAGGCCTTAGCAAAAAATCACGACGTTGAGGTTGCTTTGTTCTACCCTTCTGACCCTGAAGTTCAGACCAAGGCAAGACAAGAGAACAGTTCTGCTGCCTCCGGTAGTCTCACCGTCTCCGGAGAAGTCGTCTCACGTCTGGAGGAAGGAGTCAAAACCTATCGAGCGAACTTAAGATTTAGTGGTAATCCTCTTAAATATTTAAAAGGGGGCTTCCTGGCCGGGCGAGAGCTAAAAAAAATTATCCGTTTATTCAAACCCGATATCATTCATGTTCACGTCTCTTTTCCCGCAGGAATTCTTACAGACTTTGCCACACTCGGAATGTCGATTCCCTATGTCATCACGGAACATATGTCTTATCTTCAGGAATATACAGATAAACCGCCTTATAGAATACTTCTTAAACATGCCTTTGAAAGAGCAGCTAAAGTACTAGTCGTCAGTCCTTTCCTGGCAACTCAATTTCAGTCATTGAACTGGAAAGTGAGTCCTGAATATTTCCCGAATGTAGTTGATACATCTCGGTTTCAATTAAGTATTAACGAACCAAAAAATAAGAAAGCGGACGCTGTTAATATTCTCTTTATCGGGGGGATGGATCAGCGGGAGGTGAAAGGACTGCAGTATCTCCTTCCGGCCTTTGCTGAGGTATATAAGGAATTTGCTGAAGTACACCTGGAATCCAGGGACAATAAAAAACCCCATCTTCATTTGGTTGGAGATGGAGAGAAAAGGTCTGCTTATGAACAGCTAGTTCAGGATCTAGGGATGTCTGATCACTGTACTTTTTATGGGGCACTGCCCCCAGAGGACATGCCTCAAATGTATAATCAATGTGATTTCTTAGTGTTGTCTTCTTTGAAAGAAACATTTGGGGTGGTACTGATTGAAGCCTGTGCCTGCGGGAAACCGGTTGTCTCTACCGCTTGTGGCGGGCCGGAAACAATTGTAACGGATGAAGTCGGCATACTCGTAGAGAAGGAAAACATCCAAGCACTCGCAGAGGGCTTAAGACAAATGACAAACAGCTATAAAGACTATTCGCCTGAAGCCATTAGAACTTATGCTGTAAATAATTATAGCTCCCAAGTTATATCCCAAAAGCTAATCTCCTTGTATCAAAAAGTCATTTCCTCTTAATCAAACTCAAGATACTCCCCAAACCATAAGAAAAATGCAATACAGGAAATACTGGCACCAAACAAAGAGAGAAGAGCATACCTCTCTTTTTCTTTAACCCTTCATAAAGGGAGACCATGATGATGGGAAGCAAATACGCCAGTAGATATAATCCGAAAAGTTTAAAAGTCCAGAAAAACCCGACTAGGAGAAGAAGAAAGAATCCGATCACGAAAGCGGCTGGGATAAACCGTCTTATACTGGGAATGATTTTATGTTTCTGACAAAACTTATAGGCCCAAAACCCGTAGCGAAAGTATTGTTTCCAAAGCAGGTTGAGATTTTTGCGAGAAAAATATGTAAGTACTATTTTTGGATTCAGCACTACTCTATAGCCTTTTTCACGAGCTCGATAATTAAGATCATAGTCCTCATCGAAAAGAAGAGATTCATCATACCCCCCCAAGTCTTCCCAAAGAGCCTTAGAGAAAGCACCAAACGGGACTGTATCGACATCCAGAGGTTTTACCACATCCGATCCTAAAGTTCGATACGCTGCATTTCCAACTCCCAGCGGGTGACGGACAGCTAGAGAGATCGCTCTTGCTATACACGTTTCTTCACCAGGATAAATAATAATCCTGCCTCCGGCGATTCCTTGGTATTCAATCTCCTCCAGAGTATTTACAGTCTCTAAGACATAATCATCCGGGACGTAGGTATGCGCATCGGTTCGGACGATGATATCAGAAGAAGCATGAAGACAAGCCATATTTAAGGATACGGGAATATGTTTTTGGGGGTTGTACAAAATTTGCAAAGAACGATTCGGAGGGAGGGTAGGGATGATTTCCTTCATGATAGCTGCCGTTCTGTCTGTTGAGCCCCCATCTACGACTACAATCTCCAAGTTGCCGCTCCATTTTTGATTAACCACTTTATTAACAGCATCTCTGATATGTTTCTCTTCATTATAAGCAGGCATGATAACGGTCACATTATCTTTATTTAACATCGGAAGCTCCTTTGAACAGATTATTGAGCAGATACTAAGTGGTTAACAATTTTTCCGCCGGCATCCCCGTCGCCATATAAGGCAATAGAGAAATCTAGTTTATCCTTACTGAACGCTTGCTCCGCGTTTAAGATAAGTTCGGGATTGGCACCCACAAGTTTGTTAAACCCATGGTTCACCAACTCCACCCATTCAGTTTCTTCTCTGAGGGTAATACAGGGCTTATGAAAGAAATACGCTTCTTTCTGAACTCCGCCGCTGTCTGTGAATACACCATGACAACTGCTTAGTAGAGTAATCATATCGAAATACCCAATCGGGTCGATCAGATGAATGTTACGCACCTTAATTCCATAATCACTTATCATCTTTTTTGTCCGGGGATGGATAGGTAGAATTACCGGTTTATTTATGGATATCTTATCTAACGAATCCAAAATACCACCAAGCCTGGCCCGGTCATCCGTATTCTCAGCCCGATGAACAGTGGCCAGATAAAAGCCTTGAGCATAATCGTTGAGAAGGTTAGCCACCATTTCACTTGGTTTAGCAATATTTTTGTAATACAGAGCAGCATCATACATCACATCACCGACATTTAAGACCCTAAAGTTATTAGAGTTATTAGAGTGATTAAACTGACTAGAATTATTAGACTGACTAGAATCACTAGAGATACCTTCGCTTCTTAGATTCGCGACTGCGACCTCTGTCGGACAGAAAAGCCAATTGGAAATCCGATCCGTTAAGATCCGGTTGATCTCTTCAGGCATTTTCATATTGAAAGAACGAAGTCCGGCTTCCACATGAGCTACAGGAACATGAATCTTCACAGCAGCCAGAGCACCAGCCAGAGTAGAGTTCGTATCCCCATAAACGAGCAGAACATCTGGTTTCTCCTTAATTAATACATCTTCGATGCCCTCCAGCATCTTACCCGTCATACTCCCATGAGAGCCTCCCCCGATTCCCAGGTTATAGTTAGGTACAGGAATCCGCATTTCCTGAAAGAAGACATCCGACATATTACTATCATAGTGCTGGCCAGTATGAACAAGCACCTCTACTATTTGATTAGCAGGATTTTTTTCATTATAGGAACTTATAGCCCTGGAGACCACAGCAGCCTTTACGAACTGAGGGCGAGCTCCGATGATGGTAAGTATCTTCACGCTTCTAACTCCTTATATACCGAAATGAGAACTTTGGATTCTACTTCCCAGTTATACTTATTCAGAACAGCTTGGTATCCGTTTTCACCCATCGCATTCGCCTCTTCCGGATGATCGAGGATATACTGAATTGCTTGGGCGATATCATCTTTAGAGAGAGGGTCTACGCATAATCCACAGGAATTGCCCTCGATAATCTCTTTCCACAACGGAAAATCAGAGCCGATAAGGGGCAGTTTTGCCGACATATATTCAAACATTTTATTCGGCTGAGCATCAATGTGATTGGGAGCGGGATGCAGTAAGATAAGACCGGCCATCGCTCGAGCGAAGGTCTCTGCTACAGTTTTTCGATCCAGCTGCCCCAATTCCTCCACCTGCGACCATCCTGCAAGCTTGATAATCTCTTCTCGCAGTTCTTGAGGTGAGAATTTTCCGCCAAGAAGAAGCTTAGCGTCAGTTTTTCCCGCAGCTTCGACCATCTCTGTAATACCACGTATTTTGGTAATACTTCCCACATAGGTAACAGCGCTTTCTTTCTGCTGCAAGTCTATCTCCGGAACTTCAAGTTCATGAAGGATTGGATAATTATTCACCACTTCTACGTGGGGGACCAGGCGTTGGAAACGCATCTTTATGAAAGGTGTGGCGGTGATGATATAGCTCATTTTTTTGGAAGCATAATTCTCCAATACCTCAAATGACTTAGAAATCAGCATCCTGAGCGGCGCAGGAATCCAACTCTTAGTCAATATATCCCTGGGAACATCTTCATGAACATCATAGATTACTTTCTTGCCCGATCTACGCAAAAGTAAGGCAGCAGGGATAAGTTCAGGATCATGAAAATGATAGATATCTGCGTTAAGTGATTTGGCCTTTTGGAAGACATTCCACATCGTCTTCGTCATCCGGGTAAGGCGCCCACCTTCTGACCGAGGAGAGCTATGTAAAAAAACACCGTTTTCAATTTCATTTTCAGGTGCGTCCGGTGCTACCAGATGGACCTCGTATCCTTCGGCAGCTAATGTACTGCATTCTTTTAATAAGATTCTGGTATCTCTATAGGGATGCACTGAAATAAAGTGACAAATTTTCATGCAAATATGAAGCACCTTTCGTTATCGTATATCTAAAAATAGGTTAGACCTTTTTTGCGTCGGGCTAAATCGGCGTACATGATTCCACAGAGAAGAGCATAAATCACGTTAATCCGAGGCTCTTGGGAAGGGACATTGGTTAAAGCACTTATAAAGATAAAGGCACTGAACAACAGTAAACTCCGAGCAGAAATTATTTTCCTATGCCACAGAGCAGTTAGCGCCGGGATGCCCAGCCAAAGAAGGTAGAGGAATAATCCAGGAAATCCATAGCGCCAGGTCATCAGCACATAATCACTCTCAGCAAAAATGTTATTGGCATAGAAGTATTCCTTATTGGGACCGTAACCAATCCAGGGAGAATCTTTAATCATGATCCATAAATGCTCCCATATTTCCACGCGACCCATTATCGAAGCATTTTCAGTCAGTTTATCGGTCCATAACGATGAGATATAGGTGATATTCAAGAGTTGAACTAAGACGATGAGAGAAGCACCGAGTAAAGCAAATCCTATTAGTGCCTTAGGCGAAGCTTTCGATATAATGAAATACAGTCCAAATACACCGATGATGGCTATAAAAGCGGTCCTGGAACCTGTCATCAGCAGTAACAATAAAGCCGTACTCGCGAGAAAAGCACTGAAGTAGCGGCCTTCTTTTCTCTGTACCGCCTGGTTGATAAAAACGATACTGAAAAAGCCCATGATGATTGCATTATCATTCGGATTTCCCATCGAACCCAGTAGCCGTTTAACATCCGGGAGACCAACACTGTTAAGCCCAAATCTTGCTAATTGATGTTCCCCCGCATAGAAAGGCATAACAACCTGGTTAAAATTCAATAATCCGTAATAGTGCATCAGATTAAAGAATACAACTCCGTAGAAAACAAGCCGTAAAAAGTGGTATCCGTTCCCTTCATAAAAACCTTGATCCTTAAATGTTAGATAGAAGAAAACCACCACAATAATGAATTTAAACATCTTATAATATTCAAAATAGTCACTAATAACAGTCAGTCTTCCATTAGCTAGTTGGGTAACTAACATCCATATGATGAGGATAGAGATTACAAAAACATATTCCCTAACTCTAATGTTTAAGTTCCAAGGATAAACCAGAAGCATGGAAAGAAGCATGAGATATACAAAAAGATCATCTAATCTGACTTGTGGGGCACCACTATAAAGCTCAAAGCCCGGTAGAATGAAGATACTTAATATAAAGCCGAGCGCAATAAATTGAAAGATGCCTATAGACTGCTGACGTGGCTCTAAAGCCAAAGAATTAAGCAACGGTTGCCCCTCCTTTCCTTTACCTTAGTGATCTCAGAAGGAAACTAGCGTACTTTCCTCAATTCAGGGTTCCTAGCAAATTCTAATAAGAAAGCCAAAAGGACAGAAGAGAGAAGCCCCAGTATTCCTGATAAAATAACTTTAGCCATTTTACCGGCAGAAGATAATGGCGAAGTTGGGATGACCGCAGGATCTACAAGTAGCGCGACATCACCTTTTTCGATTTCTGCTAAACGTTCGATAATGGTATCGGCGGTAATATTACAGATTTCTGCAGCTTTTTCAGGATTACGATGTCGGAACTTAACATCCAGAATCTGTGTTTCAGGAACTTTGGAGACTTGCAGGCCTGAGAGAATCATACCTGCAGAAGTTTTTTCAGGAAGCTGAACGGCGACCCTTTCAGCGATAATTCCGGTTTTAGCGATATTCATGTAGGTATCGACTAAATCCTTATTTGCCTGTTGTAGATAAAAGTATTCCCGACCAACTTCATCTCCCACTCGTTTACCAACAGCAATCTTAGCTCTCGCCTCATAAATAGGTTCATTATCCTTGAAAACATAGATTGAACTAAGGGCAACAGCAATGATTGGAATTATGAGAATGAGTATCCAGCGTTTGCGAATAATTGCAAAATAATCGAACAATGTAATATCTCCCATGTTCTTTTCCTCCGATCTTTTCCCTTATGACAAATAATTGTACCATTCTTCAGTTTACAACATAACATACTGCTTGACAACTTCAGTTCAGACGGTTAGATAACTTAAATATGCCCATATCTAACTCAAGCTTTGCAAAAAAAAGTTCTTAATAGTAAAATGGATTATATTACTTAATCAAGGAAAAAATGCTATCCTATATACATGCTAATTTTGCTTTAGGAAAGGATGATATCCATGGGTGATAATCGGAGAACAGAGTTTCTTCCGTATGCCATCCCCCTAATTGAACAGGATGATATAGATGCAGTGGTGGATAGCCTGAGATCCAACTGGGTTACGAAGGGCCCCAAAACTGTAGAATTTGAGAAAAGGTTTGCAGAGTTCGTTGGTTCCAAACATGCGATAGCAGTAAACTCCTGTACAGCAGGATTACATACGGCCTTGGTTGCTGCCGGAATTGGGGATGGAGATGAAGTGATTACTACCCCCATGACCTTTGCTGCTTCAGCCAATGTTGTGATTCATGCCGGAGCAACTCCCGTATTTGTGGATATTGACCCTGTAACCATGAATATTGACTATACCAAGATTGAAGAGAAGATCACCCCAAGGACAAAGGCGATTATTCCAGTACATATTGCAGGACTGCCCTGTCAGATGGATGAGATTTTAGATATAGCACGTAAACATAATCTTTTTGTTTTAGATGATGCAGCGCATGGGGTCTATACTCAGTATAAAGGGAAAATGATCGGTTCGATCGGCGATGCGACAGCGTTTTCCTTCTATGCTACTAAGAATCTTGTGACAGGAGAAGGTGGGATGATTACCACCAATAATGATGAACTCGCTGATAGGATGCGGGTTTACAGCCTGCACGGCATGAGTCGCAATGCCTGGAATCGTTATTCAACCGAAGGTTCTTGGTTTTATGAGATCAATTACCCAGGCTATAAATACAATATGACCGATATCCAAGCAGCCCTTGGCATGACCCAGCTGGCAAAGCTTGATTCTATGCAGACTCGAAGAGAGCTTATTGCGAAACGCTATCAAGAAGCTTTCTCCAGGCTGAGTGAGATCGAAGTCCCTGCCGATAGAGATTATGCCCGACATGCTTGGCATCTGTATATCATAAAGTTGAATCTGGAAAAAATATCTATTAATAGATCCGAGTTTATTGAGCAGCTTAAAGCAGAAAACATCGGAACCAGCGTACATTTTATCCCTGTTCATCTTCATCCTTACTATCGAGAAACCTATGGGTATAAACGTGGTGATCTGCCTCAGGCAGAAGCCGTCTTTGATCGAATTGTTTCTCTCCCTCTCTTCCCGAAGATGAGCGATCAAGATGTTGAAGATGTTATCGCTGCTGTCCAGCGAATCATAGAAATCTAAATTCTGTTATCTGGAGTGTTTGTTTTTGTTTGCGAAACGTCTTTTGGATCTTCTCATAGCCATACCCCTTCTTATTGTCATATCACCACTATGGATTTTTATCGTTCTATGGATTAAAGTGGACTCTCCTGGCTCCGCCATCTTTCGTCAGCAAAGAGTAGGACGCAAAGGAGATCTATTTACCATTTATAAGTTTCGGACTATGGTACCGAATGCGGAGGGGGTTATGAAGGCCAAGATTGAACAGCTGAAGCAAGAAGGTAAGTTCGACCCGGACAACTTTGTCTTTCAGGAGAAGAATGACCCCCGTATTACCAACAGCGGCAGATTCTTAAGAAAGACAAGCCTGGATGAATTGCCTCAGCTATTGAATATCATTAATGGAAGTATGAGCCTTGTCGGTCCACGCCCGGAAGTGCCAGAGATCGTCGATAAATATACACCAGAACAGCGTAGCAGATTGAACATGCCCCCGGGAGTAACCGGACTGGCGCAAATTAACGGAAGAAGTGACTTGCCTCTTACCCAGACTCTCAATTATGATATGCAATATGTAAAGGACTGGTCTATCTGGCTTGATGTTAAGATCCTTTGGAAGACATTCTTTGTAGTGTTTACCGGGAAGGATGCGTATTAAGTTGTTATTCAATTCGGCTACATTCTTAATGTTTTTCCCATTCGTTTCATTAGTGTATTTCTTAATTCCGCATAGAGTTCGTTGGGCATGGCTGCTGCTAAGTAGTTATGTTTTCTATATGTCTTGGAACCCCAAATACGCTATCTTGTTAGCCACATCCACTCTGATTACGTATGCTAGCGGCATATTAATAGCTAAAGCGAATGAATTAAGAGATAGAGAAAAAGCTACACGAATGAAGAAAACTTGGGTAGCTTTAAGTCTGCTGTCTAATCTAGGGATACTTGTTCTCTTTAAATATATAGATTTTTTTGGTACCAACCTGATTAGGCTGTCTCTATGGCTTGATTTAGCCATTCCAATACCTAACTTTAATATATTGCTTCCGATTGGAATTTCGTTTTATACCTTTAAAGCTCTCAGTTATACCATTGATGTTTACCGGAACGACGTAGAACCCGAGACACATCTCGGAAGATATGCCTTATTTGTATCATTCTTTCCCCAATTAGTTGCAGGACCAATCGAAAAATCCAAGACCTTTCTCCACCAGTTCCAAGAAGAGCATTTCTTTGATTATACAAGAGTGAGAGATGGTCTTTTATTAATGCTATGGGGATTTTTCCAGAAAGTTGTCGTCGCTGATAGATTAGCAATCTTGGTTAATACGGTATATAACGACCCCGCTTCTTATAGAGGATTTGCGATTGTTATCGCTACTGTATTTTTTGCCTTGCAAATCTATTGTGATTTCAATTCATATTCGGATATTGCAAGAGGTTGTGCGCAAGTTATGGGGTTTAGATCTTCAAGGAATTTCGGACAACCTTACCTATCCAGATCGATAAGAGAATTCTGGGCAAACTGGCATATTACCCTCTGCAGCTGGTTCAAGGATTATCTCTATATCCCGCTTGGTGGGAACCGCTGTAGTAAGCTTAGAAGTTATTTTAATATATTCGTTGTGTTTGTAGTCAGTGGTATATGGCATGGTGCAACAATAAACTTCCTCATTTGGGGCGGATTGCATGGATTATACCGTGTTGGGGAAGATTTACTCCGACCTCTGAAAGACAAGCTTGTCAGACTTTTAAACATCAGAACTGAGACCTTAAGTATGAACCTGTTCCAAGGATTCCTGACTTTTTCCTTGGTTTGTTTTGCTTGGATCTTTTTTAGAGCCAATACCTTTTCCGAAGCGGTTCTATTACTAAATAATATGCTTTACTTTAACCCGGAGATTTTTACCCGCGGCTTGATTTTCGAACTGGGACTAGATTGGAAAGAATTCATCGTCGCTCTCCTCGGAATCTTCATTATCATCTTGGGCAACATCATGCAACGCACAAAACGTTTTGGGTTTGACATTAGCGAATACCATATTGGTTTCCGATGGACTATTTACGTTACCGCAATAGTGTTTATCTTGGTTTTCGGAATCTATGGGCCGGATTTTGATGCTCAGCAGTTTATTTACTTACAATTTTGAGGGATATTATGATTAAAAAAGCACTAATTAAAAGTATATTACTGCTCACCCTGCTCGGGCTTATTCTTTCTGTCCTTAATCCTATTTTTATACTAAAAGAGGGTCATCGCAACAAGCTATATCAAGGATTATACGAACATCAAGGAGACAGTTTAGATGTAGTATTCTTAGGTTCAAGTCATATGATTAACTCATTCAATCCGAATATTCTTTGGGATAAATATGGTTTTACCAGCTTTAACTACGGTACTGGGGGAGAACCAATTGATGTCACCTATTATCTTCTGAAAGAAGTACTCAAGTTCCATGATAATCCCATAGTAGTAATTGATTTATATTACTTGGGTCTGACAGATGAATACGGCAATGAAGAGTATGTGCGTTATGTTCTTGATAATATGAAGATGTCGGTTAATAAAATCGATGCTATCTTCCATACTACACCCAGCCATAATCGTCTGAGCTTTCTATTGCCTATCCTAAAATACCATGGACGTTGGAAGGAGTTATCCGAACAAGATTTCAAGTTCGACGTTTTTAGTACCTATTATGCTAAGGGGTATAGTGCCGGAGAGAATATTTACGGTAAAAACAATACCTTTTCCAATCACACAAAGGAAACAGCAGAAATCCCTCCTAAAGCAAAACTATATCTCGATAAGATAATAGAGCTTTCCAAAGAAGAAGGATTTGAACTTATCTTCACCCTTGCTCCCCATGACTATAACAGCACTTTAGAAATACCATCCTGGCACCCAGAACCTGCAAAGATGTTTAACCAGGTGGCCGAAATCGCCGAAGACAACAATATCCCTTTTATCAACTACAACAATCTATTTGATGACTTAGACTTCGACTTCAAGACCGATATGTATAATGCAGGACATATGAATATCTGGGGCTCCAACAAAATCAACGCCCACTTCGGAGAATTCCTCCATAACAACTACCACCTACCTGACCACCGCAAAAAGTAAAGCCAGTAAAGTCAGGGACGGTTCTTTACTTTACTTTTTTTATCTGAACTGCTTATTGAAAGCAGTTATTCTTTTAAAGTTAGGGACGGTTCTTTACTTTAATTTTCACTGAATTGCTTAGTTTAGCAGTTTTTTCTTTATAGGAACAAAATTATTGTAATATTAAACAGGGATAAAGTAAAAGACGTCGAATTATCTCAAAAAAATAAACTTAATTAGGCCTAAAGGATACACTTTTCTTTATCTTTAGATTTTACATAAACCGTCTCTGGCTCTAATAAAGGTGCAACAATAGAAGGGTTGATAATAATGGAGAAGAATACCATTATGGTTGTCGATGACCAAACTCTTAATTTATATTTATTAAAAGATGTACTAAATGAATATAAAGTTATCTTAGCAAAAGATGGAGAACAAGCTCTCAAAATTCTGGAAGAAGAGATTTTACCTGATCTTATATTACTTGACATTCTTATGCCTGGAATGAGTGGATTTGAAGTAATTAAGATCATTAAAGATAATGACAGGACAAGAGATATCCCGGTTATTTTTATCACCGGTCTTAATTCGGCCGAGGACGAAGAACAAGGCTTAAATCTTGGTGCCATGGATTATATCGTGAAGCCCTTTAACCCAGCCATCGTTCGTGCCCGGATTAGAAACACGCTGAAATATAGAAACCAACAAAAAATGCTGGAAACTATGGTACATATAGATGGTTTAACCGAGATTCCCAACCGCAGAAATTTTGATATCATCCTAGATAGAGAATACAAGAGTGCAGTTCGGAATAAAAGATGGCTTTCTCTAATCATGATAGATGTTGACCAGTTCAAACACTATAATGATAATTATGGCCACGCAAAAGGTGACGAAGCACTTATTAGAATTGCTAAAACAATAAAGTCATGCCTGAAACGTCCTGATGATTTTGTTGCTAGATATGGTGGAGAAGAATTTGCAGTTATACTTCCGGATACTGATGAAGGCGGAGGAAGAAAAGTCGCAGAAAATATTCGTCAGGCAATCAATAGTCTTAGAATAAAACATCAGAAACCAGAAGGTGATCCTTGGCTAACAATAAGCCTAGGTAGTTATAGTTCAATGCCTAACGCTTTCCGAAAGGAGAATAGTCTTATTGAAAAAGCTGACGCCTGCTTGTACAAAGCAAAGCACAACGGTAAAAATTGCACGGTATGTGAACAGGAATAAAGTAAAGAACCGTCCCTGACTTTACTAAACAAGAATAAAGTAAAGAACCGTCCCTAACTTTACTAACTTTAATGCGTAAAGGTGTGTGAAGAAAACTTGCTGCTATCCAGACATAATCGAAGGTTGACTTCCCCGAAAAGGACATGTACTTTATTTATTTTGTCTTTATTTACTCTTCTGGCTCTAGTTTTCCCAGCAAATATATTAGCAATAACTGATAATTATGAAACTGAAAGGCTCGCCGGCAGTAATCGGATGGAGACCATGTATCAGATAGCGCTCCATCAGTACCCGGGGATGGTCGATAATGTTGTACTGGCTTCCGGATATGGATTTGCCGATGCCTTAGCAGGTGTTCCTTTTGCTCATCAAAAAAATGCACCCATCTTGCTTGTAAATCAAATGCCAAAAGCAGATAGTCAGGCAATTAAATATATAACCGATCATCTTCGGATTGATGGTAAGGCCTACATCCTTGGAGGAGATGGTGTTATCAGTCCGGAATATGAAAAAGCACTTACCGCTTTAGGCATACCCGCTGAGAACATTATCAGGATTGCCGGAGCCAATCGCTATGAGACTGCAGTAGAAATAGCCAAGAACATGGTACATGATGGCAGTGAATATTATCTCGTCTCTGGTGTAGACTTTCCAGATGCCTTAAGTGCATCGGTCCTCGCAGCCACGACAAACTATTACTCTGCCGAGGAAGTAAATTATCTTGCTAGCAAAGGCAAATCAATCGAGGTAAGCAGAGGTGGAGTACCGATAATACTATTACCTTCGAATGGAACCATACCGGATATCATCGTCAAGTATCTGAATAACTCTCTCCTTGATATAACTCAGAAGCAAACTCTACAGGTAATAGGTGGTACAGGTGCAATCTCAGAAGAATTAACTCAAGAATTAAATACCAAAGTAACATACTTATCTTCCGAAGGTGTAAAACGTATCAGTGGGAGTGACAGATACCATACTAATAAAAGTCTTGTCCTCCAACAAGACAGATTCAATAAATCCTGGCAGAACAATGGACGGGGCTTACCAGTCCCGCAGCTGGTTCTGGCCTCCGGACAGGATTATCCTGACGCTTTATCTGGAGCAGTTCTAGCCGCCAATATCAAAGCACCACTGGTGCTAATTAACGAAAACCTTCCAACAGCCACCTCAGATATATTATTAAACTATTACCAGAGAAACCTTTCTGCTCAAGCAACCCCCAGCAACATCATTGTTCTGGGTGGTACAGGCGTTGTATCACAGGAGACTGTCACCAAAGTACACTATATCTTCAACTATGGCAAAATACCGGTAGGGAAGCAAGTAAGCACATTAGCTACTGATTTTAACTTTCCTTTCGCAGCAGTTCAGGCGGCTAACGGAAATATATATGTTTCTGATACCAAGAATCACTTGATAAAGGTGGTCGAGGCAGACGGTTCTGTAGCAACTTTTGCTGGTAACATAGATAAAACAGATGACTATGGGATGCCTGTTGGTGGACTGGTAGATGGACAAAGGGAGAAGGCCAGATTTAATCTCCCCAGCGGCTTAGCCTTAGATAATAAAGGAAACCTCTTTATCGCTGACTCCGGTAACGGAGCTATTAGAGTTATCGACAATAACGGGCTAGCATCTACCTTAATCAAGGACTTGAGCCTCCCTTCTGATATCATTCTCAGCACAAAAGGAACGCTCTATGTCACGGAAACTTTAAAGCATAGGGTGCTTGAAGTTAAAATGGACGGGACTTATGAAGTTATCGCTGGCGGAAACTATGAACAAAAAGATGGTTACCTAGAAGGAGCATTCACTGATGGCCGAGGAGAGGAAGCCAAGTTCAATGAACCAATCGGGCTTACCTTGGGAGCAGATGGAATTATCTATGTCACTGACAGTGGTAACCAAAGGATTAGGATGATAACACCAGATAAACAAGTTTCAACCTTAGCAGGTAGCGGTACGGAGTTTACACCCTACACTACCTATATAAAGGGAGGATTTAATGACGGAATCCTTCAGACGGCTGAGTTCAACTTTCCTACCGGGATTACCATAGGTCCAGACGGGTCTATCTATGTAGCAGACAGTTATAATCACGCTATCCGAGTAATCTCAGGGGGACAAGTCACCACCCTTACGGGGAAAGGCATATACGGCAAAAACGATGGCTACCTGGAACAAGCCCTATTTGACGGGCCAAGCTATCTCGAATTCTTAAGTAATGGCAACCTGCTTGTTATCGATCAACTCAATAATCAGTTAAGGGTGATAGATTTTCAGTAGCTATATAAGCATTTTGAAAAAATCCTCACTACCAGATGTGGGGATTTTTATTTTTATCAATATATAACTTGTTTTATTTAAAAAAAAAAGCTATAATCTCCATATACCCCCGCGGGGTATATTAACACAAAAGAATGAGGGGGAACTCATGGAAAAACAAACTATACTGAAAAAAATTATCTTCTGGCCTTCTAAGAAAATTATCCTAGCCATACCTACGGTATTAGTGCTGGGTTTTATCACTGGACTTATAATTGATACCTCTTCCTTGAAACAATTTATTCTGCCTATTGCCATGTTGATGATTTATCCTACCATGATAGGATTCAAACCCAAAGAGGTTCTGAACTTCTCTCATGGCCGTTTGATGATCACAATTGTACTATTGAACTTTATTGCCATTCCCATAATAGCCTACCTATTAGGGGTAGGATTCCTGCTAAGTGAGCCTCAGTTGTTTGCCGGATTGGCTATCACTGCTCTCCTACCTACCAGCAATATGACCATCGCCTTTACTATGTTGGCCAAAGGTAATGTACCTGCAGCTATCAAATCGACAACCACAGGTCTCCTCTTAGGATCTATACTTGCTCCTTGGTACCTGCTGGTTATGGTAGGACAATACGTTCCCATTGATATCTTACTAACCCTTAAAACAATCTCGCTTATTATCCTCGTTCCTCTTATTCTAGGGATAATCACCTACTCCTATATCATAAAAAAACACTCCCTGGAGTACTTCCAAAAGAGTATCAAGCCCTATCTTCCTGTAGCCAGCTCCTGGGGGATGATTCTCATCATCTTCATCAGTATCAGCATGAATGCAACTAGAATTGTATCCAGCCTGAATATATTCTTAATCGCCCTGCTGGTCCAGGCCATATTCTATGTAATAAACTATTCATTAGCAATCTTTTTCGGCAGAAAAATGTTCAACCCCCAAGACGGTTTAACCTTAGTGTTTTCTACTGCCCTTAGAAATCTTTCCATAGCCATAGGCCTTGCAGCTACAGCCTTCGGTCCCAATGCTGCTCTTATGGTATCACTGGCGTTCTTGATTCAGGGGCAAGCCGCAGCCTGGTTTATTAAACTAAATGAAAGATATGGCTTGCTGAATAAAGGTGATTTAAGTACAAAAAGGATATAACTCAATCATCTTAAAAAATTAGAAAGCAATAGATAGAATGCGATAAATAGAAGCACTCAGGGACTCCACATCTAAATGATGTGGAGTTTTTTGTTGTTGGTATATTTATACTCATCCTTTATAGACAAGTGGTTATGAATTTAAGAAAGTCTGAATAGAAATATTTTGCATACACTCTGTGTGTGTAATAAAAGAGTAAAGGAGAGAGGAAAAACAGAATGTATTTCAAAAGAAGAAAGAGTTTTGTATATTTACTAGTTGTCTGTTTTCTATTAACCCAGATAATTACCAGTCCAATCTTTGCCCAGTCCACAGGCACAGACAGAATAGCTGGAGCTGACAGATATAAAACAGCTGTAGCGGTATCTCAGAAAGGCTGGAAGACCTCAGACTATGCAGTACTCGCCAGAGGAGATGACTTCGCTGATGCCCTCTGTGCAGGACCGTTGGCTCAGAAATATGGTGGGCCAATTCTGCTAACCCAACCCAATCAACTTAACAGTGACACCTTAAAGGAGTTACAAAGACTCGGGGTCAAACACCTCTTTATCGCAGGTGGGGTTGGAGCGGTATCTCAGAGTGTGGAGAATTCTCTGAAAGCTAACGGAATTGATACCATCGAACGAATCTTTGGTAATAACAGATACGAAACATCCGTTAAAATTGCTGAAAAGATAGGAGACAGCTCACAAGTAGTCCTGGCTACAGGCAGTGACTTCCCAGATGCTCTTTCTATCTCAGGTATAGCAGCAAAGCTGGGGATGCCCATCTTACTTACAGCCAAGAATAGCTTACCCAGTGGAGTAAGTGATTACCTTGAGAGCAACACTGTCACCCAAACCTACATAGTAGGTGGAACAGGTGTAATCAGTTCTGAGGTAGCTAGCGATGTTCCTGGTCCATTCCGATTAGCAGGAAGTAACAGGTACGAAACA
>LOEZ01000081.1 GCA_001516055.1 Gracilibacter sp. BRH_c7a
TCGACTTGCATGTGTTAGGCACGCCGCCAGCGTTCGTCCTGAGCCAGGATCAAACTCTCCATAAAAAATATTACGGAGCATTGATCTGCTCGTTTTTTACTCATTGATTATTTGACGAGTCTAGCTTAATTCTTATTCTTGTTGTTCAGTTTTCAATGACCCTTTGTTTCGTCTTTTTTCGTGTCTCAAGTTGTTGCCGCCCCGAGACGCTTTATTATAATATCACGCTGTTTTCAGGCTGTCAACATCAAACCAAGAAAGAATTTAAAATTTCTTGCATAAAAATCATTCTCTCTTTTTCTGCAATAATTTATACTTTTTGTTTTGATTTTACTTATATTCATGTTACTACAATAAGAGTATGTCCCTAAGTATAAATATTTTGAAATGGATTCAAATATGTCAGTCAAAGATATTATATGTAAAGAAAAATAATTAGTTACTGAATGCCTTTATCACTTACCCAAAACCCTAAAATTAAAACAGCAATTTATTCTGATGAAAATAAAAC
This sequence comes from Gracilibacter sp. BRH_c7a, assembly GCA_001516055.1. Lineage (GTDB taxonomy): Bacteria > Bacillota > Desulfitobacteriia > Desulfitobacteriales > Syntrophobotulaceae > Gracilibacter. Next base: position 512 of record LOEZ01000081.1, read on the forward strand.
AAAACTGACACCGGATAAGAACGATGTCAGCATGTATAATCTCTTGATTATCTAAATAAATGTTATTTTATTATCCTAACGAATTTCCTCTTACCTACTTTAATAATATCCCCAACCATAAGTGGAATAACAGCCTGGGCATCAGATACCTTTTTATCATTGATTTTTACTCCGCCTTGTTCAATGAGTCTTCGAGCTTCACCTCTGCTAGGTGCCAAAGAAGCATTGACCATTAGCGATACTATTTCTATCTTCCCATCAGTTTCCGTTTCAAGTTTGTTAATACTTATTTCCGGCATATCGTCTGGGATTTCTTTCTTCTGGAACATCCTTATAAATTCTTCTTTTGCTTGATTAGCCTCATTTTGTCCATGATAAATATTAACTATCTCCCAGCCGAGACGCATTTTTAGGTCACGTGGGTGAACTTCATTATTAGCTAGGCCTTGCTCTAGTAGACGAATTTCTTCAACTGGGACATTGGTGACCAGTTCATAATAACGGATCATGAGTTCATCAGGAATAGACATTGTTTTACCGAACATTTCTCTGGGCGTTTCGTATACACCAATATAATTACCAAGACTTTTACTCATTTTTTGGACACCGTCAAGTCCCTCGAGGATGGGGGTTGTCAAGGCAACCTGTGGTGCCTGTCCAAAATCCTTTTGTAAAGTGCGCCCCATGAGCAGATTAAATTTCTGGTCGGTCCCCCCTAATTCAACATCCGCATTCAACGCAACTGAATCATACCCCTGCATAAGAGGATAGAAAAATTCATGAATACTGATAGGTTTCTCTTCAGCATATCTTTTGGCAAAATCATCTCTTTCCAGCATTCTTGCCACAGTACAACTTGTTGCCAATTTAATGACATCAGCGAAGTTAAGTTTTGAAAGCCAGGTTGCGTTAAACTCTATCCTAGTTTTATCAGGATCGAGAATTTTAAAAATTTGTTCCTTATAAGTCTCGGCATTTTTATATAGCTCTTCTTCAGTTAGTGGTTTACGAGTTTCTGATTTTCCTGTAGGATCACCTATCCTGCCAGTAAAATCCCCAATAATAATAACCGCTTGGTGTCCAAGATCTTGAAACTGCCTCATCTTTTGCAAGGGCACTGTATGTCCCAGGTGAATGTCAGGTGCGGTGGGATCAAGCCCTAGTTTTACAATCAACGGTTTATTTTTTTCCAGGGAATTCTTTATCTTCTCTCTCATTTCATTTTCCGGAACTATTTCTGCTGCCCCTGTTTTTAATATCTCCATTTGTTTTTGAATTTGTTTTTCTAAATTGGTCAAGGTTAACATCCCTTCCATATATAATGGCTTTTGTCGTAACTTATATTATAAAGTTTATCAACTTTTATATCAACCTTTACCAGACTTATACTATTTTTGACGTCTTTAAAGTATGGTATAATATTTTAGATACTTATAACATATTTTTAGGTTCTTGAACAGGAGGCACATTAATGGCCAGTAATAATGGTTCTGGAAAACAATCTCCAGAACAAAAAAATCGGAGAGTATCTTCTCTGAAAAAAAAGAATAGGAAAACATTAAAACTAGTTGTAGTAACTTTTTTAGCAATCCTTATTTTCTCTTCCATTGCAGTTGGGGCTTATACAGTCAATGCTGCACTCCAGACCCCTGAATGGGCACCTCACATCCTGGCTGATCAAAAGGAATCTTCCATAGTATATGACAAGGATGGTGTGCCCATAGCACAATTACATGCTTCAGAGAACAGACTCCTTGTGGATTATAAAGATATTCCGGATTTGGTGAAAGATACTTTCATCGTAGTAGAGGATAAACGTTTCAACGAACACTACGGAGCTGACCCAATTCGAATCCTTAAAGCTGCCTGGAACAACTTCAAGGCTGGTAAAGTTGTTGAAGGCGGCAGTACCATAACCATCCAACTAGCCAAGAATGCTTTTATCGAGAATCCTACGGCAAAAAAACTTGACCGAAAGATTCAAGAGTTAGTTTTGGCTCTCCAAATCGAACGTGCTTATACAAAGGACGAAATATTATCTTTCTATTTAAATAGAATATTCTTCGGTGAGTCATCATTCGGAATAAGAACAGCTGCTCAAACCTATTTTGGCAAAGACCTGCAAGATTTGAATCCTGCAGAAGTAGCTCTTTTAGCAGGACTTCCACAAGCTCCCAGTGCTTACGATCCTTACTTGAACCCTGATGGTGCTAAAAAGAGACGAAATATAGTGCTAAGCATTATGAGAGATAACGGTATCATTTCCCAAGCTGAGTTTGACGAATACAAAGAAGAACCTTTCACTTTCGTTGACCAGGTAAAAGCCAAACAAGCTGAAGTAAAAATCGAGCTTTCCACTCGAAATAAGAAACATCCTTATTTCGTAGATTATGTGATTTCGGAACTTCAAACTCAACACGGTTTAAGTCCTGAACAGATTTTTAATGGCGGTTTGCATATTTATACTACTGTAGATTCAAAAATCCAGACTGCCGCCGAGGAAGCTTTTGCTAATCCCGATAATTTCCCTAAAAGTGTAGACGATATTCCAGTCCAAGGTGCAATGACCGTACTTGAAGTAGAGACTGGTGCCATCACAGCAATGGTAGGGGGTAGGGAATACACTCCCATGGGATTGAATCGGGCCTCACAATCCAAACGTCAACCAGGTTCATCCGTCAAGCCTTTGTTAGTTTATGCTCCTGCGTTAGAACGCGGAGGATATTTCCCGGGAACCGTATTTGATGATATGCCGGTAGAGTATAGCGATGGCAGAGGAGGGGTATGGGCCCCTGTAAATTATGATACTCAAACAGCGGGTTGGAGTGGCCTGATCACCATGAGAGAAGCCGTCAGAAATTCGGTAAATGTTTACGCTGTTAAGCTAATGGATTCCATAGGGGTGGATTATGCATGGCAGTTCGGCAAAAACAACCTGGAACTACCTTTGGAGGAAAATGACAGGGTCTTAAGCTTAGCCTTAGGTACCACCCATCTCTCCACCTTAGATATGGCTTCTGCTTATTCTACTTTTCCCAATAATGGTATTAAAACCGATCCTTATAGCGTGACTAAGGTAGTCTCTTCAGAAGGTAAAACCCTTCTTGAAACTGTTCCCACCAAAGAGAGAGTTATGAAAGAAACAACTGCCTATCTGATGAATGACCTTCTTAGAACAGTTGTCACCTCTGGAACAGGAACAAGGGCACGTATTGGAAATTGGTATATAGGAGGTAAGACCGGTACCACCTCCCTAGACCCAGAAATATATGGCCGCAAGACAGGTAACCCAGATGCTTGGTTTGCAGGCTATAGTCCCAAATACACTGGCGTTGTTTGGATGGGGTATGATAAGGACCCAGATTTAAAACATTATATGTATCAAGTATACGGCGGTAATCTGCCTGCAACGATCTGGAAAGAGGTTATGACGGTCGCTCATCAAGATTTGCCGGTTCAATCCAGCATACCTCGCCCTCAAGGAATTACCTCTGTGAGCTTCGATCGAAAATCAGGTCTCCTGCCTAGCAGTCTCACTCCTGATCAATTCATCTCAACAGAAATATGTGCTTCCGATAGTGTTCCTACAAGCGTAAGCGATGTCTGGATTGAAGTAAATGTCGATCCTCTTAATCCCGAATTACTTGCTCCTGAGGGAAGCCCCTATACTCCAAAGATTGTTCTAAATCTTCCAGACAGGCCTGAAGATGAACCATACCCTGCAGATGAAGCACCTTTCAAGATGCCCGATAAGGTTTCTGACGGCAATGGTAATATCGGTGATGGCGAGCCTACAAGCTATAGCAATACTCCTCCGACAGGAGATACGAGCCTACCGCCAATCTTTTTAGGTAACGTTGATTATAATAAAGGTAATACTAAAGTTGAAATCCAGCTTGTTAATACTTTTGATTCAAAAAAATACGTGCCGATGCTCTATATCAAGAGACCTGGCTTCCCGTATTTAGAAACCTTTGTTCCTGAGGATGGGAAGGTTAAAAGTATTGAATATAGGTTAAATAATTCTGGTTCAGCTACTCCTGGAACCTATACCTTCTGGGCTGCTCTAATGGATTTAGATACTTTCGCTTATGGGCCGCCGTCCAACTCTGTAACACTTCAAATCCCTGATCAAGAATCTCAATCTGAAGAATAGTATATAGAAAATATTAAGTTATATTAAGTTATATAAAGAAGCCCTCCTTGGCCAGTATGCCTAGGAGGGCTTCTTTACTATATTGATTAACAGAAATAATGTTTGACTCTTTTACATGCCCGATGCTTAATAATACTACTTAAGAATAACTATGGTAACTCCTGAATCACCTTCTCCAAATTCCCCTAGGCGGTACTCTGTCACGTGAGGATGGTTTTTTAAGAACTGATGGATTCCTGCTCTAAGAGCCCCTGTTCCTTTGCCGTGGATTATACTCACTTGGTTGATTCCTGTCAGAACTGCATCATCCAGATATTTATCAAGTTGTTCCAGCCCTTCCTCCACTAGATTACCTCTCAGATCAATCTCACTGCGCAGGGTAGTTGCTTTATTCAATCCCAAGCTTCCTTTGATTGTTTTCTTAAAATGTTCCGGTTTCCTAGTCTCATCTACTATTCTAACTTCTGCAAGAGGAACTGTCAGCTTTAGAATTCCGGCCTGAACAAGAACTTCATTGTTAGAAGGCTTTGCTAGAACCTGACCTTTTTGCCTTAAATTAGGCATATAAACCATCTGCCCCGGTCCAATCTGTTGAGGTGTTGGGCCGCCCTTATCTTTTGAACTTTGGTGACTATATAGACTGTCTGAAAGCCTCTTTATCCCCTGACGAGACTTTTCGATGGCAGCTTCTTGCTCCTTGCGGTCTTTCTTTTGAGCATCCTTGATCTCTTTGATTACACTTTCAGCTTCAGTTCTTGCCTTGCGTACTATCTCCACAGCCTCTTCCCTAGCCTTAAGGAGTATTTCTTCCTGTTTTTCTTCGAGCAGGGTAGATTTCTTCTCTAATTCTGCAGTCTTATGCTCCATCGCTCTTTTCTCATCTTCCACCTTCGTCTTTTGGAATTCAATCTGCCTCTGAGTATCCTCTATATTTTCTAACAAATCAGTAACTTCCATCTCCCGATCGGAAATAAAAGAACGTGCTTTTTCCAAGACACTATTTTCCAATCCCAGTCTTTGAGCTATGGAGAGAGCGTTACTCCTTCCTGGTATTCCCGTGAGTAGTCTATAGGTAGGCTGCAAGGTATCGGGGTTGAACTCTACTGAAGCATTCTCAACTCCCGGGGTATTATAAGCAAATGTTTTTAGAGTCCCATAATGAGTAGTAGCTACTCCGATACTTCCCTTTGCTAATAGTTCTGAAAGTATCGCCATTGCCAAGGCTGCGCCCTCCGCCGGATCAGTCCCTGCCCCTAGCTCATCGAAGAGGACAAGTGATTTATCTCCTGCTCTCTTAATAATATCAACTATATTCGTCATATGTCCTGAAAAGGTACTTAAAGACTGCTCAACACTTTGTTCATCCCCTATATCTACATAAACACCGGTAAATATCCCCAATCGTGACTCGCTCTCGGCTGGAATATGAAGACCTGACTGCATCATTAATGTCATAAGTCCGATAGTTTTTAAGGTAACAGTCTTCCCCCCTGTATTCGGACCTGTGATAACAAGAAATTTCTGTGCTTTGCCTAGTTCTACTGTTAATGGAACTACGTTACCTGTTAATAAAGGGTGTCTGGCTCTTATCAGTTTTATTTCTTGGTTATTGAGAACAAGAGGTGCTCCTGCCTCCATATCTTCACTTAAGTGTCCTTTAGCCAACGCAAAATCTAACTTGGCCAAAGAATCCTGGATAGCAGTCAGTTCAGGTATTCTAACTGCCAAGGCAGCAGTCAGCTGTTGCATAATTCTTTGATGCTCCCGGTTCTCCTTAATGATAGTTTCCCGAAGATCATTACCCAGTTGGACTGTAGCCATGGGTTCAATGAATAAGGTAGCTCCACTGGCAGATTGGTCATGAACTATACCGGGGAAAGCTGAACTATACTCTGCTTTTATCGGGATAACATAACGATCGCCTCTGGTAGTTATAAGATGATCCTGAAGCATCTTCTGATAACTTGAGTTCCTCAAAGCTGAATCTAAGCTCTCTTTAATCCGGTTCTGGATAGTACTCTTCGCTTTTCGTAGTCTGCTTAGCTCTTCTGAAGCTCTATCGTTGATACTTCCATCTTCACCTATACAACGAGAGATATCATCTTCGACATTCTTCAGCGGGGTAATGTCTGAAACAATTTCTCTAATGACATACAGTTCACTGTAACTACCCTTTTTGCCTGATTGATTCTCTTCCAGGATAGTATTGCGAATCTGTCTGGCAGTCTTCACGGTATCTCTGACTTCAAGAAGCTCTTCAGGATTCAGTATTCCTCCCCGATCACATCTGTCCAGATAGGCTCGAATATCTTTGGTCCCTCTTACTGAAAAAAGAGGATTAAGCCTTAACAGAACTCTTGCCTCATCAGTCTCACGCAACAGGGCTTTAACTGTACGCAAATCAGAATCGGGCAATAGGCCTTCAGCTATTTCTTTAGCAGCAGGGAGTATACAATGAGAACGAAGTTTTTCTCTTACTTTATCATATTCTAATTTCGTAAGTACTTTTTCTGAAGCAATCAATTTAGGTTAGCACTCCTCTATAAAAATGTCCTTTGGTGAAGCCTTCGGGATATAGGTTTTCTAATTTATTCATCCCGTCTAATACTTTATCTCTATTTATCCCAGGTAGATTTTCATCCCAGAAACCCTTAAAAGTTCTGGTAGTAATTTCAGCCTGAAGGGGGGTAACTCTTAACAGTTCCAATCTGATATTTTTTATTCCCATCTCTGTAATTGTAGCCAGTTCTGTCAAGAGATTCAATCTTTTGGCGTTAAAGATATGCATCCTGCATGCTCTATCTGTTTCGATGGGGAATCTATAGGAAAGTCTATCTTGAAGGAAGTACTCATCCTTATGACAAGGAGTTCCACATTTTTCTTTGCAGTTCTTCACTGAATTACCTTCACTACTTAAAGTTGCTTCTAACGGACAGTATTCACTTACCATCATTTCCATGTCACCGAAAACCAATATCTCTGTCTGGGAAGGCAGAATAAGATTCCGTAACTGGTCATGATTTAACTCCGATGAGAGATTTGCTCTTTCAGCCCCCATTCCAAGTATCCAGGAGAGAGCAGCTTTATTGTAGACATGAAGAAAATGATCTGTTTCCCAATTCCAAGATGGATCAATCCTTTGGATGATTTCAATTCCTGCAAGGTTCGCAACCATGATGGTTGGTCTGAACTGCCATGATGAGATTTCCGTCAGCTCTTCTTTAAGTCTAGCGGATTGATCTTCATTCGTTATTCTGGGAAGTCTCCAGATAAACTCCACCCCTTTGGATCTACAAGCTTTATGACCTGCTTCAAGTTTTTCCAAAGTGATTGGAGATTTACTTCTCCAGGATTCTCCCCCCAGTATAATTCTATCCGCACCTGCCCGGATGAGTACTTCAATGAGGTCAACATCCCTAATTGCAACACTAAGACTATTTTTTACCTTACCTTTTTTTAGCTTTGAGAGATGTAAGTCTGCATTAACATTTGGATTAGATAGATTATATATCATCCTGTTCCAATTTTTTAGCCGTTCTTTGTACGTTTGTTCAGTCACCGAACATTCAAGTTTAAGTGTTGATAATAGTTTCTCTACCACTTCACGACGCATCTCGTTCAATTCCCTTACCGGGATGATAATATCACCCTGCAAGTCGAGCTCCAGCTCTTCCAAAAACAAAGGAGTATTCCCTAAACGTCCTAGTTGCTTGAAGAGATACTCATATTCCAGCGGTCTCTTTACAGCTTCTTGAGCCCCTGTAAGGGAATAGGCTTCAGCTTTTTTATCTCTATCCCAGGCTTGAAGTAGGAGTTTCTCTCCTGCTTTCCCCGATAGTTTCATTTTTATAAATCTTTTACGGGTTTCTCTTCCTTCCTGATAGCTCAGCCTGGCCTGCTCTATTAATTCGGCATCATGAGTCTTGAAGACCCTATCACCTGTTCTTGCATGACCTGAATAGTCCAGCGAAACACTTTCTCCTGCCAAAGCATGCTCAGCAGTATTATTAGTCAAGGTGAATATCCTATCTACAGTCATCCCTTCCCGGCCACGACCTGTCCATATCTCGATTCCATCTCCAAGATTGAGCTTGTTGTCTAGTTTAAGGACCATTCTGTTATTTCGAATCTCTATAATTCTTCCTAATCTCGTCCCTCTGTTATTAGGGCGGCTGAAACTCATCATTTCTCTTCCTTGATAACCTTTAAAATAACCGGTTGTAAAATCCCGGTTAAAAATCTGGGTAAGATCATATTTATCTGATTCATTCAGACCCATATTCTGCTGCTTGCTTTGTTCTTCATTCTCCTTCTCATCTTGCTCTAACGCATCTAAAGCTTTCCGATAAATTCTTACCACTGTAGCTACATATTCAGAGCGTTTCATCCTGCCTTCGATCTTCAGGGAGGTTACTCCTATTCGTTTTAATTCTGCCAGCTCTTCAGCCAGATTAAGATCTCGAGGACTAAGTAAATGTTCTCCCGTGTTAGTGCCCTCGAGTAGATCCTTACCTTTCCCGCCTACCAACTGGTACGGGAGTCTGCAAGGTTGGGCACACTTTCCCCGGTTACCACTGCGAGCCCCTATATAGCTGGACATCAGGCATTGGCCCGAATAACTGATACATAATGCTCCATGGACAAAGACCTCAACCTCGAGTTTGGTTTGTTGAATTATCTTCTCTATTTCAGTCCCAGAAGTTTCCCTAGCCAATACCACCCTAGAAAAGCCTATTTTTTCGAGTTGCTGTAACCCTAAGCTGTTGTTCTGGGTCATCTGAGTACTGGCATGAATCTCCATCTCCGGCAGGACACTTCTTATAAAATGCGCTACCCCCAAATCCTGGACGATAACCGCATCTGCTCCCAATGCGTATATATCGTATATATAGTCCGCTAGTTCTGAGAATTCACTGTCTCCAACTAGGATGTTTACAGTGACATACACTTTAACCTCTCGTTCATGAGCATAGGTTATGGCCCTCTTCAGTTCATCTAAATCAAAGTTGGCAGCTGAAGCCCGAGCATTGAACAATTTTCCTCCAAGATAGACGGCATCGGCACCATTCTCAACAGCAGCCTTGAGAGCTTCAAAGCTGCCGGCCGGAGCCAGTAGCTCTATTTTTTTCTTTTGTAGGAATTGAATCGAAGTAGCATTTTCTTGTTCCATTTTTTTACTCCTTATATTATGTCAATAGTGAATTATAATTTCAATTATCTTTCTTAATTATTCTCTCTCTTAATATGCTAATTATTTTCTATCATATAATAGTATTTCCAGAATTGCAGGAGTAATATCTTCGATTCCCTTAAGCTCCGGCCATTCTAGTTCGAAGTTGGACCAACATAAAGCCGGGACCTTATTGAGTGTATGGAGGGAAGTTGAAAGGTCTTCAATATTACCATGATCGCTGGTTAAGATAAATGCTACCTTGTTCTCTGTCGGACTCAGTGGATCAACCACAGAAAGATAACCCCCGAGGAATTCATCTAGAGTCTCAATGATTCTGACTGCCGCCTCTAGATCTCTTTTATGGCCACGGATATCGGACTGAAAGTATTCGAAAAGCGTGAAGTCATATTCCAGGCTAATTCTGGCGAGATTCTCTCCAGCAGTAAAAGGCTTGACTAAGGGGACATCCTCTCCTCTTTTACGATAAATCTCATTGGTTATATCTTGATAAACAGCCTTCCCCGCTAGTAAATCCTCTTTGCGTTTTAACCTAATCTCTCCCGCCAGAGCGCATAAAGTAGAAGCGGAAAGTCTTTTCTTGCCGGCTGTGACTTGTTCTTCATAATTGGTCGTAAAAGCGTTGACGAACGCAGCTTTTTTTCCTGCTCGGGTTAGCTGTTTGAAGATACTAAACTCATAGATTATCCCTGTAAGCTTATCATTGGGATACGCATTGTGATGATAACCTAATATTTTCGAAGCATTTACTCCTGTCCATAGAGCTGTCTGGCCTGTGGCACTTTGAGGTATACCAGGAGTCCCCAAGGTAGCATCAAGCGTGTACAGGGTAGTGTTCTGTTCCTGATTCTTGATTTCCCTGTCTCCCCAGAGAAAATGCCCGCCAAGCAGCCTGTCTATATTCGGTGTGCTGGCAAGGACGACAGGGTTACTATCTTGCGTACCTAGCCCTAATCCGTCGATAAATACCATGGTGAGGTGCATCCTAATTCCTCCAAATATCCCTTACCGTGAGGCCAAATAATAACTGTCTTACATTTTACACCAAAATCAATATACATTGTAGTAATTAGCAAAAAACAGATAATCCCGCCATCAAGGCTAAATTATCTGTTTCAAATTTACTTCGATCTATTCTCAATTTAACATATCATTGATAAGTTCTTCCAATGACAGATTCTCATCCCCTAAATAAGTTATCTTTTTCAAAATATCATCTTTCCCTTTTATATTTAAGCGCTTTTCTATTTTATCAACTACTACTTTCAATCCACTTTCATCGGTTAACGGTAAAACTAGTAATATTTTTTTCCTTGTTAAAATAAATATTTGATCGATTTGCCTTAAAGTTTTTGTTATCTTATTGATGCTTTCTTCGATGTCATTATTAACTTTCATAATAATAAAACTTACAGGCTGTTTTCCTCGTACTGATCTACTATATTCAATACTGATAATTTTTTTGGCTTCATCTATATCTATTGTAAGGGATGTGTCTTTCGGAATATTTTGAGGTCGTCCAATTATATGTGAAACTCTTTTAATTAAGTCCATTTCTTCAAATGGTTTAACTATATAATCAACACCACCTGCTTTTAGAGCATTTTTTACAGTGATACTATCACTTGTACCTGATAAAAAAATAACAGGAATCTTACTGTAGTTAATGTTAGTTTTTAACCAATATGCTGCTTCAATTCCACTTATCCCAGGAAGACTAATATCCATAATGATTAATTCAACATTTTGCAGATATACATAAGGTTTATCTACTATTAAGTCAGCAGAATTAGTTTCAATAATATCTTTAAACCCACTATTCTCTAACACACTTTTAATCTTTAAACGAACTAAATTTGAATCTTCAATAATTAAAATTTTAGGCAACCCTACCCACCTCCAAGATATGGTCTAGGTATACCGCATCTATTCGACTTTTATTTATAAATTCCTTTATATGATCTATTATAAGCCTTTTTATTCCTCAGGCCGAGTTATGCCAATTTCCTTCTCACTGGGATTAAAGTCATACGAGGAAATCATTTCCGTCTTTTATGACTCCAAGAATAGAAGGACTGGCAGCTTTTACCGAAATCATTTTTGTCTTCAAAAACCTCTGATTGCCTCATCTTAGAAGAAAAGGATGTTCCCAGCTTGGGACACCCTCTTCCTATCTATCGGTAGTATCTTCCTGTTCCTATTTTTCGTTGTTTTCACCTAGCATGTCCATGACTGATTTCTGTTCTTCTTTCAGTTTTGATAATTCATCCGCAAGGTTGAGTGCGACAAGAGTAGCTACCTGATGTGCTGCCAGTCGAGGAAATCTCAGTGAAATCTCTCGCATCCTTTTATCCACATCACTCGCTAAGTTTATGATATGTTCTTCCGATCCTTTACCACGGATAACATGGAGTTCGCCAAAAATCTGTACTGAAACTTTCAGATCCTCTTGGTTCACATTCTTTCCCTCACTCTCACCAGAGAAAAAAACTAATCGTAAGTGCGTAATCTTTTACTACTTTCGCCACTCCGCTTTAAATTCCTGCTGTATTCCCGCCAATATATTGGAATTGAATGTGTTGACTTCCTCATCTTTGAGAGTTCTTTCTCCAGACTGATACCGCATGGTTAAAGCCAGACTCTTATGGCCAGCAGGTATAGACTCCCCTTGATAGACATCAAAGATTTCTACCTCTTTCAAGAGGTCACCGCCTAGTTCATAAACCCTCTTCTTAATCCCCTCTGCCGGTATTTCTTCCGGTACCACTACAGCCAAGTCTCGTTGGATAGCAGGAAAACGGGGGTAAGATTTAGCGATGATCTCTAGGGAAGAGTGTTTGAACATTAGAGCAAAATCAAGTTCAAAAATGATCGGTCTTTGCAATCCTAGTTCGGCATCCAGTTGAGGATATATTTCTCCTATGAAACCAAGGTATTCATCGTTCAGAAAGATTTCAGCTGATCTTCCGGGATGAAGTAGTTCATCATATTTTTTATTTGAAGTCCTGCGGTATTCCAATTCTACTCCGCTCTCTTTGGCAATTTCTGTCAAAATCCCTTTAACATAGAAGAAATCGTGTTTTACCTGGGGTATATGCCAATGACGCTTACTTCCCCCTTGAGCAATCCCAGCAATCTTGGAGATTTCTTCCGGTAATTCTCTTAAAGGGAGTTCCTTTGGCAAATAAACATTGCCTATCTCGAAAAGTAATAAATCGGTATTACGGCGGGATGTGTTACGGGCAGCAATCTCTAGAAGACCTGGTAGAAGGGAAGTTCTCATTGTTCCAAGCTCTTCCCTCAAAGGATTCAAGAGAGCAATCCCTCCCCCTTTGCTTCCCCAGATTTCATCTATTTCCTTTTTGACAAAAGAATAAGAAAGGACTTCATTCATCCCTGCCCCAATCAATGACCTACGCAGCTTTATCCTAAAAGCCTGTTCCGGAGTACGACGGCCTTGGGTCTGGGACCCATGGGCCAAAGTTGTAGGTATCCTGTCATAGCCTATTACCCTAGCTATTTCTTCAATAAGATCTTCTTCAATCTTCAAATCCTGTCTGTAGGAGGGGATTTCTACTGCCAACACACCTAATGATTTCTCTTTATAACTGAAATCCAAATTATCAAATACTTTCCTGACTTCCTGTTCCGTATAATCTGTTCCTAAAATATAGTTCACTTTAGGCAGATAGACATCTATAGTAATAGCTTCAGGTAAATTATTAACTTTCTCCGTGAAAGACACAGGCTCCCCTGCTCTCAATTCTACTAGCAATTCAGCAACCCTGCCTAAAGTTGAAACTGCCCAATGAGGGTTTACTCCTTTTTCAAATCGGTTGGAAGCTTCCGAACGGAGTCCTAATCTGCGGCTCGTGCGACGGACGCTTGATCCGAGGAAGTGTGCAGATTCAAAGAGGATACGCTGGGTAGTTTCAGTAACTTCACTATCCAGACCACCCATTACGCCAGCAATAGCAACGGGTCCATTATCATCTGTTATCACCAGGGTGTCAGGATCAAGTTTTCGCTCCATCCCATCAAGGGTGACGATCTGTTCGTTCTCCTTGGCCAACCTTACCCTGACAGTACCTGTTAGCTTATCCCTGTCAAATGCATGGAGGGGCTGACCCATCTCTAACATACAATAGTTCGTTATATCTACAATATTATTAATCGGCCTGACCCCTGCGGCTCTAAGTTTATTCTGCATCCAGAGAGGAGAAGGCATAATCTTGACATTGTCAACCAATAAAGCCGCATAACGCAAAGATAAGTCTGGGTTATCTATCTCTACCTTTTGCTGAGCTTGAGGCCATGTTGGGGTCTCTCCCTGTGCCCATTTAGAAACCTTAGGTCTAATACCTAACAGTGTTCCTACCTCCCTAGCAACGTTAACCATAGCCAGGCAATCAGGGCGATTGGGGTATAATTCAAGTTCCAGCACCCAATCATCAAGCCCCAAATAATCCTCTAATCTTGTTCCCACTGGTGCATCTGAGTTAAGGATGAGGATGCCACCTCTACTTCGATCTAATCCTACTCCTTCGATTTCCAGTTCTTTATCCGAGCAAAGCATACCCTGAGATAGAACTCCTCTAAACTCGGCAGGTTCTATTACTTTTCCGCCAGGAAGTATTGTTCCTGGGACCGCTACTGGAACTCTATCTCCTAGCAGCATGTTGGTAGCTCCTGATACCAAGGTTACTTCCTGCGACCCTGTATCGACTGTACATATCTGGAGGTTATCAGCCTGGGGGTGTGAGGTAATCTCTTTGACCTCTCCGATATAGACGTCCTTAAATCCTTTGTTAAGGTATTCTACGCCCTCTACTTCAATACCGCCCTTGGTTAAGACTTCAGCTAATTCTTCAGCACCTAAGTTTATACCAATATATTCACGTAACCATTTCATACTTACTCTCATTGAATTTATCCTCCAGTTATCAGAATTGCTCCAGGAATCGGAGATCATTATCAAAAAGTAATCTCATGTCTTCTATACCGTACTTGAGCATGGCTATTCTCTCTACTCCTATTCCAAAGGCAAACCCTGTGACCTCCTTCGGATTATAGCCTCCCATTTCCAAGACACGAGGGTGAACCATTCCTGAACCCAGTATCTCAATCCATCCTGTGTATTTACATATTCTACAACCGTTGCCGCCACAGAGCATGCAGGAAACGTCTACTTCGGCACTTGGTTCGGTAAAGGGGAAAAAACTTGGTCTGAGGCGTATCTCCCTGGATTCTCCGAACATCTGGCGTGAAAAATATAGAAGTAATCCTTTAAGATCAGACATGCGGACCCCTTTGTCCACTAACAGCCCTTCCACTTGATGAAACATCGGTGAGTGGGTGGCATCATCATCATTTCGAAAGACTTTACCGGGGGCTATTATTTTGACCGGCAGTTGGGGGGCAATCTTCTCCATTGTCCTTACCTGCACAGGAGAAGTCTGGGTCCTGAGCAGAATATCTTCGGTGATGAAGAAAGTATCCTGCATATCTCTGGCAGGGTGATCTTTAGGTAGATTTAAAGCTTCAAAGTTATAATAATCTGTTTCTATCTCTGGTCCTTCAGCAATCATGAAACCCATCCCAAGGAAAATATCTTCTATCTCTTCGATTACTTTGCTTAAGGGGTGCTGATGCCCCCGAGGAAATGGAGTTCCTGGAAGGCTGATATCTATTCTTTCCTGATCTAACCTTCTATTCAAGGCTTCTTTCTCAAGAATGATCTTTTTCTCTTCCCACGCCTCTTCGAGATCGTTACGAACATCGTTGATAATCTGACCCATTTGAGGACGTTCTTCAGGCTTTAAACTCCCCATTTGTTTAAGTAAGGAAGTCAAAGAACCTTTTTTTCCCATTACTCTTACCTTCAGCTCCTGGAGCTCCTCTATAGAACTAACTTTTTGCAGTTCGGAAAGAGTCTCTTCCTTAATCTTAGGAATTTCTTCTCTCATCTTAATCAACCTTTCCTATCAATATAGTATATGTACTTAAAATCATTTTCCCATTAGTGTGTCTTCTAGGATTGGGGTTTAAAACAAACCTAAACCTAGTGGTTATTCTAGAAGTAAAAAAGAATAAAAAAAACTCGTCCCCGATAGGGACGAGAGTATTTTCCCGCGGTACCACCCTTGTTTGATCATTTATGTGATCACACTTGTTTAGCTTGATAACGGTTGCCAGCCGTATAACTCCTGGGGTGAACTTTCACCTCGTAACCTGAGGTAGGATACTAGTCTAGTCGACTTTCAGTCTCGGTCGACCTCCCTTAGAAACCAGTATTCCTTTTTTCCCGCTCATCGTTATTTAACCGCATTCTGTTCTTTTGGGAATTGTAAAGCATATACACTTGGGGAGAACCAGTGGCCTCAAAGGCTTTCCAGAAATAATCTTCCGAAGACATACAATGCCCACCTCTCTTCGGCTTTGGTTCAAAGCAAAAATATTTTTTTGCTTGTTCAGAATTATATCACTTAATAAAACAGTTTACAAGAAACCCAGCTGTCTTCTAATTTCAAATAGGAATATTCCGGCAGCGATAGCCACATTCAAAGATTCAACAGTGTTAAACATTGGAATGGATAATTTTTTATCTGCTTCTCTTAGAAAAATTTCAGCAGGACCGAAAGCTTCATTTCCCAGAACCAAAGCTAAAGGTATATGTTCACTTATCTTCTCTTGATAAATAGAAGCACCTTCCATGGTAGATACAGTAAGAATGAAATTATTAGCTTTACAAAAATTTGTTATCTCTTCTGGTGTCTTATCCATTAATATCTTTATCGAAAAAATTGCGCCCATACTACTTCGCAGTACTTTCGTGTTATATATATCTACTGTACCTTTAGTAAGTATAATATTTTTAATATCTGCAGCTAGAGCAGTCCTTAGAATCGTTCCCATATTTCCCGGATCTTGGATTCCATCAATTATTAGGATAAACTCTTTTTTTGCTAAGTCAATATCTGTCCAGCCGTATTCATCCTGCTCAGCAATTGCTAAGATTCTCTGGGGCTCTTTAGTCGTACTCATCTTGTGCATGACTGCTTCTGTGACTTCTTCTAGTGGAATCTGCTGCTTAAAAGCTTGATTAACCAAGTTGGGCACAGATAAATTCGGCTTAAATTCATCGCTTTCAGTATCTTTGACAAATGTTTGGTTATCAGAACAATAGTATATTTTAATTATCTTAGCGTCTCTAAGAAGGGCTTCTTGAAGGAAACGTTTTCCTTCTATCAGGAACTGACCACATTGGTTTCTTCCCTTATTGGTATGTAAAGAAACTACATGTTTGACTTGCTCGTTTTGTAGAGAAGAGATAATAGCACTCTACCTCCTAGATAAAGATAGGAGTTCGACACTTCTGAAGAAGAAATCGAACTCCTGTTTAAACGCTACGAAAGATTAGGCATTTGCCTGAACTTTAACATTCCTGCTATCCAGTGTCTCCTTAGCTGTCTCAACTAACTTAGTGAAAGCAGCTGGATCATTCACTGCAAGATCAGCAAGCATTTTACGATTAATATTAATACCTGCAATTTTTAAGCCATACATGAAGCGATTGTAGGTGATATTATTCAATCTGGCAGCTGCGTTAATCCTGATTATCCAAAGCTTGCGGAAATCACGTCTTCTTAGTTTACGATGCGCATAAGCAAAAGCCATGGATCTTACGACTTGTTGCTTAGCCATTTTGAAAAGCTTGCTCTTGGCACCACGATAACCTCTAGCTAATTTGAGTATTTTTTTATGACGCTCATGCGCCCTGACGCCTCTTTTTACACGAGCCATATTATGGACCTCCTTAAGGTGTTTATTCTGTCTTTGCTAATGCTGAATCTCAAAATAATAGTTATTTAATATAGGCAATCAGACGCTCGATGCGCTTGGCATCAGATTTATGCATGACTGCTGATTTACGAAGATTGCGTTTACGTTTTGGTGATTTCTTTTCTAAAATATGACTTTTATAAGCATGGTAACGAACCACTTTCCCTGTTCCGGTTTTTTTGAAACGTTTAGCAGCTCCACGATGTGTTTTCATTTTAGGCATCTGTGAGCAACCCCCTTTTCATTATTAGTCGTGTTTATGTGTAGGGACAAGAATCATTATCATATTACGGCCTTCTACTCTGGGTTCACGCTCAACAGTAGATATATCAGAAAGTTGTTCTGCCAAACGCAGACACAATAATCTACCTTGTTCAGGATGCGTAATCTCACGTCCACGGAACATAATAGTAACTTTAACTTTATCTCCGTCGTTCAGAAAACGCTGAGCATTACGGGCCTTGGTCTGAAAATCATGGTTTTCAATATTTGGACGAAGTTTAACTTCTTTGATTTCCACGACATTCTGTTTCTTGCGAGCTTCCTTATCTCGTTTAGACTGCTCATATTTAAACTTACCATAGTCCATTAATTTACACACTGGTGGTTTGGCTGTTGGTGCAATCTCAACCAAATCAAGTGCTTTTTCTGTAGCAATGAGCATGGCCTCTTTTAAAGGAACAATCCCGAGTTGTTCTCCTTCTTCACTGACGAATCGAACTTCCCGAGCCCGGATTTCTTCATTAATCCGTAGATCTTTGCTAATGGGGAATCACCTCCAAAAAAATATTTTTCAAAACAAAAAAGACGGTATCCATCCACCCGTCTTCCGCAAACTAATATGAGCGTACCATTCTTGGGAAATCACTCAATACCTCAGTAACAATTGCTCAGAGGTGAGAAGCGGATGGCTTCTACTTTGCATAAGTATTATACATACCCCAGCAATTATTGTCAACGTTTAATATCCGCTTATTATCGCTCTCTAATAAATCTCTTATAATGTCAAAATATAGTAATGGGTCTTTTTCATATATTATAAATGATAATAATATATTTTGAAGATATTAAGTATGTTTTTAGTGATACTATTCCTATTACTCATTATTCAATTTATAATTAATACCATACTGAGTATCAATGGTAGTTTTACTACTGAGGTGAGAAATGGCTCCTTTAAAAGGCTTCGGCAAAAGACTAAAAGAATCCGTCAAGCATAGTTCTTATACCCAAAAACAGCTTTCGGAAATTCTCGGTATCAATCAAGATACCTTTAGTAATTATGTTAAAGAGGTGTACTACCCTAAAGCTGACACTTTATATGATTTGGGGAATCTATTAGATGTATCTTTAGATTTTCTGGTCTCTGGAGAAGGAACAGCTCGCAGCCGTAACGAGAATCCTCTAATAGCCTCTGATTTCTCGAATATTAATACCTACGAAAAAGAACTCTTATATAACTACAGATTGCTTTCAGAAAGGAATCAGGGTAGGGTGGATCAGTATGTCTTTTCCTTAGCAGATGAGGAATGAGTTAATTCGTGACGAATTTATGGTAATCATTCTCGTTGTCTGGAATTATAATCTTACCGGAACTAATCTGCTCTTTATAATTAAGAACACTATTATATATTGCTTCGGAGATCATTTCTTCTGTGCTTTCAGACAGGCCTACCGCCTCTTCTGCTAATCCATACTTTACCTTTTTACCCAAGGTAAGTTGTCCTTTTTGAAACTGTTCTACCAAGTCATATACAACTACATCGTTATTGATAACGACTGAGGAAATAATATTATCGGGTGCTAGCGAATGCTGGTCGACAATTGAACCTATCCCATATTTATCTGCTTTCTCTACGGCCTTAAACATACCGTTCCCGGCTATCCCTGCAATATGAAATATGACATCTGCTCTGCTATCTAGCATGCTTTCAGCCATCTCTTGGACTCTATCTCTATCAGTATAAGTAGCTGCCGTACCTTTCATAAATTCACAATTTGGGTTTGCTAATCGCAATCCTGCCTTAAAGCCAAAATGATAACGCTCTGAGGTTTCATCATTACGGCCCGTAATAAAACCAACAACATATGACTTAGTCGTTCGACCAGCAATAATTCCTGCTAAAAATGCTGCTTCTTCTTCTTTATAAGAGATCACAAGAACATTAGCCGGAACCGCTTCCTCAGTCCTAGCATCGATGATAACATACTTAATCTCTGAATTAGCTTTAGCAGCTTCTATCACACTCGCTACTGAATCATTCCCGAAAGTCAAGATAAGTCCTGCATCTTGATTCTTCAACTCCTTGAGTCTAGCTGTATATTCTTTTTGGTCTTTAGCCTTTAAGTAGGCGATACCTACGCCAAACTCTTTCTCAGCCTTTTGCAAACTCTCCCATACTTGAGAATAATATGAGCTTCCAGTACCCTCTTGATCTGTGATTAGGCCTATTTTGATAGATTTATCAGCAAAACTTCCTATAGGGTTACCAAGAGGTTTCTTTCCACAGCCCGTTAAAAGAAGAACAACTACCATAAATACTATTAGGATTCTTTTATAATCTAACCATCTAAGTTTCTGCATCTTCTTACACCTCATTATATCTGAACAAAAATAATATTTTTAACTTCTTACACTAATTTAATTATTCCTCGTTAACCTGTTGTTTTTCACTTTTATACAGTTTACGGTTATTCAAAACCCATATTCTATCTGTGAATTCACCTGGTTGAACTTCTCCTAAAGCTTTTTGCATATCGAACATCCTAGCATCTAGTATATCCAAATAGTGCAACACTTCAGCTTCCGGAATCATAGGTTTTTTGGGACTACCAAATTCGGGTTCATAATGATGAGAGAGAATCATATGTTGAAGTAAGATACTGCTTTCTTCATCTAACCCGACTTTATTTGCCGCCTTTTCGATTCTTTTAATCCCTTGAATTATATGACCTAATAGCTGTCCCTCTGCAGTATAATCTGTAGCTAAACCTAATTTATTAGCATCTATCTCATTTATCTTAGCAATATCGTGTAAGATAATTCCCGAAAACAAAAGATCCTTATTCAGGAAGGTATATATCTCGGCTATCTTCTCTCCAGCTTGCAACATGGTAAGTGTATGATAAAGGAGACCAGATTTGATGGCATGATGATTCTGCACTGCTGCCGGATGGGTGAGCAGTCTTTCCCCTGATTCTGCAATAATTAATTGTACCATTTCCCTGGTCTTTTTATCCTTAATCTTGAGGGTATATTGAAAAAGTTCGTCATACATATCTTCAGAGCTTATCGGTGCCACGGGAATGAATTCGTTGATATTTACCCCATCCTCCTCGATGGCCGGACGAATCTTATCTACCTTGACCTGTTTCTTGCCCTGCCACTCTACCACATTCCCTTTAACTTTAACAAGGGTATTCTTAATAAGTTGTTTTTCATCTTCCGGGGTACAATCCCACATCCTAGCAGTTATTTCTCCACTGGAATCTCCAAAGAGCAAGTCCAAGTATCTACTACCATTATTGGTATTCTTACACTCTGCCTTACGGATGAGGAAAAATGCCATGAAACTTTCCCCTATCTTAAAATCATTAAGTTTTCTTTCCCACATGACTACTCACTCTCTTATTATCTACTAAGTATTTACTCTTAGAAGACAATACAAATTTAAATACTATTATGTATTATTTTACATGAAACAATTAAAAAGATATACCCCGAAGCTCAATCCTTCAGTTCAATTATTATACCTTCTGCTATAGAAAAAGGGTCCTCCTGGAAGGACCCTTTGACCTATTCTTTATTATCTGCACCAGTAACTTTATTTTTTATCTCAGCTTGTATCAGAAGTTTGAATTCGTCAAGGCTCATTATATTTGTTTGCTGTTGTCCATAGCGTCTTACCGATACCGTGCCCTCGTTAGCCTCTTTCTCTCCTATTATCAGGGCAAAAGGTATTTTTTCAGTCTGGACTTCTCTGATCTTGTAATTAATCTTCTCCCGTCGGTCATCTATCTCTACTCGAATATCCTCTTCTATAAGTGCTAACTGGATTTTACTGGCATACTCGGCATGTTTGTCACTGATAGGCAGAATACGCACTTGAACAGGTGAAAGCCAAGTTGGAAAAGCTCCTGCATAGTGTTCGGTCAGAAGTGCGATGAAGCGTTCGATACTACCATACACTACCCTATGAATCATCACCGGACGATGCTTTTCTCCATCCTCACCAATATAGGTAAGATCGAATTTCTCAGGCATCTGGAAATCTAATTGGATAGTGCCACACTGCCAAGTCCTGTCTAGACAATCCTGAAGATGAAAGTCTATTTTAGGCCCATAGAAGGCTCCATCTCCAGGATTAATCTTATATTCTATCCCTTTGGCCTCTAAGGCTTCTTTTAAGACATCGGTTGCCATCTGCCAGTCTTCATCCGAGCCCATTGAGTTTTCCGGACGGGTAGATAGTTCAACTTTATAACTGAAACCAAATATTTCGTAAAAGTGATCTACAAGCTCGATGACTGCGATAATCTCATCTTTAATCTGTGAAGGTAGCATAAAGATATGAGCATCATCCTGGGTAAAGTTCCTTACCCTGAGTAAGCCGTGTAACGCTCCAGATAGCTCATGTCTATGAACAAGGCCTAGTTCACCGCAGCGGATAGGCAAATCCCTGTAGCTGCGCAACTTAGTTTTATACATAATCATTCCGCCTGGGCAGTTCATGGGTTTAACCGAATAATCCTGGTCATCTATCTTGGTAAAATACATATTTTCTTTGTAATGATCCCAATGTCCTGACTGTTCCCAAAGACCACGATTAAGGATTATCGGGGTTCTGATTTCTACATATCCTCTCTTCTGATGTTCTTTTCTCCAGAAGTTCTCTAACTCATTTCTCAGAATCATACCTTTAGGATGGAAAAACGGGAAACCAGGACCTTCATCGTGGAGGCTGAAGAGATCCAATTCTTGTCCAAGTTT
This sequence comes from Gracilibacter sp. BRH_c7a, assembly GCA_001516055.1. Lineage (GTDB taxonomy): Bacteria > Bacillota > Desulfitobacteriia > Desulfitobacteriales > Syntrophobotulaceae > Gracilibacter. The sequence continues at coordinate 22,691 of LOEZ01000081.1, forward strand.
CCTGTGGTCACGTCTTTTGGCTTCTTCAAGTTTAAACAGATAATCCTCAAGATCTGATGCCTTGGCAAAAGCTAGGCCATAGATTCTTTGCAGCATCTTATTCTTTTCGCTTCCACGCCAGTAAGCCCCTGCTACACTTTGCAGCTTGAAAGCCTTCAGGATCTTTGTAGAAGGCAAATGAGGTCCTGCACATAGGTCAGTAAAACCTCCCAGCGTATACATAGATATCCTTGCTTCACCTGGAAGATCATTGATAAGCTCCACCTTATACTTTTCACCATTTTGTTGGAAGTAATCTATAGCTTCCTCCCTGTTTATCTCCTTGCGCTCAAAAGGAAGATCCTCTTTGGCTAATCTTTTCATTTCGTTTTCAATCTTTTCCAAGTCTTCAGGGGTGAAAGTATGCTCGGAATCAAAATCATAGTAGAAACCGTTAGCAATCGCCGGTCCTATACCAAGGATTGTCCCCGGGAAGAGATTCAGAACTGCATGAGCAAGAAGATGTGAAGCAGAATGCCTCATTACTTCTAATCCCTCTTCACTATCCATAGTGACAATCTCTATTTGGGCATCCTTTTCTAGGGATGTATTCAGGTCTTTTATCTCGCCATCAACCTTCCCTACTATAGCCACTCTGGCTAACCCAGCTGAAATTGCAGCTGCTAACTGAAGGATAGTTGTCCCTTCCTCCACTTTTCTTACTGAACCATCTTTCAATTTAATGTTTAACATTTTATTAATTCACTCCTTATAGCGTTTTTCGGTTAAATAGTTTCGTTTAAATAGTTAATTAAAAACAAAAAAACTCCCTTCCCGTATGGGACGAAAGTATGCTTACCCGTGGTTCCACCCAAATTTAAGAAATGTGATTACGGCAACTTAACCGTTCAACAAATTCCCCTTTGAATCCTTAACGCGGACTAAACGGCTTAGCCTAATCAATTCAGCTAAACATTCAAGGGCGGTCTTCATCTGAACATCCCAAAAATGCTCCCAGCCAAAGGCATTTATCTCTTAATGTTTCTGTTCAGAATACTGTCCCCATCATTATTTTAAAGCACCTATTAAATTTTATTAAACCACTTATAGATTATCCTACTTGTCTACTGTTGTCAATTGCTCTCTGGACAACATAACGGGCACCTTTTACAGAAGCTTATCTTTTCCAGGAAAACTTCCTGGAGAATCTGCAACAAATCCCCATGCTGTTTGGTAGCTGTATGGACAACAAGCTTACGCGGAGCACACTTTAGCAATGCACTTATTAGAAAATCTTCATATAACTCCATATTACTCTGTCTATCTCCCCCATTATGTTTATCTGCCCGATCCGAAAAGTATGCTTCATTTTCATCAAGACATTTACTATTGATGTTTTTACCACATTCATCAAGAAATTTGACTTCGCCGTTTTTTTTCAACACCAGATGCATTGTTTTATATATGGTATGTTGAGAATCCAGAAATCTCTGAAGCAATGAAATGAAACTATCATGTTCTTGTTCCAAGGCATATTCATTAACCACTTGAGCAATCTGCTTCTTTAACTCCTTCTTGTAAAGGTCTGCTCGAAAGTTCATAAACCCTTCAATATCAAATCTCTTATTGATATCAAGATACTCTAGGATTGATTTTACCAGAACGTGTTTTCGGTTTTCTGGAAGATAAGATTTATCTTCACTGTTGAGAAAATGACGGGCCATCTGCAAAATGCTTTCGACCTCTTGATTAGTTAAGTTATATTCTTTTTTGAGCACTTTTTGGACAAATAAACCTTCCCATCCCTGAAAAATTATTTCTGCCAATGCCCTCGCAAAATAATAGTTGTATATTCTAGCCGTCAATGAATCTTGTTGTTGACGTCCTTTGATATTAGTAAAAACACATCTTACTAGATACTGGGCATCATCTCTAAGCTCGTGTATATCTATAGGAAGCCCCTCTCTGCTCTGGAGTTCGCTGAGCTTCCTATAAAGGTTTTCTTTGAAACTGATTGTGCCAACTTCTACATAATATTCTTGCAAAAAAAATCCCCCCACCGAAATATATGCTCATACTTTCCTAATATTTCCTTGCAAGGGATCTCTTATTCAATTTAAAATGAAACACTTAAAAATACATTTAACCCAAAAATAATTCATACAATCATTTAGGTATTATTCCTGAGTAATTAGAGGCGGCTAAGCTATCCATCAGGTGGTGAAATAATGAGAAAATCAAAAAAGCTAACGACACTACCTATAGCGGGAGCTTTTATAGGGACAGTAGTTGGAGCCGGTTTTGCAACCGGCCAAGAGGTTTTCCAATTCTTTACTGTGTTCGGTTGGTACAGTTTTATTGCTATTTTCTTAACTTCTATTCTTTTTTCTTTCTTTGGAATGACAATTATGAAGTTATCCAGAAAGATACATGTTCGTTCTCATCTTGATCTCGTCAAGTCTATCGCTGGTAGGAAGCTTGGACTTTTCCTAGACTGGATTATTACCTTGAGTTTTTTTGGGGTTCTCGTTGTTATGGCTGCAGGTGCTGGAGCCATAGCGAAAGAACAACTTGGTCTACCCCCTTTTATAGGCAGTTTATTTATACTACTGTTAACCTTTTGCGTCGTTTTATCTGGGTTAGATAATGTAATTAGGGCTATCGGCTTAGTTGTACCTTTTCTTCTACTTTCGGTTCTTGGTGTAGCTTTATATTCCATAATCGCAAATCCAATAATCCCTCAAAAAATCCAATTTCTTTCATCTCTTACCCCGTCTACAGCCCCTAATTGGTACTACTCTTCCATTCTTTATGTATCTTATAATATTTTCCTATCTGTTGCCATTCTTTCCTCTTTAGGGGTGATGGCCAAAGATACGACTTCTCTTACCCGAGGAGCTTTATTAGGAGGCTTAGGCTTAGGGATAGGTCTTCTAGCTATCAACCTGGCTTTAGTTAGTGGCCTGCCGCAAATACTTGACTATGAAGTACCTATGATTTATCTTGCTTCCTTCTTTAGTCCCTTGCTAGCCCTGTCCTACGGTGTTATTCTGCTCTTAGAGATATTCACCACAACAGTTAGTATCTTATTTGGCTTGGTAGTAAGGTTGGCGACCACTTCTACCCAGAGGTTTTTCTGGGCTATGACTGCTTCTCTTTGTGCCCTGCTAGCTTCTCAGATAGGATTCTCAAAGGTTGTACTTATGATCTATCCAGTTATGGGTTACGTAGGTGTGATTCTGCTTCTTTGTCTTCTAGGAGCACTGAGAAAGACTCATAAGTAAATCTTCATCCAGTAGTTTGCGACAGTAAGACCAGACAAAGCTTGACTGGTAATCAGTTTTATTAGTATTATACGTATGTACATATGCACATGCAGTTATACTATATGTAATACTAATTACTGGAGGAGGCATAGCTCATGCCGGTATTTCAGCCACCAGGAACAATCAATGCTCAAACCCATCTTCCTAATGAGGATTTAACCTTGGAACTAGCTGACTTTTACAAAGTATTTGGAGACTGTTCCAGACTGAGAATCCTTTTTACCTTATTAGATAATGAACTGTATGTAAACGAAATTGCAGAAATTCTTGGTATGAGTCAATCGGCAGTATCCCACCAATTACGTATTCTACGTCAACATAAGTTAGTTAAAGTTAAAAAAGAAGGTAAAACAAGCATTTATTCTCTAGGTGATGATCATGTTTATAGGATCCTTACTCAAGGGTTAGAACATTTGTCTCATTAAAGTACTTAAATAAACCTAACAATATTAATTATCTAAAAAACATTAGGGAGGTGTAGTTTTGGATTTTATATCCTTATTAAATAGTGCCCTCACTTTTGCAGTGGTTATGGTTCTCTTTCTACTATTTGATAGAGTAGCAAAAACGAATAGGTTTAAGAACCGGAGCTGGAAATTCTGGGCAGGTCTTTTTGGGATCTATATGGTTATTACTTATGTACTTAGAATGATTGACTACATCTAAGTAAATTAACGTAAACTCATCGTTTATGCAAAGATCTTGAATATTAATTCTCAACAAATAAGGGATTGACTAACGCACGTATGGTCAATCCCTTATAATATTTCTATTGTTCATAGGGTATAGTTAAAAATTCTTTGATTCTACCCATGAAATCTTCTTTGACTCTTTTCATGGTTTCGAGCAAAGCTTGCGGAGAATCATCTTTAACACAAAAATAGAATCTAATCTTAGGTTCCGTCCCTGAAGGTCTAGCCATCACAAAACCGCCTTCAGCAAAAGAAAATCGTAAAACATTAGCTTTGGGCAGGTCAATCTCTTCTTCTCTGTTTTCTCTAATCAGTTGTCTTCTGGAAATATAATAATCCTCTCTACTCTTCAGAGGAATACCTGCTATTTCGATTTTCTTATCCTTTCTGAGTGTATTCATAATATTGGCTATACATTCTTTCCCGGCTTTCCCCTGATAGGTTAGGGCTACTTGTTCATCCCTATAGTATCCGCACATCTTATGAATCTCATCTAAGACGTCGGTTAGATTCTTATTCTCTTCTTGTCTGTAATATAGCGCAGCTTCTGCCAACAGGGCTGCAGCTACAACGGCATCTTTATCTCGTGCATGGGTTCCCGCTAGGTAACCAAAACTCTCCTCGAAGCCAAATTGATAGGTTCCCCAGCCTTTTTCCTCCATATCTCGAATCTGTTCTCCAATATATTTGAATCCTACAAGAACATTCACTGTCTTGACCCCGAATTTTTCAGCTACAGCATCTCCTAAGTCCGTCGAAGCTACGGTCTTGACTACTACAGCGTTATCAGGGAGATTTCCCCTCTTCTTTCTCTGGGACAGAATATAGTATTGAAGCAGCACCCCAATTTGGTTCCCATTGAAACGATGGTAATAACCTTCATCCCCTTTGACATATAAGCCTAGCCTATCGGCGTCAGGATCGGAGGCCATTACGATATCTGCATTCTGTTGAACTGCGTGAGTAAGGGCCAACTCAAAAGCGGCAGGATCTTCAGGGTTAGGAGATTTAACGGTTGCAAATTCCGTATCTGGATCTTTCTGTTCGGGAACTACGAAGAGCGAAGAAAATCCAGTATCCTTTAGTATCCTGCTGATAAGCATCCCACCCGAGCCATGAAGAGGAGAATATACTATCTTAAGCATTTTCCCTTTATCAGCTACAAGTTCAGGATAGAGCAACTGTGCCTTAACTTGTTCCAGATATGCCTTATCGATATCCTCTCCAATTGTCACCAAAAAACCATTGCTTCTGGCCTCAGTCTCACTACTTATCTCTACTTCCCAGCTTTCTCTGGCACTCATTTTGGAAACAATTATATTCGCTTTATTTGGAGGAATCTGTCCTCCATCCTCCCAATAGACTTTATATCCGTTATACTCCTTGGGGTTATGACTGGCTGTAATGTTCACTCCAGCCATAGTATGCAGATATCTGACAGCAAAGGATAACTCAGGTACAGGACGCAGACTGTCAAAGAGATAGGCCTTTATTCCATTGGCTGCTAACACCAAAGCTGTTTCCAGAGCAAACTCTTTAGAGTACCGACGAGGGTCATGAGCGATTACTACGCCTTTGGCACAGGCTTCTTCTCCATGATCTTTAATAGTATCGGCTAATCCTTGAGTCAGCCTGCGGATTACATATTTGTTCATCCTGTTCGTTCCTGCCCCGATAATACCTCTCATTCCACCGGTACCGAATTCAAGGTCGGTATAGAATCTGTCTTCAATCTCACTGGGATCATCGAGTGCTAATAACTCATCTTTAGTTGCGCAGTCAAAACAATCGTTATTTATCCAGCGGGCGAATTTTTCTTTGACTGAATCCTCTATCAACATAATACCGACACCTTTGCTTTCTTATTGCTATTGTTTAACACCTAGGAGATTAATTACTCCAGAATAAATCTTTAAAGGGGTTGTTCTCCCCTGTATTCTTCTCTCTCTTCACTTCATGGCCAGGGTTGTTTACCAAATGAAGTAGTATTTTATACAGGCTTTCCATATCTTCTTCTCTATCTATATTATGGGCTAGTTCTAATATTGTATATCTTTTACCTTGATTAGATTGTAAGAAGCTTAATATTTGATTTTTCATCTTTATGATTTCCCTCGCGCCTTTTTTCCCCATTTCTACTGCTGGCTGATGATAAGCATTGATATTTACCAAAAAAGCGTAAAAACTAACTGCTCTCTCAAAGAGAGCAAGGAGTACCCCGAGAGAGAATTCATCAATCTTTTGAATTGTAATAGTCAGAGATTCACGACCCTTAGTCGTTAGTGCTTCTCTGGTACCTAACAAAAAAGCATGCAGGTAATCCCCGCTGGTGCTTTTCTCAGCAATTATTGGGGAAATACCCTCTCTATCTTGCAGGACCTCAATAAAAGTTACAAAGAAGTTATCTGGACCTTCCAAAAGCTGTTGCAGATAGGAATGCTGATCTGTAGAACCTTTGTTACCCAGAACTGCTATGCCCTGTCTAACCACTTTCCCATCTAAATCTAATTCTTTGCCTAGAGATTCCATAATTAGTTGCTGCAAGTATTTTGCGAGCAATTCGAGGCGATCTTTATAAGGAAGCATCACCATCTGCTTACCCCCTTGCCCACCTGTACTGGTATACCACATCAGGGCCAGAAGGGCGGAAGGGTTCTCACTTGTATTCTCCTTACGGGTAAGCTCATCACATCTCTTTGCCCCTTCAAGGAGTAAGTCAATATTTATTCCCTGGAGTGCCAAAGGTAAAATCCCAACAGCAGAGAGTACTGAAGTTCGTCCTCCAATCCAATCCCACATAGGAAAACCCATCAACCACTCTTCTTTCCTGCTGATACTAGCCAGCAAGCTTCCAGGTTGGGTGATACTAATCGCATGTTTGGCGAAGTTCAAGTTTTTAAGGCTATAGAAATACTTAACTTCTTCCATACTGTTTCTTGTCTCTATAGTCCCGCCGCTTTTGGAGACAACTATAACTAAAGTCTTATCCAATTCATCCTCTAAATGACTAAGCACCCTATCTATACCATCGGGATCGGTATTATCCAAAAAGTATGGTTGCAGTATATTCCTGTCGCTCCCTAAAGCTTCGGCTATAAAACGGGGCCCCAAGCTGGAACCACCAATACCGATTACCAGTAAGTTTTCGAATAATCTTCCCTTTTCACCGCGTATTTTACCCATATGGATATCTTTAGTAAACCGTTTTACAGACTCGATAGTTTGACTGATTTCTACTGCGATACTTCTATCAGGAGCTATTTCTGGATTTCGCAACCAATAATGCCCTACCATCCGATTCTCATCAGGATTAGAAATCGCACCTTTCTCTAATTCCTGCATTCTTGTGTAAGCCAATTTCATCTTTGGCTCCATATCCTTAAAAAAACTGTCTGTAAATTTTATTCTGCTAATGTCTAATTGCAACCCTAATTCCTCATCGATAAAAAGATATCGGCTGAACCTATCCCCATATTTTTTTTTATCCATATTACACCCCGGATCAAGTTATTTATTATTACTCAATCTATGATAATCTCTAAAAATATGTATCTTTTCAAGTTTTCCACTGCCTGAAGAATATATTCCATAATCAATCTTCTTAAAATAATTCTCTTTTTAATTCAATCATCGTTACCTAACCAAATCAAAATTTGGCTTAATATTATCCTTTTTCTTAGTTTTGTGCAAGCGTGAGCAGAATCTGACATTTTATATAACTTGCGAAGCGTAACATATGTTACCGCTACAGACCTAACTCTCAAGTAAAATAAAATCACAAGATGCTTGTAAAGAAACTGAATAATAAATAAGGAGGAAGTCAATATGTCGATGTTCTGTTATCAATGTCAAGAAACTGCTCTCAACAAAGGGTGTACAAGAGCAGGTGTCTGTGGAAAACCAGCTGATGTAGCTAATTTACAGGATTTGCTACTTTTCGTAGCCAAGGGGGTCTCCTTCTATAATCTGAAAGCGAGGGAAAACGGCATTAAAAACGTCCAAGCAGACTCTTTTCCTGTCGAGAGCCTGTTCATAACCCTCACCAATGTCAACTTTGATAGAGACGCTATCATCAAACAAATCAAAGCAGGTCTTAGAATCAAAGATGCCCTTCAGATTCAATTAAAGTATGCCGGAGTTACAATTGAGAATGCTCCCGAAGCAGCAACTTGGACCGGCAATACCGATGAAGAGTTAGACGCTAAAGCTGCTGAAGTCGGAGTGCTTGCTACAGAAAATGAAGACGTGCGTAGTCTGAGACAACTAATTACTTATGGTGTCAAAGGGATGGCCGCCTATTATCATCATGCTGATATACTCGGTGTTACAGATGAAGAGATTGTCCTGTTTATCCAAAAAGCACTAGCTGCTACCTTAGATGACAGCTTGTCAGCCGATAAACTGGTTGCTCTTGTAATGGAAACCGGAAAATATGGCGTCAATACCTTAGCACTGTTAGACAAAGCGAATACAGATACTTATGGTAATCCAGAACTCAGTAGTGTAAATATCGGAGTGAGACAAAATCCTGGGATTCTCATCAGCGGCCATGACTTTAAAGATTTAGAAGAACTTCTTGTTCAAACTGAAGGAACAGGAATCGATGTTTATACCCATGGAGAAATGTTACCTGCTCATTATTATCCTGCTTTCAAAAAATATGATCACTTTGCAGGCAACTATGGTAACGCCTGGTGGAAACAAGCTGAAGAATTTGAAAAGTTCAATGGTCCTATCCTAATGACCACCAACTGCATTGTTCCACCCAAAGATTCTTATAAAGACAGACTCTTCACTACCAGTGTTGTTGGCTTTGAAGGGGTTAAGCATATTGCCGACAGAGATGGCAATGAAGCGAAAGACTTCCGTCAAATCATCGAAATGGCTCAAAAATGTGCTCCTCCGACAGAACTGGAAAACGGTACGATCGTAGGTGGATTTGCTCATAACCAAGTACTGGCACTTGCCGACAAAGTAGTAGATGCTGTGAAAACCGGAGCAGTGAAAAAGTTTGTAGTCATGGCAGGGTGTGACGGAAGAATGAAGAGTAGACAGTATTACACTGATTTTGCTGCCGGTCTACCTAAAGATACTATTATCCTGACAGCAGGTTGTGCAAAATATAGATACAATAAACTGGAACTAGGCGATATTGGCGGGATTCCCAGAGTATTGGATGCCGGTCAGTGTAACGATTCTTATAGCCTAGCAGTAATCGCCTTGAAACTCAAGGAAGTCTTTGGTTTGGAGGATATCAATGAACTGCCCATAGTTTACAATATAGCCTGGTACGAACAAAAAGCTGTACTTGTACTCTTAGCCCTTCTCTCCCTAGGAGTTAAAAATATCCATCTCGGACCTACCCTTCCAGGTTTCCTCTCTCCCAATGTGGCCAAGATATTAGTAGATACCTTTGGGATTGGTGGTATATCTACCGTAGAAGAAGATATCGCTGCGATGATCGGTTAATCAGTCAGATAAGAGGGTGCCCTACAAGGACTCCCTCTTACTTACATATATCTCCACAAGAATAATATCGCTACTGCTCATCCGTCATATTTCTGCATATTATACGTCTATTAATGTAGAGAATAGAGAACACTATAAATATACGAAGAGATGATTGGAGGGATTCGAAATGCGGAATATGTTAACTGTTATGTTTATCGTAATAAGTCTTACTTTAGCGGGATGCCAAAGTCAGCCACTCGACAACTCATATGCTTTGATTTCCTCCCAAGAGAACCGCGGGAATCCTTCCAATTTGTTTTCTTTAATAGACGAGGAACAATATGTAATTACGAATTCTGACAAGATAGATGGTTGGCAAGAACTTAAGACTAAAGTCTTTTTAAATGAGATGACTTATTATGGAGATCAAAAAGTATTATCCCAAATAGATGAAGATAAAATGATAGGATATTCTATTAACTTTCCTGATAGTTGGACGCTTAATAATACAGTTCTGAAGGCCAATCAAAAAAAGATAGCGGAGTTGATTCCTATATTCTTGTTGGAACTAAATGAGGACTCAGAATTCCTGGATTTCATAATACCTGAAGAATATACCGAAAATGAACTGGTATCAAAAGAGATGATTACTATTGGGGGATACCGCGGATATAAAATCGTCCTCGAAGTGACAAACTACGAAACTTGGTATCCACATACTTATTATCTAACAGATGGTAACTATGTTTTTGGGATCTCTCTCTACTCCTATTCCCCCAAAGAAGATAGCGTTGAACAGAAACTCTTTGACGATATTGTAAGTTCTTTTAGATTTGATAGCTATAATGATAGTGAGTCAACATCGGGACAGGAGCCTGTCTTCTCTCTTTCTCACACAGTCTAACGGTAACTTGTCTAGTCAAATAAGACCAACAAAGTGGTGAAAGAGTTAAATAGAGAAGTCCGTAGCACTTAGATATGGGCTTCTCTTTACTCTCCTCTATTCTTTTCTAGATACATAGTAATCAAGGTATGTCCGGTTTCGGGCTGAATCTTTTCTCTTTTCTGGGTAAACCCGTACTGCTCATAAAAACCACGAGCATGTGTATTTTCCTTATAGACATCTACAAACAGGCTACCCTTTGATTTATGTACAAAGTCCATTAGAGCACTTCCAATTCCTTGCCTTTGGTATGACGCATCAATAAACAAAGCCCCAATATAATTGCCGATAATTGATATAAAGCCTAGTATACTACCATCCCTTTCCGCTACAAAAGTATCCGACTCAGGTAGATATTTATTTCTAAGGGTCTCAAGGTGTCCTTCCCAAAACCGAGCGGCAATAAAAGGATGCGATCGTATAGATTCATTGTACCAGATTCTTAGAATATGTTCTTGGTCTACTTGACGATAGGGGCGAATGAAAAAAGATTTGTTCATAAACTCTCCCTTTAACTTTTCTGATAGTCTATGTTACTTATTAATATACTACCGTTTCTATCAATTAATCGTATACTCCCATTTCTTGATCTCGACAAAAGTAACTTTTTTGTTCTAAAAGTCACTAGTTTAGTTTGTACTATTCATCACATTATTCTATGCCCTTAATACTAATCCCTTCTTTTCTGCATTGAATAAACCCAAAAACTATTTCGGTTTTTGGGTTTCTAAGTTTGGCCTTTAAAAAATTGCAGGTTTTCAATCCTCTGCTCTGGTTAGAAGCTCCCTAACGTAATTAGGAAGAGCAAAGCATCCCTTATGAATATCCGTGTTGTAGTACTTCGTTTCTAGCCCAAGACTATTCCAAGCCTGTTCATCTAAGTCTGTCAGAGGGTCGTATTTCTTAGAAGCAAACCCAAACAACCAGTGCCCAGAAGGATAAGTTGGGATATGGGCCTGGTAAACCCTGCAAATCGGGAAAAATTCGCGAATTCGTTTATGAGCTCTTTGCATTGATTTCGCATATCCATCGTAATAGGGGCTTTCATGTTGATTAACAAGAATGCCATCTTCTTTCAAGGCTTTAAAGCAGTTACCGTAAAACTCTTTAGTGAAGAGTCCCTCTCCAGGTCCAAAGGGATCGGTAGAGTCAACAATAATCAAGTCGTAGGTATTTTCCTTAAAGCGAACAAATTTTAAGCCATCTTCAAAATAAAGTTGTACTCTTGGATCATCCAACTTACAGGCGGTCTGAGGTAAATATTCCCTGCAGACATCAACTACTAATTTATCTATTTCCACCATATCTATTTGTTCAATAGAGGGATAACGAGTTAGTTCTCTTACCGTTCCTCCGTCCCCAGCTCCAATAACTAAGACGTTCTTAATTTTAGGATTAGTTGCCATTGCTATATGAACAATCATGTCATGATAGATAAACTCGTCTTTTTCAGTAACCATCATTAATCCATCCAAAGTAAAGAAAGTACCGAATTCCTTTGACTTGAAAACATCAATTCTCTGGAATTCGCTCTGGCCTGTATAAAGATGGTTATCCACCTTGATAGAAAAACGAACATTGTCTGTATGTTGTTCTGTATACCATAGTTCCATGATTTATTCCTCCACTATTCTAATATTTTCTATGGCCATATCCTCAGTCCCGGTCAGAAAGCTGCCCTTCGCTTTGGAATAGGTAATATAATTAATAATTTCTTCTGTTATCCGTTCTCCAGGGGCCAAGATAGGAATTCCGGGTGGGTAAGCCATGACAAACTCTCCACTTGTATACCCTGCGCTGGCTTTGATACTTACAGAATGTTGTTCTGAATAAAAAGCTTGCTGTGGTGGGATTACCACTTCCGGGTTGATATACTCATAATCAAGCATTCCCTTTTTATCCTTCAAATAACGTCTTTTTATTTCAGCCAGAGAGGACACAAGACGCTCTAAGGCTAACGCCCGATCACCTACAGAAATAATGGCCAAAATATTACCGATATCTCCAAATTCAATTTGAATATCGTAATCATCCCGAAGAATATCATAGACCTCTACTCCCGCTAACCCTATTTCCCTTGTATGTACAGAAAGTTTAGTCCTATCGAAATCAAACACCGAATCGCAATTAATAAGTTCTGAAGAAAAAGCATAATATCCGCCAATCTTATTAATTTCCTCTCGGGCATAGTCAGCAAGTTCAGTAGCTTTGGCAAAAATATTTTTCCCGTCTAGGGCTAAGTTGCGTCTTGAAATATCTAAAGAAGACAAGAGTAGATAGGAACCACTGGTGGTCTGGGTCAAATTAATAATCTGCCGCACGTGTCCTCTGTTCATTTTATTACTGATGAGCAAAAATGAACTTTGGCTTAAAGATCCACCGGTTTTATGCATACTGACTGCAGCCATATCAGCTCCTGCTGCCATCGCACTCACAGGCATATCTTTTCCAAAATAAAAATGTGTTCCATGAGCTTCATCAACTAGAACAACCATATTATGCTCATGAGCAAGTTTTTTTATAGTAATTAAATCTGAGCAAACACCATAATATGTAGGATTATTAATAAATATTGCTTTGGCATCAGGATTTTGCTTGATTGCTTTCTTTACTTCCTCAACTGACATGCCCAATGGTATACCCAGCTTTTTATTTACACCTGGATTCACATAAACGGGAATTGCCCCACAAATTATCAGGGCATTAATGGCACTTTTATGGACATTACGCGGCATGATGATTTTATCGCCCCGTTTACATACGCTCATAATCATAGCCTGAACAGCTTGAGTCGTTCCGTTTACTATGAAGAATGCATGATGAGCACCGAATGCCTCTGCAGCCAGTTCCTCCGCCTCTTTAATTACCGAAACAGGATGTCCTAGATTATCCAGCGGTTTCATGGCATTCACATCCACAGACAGGCATCTTTCACCTAGAAATTCTCTAAGCTCGGGGTTCCCTCTTCCTTGCTTGTGTCCCGGTACATCAAACGGTACGACCCGCATTGATTTATATTTTAAAAGCGCTTCATAAATAGGAGCTTTTCTTTGCCGAAATTCATCCATCAAATCACCAGCTTTCCTAGCTTTATCTGTTAAACATTATAATCCTTTACAGTGATTTTTTTAATACAGAAATTATTAATAGTCTATTAAAAGCAATAAAGTTAATATATTAGACAGGCTAAATATTGTCAATCAAATATCTACCCAAATCGCATTACTTTTTTCCAGCTAGCTTATTATTAACTATTTCTTAGGGCCACATACTCCCTCCAAACATTGATGTACTGGTCAGGATAATAGGTGTAATCGATGCTCGCTGACCTTGTTCCTGTCTTATTATTTTTCAGGAATATTTATACACTCTTGTCTTTTCCAATCTATATTATAGCAAAATAAACCCCGAATCCTCTGGATAAAGGTTTCAAGGTTTAATGATAAGAATTTTAATCTAATTTGTGGTGGGTTTGAGTGGACTCGAACCACCGACCCCTGCGATGTCAACGCAGTACTCTAACCAGCTGAGCTACAAACCCATAAATGGTGCCGAAGACCGGAATCGAACCGGTACGAGGGGTAAACCTCGCGGGATTTTAAGTCCCGTGCGTCTGCCAGTTCCGCCACTTCGGCTTAGTGGAGGCGGCACCCAGATTTGAACTGGGGAATAGAGGTTTTGCAGACCTCTGCCTTACCACTTGGCTATGCCGCCAGGAATATTAATGGAGCGGGTGACGAGATTCGAACTCGCGACTTTCACCTTGGCAAGGTGACACTCTACCACTGAGTTACACCCGCATCAGTGGTGCCTCAGGACGGAATCGAACCGCCGACACGAGGATTTTCAGTCCTCTGCTCTACCGACTGAGCTACCGAGGCATACTTCGAGGTACGATGTTCGAGAATCGATATTCGAACTCTCGTATTCCTCTTAGAATAATTTATTCTTTGTTCGCCATTAAGTTCGCCTTGCAAAGAGTTACCTTCACTTTCGACCTTCGAATCGCGAACTTCGAATATCGATAATGGCGACCCCGATCGGATTTGAACCGACGATCTCCTGCGTGACAGGCAGGCATGTTAACCACTACACCACGGGGCCGTAATTTGGTGGGCGATGACAGGATCGAACTGCCGACATCCTGCTTGTAAGGCAGGCGCTCTCCCAGCTGAGCTAATCGCCC
>LOEZ01000082.1 GCA_001516055.1 Gracilibacter sp. BRH_c7a
ACTATATTCTATAACTAATAATCGATTTAGTTTTAATATATCAAGTTTTTTTGTGAAAGCATTTGAATCAGAGATTCTAAAGATTTTCATTGAAGAAAATCCTCAACTTATCATCGCCACCCACCCGTTAATAGTCGATACTATCTGTAAATTAAAGGATAAAAGGCAGATATCTGCCCCGTTTATCTCAGTTATAACCGACTTCAAGGCACACAAGTTATATTTAAATGCAAGCGTCGATGCTTACATCACAGCTAGCGAGTATACAAGAAAAGACCTGATCCAAAAGGGGATTAACCGGGACAAAATCTATTCATATGGTTTGCCCCTCAAGCAAGACTTTTTGAGTAAAACACGATATAAACGAAAGAACAAGGAATTTACCGTTTTGGTTATGGGAGGAAGTAATGGTCACAGTACTATCGAAGATGTGCTTAAGCACATACTTTCTTGTCGTAATCCTCTAAAAGTAATAATTATATGCGGAACAGACAAAAAATTACTTTCTAAGCTGAAAAACAGTTATTCAGGCATAACATGCAACAAAAAGATTAAAATCCTTGGTTATACAGATAAAGTGGCAGCTTTGATGGATGAAGCTGACCTGTTGATTTCCAAACCCGGGGGTTTAACCGTATCGGAGGCAATCTCAAAGAACCTGCCCATGTTTATACCATTCATGCTACCTGGACAGGAACAAGAAAATGCAGCATTTCTCGTAGAGTCTGGTTGTGCAAAAGTTGTAGGGAATATAGATACCCTTCATTATGAGATAGACTCATTGATAGAAAACCCTGATTTACTTATGAATATGAAACAAAAGATGAGTGAACTGTACCCGGGTTATAGCTGCGAAGACATAATAACCTTAGGTGCGAAGTTAATAGAAAAGCAACTTATTAGTTAAATTTATCTTCTCATAATTAGTTTAATCGGGCTTATAAGTATTCATAACTTGTTATTTTAGTATAGGAGGTGGAAAAGATGCAAAAAGTTGCAAATTGGATGTATAGTAACGATAGAATAGCCTTTGTCATACTAAATAGATACTGGAAGTCCTCTTTTACAGATTTTATTATGCCTTTAATCACAAATCTGGGTGGTGCCATTTGGTCAATAACTTTATGTATTGTTCTGCTCTTAAGCAGAAATCTGGATGTAACCAAGGTTGGCGAACATTTGGCTATCAGTCTGTTCATAACTCATTTGATTGTACGATTATTTAAGAAGTTTCTTCCCAGACTTAGACCTTATATGAAGCTGGAAAATGTTCATATAGGACATAAGGTTTATAAGGATCCTTCTTTTCCTTCCGGACATTCTACTGCTGCTTTCTGCAGTGCCACAGCACTTTCAACTGTTTTTCCTGGATATATAATCTTATTCTTTACCGTTGCAGCTTTAGTTGCTGTATCTAGAGTTTATCTAGGGATGCATTACCCGTCAGATGTTACGGTAGGTGCTATCATAGCTATAGCAGTAACTCAGATGATTATATGAAATGTTCTTAAATTATTTGTTTAATTATTTTCTTGTTAATTGTGGTTTTAAACCGTAACGGTTCGCCTCCGAATTTTATTAGAACATAATAATTAAAGCCTAGAGGTACAAGCATTTGTGCAACTCAAGGCTTTTTACTTATTAGAGCCATCAAAGATAAAAGGGAAAATTCGTTATTATGAAGGGATTTTACATATTATCTTCATTAACATCTTAGCGCATATTTACCCAGGGCCTAAAGTCAGAAACCCTAGCGACAACCTGGCAATATTGTGTCAATAATTCATTATTATCCATTTGAAATGTATGCAGGTTGAGATTATTCTGGCGGATATAAGCAAAATTGTATTTGTCAACGGCATAAATTTTAATGCCGGTTTTGACACAATCTGCGCCAAATTGTTCGTCCGCAATATTAGAATCAACAAACTGCACTTTTTTGAAGACACTTTTTTTCATGAACAAGGTACAGCCAATAAGATAGTCGACGTAGCTGTTTTCTCTGTTAGGATGCAAAAGCGCCAAAATTTTGTGTTCCTCAAAATAGACAAAGTGAGTTTTCTTTCCTAAAACACCTGCGTCGCTGGAAGGGGCTATTTTCATAAAATAATTTAAATATTCCGAACCGTAATAATCATCATGATCAAAATTAGCAATGTAATCATAATTGGTTTTGCTGACAGCATAATTTAAACATGTTCCTGCTGAGCTGCTTTCAGGCAACTGAACAATTCTTACGTTATGGAATGAATCAGCTTTCCGGTACCAATCGGAAATATTCAAACTACGGTTATTAAGGATAATAATTAATTCTTTGATAGGGTAGGTTTGCCTGGCATAATTTGCAAAGATATTATCCATATAAAAAGGCAAGTGGGTACAGGTAATAATTGATATACCATCTGATTTTTTCATGGGTAGAATCTCCATAATCAAGGCATTTTACGAGATACTTGTCTTATACAAAATATGATTACTTCCCAAAATAGTTACACATTTTTTCTATTGAAATGACTCTGGTGCAAAACAAATAATAAAAAAAACGCTTATAAAAGCGTTAAGGTTAAATCGGCTATTACAGGTATTGTTCCAGAACCGATACTCTATCTCTCATTTGTTTTTCAAAGTCAAATACCTCTCTGAATTTTGCTTGTCCGCATGCAGACATCCTGTATAATTTCTCGGGGTCATGATAATATTCCATGACGCTTTCACTAATTTGACCGGCGTCTGGGGGGATAATATAAATATTTTTTTTGTGTTCAAAATGATTATTCATATTCAGCACATCGGTACAGAAAACGCTAACGTTGTGCAACGCCGCATCAATACAGCAGCCTGTGGGAAAGCCGTCGTAGTTTTTACCCGGTATTAGGAGAAAGGGAAGATTTGCTGAAACAATAATGTCCATTCCCGAATAGAACCCTGGGAAGAAATTTTTATCCCTGAGCCCATGAAATACAATCCGGTCGCCCAGGGCAGTGACATCGATATCACTTTGATCATAGTTGCCCACCACATGAAACATGATATCCTCTGCAGATTGCACCAGTTTTTTGCACATATCGATAAAAATGGTATAGCCTTTATCAATTCCCATTGGCATATACTTATGGGCTACAAAACAGATATCGAATGTTCTTTTATCTTTCCCGTAGAGTTTTTTAGGTATGGTAGTGTGAAAATACTCAGGATGTGTTACCATTCCGTAAATAAAGGCAATTTTGTCCGGTGTAACAAAGCCGCGGCTGGTAATATAATCATAAGTCATCTTCTGCGTAACAATAACTTTTCTTAATAAAGGGGATTGAAGGACTTTGATCAGCCTGGCATCGATCACGTCATCATTGATCCAAAATCCTCCGCCAGGATATAGTTCGAATATAAAGGGTGTGTTTGCCAGTTCATAAATATAGTGAAAGGTGGCAGCGTTAAGCAAAAAAACCATATAGTATAGATCGAAAGACTGACCTGTCCAGTCAAACTCTGTAAACGATTTTACCCTATTCTGAAACTGCGGATAGACCGCAGCATATTCAGGATGATACATGTCATTCCTAGTGGAATAAACTTCACAGTTGGGATACTTCTCCAAATAATAATTGAATTCCGATATTCTGAAACCTGTCGTCAGATTAGGAAAATGGTCATCGAGAATGGCAAATTTTCTTTGACTTATTGCATTCATTGCCTTATCCTTTCATTCTTTATATTGTTTTGTTTAGCTAATTGGCATTATTGACATAGAAGTTGAAATTCTCCAATGCCCAATCCATATGATAAAAGTGATCTTTGTAGGATTTCGGATCATGAATAGATGCACAATAAACCGTTCTTTTGCCTTGACTTAGCTCCTCAAAATACTTTAGATATTTCCACTCGTAGGTCGAGACAAAGGATTCATTTTTATGCTTGCTGTCTCTAAGGTCAAAGCAGGTATAATCCCTTTTCTTAAGACTGCACCACTTACGGCCTTCACAGCACTCACAAGAGATAGTCTGGACCATATTAATCGGTGTGTCGATTGCATAGCCTGCTTTAAAGGGAGTATATTTAATAATTCTTTGCGATAGTTCAGTATCACCGTAACCATTTTCTTCGCACCAATAGCCGATGAGGTTAAGCAGTTCCGGTCTTAGGCACTGGCAGTGCCCAGGTATGAAATCAAGTGAAGTATTCTTTAGCTGCAGATAGCTTACGCCGTTTCTCTCTTGAGGGATGACCTCCGAATAATATGACGGATACGGAAAAGCTCTGGCCAATCCCAGGAGCCCTACCTCAGGGAACGCCTCAAAGACTTTCATGATACGGCTTATCCAATCTGGGAAATACAAAAATACATCACTTTCGAGAGCAATAAAATATTGGTCAGGTTGTCTACGCGCCAGATTGTAATTAACAGCATAAATGGGTCCGGAATTTACGGGTAACCGTGTTCTAGACTTAATACGGCTGTCTTTTAAGCTTTGGATATAATCCCATGTCCCGTCCTGTGAATTACTATCAATGATATGAAGTTCAAAATCATCTGTTGTTTTCAAAAGTAAATTTAAGTTTCTAGCGGTTAATCCTAGTCTGTGAAAAGTCGAATAACTAATGAAAGGAGGTGTCATAAATCCTTCCTGCCTTTTTCTGTTTTTCTATACCATAATATGTAAGAATGTGGACAAGATGTTACACAAATATTGGAATAGATTAGCCAAATTTATTCGGCAACCGCGCAAGAGATAACAGTTCAAGGACAAGAAATCAATGTCGGTCTTCTACAGGTTGTTGCGGGAATGCAGGAAACTGCTACTAAGACATTGACTGAAGAAATTCAAGTCTTTTGAGCTTTCTTAAAGTAATAGTTACCATAGCAAACGCTGTTTTTTATTATCTATTACTTGTTTAACAGCAATAATCACATATACGATAAAAATAAAGACACTTAACGACAGTGTTACACCAAAATAGGAAAAGGGCTGTGCCCCTAATGTAGCACCGTTTAGCCACAAGTCCAACAGTGACATATCCAAAATTCCCCCAATACATGAAACTCAATAATCTATATAGACGTTTAAACCTAATGCGTCTATTTCGACTGCATAATGCTTTCCTTGACTTTGTTAAATATCTTCACACGCCCTTTGTTCGATCTTGTTGACTTCATCACTAAGAAAGAGGTGGATGGCAAGGAACAATATCAATATTACCAGAGAAAAAGGAACTTGAGCATGAATAAATCTGAAGATACTATAAATCTTATCAGTAGGTTCAAGAGCTTGTAAGACAGCAATCGACAAGTAATCAAGGTCCTGGAACACGATACCAAGATCCGTGTGATCTCGAAAGACCGGAAAGAAAATCGTCATCGAAAGAGGGGCTAACTTAAAAGGATTTAGGACTTCGATGATTGACCTATGCTTTTCTTCAGCTACTTTTTCTAAAGCCTCAAGACTTTCCTCTTGTTCAGTTATTAATTGATTCTTTTCAGTTTGCAGTAATTTATTAATTTTGCCAGTTAAAAAAAGCCCCAAACATAAAGCCAAGATTAAGAAGGCGAGCGAAAAAGGCACATGAAACTCAAGAATTATAAACGCTGAAAATATATTGGCAAACGTTGGCTCCATTGCCTGTCTGATATATATGTCTATTTCTCCCAAACTTGTTACTGATACTCCAATTGCCAAGCTGGGAATGACATAAAACCAGAACGCTGTTGAAATCGGAGATAAATTAAATGGATTAAGGATTTTCGCATAAAACTTACGTTGTTGCTCTGCTATTGCATACTTGATCTTTTCGAGATATTGTTGTTCGACAATTGATAGAGGACGCCAACCAATTCCGTTAAGGTACTGCTTAAGATATTCTTGCATACACATGCAAGGACTTGATGGCCCCCTCATAAAAAACACTCCTTCCTTAAAACTGTTCTATTACTGCATCTTCACTTTCAGTTGTTTTTGGCGGTTCCGTAAGACCTACAGTTTGAGAAAATACCCAAATCCAAAAAAATGAGTTGATTATAGCAATAATAGTGGGCACTGGTAACCAGATTCCCCAATACTTACCTTCCGTCGGATTATCATTTTTTTTGGGCTTTTTAACTGGATAATTATTCATTCAAGCCCCTCCCTAATCAGAGTTTTTTACTTTATTTAACGGTCTCCCAATTACGTAGGATGACTGCTCCTAATACAAAAGAGACTACGAAAGAGAACACCAGCCAAATAATCCAATAACCTTGAATGAGCCGCAAAGGGCTAAACCCCCAAAATCCATAGCCATGCGTCATAGTACCACCCCTTATTTTATTACCATATTATTCCTTAGATATAATATAGTGCATGACCTAGGCATTTGGTGGCAATATTTGGATTTTTAAATAGCGTGAATTATTTTTTGCTATGAATAGAATACCAAGATGAACGATAACCATTAAGAGGTTTATCTGACAAGGTTATCATAATACAAGAAAATAAAGTATAATTGGGGAAACGACAAAAGTCAGTGTCTAATGTTAAAAACTATAGGGAAAACTCCTATTTCTGGCTTACAAATAACGGAGGGATCTATCTTGTTTAAAGATTTCAATGAGCTTTTTGAAGTAGCAAAAAAACTTAGACAAGTAACGATCAGTGTAGCTGTAGCGCAAGAACGAGGTGTGCTAGAGGCTATTAAACAAGCAGAAGATATCGGCCTTGCTGAAGCGATACTTGTCGGTGATAAAAATCTCATCCTTCAGATAATGGCCGATATCGGTCTTTCTAAAAATAGTCGAATCATCGATATTCCTGATCAGGATCAGGCAGCACTTAGAGCCGTCGAGCTGGTTCATGACGGCGAAGCTCAGATTCTGATGAAAGGATTGATTAATACCAGTAACTTCATGCGGGCCGTCTTAAACCGAGAAAAAGGCCTGCGCAGCGGAGGTATATTGAGCCATTTTGCTGCCTTGGAAATTCCGGGGGTAAAGAAGCTGACTTTTCATACCGATGGCGGGATTAACGTTGCTCCAGATTTGAATCAAAAGAAAAAGATTCTTCTTAATTCGCTCGCGGCTCTTAGTGCGTTAGGGTTTACCAGACCGAAAGTTGCTATACTAGCAGCTAATGAGCAGGTTAGTCCTAAGATGCAGGCAACGGTTGATGCGGCAGCTTTGGTTGGGATGGCCTATGCGGGCGAATTGCCAGAGTGTGAGGTTGAAGGGCCGATGGCAATGGATGTTGCTGCCAGTAGGGAATCGGCAGAGCATAAAGGAATTCAGAGCAAAATCGCGGGGGATGTTGATCTCTTCCTCTTCCCCACAGTAGAAGCCGGAAATATGGTTGCTAAAACTTTGATCAAATACGCTAAGGCTTTGAATGCCGGTGTTATTTTGGGGGCAACCCATCCAATTGTATTGGTTTCCCGTTCTGATAAGGCAGAGTCTAAGTTAAAATCCTTAGCGTTAGCTTCTCTGATCGCTAATGGAAGTGTAAAAACTTTGAATACTAACGTAAAGCTTGACAGCAAGAGGTTGATACAAACTTTAGATATGCTAAATAAATGAAAAGTTGAGGGGATATGATATGATAGTCCGCCAATTATCGGTTATCGTGGAAAATAGGCCGGGAGCAATTACTGAAGTACTCGCTGTTCTAAAAGAAAATGGGGTCAACCTTCGTGCCTCGGCACTTGCTGAGTCGGGAGAATTCGGTATCTTCCGTATTGTCGTTAATGATCCGGAGAAGGTTGAACGTTTATTACGAGACTCAAATTTTACAGTAAGAGTTACTCAAGTTATTGGGCTTGCATTGGATGATGACGCTGGCAGTTTATATCGAAATATGCTCAAACTAACTGATGCTAGAATAAATGTAGAGTATATATATGGATTCGCCGCTTCCGCAGATATAGGCGCCCGTGTTATCTTAAAAGTAGATAACCTGGAACTGGCAGTAAGAATTATAAGTGAGCAAGAGTATGATACCAAGCTTGATAACGAAGTGGATGAAATGCCAGAGTTCTACTGGTAATGGGCACAATGGTAATTTATTCAGGCTTGTGTCAAGATTTCATGAATTTGTAATTTAGTTTTAACAAAACTGACACATAAGCTGGTTAGGATAGGAATCGTAGGGTGAATATCTTTTAATTTAGAAAGGAGGGAACCATGATTAACAAAAAAGTGCTGATTAGCGCAGGCTTATCTTTGCTAATGGTTGTCGGGGCTATAGCAGTTTCAGGTAGCAGTGTTTACGCTGAGGAAACAGAGAATAACCTATCAGCAAAATTCAGGGGAATAAACGCTGGGTTCATGAGTTTAAAGGAAGGAGCACATAAGCCAGCTTTCCAGGAAAAAATAAAAATTCAACTAGCTGAACTGGTAAGCAATGGTACACTTACACAAACTGAAGCAGACAAAGTAGTAGAATATTATAGGAACTATACTAAACCTAATAGCACCGACGAAAAGATCAAACCTATCGACCAAATTGTTAAAGATGGAGTACTTACTCAAGCGAAAGCGGATGCCATAGTAACAATATTATCGGCAAAACATCTAAGATCAAAAGGAGAAATTCATCGGGAAAAGAATAATTTGGCAGATCTGGTGAGTGACGGAACACTGTCCCAGACGGAGGCTGATAAGATCAAAGAATATCTCAAGGAGTATCGTTCCAGAAAGGATATTACTAGTGGAGAAAAGATGAGTCCTATTGAGCAAATGGTTAAAGATGGAGTAATTACACAAGAAAAAGCTGATGAGATATTTTCTTTCATGAAACAAAAAATATAATGAACCAACTTCAGAAACAAGTTAAGCAATGAATGGTAAATATAGTTAATGAATAACTGATTAACCAAATAAGAAGTATCTGCGTAAAGCAGATGCTTCTTATTTATTAAAATAATATACTCTTTGAACCCAACACGCGTTTTTTGCCGTCTTTTCATTGATGTTTCAGCACAAATAAACAAAGCTTCATATATTTTCTATAACCGATTCTTATGATTAAGAAGATAAAATATCGGAATTTAAATTTCAAATATCAGGATAAAGAATCGTACGAATAAACTCTGTACAAACTATAAAGTAACCGTGCAGAAAGGACGTGACTACTTTGACTCATCGACAGAGCGGTACACGACAAATGTTATACGATCTTAATCCTAAAGATCCACGCACTCCTGCTCAGAAGCATGAGGATTTACTCTCACTTCCTAAGACCTATCAAGACTTTTACCGGGAAGTAACCCGTTTCATTCCTTACCAGCGGGTCTTCATTGACCCTCTTTACACTCTGGGATTTGGGATTGATGCTAGTTTTTATCGTTTGATCCCTAAGGTAGTTGTCAAAGTCATTAGCAATGAAGAAATGTCAGAGATTCTAAGAATCTCTCAAAAACTAAATTTGCCGGTTACCTTTCGTAGTGCGGGAACTAGTTTATCAGGGCAAGCATTGACTGATTCTGTCTTACTTATGGTCCAAGGTGCATGGAGGCACTATGAGGTTCATGAAGAAGGAAAAAGAATCACTCTCGAACCAGGTATTCTTGGTGTTGAAGCAAATCGCTACTTAAGGTCTTATCGACGAAAGATTGGCCCTGACCCAGCATCGATTGATCACTGCATGATTGGAGGAATCGCAGCCAATAATGCCAGTGGTATGTGTTGTGGTACTGCGGATAATAGTTACAAAACCGTAGAAGATATGCGTATTATTTTTGATGATGGCACTATTCTGGATACAACGGATGCTACGTCTCGAAGTAATTTTCTTCAAAGCAAACCGGATCTTATCCGAGAGATAGAGAGCATTCGGGACGAACTAAAGGCCGATTCAGAACTTACTTCCATGATTGAAAAGAAGTACAAAATTAAAAACACGACAGGCTATAGTATTAATGCCTTTGTTGATTTTGAGGATCCGATAGAAATCATTAAGCATGTTATGATCGGCTCGGAAGGGACTTTAGGGTTTATCTCTCAGATTACCTATAAAACCGTATTTGAACATGACCATAAAGCTTCTGCCTTAATAATTTATCCGGATATGGATCATGCCTGCCGCGCTGTTATGAAGCTGAATCGAGATTTAGTAGCTGCTGCCGAGATGATGGACCGAGTCTCCCTTAGAACCATGGAAGAGGAGCCAGGCATGCCTGACTATTTAAGAACTCTTTCAGAAGCAGCAACCGCACTCCTGGTGGAGGTTCGTGCTGAAAATAAGGAGATCCTTGAACAACGGATCAGGGAAGTAAAAGAACGGCTGGTGACAGTTCCAACAATTTTACCCATCGACTTTACAACTGTGAAATCTGAGTATGAAACCTTTTGGAAAATTCGTAAAGGAATTTTTCCGGCGGTGGGAGGAATCCGTGAACAGGGGACTGCGGTAATTATCGAGGATGTAGCTTTTCCCTTAGAAAGATTAGCTGAGGCCACGATAGACCTTAGAGATATTCTCAACAAATTTGGATACCATGATGCGATAATCTACGGGCATGCCCTTGATGGAAATTGGCACTTTATTTTTACCCAGAAGTTTGAGACGGATGAAGAAATTAGTCAGTATAAAGGATTGATGAACGAAGTTAATGAACTTGTTGTCAATAAATATAAAGGTTCCCTGAAAGCTGAACATGGAACCGGGCGGAATATGGCTCCGTTTGTAGAACTGGAATGGGGAAGTAAGACGTATCAGCTTATGAGACGGATTAAGTCTGCCTTTGATCCACATGGTCTATTAAATCCAGGTGTCATTATCAATGACAATAAAAATGTCTATCTGGAAGACTTGAAAATGATGCCTCAATCTCATGAAACGATAGATCGGTGTACGAACTGCGGCTTCTGTCAAGATATCTGTCCGTCAAAAAATATAACCACTACTCCAAGGATGAGGATTATTCTTCAACGTGAAATTTCTTTTCTTAAACGGACTGGAAAAGAGCCTCACCGTTTAATGCGCTTGCTTAAAGATTATGACTATGCTGGTAATGCCACCTGTGCAACAGATGGACTCTGTGCTAAAGCTTGTCCGCTTTCCATTAATACCGGAGACAATTCTAAATATCTTCGTTCTCAGGCAATTACTCCGACTTCCCGCACTATTGCCAGAAGTCTGTCAAAAAATATGAATGGGGTAACGGCCTTTATGCGGTTTGGACTCGGTGCAGTCGATGCAGCTCATTCAATCTTTGGAAATCGAGTAATGAATTCGCTTGCAACGAAGGCACACTTTGTAACCAAGAATCGGATTCCCCTATGGAATCATTGGATGCCCGGTCGAGGTTCCAGTCCAAAGAATCAAACGAGCTCTCCAATTCGAAGTTTAAATTCGTCTGCGGCTACAACTGGCGGAGAACCCTTAAAGGTAGTCTATTTTCCAAGCTGTATCAGCCGTTCTATGGGCCCCGCTCGGAAGGATAAGGATCAAAGACCTCTTCACGAAGTGATGCTTTCTATCCTGACTAAAGCCGGATATGAAGTAATCTACCCACCGGACATGGATAAACTGTGTTGTGGTATGCCTTGGGAAAGTAAAGGATTCTTTGAGATTGCTGATGAGAAAAATGCGGAACTGGAGAAAGTACTAGTTAAAGCTAGTGAAAATGGAAAGTATCCTATTCTCTGCGATACCAGCCCATGTCTTTATCGCATGAAGGGTGCTTTTAAATCGGAGATTAAACTCCACGATTCCGTAGAGTTTACCAACGATTTCTTGCTGGAACGCTTACAGTTCAAAAAGATTCCCGAGACGGTAGCTGTGCACGTGACCTGTAGTTCAGTTAAAATGCATATCAGCGATAAATTTAAAACGGTAGCAGAAACCTGCGCTGAAAAGGTTATTATGCCTGATGATGTACATTGTTGTGGATTTGCAGGGGATAAGGGATTCTCTTACCCTGAATTGAATCGTTCCGCCTTAGCCGGTCTTAAACCTTCACTCCCTGAGGATTGCACTTCGGGGTATTCTAATAGCAGAACGTGCGAAATCGGGCTTTCCTTGAACAGTGGGATAAGCTATCAATCCCTAATGTATCTTGTGGATCGTTCTTCATCTCCACTTCATTAATATTCATATATTTTTACAATGGACAATATTAGAATGCGTAAGGACGGTAAGCGAGAATGAAATTCGCTGTATTAGTAAGATTGATTTTAAAAATATAATCGTAATTTGTAGAAATTTAAGATATATAGTCTAAAAAACACTTGTAAATTAAATCACAAGCAGGTATAATTTTGATATAGCCAGAAAAAAATCAAGGGGGGTTAGAGTCAATGTCTATGGGAGAAGCTATGCATCAGGCTTTAAGTAATGCCTGGACGACCAGAAAGATTAAAAAATAGTATCTAAAATGTGATTTCATAAAAAGTACGTTGTTTAACGTACTTTTTTAATTTTTAGACTGAATTTCCATAAATCTTATTTGGTAATAAAAAGCAAAAGGCATCTACCATGATTGTAAAATTTATATTGATGTTTCACACAAATGTAAACGAAGATTCACATATTTGTCATAATTAACATTTAAACTAAGGCCATCGGGGAAAATACAGAGGGAAGATCTAGTAGTGATTAAAATTAAAAAATAAGTACTTATTCTTATGAGGGAGGTAAGAAATGAAGAAAAGAAGCATGATAGGGTTAATGGTATTAACAATTGTAATGTCAGGCTTGTTTAGTTATGGTGGGACATATCTAGCAAACGAATTAAATGGCAAGACATCATTTGAAAATGATGTTAATGCTACTATACAGAATGTCAGTACTTCAAGCACATCAGATACTCTTACCAAATTAGCAAATATTGAAAACGAAGCTTATGATTTATCCATCACAGAGATTGCAGAGCTGAATGGAGACAGTGTTGTGGAAATTACGTCTGAGATTGTATCCACAGGAGGAAGACTAAGGCAGTATGTATCAGAGGGTGCAGGTAGTGGTGTAATTATAAAAAATGATGGATATATAGTAACAAACAATCACGTTATTGAAGGTGCTAACAAAATCACAGTAAGACTGAAGAACGGAGAAGAATATCCAGCAGCCCTGATAGGGAAAGATGCGAAGACCGATATTGCTGTCTTAAAAATCGAAGCAAGCAATTTGAAATCAGC
Source organism: Gracilibacter sp. BRH_c7a (assembly GCA_001516055.1). Lineage (GTDB taxonomy): Bacteria > Bacillota > Desulfitobacteriia > Desulfitobacteriales > Syntrophobotulaceae > Gracilibacter. The sequence goes on from LOEZ01000082.1 coordinate 13,100, forward strand.
CATATTAGGTGACTCAAGCAAATTGACGATAGGTGAGCTAGCTGTGGCTATCGGTAATCCCTTAGGCGAACTTGGTGGAACGGTTACGGAAGGAATTATTTCCGCCCTTGACCGAGATATAGAAATTGATGGTCAAAGCATGAAATTATTACAGACGTCAGCAGCGATTAACCCTGGAAATTCTGGTGGTGGTCTCTTTAACTCTTCCGGTGAGCTTATCGGCATTGTCAATGCTAAGTCCAGTGGGTCAGGCATAGAAGGGTTAGGATTTGCTATTCCAATCAATAGTGCTAAACCAATTATCGATCAAATAATAAGCTATGGATATGTTCAAGGTAGAATTCAGCTGGGTATAACTATGGTTGACATTACGAATTCAGGAACAGCAATAATGTATAGAGTTTCAAAAACAGGTGTTTACGTAATAGATGTAACAAAGCAAAACGGATTTCAACCCGGTGATCGAATCGTTAGTATAAACGGTGCTGAAATAACTTCAGCAGGCGAAGTTAAATCAATGATTGATAGCTTAAGCGTGGGACAAGTAGTTGAATTTGCAGTCGAGAGAAATAACCATATCCTTACACTTAACATAACACTAGAGGAAGCTAAAGGGTTATAGTGTCTGAGAATTCTTGCAACTTCATATCCAGCTCGAATTAATAAAAAGTTACAACCAGTGGTTCCGGGTAATTCCGAAAACACTGGTTGTAAAAACATTATAATTTACTTTCAAGCACCTTATTCAAATCTAAAATTTCCATCCAGAGATTCTATTGTAATTGGTATGGTGATACGTAAGTTAACTAAGTCTAGTAATCGATTATTGCTTTCCCCCAAACTGACTTTAGTATCTGGAAAATAGAAACAGAGGTAACTACGAAGCAACCTAGCAGGAGACTACCAATCATGATGGCAGGTATCCATATTAACATATTAATCACTCCTATTTGATATATAATTTTTTGGTTAACCTTGCTGGATAAACTTTAACTTTAATTAAACTATATTTCACAAGGTAACGGATTGCTTGGAAGAAAAGTTCTTTGCCACACACTTTTTGTTTAAAATTTCACAAGAAGGTGTGTGCTTGGATAACTTACTTGTAAATCTAATCTAATTAAACTATATTTCACAAGAAAGTTCAAGGAGGAGTTAGGTCAATATGCTAGCATTTTTTTTGACATTAAGATAATATATATTTTATGATTCATTTTAATAATCACAAGGAGTGAGAAAATGTCAGATGTAATTATTCATGCAATTGTATTAGGGCTTTATTTAGTCGGAATGTTGGGCATTGGAGTTTACTTTTACAAAAGAAGTAAAAGTCAGAGCGATTATTTTTTGGGCGGTAGAAATTTGAATGTCTGGGTAACCTCAATGAGTGCTCAGGCTTCGGATATGAGCGGTTGGTTACTTATGGGATTGCCGGGGACAGCGTTTATACTGACTCAAAATAACGGCATGGCAGAGGCCTTTTGGACCGCTTTCGGATTGGCAATAGGAACTTATCTCAATTGGCTAATATTGGCCAAGAGATTTAGAAAATACTCAGAGTACTCTAATAATTCGATTACGATACCCACCTATTTTGAAAACAGATTTAGGGATAAAACACATCTAATTAGAATGATATCAGCAGTTTTTATTATTATTTTCTTTTTGATTTATACTGCTGCTCAATTTTCGGCCGGGGCTAAGCTTTTTAATGCTGTGTTTGGGCTGGATTATACATTGGCACTCTTAATAGGCGCAATTGTAATCGTCTCCTATACATTTTTGGGAGGCTTCTTAGCTGTTTGTTGGTCTGATCTAATTCAAGGAACTCTGATGTTCTTTGCTCTAATTATTCTACCAGTGATTGCTATGATTAAATTAGGTGGCAGCGAAGAGACGTTCAATCTTGCTGCTTCTCTTGCAAATATCCCTGATGGGTTTGGAGTAACAGAATGGATGGGAATCGGCAGTATGGGAGTATTAGGCATAATATCCATTGCGGCCTGGGGACTTGGATACTTTGGTCAGCCTCACATCCTCTCCAGATTTATGGGGATTAAGCATTCAAAAGATATTAAGCCTGCTAGAAGAATTGCTATGGTATGGGTAATTATAACTCTTGGTGCTGCTGTACTGCTCGGCGTAATTGGCAAGGCCTACATGTCGACGATTGTGACACCGGAAGCACTCAGTGCCATGGATGGGGAAAAGATATTTATTTATATGGTTCAGAATCTCTTAAATGGCCCTGGTTTTGCAATAATAGCCGGATTACTGTTAACTGCAATTTTAGCTGCTATTATGAGTACTGCCGATTCGCAACTGCTTGTAACATCTTCTGCAATATCAGAAGATATATGTAAAACTATTTTTAGATCTAAGATAAATGATAAACAGTTGGTTTGGATTAGCCGTAGCAGCGTTTTAGTTATTGCAATTATTGCTGTATTTATCGCCAGTGATCCGAACAGTTCTGTTTTTGACTTAGTGGCTTATGCCTGGGCTGGATTTGGAGCAGCTTTTGGACCTGCGATACTCATGTCATTGTATTGGAAAAGGATGAACTGGCAAGGGGCACTGGCAGGAATATTATCTGGGGGGATCTCCGTAATCATATGGAGGAATTTAGTGAAACCATATTTTAACCTTTACGAGATTCTGCCAGCTTTTATAATCTCTGTTTGTCTTATTGTTATAGTTAGTCTGCTAACAAGTAAGCCTTCTTCAGAGATAGAAGAAGAGTATGATGCAGTCATAAAATCAGATATTTAAGAAGAAGGCTATTAGGTAATATTAATAAGATGGAAGCACGATTTTGGTAAGTGAGTCCATCTTATTGTTTTCGCATGTAGTATAATATAATGTAGTTCTAACCATTACATAAAGGATGGGGTTTATTTAATGAATCTTGAAGACTACTTTCTAGAAATCAGACAAAATACTATTGGTTATAACCATAAATTTTTGACACCTTACGGATATAAAAGACTCTATTATTTTGATTACACGGCCAGCGGAAGATTGTATAAACCAATTGAGGATAAGCTTATCACAGATTTTGGTCCGTATGTTGGCAATACTCATTCTGAAGAGAATGCAACTGGTACAGCTATGACGGAAGCTTATAAATATGCTAAGGATTATATAAAAAGGCATGTGAATGCTGACAAAGATGATGTCATTATCACGACTGGATTTGGGATGACGGACGCAGTAAATAAACTACAACGTATTTTAGGTCTTCGGAGTGGGCGGCATGATGAAAGACCTGTTGTATTTGTTACCCATATGGAACATCATTCTAACCATATTTCATGGATAGAAACTGATGCTGAAGTTGTGGTTATTGAACCGGATGAAGAGGGCCTAGTGGATCTAGAACGTGTTGAAGCTATGCTCCAACAATACAAAGACAAACGATACAAAATAGGTGCTTTTACAGCATGTTCTAATGTTTCTGGTGTACAGACGCCCTACTATGAATTATCGAAGCTAATGCATCGCTATGGAGGGCTTTGTTTTATTGATTTTGCAGCATCTGCTCCTTATGTGCAGATAGACATGCATCCGAAAGATCTAGAGATGAAACTGGACGGAATATATTTTTCACCACACAAATTTTTAGGGGGTCCCGGCACTTCAGGTGTGCTTGTTTTTGACTCGAAGATATATCAGAATAATATTCCTGATTGCCCAGGGGGAGGAACAGTCGATTGGACCAATCCATGGGGGGAAAGAAAGTACGTTGACGATCTAGAGGCGCGCGAAGATGGAGGGACGCCTGGATTTCTTCAAGCAATCAAGACCGCTCTTAGTATTAAATTAAAAGAAAAAATGAACACTGAGCGAATGGACCAAAGAGATAAAGACATGATTGGAATCCTTTTTAATGAACTGAGTGATGTTGAGGGATTACATATCCTTGCCAAAAATGTCATTGATCGACTTGGCATTTTATCTTTCTATGCACATGGGATTCACTACAGCTTGTTTGTTAACCTGCTAAATGACCTCTATGGGATTCAGGCCAGAAGTGGATGTTCTTGTGCAGGAACTTATGGCCATTATTTACTGCATATTGATAAGAGTCGATCCAAGGAAATTACAGATTTGATAAGTACCGGGGACTTATCACGAAAACCTGGTTGGGTGAGAATCTCAGTTCATCCAATGATGAAGAATGAAGAAGTATATTATGCCTCAGAAGCTATCAAAGACATAATTAAAAATATTAAAATATATGAAAAAGACTATATATACAATAGTAAAACCAATCAGTTTAAACATAGAAATGCCAAGAATTATTTGAATGTCAATAATATGTTCAGCCTATAGGAAAATATATGAGGAAAGTCTGGAAAATAACCCCGTTCTTTACAGAACGGGGTTTACGTGTATTGTGGGGATTTTTCTATAGTGTTTTGCTATTTCTTAAGCTGATTTATTGGCATAGGATTTCTGCAGTTGACCTGACTTTGCAGAGCGTTTTTGTTTGCTATGCAAGAGAACCATAATCATGGAAAATGTAGTCAGCATTAAGCCGATGATACCTGCCAGGATTTGACCAACAATATAGAGAGGCAGATAAAAACCTTCTATCTGTCCTGAAGCTGTTTGCGTCCCAAAACCCAGAAAGAGTGTGTCAAAGCCTGGGACAAAGTACAGTTGATACATTATGTGACCGGCCAAAAGCAAAGGAATAGAAGCAAAAATCAGTTTTACTCTTTTAGAAGCAGCTTTGGTCTTATAGGGACGAACTACTAGCCAAGTTAAGATGCCTGCGGTTAAGGCAGTTACCCAGTAAGATATACTGAACCATAGTTGCCAAAGATTTTGGGGCCACAGATTTTGGACAGTTTCAAAATAGTTAATGGGAATAAGAATTGCTAATGTGACTCCTATAAAAATAGAAAATCCTTGGTTTACTCTGACTAGATGCCATACTTCTTGAGCGGGTATCCTTATATTTAATTGAACAGAATCATTCGGGCAATTCTTCACACAATTAAAACATAGCTTGCAATCCAGGTTGTTATCAAGATAGGGTAGATGTTGAGACATCGGACAACCGGGAGCTTTTTCACTACCTACATAACAATCCAGAGTAGTACACTTGTTAAGACAAATATTTGTATCAGCTCTTACTTCCAGCATTGACCCGATGGAAGCAGTACCAACTAATCCTCCTAAAGGACATAAATTTTTACACCACGTATGCCGAGTAAAAATGATCCCAACTAATATAGCAAAAAGCAGTATTATTACCAGAAGGATTCCTGTATGCATGGGATTAAATCTCATTCCAGTAACGACCTCAATCCAAAAGATTAAAAGAAATAAAAAAGTTATAAAAAGATAGTCATATTTTTTGAGAATATCGGGCACAGGCCGATTCCAGTGGATATATTTTTGAACAAATTCCATGATTGTAGAAAAAGGACACACTGTGCACCAAATTCTTCCGATAAAAGGAGATATTATTACTAATGCAGGCCACCACAAGCCCCAAACAATAGTAAAAACGTCGACAGCGATTGGGAGGTGAGGTCTAAATAGAAGATGCAGAATAATCAGGACAAAGAGGAAACTGGTCAGCCCTCGGATAGCAAAAATAAATTTACCTTTTCTAATTATTTCTTTTAACGGTTGCCAAGATAGAAGGTTGAAAGTTTTGCCTGCTTTTTGAGCTGTAGGGCCAAAGAATATGTGTTCAATACTAATTATATCGTTTTTGGCTAAAGAGAAAGCACGTTCGATAACTTGAATTAATTCAGTTGTGTTTTCTTGTCTATAATTATGAGAAAGTAAAAGTCTGGTAGACTCGTGATCGAGAACAGGAACTTCACGTTTATGTCTATGAGCTAGGTCTTCTAACACTCCTTGTGCGATGATAGGAATATCTCTTTTTCGTTCCCGAAGAGGTTTAATTCGAAATCTCTGATTGAAGCACTTATATAATTCAGGAATTAATTGATTCTGCTCGGAAATCGTTGTGCCTACAACAAAGCATTGTATTTCTTCTGTTCGCAGACATTGAGCTAAATTGAACTGTGCTTTCGTGGAAAGCAAGTCAAGCCCTTTTATAAGCAGCGTTCCGTCTTCGATTAAATTGAGAAGACTATTAAAAGATTCTCCCCATTCTTGATCAAAATGACGCCCGTTAATAACGACAAAAGGTGCTGTTTCACCAAACAGGCTCTTGTGTATAAACCAAGCCATCATTTGCCTGCCTGTACCGCTTTCTCCAGTGATTAAGAGATTTTCGGGATTGATACTAAGCTCCTGGATTTTGGCGTTTATACTTTGCGTGGTTCCTTTTCCACCCCAAATGCCATAGAATTTTTCCTTATATTGACTCAATTGCATAGCAGAACGTAAAAATTCTTTGTACTTTGCTTGCCATAAAAAATCATTCGCTGTACTCAAACGACCGGAGAGCTTTTCGATAATCTTTTGGTTCAGATTGGGCCATCTCACGAGTATCAATGCAAATTCTCTGGCATCTAAGGCTAGAATACGACAATCATCAAGACATCGTATGGTGGAAGCAGCAGGGTTCCCAGTTAGTAAAGATATTTCTCCGAAAGCATTGCCGGGACCAAAAGTATTAATCTGTAAGGTGTCATGCCCATCTTTCTTAACTAATGATTCCACTCTGCCTTCTGTAATAACATAGAAGAATTGAATGATTTGTCCTTGTTTAATAACCTCGGACCCTTGGGCATATTCTTGCCATTTAAACTCTTGGGCAAGTTCACCTAATTGATCATCAGTTAAATTTGAAAAGAATTGGGCTTTTGATAAATACTTTATTTTATTGTTAATATCAATATCTAACATAAAAACATCTCCTAATTTGGAAACCTTTTTTAATATTAAAATTATTCTAATAAATATACGATAAAAAGAGAGTCTTTTCAATATTAAGTTTATGGTAGAGATCTTCTAAGGCACAAATATAAGAAGTAATAAAGATCACCTTGCCTGGGTGATTTTTATTATGTATTTATACGAGGTATCAATGGATTAGATAATATTGGGACAATCTGTGAGAAGTTGAATACAATGTAGCGAACATTATTAATATTTGTTCAGAAAGAGGTGGTACTGTTGCCTGCTCAAAACCTGTTATCTACAGGCACAACTTTTGTGTCGAGTGCTTTAGCAGATATAAACCTATCCATCAGTGCTATTCTAATCGTAGGGACAGACCCGGCATTCGAAGATTGCATCAGCTTCCTGAAATTCACGTTACCAGTTTTACCTGTAGCTTCAGTCGACAGTGCTGAACTACGTTTGTTTGTTTTTAATAAAACAGGAGAATCACCCAGCCCAGTTGTGGTAAATAGAGTTACCTCGGCTTTTGACACTGACACTGTGACGTACAGTACCCAACCAACCTATGTACCAACAGCCTCAATGGCTGACGTTTCGTCGGACGATGTACTGCAGTATTTTGAAATCAACGTAACTGATCTGGTGAATCAATGGCTGAGCGGGACTTATTCCAATGAGGGCATTGCTTTAACCAATTTGGATGGAGTAACAGAGGTTCAATTTGGAGGTAAAACCATCGGTAATGCGTATGAGCCGAAGTTAGTCCTCACTTATTCAGCAGAAGTTCCCGCGATAGCGGATTATGCCTATATTTATAATACAGGCAATCAAAATATCCCACTAGAGGAAAGCATTCTGTTTAGCAGCAACGGTGCTCTGCTTGGAATCTTGCACAATGCAGGTACCGGACCTATTACAGTGGAAGAGTCAGGAACTTATGCAGTTTGGTTTATCGTTACGAGTCAAGCAGCCAATCAATTCGCTCTATTTCAAAACGGGGTGGAAGTACCGGGAAGTATTTATGGAACAGGACTTGTTTCAACAGGTAACCCTGGCATGGCAATGCTTAATGCTGAAGCGGGTGATGTCTTAACTTTACAAAACCATACCAGTGCTGGAGCAATCGATTTGGATAACGCTGCAGGAGGAACCCAGACGAATGTTAGTGCCTCGATTATGATCTTAAGAATTGGTCCGCCTGTTTCGCCTGATCCGGCTTTGGGCGCCGTCAATTCTGCCCAGGATATTACAGAAATGCGGGCTGCAATTGAAAACCCGCTACTTGGACTTAATCTCACGGTATTTAACTCCTTGCCAACATCTCAGCAAAATGAAGTCCTTACTGTGTTATTAGCTAATCGTCCGGCATTGGGCTATCCCACCGTAGCTAGTGTCCAGGATGCATTGGATAATGCGATCAATCAGTTGGTTGACCCCAATAACATTTATGTAGAAGCAGGAGCTATAGACGGAAACGGAAGTATTGCAATGCCCTTTGGAACGATTGAAGAAGGGATGGTTGCTGTAGAAGAAGGGGGAACTGTCCACGTCTTAGGCGGAACGTACAATGTTGCTACTCAGATTATTATTACGAAACCGCTTACTTTACTGGGAGAATCAGATCCGCTTCCCCAAATCGTGTTTGACCCCTTGATCAACTTAGACGGACTTCAGATTATGGCTGATAATGTTACTATTGATAAGTTGCACTTAATTAGTAACAGGACTTTAACTGCAGATAATGCCGTATTTAGAGTAGTATTAAAAGCATCAAACCCGATTGAGCTATATGACAATTTTAATCTTCGTTCCAGTATTGTAGAAGGAACGGTACGAAGTGGATATATTTGGGCTCAAAATATGACAATAGAAGATACGACCTTTATGCATAATGCATTTAACACCCAAGCGTTAAGATTACAAATCGTTAGAGGCACGACCAATATTCTCAATAATAGGTTTCAAGGTAATAGCACGAGTATCGGGGCAATCGTAGTGGAACCCAATTTAGTGTCCTACACGACCTCCGGAGACATTAATGTTATGGGCAATACGATGATGAGATTTACCCAGTTTGTTAATTTCTTTCCTCACCTTGCAGGGCCAACAAGTTTACTGGTTGATAATAATGACGTCGATCACCAAGATCGTTCCGGAAGTGCAGTCATTCTATTTGCTAGGGTGGATTACGCTTTGATGGAAAATATCCTTATTCAGAATAATTTAATTGTTAATCCCAACATCGAGCGGCTTGCAGTCTATTATGACGGGGCAGGTGGAAGCTTTGTGCCTGATCCAGGTCAAATTCAAGTGATTGATAACACTTTTGATATTGCTATGCCGTGGGGAAAGCCGACAGATACAGTAGATCCTAATTTTCCTGTAGGCTATTCCAACACCTCTCCTCCAGGAATGACCCTTGCTGCTTTCGATTTACATGGTAACATCAATGTGTGACCAAACAAAATTATTGATTTAAACACATTCAGAATCAAAAAAACCCTGGCCTTTGGCTTGGGTTTTTTCAATAGCATGGATTTTCTTTGTTTATCTATCTAAGTTCAGAGGGATTTAATAGAGAAAAGAGAAAATAAGGAAAATACAAAGAGAGTTCGATTAATGTTTAGCTTCTTGAGCATCTGCAAATACTATCTCCTAGTAAGTAACTAGGAGGTATAGCAATGGAAAAGAGTCATAAAGGTTTGACGGCAGTCCAGCTTACCATGATGGCACTGGGAACAGTAGTGGGAGGGTCTTTTTTTCTTGGATCAGTGGTTGCTATTCAGGCTGCTGGTCCGGCTGTCATTATTTCTTACATACTAGGAGGAATCTTAGTATACTTTATTCTATTTGCTATATCAGAGATGACGGTTGCTGACCCGGGGGCTGGTTCATTTAGAACTTTTTCAGAAAAAATTTACGGATCAGGTGTGGGATTTGTAGTAGGGTGGGTTTACTGGACGGGGCTTGTTTTAGCAATGTCCAGTGAAGCAATCGCTGTATCAATTTTACTAAAAGGGTGGGTACCTTGGCTTTCTTTACCTATGATGGGATCCGTTCTAATAATTCTGGTAACCGTGCTAAATATGCTAGGGGCTGATAGATTAAGCAAACTGGAAAGTGGTTTAGCAGCTATCAAACTTTTAGCGATTATTGGATTTATAATATTAGGGGTACTGTTGATTTCTGGTATTGCTTTAGATGTTCCGAGGATAGGAGTAGGGGCTTTACGCGGAGAGACTTGGTTTCCGGCAGGTATTGCTGGGATTGCTGGAAGTATGCTCATCGTAATGTTTACCTATGCGGGCTTTGAGATTATTAGTTTAGCAGCTTCAGAGACGAGCAATCCTCACATTACTGTTCCCAAAGCAATTTTTTATACTGTAGTTAGTCTTGTAGGGCTTTATTTAGCAGCAATTATTGTACTTTTACCACTAATTCCTATCAATAGTTTTTCAGCAGAAATAAGTCCTATGGTTCTTGCCTTGACAAGGTGGAATTTAGGCTGGGCTGGCTGGGTAATGAATATTGTTCTCATTACCGCTATTATTTCCACCATGCTGGCCGCAATGTTTGGGCTGGGGAGGATGATTCGTTCGCTTGCTGATGGAGGGCAAGCACCCCAGCAATTAAAAGATAAAGGAGATATCCCTTATAGAGGAATTCTTTTCTCAGGTGTAGCTATGCTAGTAGGCTTATTTTTCGGGTTTATTCTCCCAGGACAAGTCTATATTTTTTTGGTTAGTTCAGGCGGATTTGCTCTGCTCTTTACATATTTGGTTATTCTACTTACGCATCAAAAATTCCGGAAGGAAAATGGGTGTCCACCAAAGGGAAACTGCCAACTACCAGGCTATCCATTCTCTTCGTGGATAGCAATCATTAGTTTAGTAGGGATTATACTAAGCATGCCGCTCGTCCCAGGGCAAGGGAGTGGATTGGTGGCTGGAATATTATTGACTTTACTGTATGTAACAGCATATTTAATAAAGCGATACTTTGTAAAAAGAAATGTGAATAATGAGGGGATGAAAGAAGGTAACTTAAGACGGACAGCTGAAATATTGACTTCTCAGATTTATGCCGAAACTTCAGAAGAGTTCCTTCCAGAGGAATTACGTAAAAAGAAAAACTAATAAATCCTTTGTTCGTTTTACAATAGGAAGCTAAACACGTCAAAAAGCAATCAGTTAAAGCTGGTTGCTTTTTTGCATCTTTTTTGAATCACTGTTCTCAATCGGTCGTTAAAGGTGTTTTAAGAATTTCTGGACTTGAGAAAAATCAACATTTTGAGAGGAATATAATGTAAGATGTCGAACACAAAGTATGGCACAAAAATAATTTAAGGAGAAAGAAATGAGACGCTATCGAATAATACTAGGATTAACTATTTTAATGACCGTTACCATTCTTGTCGGGTGCTCGGACGGTTCTAAACCAGCTGATACACCAGCACCTGCTGAAAAACCTGCAGAACAGTCAACAGAACAATCTACAGAACAAGAAGGACCTTCGGTAAAAGAAGCCATCAATGATACTGAGAATAACACTGCTGGAACAACTGAAGAGGAAGAAACAACGGATTCCGGCAAGGATAATATGGCCGGTGATGAGCATATCTTAAAAGCTACCTACTCTGGTAATGGGTACCAGTTTCTGGTAGAAGAAGATAAGTCTAAAGAAGTTACCAAAGGTATTCCCATCAATTATTTGTATATTCAATATAATGGTGGCAACAAGATGCTCTTAGCCCAGTCGGTTGACCAGGGAAATGATTGGACTAATTCGGTGGCGGGTATTCTGAATCCTACTATCTCAAATGATGGGAGGAAAGTCTATTACGAAACAGATGATACGTTCACCCGTACGAACGGTTACGGAGCACAGAACCACCGAACTCGTGTGGTTGATATAGAAACCCTCGAAGATTCTTATTTCCAAGAGGGTGCGATTATGACGCTATTAAATAGAAAGCACGGTTCTTATGCAGATCACCTTATACTGCAACTTAATTCTATAAATGATGCTGGGGAACCTACTTTTATTTATCAAGTTGTTACCCCTGAATGTGAGCAACTTGTTATTCTTGATACTTATATTCCCGATGATTTGACAAATTTGATTGATTCCAAACTACAGGAACAGAACTCTCCTAACGAGTCTTCACAGGCAGAAAGTGAATATCTTACAATCGTTGAACTTCCTGCTAATGGTGTAGAAAAATCATCCTTAGAAGAAACATATCATGGTGAACTCATTGAACACAACCGTTATGCAGCAGTAGTCGTTGAAGATTATCCCTACGAAGGAGAATATCCCTTTAGATATGGGATGCAATATACAAATCCAGCTTATCCTGAAGCTTCTTATTCTTACAGTATCGCTGTCATGGGAGAAGTATATAATGTGAGGATAAAATCAAAAGAACAGATGGATTCAGATTATAAAGAGTATAAGATTGCAGATGAAATCGAGGATGCTCTTATCGAAGTTGTAAGCAGCTTTCCAACAGACTTTTCAGTAGATGTTATTACTTTCCAAGACTTTGAGGGGGAAACTTACGAAATCCCAGTAGAAGATATGAGTGATGATAAGTCAGTAATAGCGATTGAATTACCGTTTTAAGAATTAATGATCAAGAAAATCATCGGAGTTAACTTTTTTACTTGTATCAGAAGCTCAGGCAAATAGCCTGAGCTTTTTAATGTAAACATGAAAATTATCGTATACTGCTTAAAGAAAATATGATAATATCTAAATAAACAATAATCGATTATGCAAAAGGAGAGGAATTAACAATGATAATAGGTCAGGAGCATACTGGTATTTGCGTTTCTAACTTGGATAGAAGCATAGCCTTTTATAGAGATGTAATGGGCTTTACTATGATCAAAAGAGAGGAACCTAAGGCTACGCGAGCACGTAAACTAGGTGTCCCCGGATCCGTAATTCAGATAGCGGTTTTTGAGTATGGGAAGGGATATCAGCTCGAGTTAATCCAGTATCTTGAGCCACCTAATCCTAATACGTATGGCGAACCCGTAAATTCACTGGGCCAAGTACATATCTCCTTTAAAGTGGATGATATCGAAAAAGAGATTGAACGTATGTCCAAATTAGGTGTGGAGTTCGTAGGCGGGAACGACTGCGAGGTCAATGCTGAAGGTCCACTCAAGGGTTGGAAATGGGTTTATTTTAAAGACCCAGATGGAACCAACTTAGAGCTTATTGAGGGCGATTTGGAAAGAGATTAATAGACCCTAATATAGTTGGAAAAGGGAGAGTAAAAATAAACATGAAAATAACCAAGGTACACATACCTTGGTTATTTTCATGAAGGCAATTGTTAGAATATATCTTTAATAACTTTAAATACTACACCGACGATTTCTACTTTTTCAGGTTCTAAGGCTCGATATCTACTGTTGGCAGGTTCCAATGTTATCTTGCTTTCAAGATGATAGAACCTTTTACATGTGACTTCTTCACTATTAACCCGAGCAATTACTGTCTGGCCGTTTTCAGCTGTTTCCTGTTTTCTTACCAGGACGATATCCCCGTCCGTGATTCCGATATCAATCATGGAATCCCCCTTAATCTTCAATGCGAAGACCAGTTCATCCTCCCGGGCAAAGGAGCCGGGGACAGGCAGATAATCCTCAATATCTTCCACTGGTATGGCTGGTGTTCCGGCAGGAACTCGACCAACTATGGGGATAAAGACCAAATCATGAACATATTCCCCGTAATAGTGTTGCGCTAAGCTTGGGTTTGTCTTAGGATGCTTCCCAAGCAAAAAATCCAGAGAAACATCGAAGTAACTGGACACTTTCTGCAGAAAATTGAAATCGGGTTCTCTCAAGCTCAGTTCATATAAAGATAAGGCCGAACGGGATACTTCAAGGGCACAGGCTAACTCATTTTGAGTTATATGCTTACTCTTGCGCAAACTTTTTAAAGTTTCTCCAAAGCTCACGTAGTTCACCTCTAAGTAAATATTGTACTCTACATTTAGTAGCATTTCAATAGGATGAATCAAAATAAAATGAAAATAATTCCAAAAAGATGGTTGACTGCTACAAAACGTAGCAATATAATAGAAATACGCCCCACATAGAGAGCAAAAAATAATTATTAGGTTTCCGAGCTTTTTCCGAGGTTTTGCCGTTTTAATATATGATAATACGATATGCTTATTATACTGGTGAAACCATCTGGAAGGATGCTTTTTAGATTGAATATTGTACTATTGTTTCAAGGGAGGAGTAAGACTATGAGAGTACTGGATGACACTGTAATCAAAGAAATGGAATCAACTCTCCAGAGGTACTACCGAAAAATTGAAGAGTTGCAGAGTAAGCGAAAAGCCTTAGAAACAGTAGAGAAAAATGCAGATGATATAAGACGGATACTGCTGGATGTCAATCAGCTTATTCCATCTAACGGAACGGTGGCGAATTATAACCTGATTGTGGCCGAATCAAGTGGAAGGGTATATGATACTACCGCCCAAGCCTATAATGAATTCTCTCGGTCTGTCGAGAAATTTGAGAGGGAACTGGTCACCTTACTCCAAAAAAAAATCAAACTTAAAATGCAGATTATGCAGTTGGAAGCATCTCTCGAAGGGATCGGTTTTGCTCTAAACCTGCTCGATCCATTAGACCGGACAATTTGTGAACAATATTACGGTGTAAAAAGGAAAAGTAACCTGCAGATAGGCCTGAGCCTTAATATGGATGAAAAGAGCATAAGATATCGTAAGAAGATAATCAATCAAAAGCTAAGCGAGTATTTGAAAGTGAGAAGGTAGAGTTAGAGTATATTATGTTGGATACATGGGCCCGCTGAAAGGCGGGCTTTACTCGTGGGGTTTTCACGTACCAGGACGAAGGTCCTATACCTAAAGACTCATTCTTGTATATCTACATAATTTCTACAATTTTAGCAAATAGTCAGTGGTATAATAAATTTCACTATGGAAATTATTGTAAAAATATATTAATGAAGGATTTGATAAGGAACTACTTTCTGAAAATTAATCTTCTCTTGTTTTATAGGAGGAGGGATAAACATTTGAAAGTGAAAGTATGGATAATTGAATGTATGGGAAAGCATGCTAAACTATGTATAGCCAAAGATCAAGATGAAGCGGAAATATTAGTTGGGCTTGAAGTCTTTGCAGATAAACAATTATTGGAGAGGGTTCTCAGACATGCCAAAAAGGAAATCAGAAAAAGTAAATATAAACAATATTCTTAATTCAGGTGGGGTTTTAACCCCATCTGAATTTTAGAAGATGTTATCCAGGAGCTTAGCTTATTTCAGGTTTGGATAACTTTATCGAAAGGAGTGAACTATGATGCTCCCTCTAAAATCAGCCAGAGTAACCTATGTGTATGGCGTCAAAAATGGCAGATATGCCAAAGTCTACCACACCGGTATTGACTTGGCTTCAGCGGAGACGTCTGTATATGCAGCGGTATCTGGTACAATCCTAGAAGCCCGGTACGCTCCTGGTAATGGAGCAGACCCTGCTGGTTGGGGGAATTATGTTATCCTGAGAACTCTGGATCACAGGTATGACATTATTAATGCTCATCTGGCTGACGTTCAAGTATCCCAAGGTTTAACAGTAGATGAAGGAACTCTTCTCGGCAAGATGGGCAGTACAGGGAATAGCACAGGGCCACACTTGCATTTTGAAGTCAGGAAAACCCCCTGGATCGACAGGGACGATATAGATCCAGCGTCGTTCCTGGGGATATATAACCGGGTAGGTCAGGTGGAAAAGGTATCGTCAACATCGATCAAGAACATAGTTCTTTGTCACCCCGGCCCGGATGAAAGGGCTGCCGGTTATCTAGCTGATTGTCTTAAAGCGCCTATTTGTTACCTCGCCAATACCACCCAGGAACTACTCCATCTTGCTGAACGGGTTTATGTGATAGGAAGCAGTGAAAAAGCATTCGCTAAAACGGTAAATATAGTTGGAGCCGACAGATATGATACCTGTCGGAAAGTTCTTGACATCTGTCAAAGGGAATAGACTTAAGAGTAATGATCTTTCCGAGTTTTTTCCGATGTTTTGCCGATTATACACAGGAATATATATTATTATGACTATAGTGGGACCGTCCGATTGAGGGCGGTTTCAGTAATTAATATGCCTGAATAAAAGTATTCTCAATATGGTGTGCCGGCAACGGCGGGTTAATGCAGCCAATAATGAGGCAGGGAGGGGCTTCGGGTGCAATATATACAAACTTCAGTAATCAATAATAAGAGAAAAAGCAGGCGCAGTATCAGGTCGCCTACATTACTGAACGGATTAGATAGTGTTCTTTCAGCAATCTAAGAGAAGGGGGTAAGCAGTCAGCAAATGCAAGCGATAATTGATGCGGTGAGTGATCTGATACTGACGAAGTATCCTGGTTATGAAATATATGTGGAAGAGATACAGGAAGGCTTTAACAGGCCTTCTTTTTCTGTAGTTTTCATTCAGGAGACTCAAACTGACAGAAACAAACAATTCTATGCCAGGAACATTATCTTATACGTAATCTTCAACGCACCGTTAAATGCCAATAATAAACCTGACAGAATTGTCCAGTATGAGGTTTACGAAAACCTCAGGAATCTGTTCAGCTGCGGCTATTTTGATACCGGCGACAGGAAAATCAAAATCCGGCAAATTACCGGAGGCCCAAAGGGTAAAGAGATCTATTTAGGATTAAACCTTGATACCACCGGGACCAAACCGGATATTTCCGAGCAAGGTCAAATTGCGGATAGCTTAGATTTCAAAATTAACATTTAATAAGGAGGAAAAAGTACAATGCCATTGCCAAAAATCAGCATTATTTTTCAAGAGTTGGCCAGTACGGCCATCAAGCGGGGTGATCGCGGGATAGTAGCCCTTATTCTTAAGGACAGTGTCCATAACGGTGCAAGTATTTATATGACGCAGGATGATGTCCCGGCAGACCTCAGCTCCGACAATCTAGAGCAGATCCAGTTAGCCTTCAAAGGCGGTGTAAATCCACCCCAAAAACTACTGGTTTATATTCTGCCTACAACGGCGGAGAATTACAGTGAAGCTCAAACCTATCTGGAGGGATCCGTCTGGAACTATCTCGCCATCCCTGGAATTAGCTCCGCTGATGCCACTGTGATGGCTAACTGGGTCATTGGCTTGAGGGAAAACCAAAACTTGAAAGTTAAAGCGGTTTTACCCAATACCGAAGCCGATCATGAAGGAGTCATCAACTTTGCGACTGACAGCATTGTAATTGGGGGAGTAACCTCTACAGCTGCTCAATACTGTTCGAGAATAGCAGGTATCCTGGCAGGAAATCCGCTCTCGATTAGTGCCACTTTCCAGGTACTGCCCGAAGTCGATGATGTACCGCATCTCACAACCACCCAGTTTGATACGGCCATCGATGCCGGGAAACTAATCCTGATGAACGACGGGGAAAAAGTAAAAATTGCCAGAGCGGTAAACAGTCTCAGTACGTTTACCTCTGACAAAGGAGCCGACTTCCAGAAGATCAAGCTGGTAGACATCATGGATATGATCTACTCCGATATTAAGAAGACAACCAATGACACCTATATCGGCAAAATCCCCAATACCTATGATAATAAATGCCTCTTGATTATGGCCATCAGAGCTTATTACGAGTCGCTGGAAGAGCAGCAGCTTCTCGATCGGGGAAAGAACTCCGTAGATATCGATATCCAAGCCCAAAAATTGTACCTGCAGTCTATCGGTGTGGACACCGGTGCAATGTCGGATCAGCAGATCCGGGAAGCCAATACCAGGGATAAGATATTCCTGGCAGGCCCGATTAAGATCGTAGACGCAATTGAAGACTTTGAACTGGTAGTAACCATTTAAGGAGGAGACAAAACATGGCACTTAGTCCAGAAAGAATAATCAACGGTACGCATGGTGATGTATGGCTGGATGATGAGAAGGTCGCTGAATGCAGCGGCCTTCAAGCCAAAATCAATCTTATCAAAAGGGATGTCCAGATCTGCGGCCGCATGGCTAAAGGATATAAAGTCACCGGCTGGGAAGGCAAAGGAAGCCTGAAACTGCATAAGGTCTCCAGCCGGATGGTCACTAAGATCGCCCAGGATATCAAAAACGGCAGGGGCACCATCTGCACCATCGTCTCCAAGCTGGCTGATCCGGATGCCTACGGCTCCGAGCGTATGGCCCTCAAAAACGTTATGTTCGACGAAGTATCCCTGGCCGACTGGGAAGCTGGTAAAAACGGCGAAGAAACCATCCCGTTCACCTTCAGCGACTTCGACCTGCTCGACATAATCGACCCTAACCTAATCCAAGGCTAACCCCCAGACAAGGGGACGGTTCTCCTGTCTCAGACAGGGGGACGGTTCTCTTGTCTCAAGAATCTATAGGAAAGGAAAGATAAACCATGAACACATTGGAACTGCTGCTGAAAGCAGATACCGGACAATTCAAGCTGCCAACCAAAAAAGTGGAGATCCCGAGGCTGTCAGCTATCTTTAACGGCCAGGCGGTGTTTATCTGCCAGGCTTTGTCGCCGGTCAAATATAATGAGATTCAGGAAGCGGCAGCGAATTTCACTAACGGCCAGATTCAGGGCATCGACATGGGGCAAGTCCAAATGACTACCGTTCTGGCTGGGGTAACAGACCCGAACCTCAAAGATAAGGAACTCATGACGCACTTCAATGTTCCCACTCCGGCAGAACTGGTCAAAAAACTGCTGCTCCCCGGAGAGATCGTGACCCTCTTTAATGTGATTTCTGAAATCAGCGGCTTCGGAGAAGACGTGATTAAAGAAGTAAAAAACGAATAAACACGGATGGCTGGGCGGAGATGCTTTATTACTACTGGGTGAAACGAGGGATCAGGCCGTCCGTGTTTGCTTCGATGCCGTATGGGGAGAGGATGGTGGTCAGGGCGTTTTATGAGAGGGAGATCGCAGATATTATTAGAAAGTCGAGTGATTAAAGAAAGGAGGAAAAAATGAATATATTAGATAGTATCAAGAAAATTTCGGGCAATAATCCTGACTTGACATATTCAATAATCGATTCATTAACGAATGGCATTGGAAGAGAAATGACCAGTAAAGAACAGGACAAAGAGAGACTATCCACTATTGCTGTCGGGCAGTTCAATAAGGTCACTAGCGGCATTCTTGGCGGAAAGTTGGGGGAATTGATTGAAAAGAATTATCTGGTAAAATCTTATTATGATTTTGCCAAGGACAATATAAAAACAGTCCCAATGGTGTCAGGAGGACAATTGAAACTACCTAAATTTAAATTTACTCCTCCAAAAATACTTCTCCCCGTCTCAAAACTAATACCTAATCAGTTGCTGGAATTCGTTGCTCCGAAAATGGAATACTTAGAACGTTTTAAATTTAAAATGCCTAAGTTGACTATTCCCAAGATATCAGCATTTGGAAGAATGTCTAATCCTTTAGGAATAATCGTGGGTGGATACGGAGGATTAGGGCTTGATTTATTATATAAAAAATTAAATGGAGACCCGATTAATAAAGATGAAGTTATTAAGAGATTGAAAAAAGCAACTGGTGCCAGTATCGGAGGGCTCATTGGATTTGGGGTTGGCACAGCATTGTTCGGACCTATCGGAGGAATGTTATTGAGTACAGTTGGGGGTATGGCAGGAGATCTGATATCTAAAGGTATTGACAAAGCCTCTGACTTTTTATATTCAAAAGGTTCTGCTGCAAAGGCTGGAATCGGAAGATTTGCAGCAGATAAATATAATTCTTTATATCAAACGATGAGCACGATGAGAGATCCACTCTTTCCGCTCAATTTATATAACTTTCCATTTCCTTCTCTTTTGACTCATGCCATCGGCATCCCCCGCGTCCCCTACGACAACTACCCCGCTCTTCTCCATGAAGGCGAATCCGTCCTAACCAAAAGGGAAACCAATAATCTGCGGAACGGAATGGCTTCCATTAGTATCGCCAAACTCTCCGATACCATCATCGTCAGAGAAGACGCGGATATCGACAGGATCGCCAATACCCTTGTAAGCAGGATCAAGCAAACAGCCATTAATATGGCCTAGAAGTGAGTAGGTGAGAGAATTATGGAATTCTGGCTGAAAAGCTACAATAACACCCAGCAGCTGCAGCTTCCGGTCCCGCCTTCTTCTTTTGTTCTGACTCAGGGAAATTTGAACACCACGGTCAACATCCAGGATGCCGGCGAAATCAACCTCATCGGCAAAGGCAAGCTGGCAGCGGTCAGTCTGAGTTCATTTTTCCCGCAAGAAAAATATTATTTTTGCCAATACAGCGGTTTTCCCTCCCCGTATGATTGCGTCAGGAGAATTGAAAACTGGCGGAAGTCCGGGAATCCGATCAGGCTGATTATCACCACTACCGAGATTAATCTCCCTGTATCCATTGAAAACTTCGAGTATGGAGAAAAAGAAGAAGGAACCGGGGATGTCTATTTTACCCTTAACCTGAAAGAGTACAGGCTCATCAATACCGAGACCAGTATCTCAAGCATCAAAGACGCAGTCCAGACTTCGAGATCCAATGAAAGAGAATTGCCTCCGACATACACTGTAAAAGCAGGGGATACCCTGTGGGCGATCGCCAAAAGGTTCTATAGTGACGGATCCAAATACCCTTCCCTAGCCGCCAGGAACGGTATTAAGAATCCCAATCTGATCTATCCCGGGCAGGTATTGAAACTATGAAAATCCAGCTGATAGAAACGGCCCGAAAAAGTGATATAACTCGGCTTGTCCCCCAAATCGTATGGAGCGGGGACACTAAACAGGCGGCCAGAAAACTGGAAATCGAGGTAATAGCCTCTTCAGATATAAATATTCCCAAAGTAAATCTTAGCCCGGGCAACATGCTCAAACTGGCGGAAGATAACGGAGCAGAGCTGTTCACGGGCTATATTTTTGCTCAGGAACGTACCGTCGCCAGCAACACGGTAAGGGTCACGGCGTATGACGGGCTGATTTACATGTTGAAATCCAAAGCGACCTATAACTTCAAGAATACGACAGCGGAGGCTATCGCAGCCAAGGTGGCCAAAGACTTCGGTATTGAGATTATGGAGCTGATAAAAACAGGCATCATCCAGAATCTTGTGGTCAGCTCGCAGACACCGTATGCGATCATCACCGGGGCCTATGCCGCGGCCGGACAGCAAAACGGAAAAAAATATCTGTGCACCATGAAGAATAACAAATTGGTAATCCGGGAAAAAGGTGCCGTCACTGCTGACTTCCTCCTTAGCTCCCACCTGAATATCACGAGTGCTTGCTATACGGAAAGCATTGAAAATATGGTCAACCGGGTCAAGATCTATGATGCTGGCGGGGAGAGCACAGGCAAGGTCGAGAATGAAGAATGGGTCAGGAATTACGGTATGATTCAGGAGGTTCTTCACAAGGAAGCGGGACAAGACTGGCAGACGGCAGCCAAAAATATGCTGAAAGGGCTGGCAAGAAGCGGCAATATTTCTGCTCTGGGCAACACCGGATGCCTGTCCGGCACCTCGGTAAAGATCCAGGAACCGTTTACCGGTCTGAGCGGATTATTTGAGATAGATACCGACTGTCATATCTGGCAGGAAGGCCGGTATACCATGGATCTGGGGCTTCATTTTAGCGGCATGGAAGGGGAGGAATGAGGACTATGATGAATACTCAAAACCCATACTCTGATCTGATTGCGATCATGCAGTCCCAGGGTACGAAATACAACCCTCCTCATCTTAAAATAGGAAAGGTGACCAACCCGCTGCCGCAGCTGCTTATCATAGTGGATGAGCTGCAGCTTGACCGGGATAACCTGTTGATGTCGGAACACCTGCTCGATCACACCCGTACGGCCGGTATGGCCGCAACAGCCGGCTGCGGCGAAACGGCTCCGGCCGAGGTAGGGGAGCATGGCGTCCATTCACATAACATTGCCCAGGTCGGTTTTGCCGAGGGGGAGATCAACTTCAGGGAATGTTTGCGCCAAGGAGATCTGGTGGCGCTGCTGCCGCTGGAAAAGCAACAGACCTATATAGTACTTTGCAAGGTGGTGAGTCTTAATGGCTGAGTCGATTTTCCCATTCATTCAGGATACGGCTGCAGCGGATCCTGATCAGAATCAGGAATTGTCTGTTCCGCGGGAATACGCCTGGGACTTTAACAACGACTGTTTCAGAATGATTGACGGCAAACTCTCGGTAGTTACGGAGCTGGAGGCGGTCAGGATCTGGGCCATGAAAGCGTTAAGGACAACAAGGTTCAGGTATCTGGCTTATTCCTGGAATTATGGGAACGATCTGGAGAATTTGACGGGGCAGGGGTTGAGCAGAGAGATTGCTTGGAGCGAGGCTATGCGCTATACGCGGGAAGCTTTGCTGTCAAACTCGTATATCCTGGAGGTAAAAGACTTTAATGTTGACTTGAGTGATTCTATCCTGCGGGTTGAATGTGCTCTGATTACACCCTATGGGGAGGTGGAAATAAGTGTTTGAGGGACAAACGTATAAGGAAATACTGCAGAGGTTAAAGAGTAAGGCGCCTTCCGGAATAGACAGTTCGGAAGGCAGTTTTATTCATGACGTTCTTTCCCCGGCAGCGCTGGAGCTGGCCCAACTTTATGTGAACCTGGACCTGGTCCTGACCATGGCTTTCGCTCAGACCACCAGCGGGGAATATCTCGATTACCGGGCGGGCGAGCATGGGATAGAACGAAAACCTGCCGTAAAGGCAGCCGGAACGGTGACAATAACCGGAAGTCAGGGGATAGAGATCGAAGAAGGACAGGTTTTTGTCACTGACGGCGGCATCGAATTTGAGTCCGCTGAGCCTTCCGTTATTCAGTTGGGCGGGACGGTGGAAGTCGATATCCAGGCCAGGAACGCGGGAATTACCGGCAACGTACCGGTCGGAGCAATCAATAAAGCCCAGGTGGCCCTTCAGGGGGTGACAGGGATAGCCAATGAAAGCCCGGTCACCGGGGGTACGGATGAAGAGGCAGATCAAGACCTGCTCTTAAGACTGCTGGACAAGGTACGCTATCCTGTGACCAGCGGCAATGTTTCCCATTACCTGCAATGGGCGAGAGAAGTCACCGGCATAGGTGATGCCAGGGTATTCCCGCTATGGGATGGTCCGGGCACAGTCAAGATTATTATTGTGGATTCCGAGAAGGCACCTGCCGGTCCTGAAGCTATTGCTGTGACAGCGGATTATATCGAATCTGTCAGACCGGTAGGCGCTGAAGTAACGGTGGAAGCGGCGGTTGGAGTGGCTATCGACGCAGCAGCGACGGTCACCCTAATGGACGGCTATTCAGCTGCGCAAGTGGAAGCATCATTCCGGGAGCTATTAACAGCGCACCTGAAAGAAACGGTCTTCAGGCAGGACTATGTCAGTTATGCCAAGATCGGCAGTATCCTGCTGGAGACCCCGGGAATCCTGGACCATTCAGAGCTGACGGTAAACGGCGGAACGTCCAACGTATCCATCGGTGACACTGTCGATAACTGCCAGGTACCCATCGCAGGGACGGTGACCTTGAATGAGTGACAGAGCAGCGGTAGTTAAGGGCTATATACCGGATTGGATAGCGGAAAAAGAACCGGTCAAGTCAGTACTGACGGGACTGGGCCAGGATACGGGACTGGCGGAGGATTCGGTCAGGGATGTCCTCTCCCAGTGCTTCACCGATACCGCTACCTGGGGTTTAAAGTACTGGGAAGAGTACCTGGGGATCGCGGTCAATGCGAGCAGGCCGCTGAGCTACAGGCGAAGCGTAGTGAAGTCCAAACTCAGGGGAGCTGGGACTACAACAGCTTCCCTGATAGAAGAAATAGCGGGGAGCTATCAGAACGGCGATGTAGATGTTACGGAGGTATCCAGGGAGAATAAGATCCAGATCAAGTTCAACAGTATCTATGGAACACCCCCGAATATTGAGGATCTCCAGACAGCGATGAACGGGATCATCCCTGCCCATCTTCTGATCGAATATCTTTACACCTACCTGACCTGGAGTGAGCTGGATGAAGCCGGTCTCACCTGGGCCGATCTTGACGACGCGCAGTTGACCTGGACAGAGTTTGAAAGCTGGAATCCGGAACAACAGCCTATCCCCAGGTATAGCTTGGGCTGCACTTTCTGCGAACCTTAAAAATAGGAGGGATATTAATGCCATACACATTTCCGACAGACAGCAATAATAAAGCCGGTGCGGTGAAAAATAAAGCCGGTGGGAACGATTTTATCGTACCGGTGCAAGAAACAGCCTTTGATCATTATGAAGCCAGAAGAGTGACTCTGACAGCCGAAACAAACGAGGCTGTAATTTTCTCGTCCCCGTGTTTATACTTCGATGTCCAGAACTTAAGCGACAGCGATAAAGTATACGCAAAAGCAGGAGGCACGGATTTCACGGACAGCACCGGCGCGGAGACAGACACGGAAGCAATCAGGATCAAGCCCGGAGGCGGGTACATGATCCCGAAAACCGGGACAACGGTGAAACTGATCAGCGGGGGAACGCCTATAATCCAGGTCATAGGGGTGTGGAACGATGCGTAATTTATTTGGCGGGTATAGTTTGGCGGCGATCGATGTTAAGGTGAGAGCGGATTTGGGGGAGCATATGGCAGATGAAGCGACACAAGTAATTCACGAAAAGAACGTCTCTATTTTGTCTGCCAGTTGGGTTGATGATACAGCTACAAGCGGGTATTGGATATACGAAATTAACCATGCAGACGTTACCGCAGATTCAGTAGTTGACGTAAATATCCATCTTTCTAACCTTGAAAATGCCAGCGATATTAAGTCTGTCACAGAAAATTTTGCAGGGAAATACAGGCTTTATGCAGACGCACAGCCATCCGTAGACATAACTGCCGATGTCAGGATTACTAATGAGATAGGCGGTGTTGCTTAATGGCTTACGGTAAAACAAATATAGGTGGAGGATTAAAAATTAACGACACCAGCAAACAGAACTTTGTAATCGCCTCTGGTCAAACCACAGTCAAGGGTGATAAGCTCAAAATTGTTAATGGGCAGGTAGCGAAAATCAACGAGAATGATTTCAGAGTAATTCCTTATGAATCGAGAATAAAGAGTGCTGCTCTGTCTACGATAAATTGCGATAAAATATTGCAAATAGACGACACACATTTCCTGACGTTAGTTAGAAATTCATCCAATCAAGTACGCCTGTGCATATTTAGAGTTAATCCCGATGAGACAATAAGCTACGGGCTTTCTAATGAGATTTACAATGTCGATTCTACTTATATGGACTTTAAAATGTACGATGAAAATATAGGGCTCTTTGCGTATATGTATAATGATACTAATGATTATGGGCGTGCAATAGTTTTCAATGTCAATAAGGTGACCTTGAGTATAACGATAGGTACTGCAACAGTATTTCAATCAGTCAAAGTATGGGAGATGGGCATAGCTTTTCTATCGGCAACAAAAGCGATAATTTTCTTTAGGAATTTTAATCAAAGTCATTATTGCTACGCTTCTTTAATCACTATATCTTCGCTTTCGTTTTCTGTTGACAGCACAACAGTAATATATTCGCAAGGGACTTACGATCTCGAAACAGAGGGACTAGATTCATCAAGAGCATTATTAGTTATTGAATCCCCATATCAAGGGACAGACAAAGCAAATGTAGTTACCATAAGCGGTTCTACGCTGATACCAGGAACTACAGTTGATATGGGAGTGCGTTCCGAGGCAAGGAATATTAAGAAAGTAGATATTGATACTATCGTCGTTGCTGGCGAAATGTACGCCTATGAAATTGCAGTTGATGGTACTGCTCCAAGCAGGTTATCCTCCAGAAGTATAACATCGGGCATGAATCCGTTTATCGCTGGCGTAGAAGAAATAATATACTCCACTACACGAACCATAAATGATTTTAGTGCTTTTCAGATAGCAAAAACAGTAAATTTTGGAACGCTGGCAAAAGCGGATATATTAGAAAATGATGCTAGTGATGGGGTTGGTAGGGTACACATAATTAAGTCAGGGGAAAAATACATTGCAGTATTTAATTACAAATATACCACTGATACCTTCGTGATATACCATGCGGTATTGACTAAACGGACTGCGGAGGCCATCGCTAACCAAGCGGGGGTCGGTGGTGAGACTATTGAAGTTATATTGTTATAAGGAGGATGCCTTAAATGAAAGTTTTAGTTAATAAGTATACCCATGTAGTAATAGACATCAGGGAGGTTGCTGAGTTTGTAGAAAATGGCATTAGTGTTGGTGATTGCATCTATGCTGGAGATTACATCGAACTACATGATGTGGCAGACATACCGACAGGGGTGAAACCTCAAAAATCCTGCTACAAAACAGATGTAGGTTTTTACGATAATCTAAATTATGTCCCGCCAGAAAGTGAAGAAATTATAACGTTGAAGCAACGTGTAGCGGACCTTGAACTTCAGATTTCTCAATTACTTACACAAGGAGGTACAACCTAATGAAACCTTGGACAGAAAGAATATTTAAAAGCACCAACGAACACCTTCAGAAAGAGGGGAAAACGTTGACGAAGCTATGGCAGAACTGGAACTTCCAGTGGTGATTGACAAGAAGAAGGTTAAAGATGATTTAAAGGCTAAGAAAACTAAGTAGTTATGTCACATTAGATTCACTATGCAACTTTACTGGAATTTTTCTTTAGTAATTGTTAGTGAATCTGCTTGGGAAGATATTAAAAAGTCTTCCGTTTATTATGAAGGGGAGTCCAGTAAATCTTCATTAACAAAGGAGGCGAGATTAAATGCCCGAATACACTTCCAATTTTAATTTACCGAGACCACTTTCAAATGAAAACGTGAGTAGGGCCGCTCATAATGATTTAGTTGAGGCTATAGATATCAATGTTGGGAACGCTTTAAGTGCACATTTGGCTGATAATACGCAACATCCATTAGTGACAGATACCCTTGACAATAATGACGGTAGACCTGACGGAACAATCCTATTTTATATAGGAGCGTGATTCGATGAGTGAAGCAATAGAAAAACGAAGTTTAAATTCTAAGCATTTCTTAAATGAGAATGGTAGTTTTACTGCACAGATACATGCTACGCCAATCCATCACATTGATTGGACTACAGGAGAATTATTAGATAATGACTATACTATTGTCCCTGAAATAAATTGGGAGTTTGAATATGCCGTAAAAAAAAATAATTTTAGAGCATATTTCAATGATTCTACTGATATTAAGAACGCTACACTTGCAAGTTTTGAGATTCTGAATAGTCAGGGAGTAGTCAGGTGGATAAATTATAAGTTATTTGGGGCAGACCCAACTGGGCATTTATACAAAGAAAATCGGTTTAAATACTATAATGTATTTCCGAATGTTGACCTAGAATACATCGTTAGCTCTGAAAGACTTAAAGAAAATATTATTGTCAAAGAATCTACCGCAAATTTTAGCTATACGTTTACTCTCAAAATGAGTGAAGGGTTAAAACTAGAACAACAGCCTGATGGTAGTATATTCTTTATAGACACAGATACAGGAGAAGAACTGTGGGAAATATCTAGACCTTATGCAGAAGATAGTTCTCCAGAAGTTATCAGGACAGAAGCGGTAGCCTATACTCTAGGAAAGCAAATCTATGAAGGGATTGAGTATGATTCTATCACGGTAGATTTATTAGAGGATATTTCTAAGCTTACTTTTCCTATAGTAATTGACCCGACTGTGACAATAATATCTAACACGTCAAACTGGATGGATACTAGGGTGTTTAGCGGTGACCCTGATTATACAGGCTCTGGTGATGATAATATACTATATTTAGGTTTTAACTCGACGCTTGCAGAAAGCAGAATTTTATTTCAACCTGATTTAAGTTCTATTCCTAGTAATGCAAAAATAATCTCAGCAGTCGCTTCTCATTATTTAACTATAGATAATGGAGGAAGTATTACTGTCAGAACTTATAGTATAGAAGAGCCTTGGAGTGATAATTTCGGAGTCACATCTTGGAATACCATGCCGTCTGTGAGAAGCTATTTAGGTTCTTTATCTAACGTTAATTCTGGCGGTTATTATGATTTTCCATTAACTACTTATTCTGATGATTTTCAAAAAATAATTAGTGGTGAATTACCCAACTATGGATTTTATCTAATGTCTATCACAGTAACAGCTAGTACCCATAAAGCATTCTATAGTTCAGAACACACAAGTAGCGGAAGTAGACCAACACTTACTGTAGAATATAATGTACCACCGTCTGCACCAGTGATAACAAGTCCAATAAGTGGAGTTTCAATAGATTCCACCCATACGATTACATGGAATCTTTCTACCGATGCTGAAACAGCACAAGGCAGTTTACAGTATAATGCTGATTTATCCATTGACGATGGTTTAACGTATCCTTATGAGATTGTAGCTTTAACAGCCGCAGGAGAGACATCTTACGAATATGACTTTAGTGCCATTCCTGAAAGCGCAATTTGTAAGATAAGGCTAAGAGCTTTTGATGGAGCGTCCTTTGGTGGTTATGGTTATTCAGATACCTTTGAAATAAGTCATGGCAAAGGGTATGTAAAAGTGAATGGGGAGTATGTAAAAGTCAAAATATTCGTGAAGGGTAGTGGGGTTTATGTAGAAGCAAAGGCATATAGAAAAGTGAATGGAGTATACGAAAAAATGTAGTTATGACGCATTAGATTCAGAATGTGCATCTCTAAAAGGAAACTAAAATACGGAGGGCCTTAACCTGGCCTTCCGTTTGCATGAGAGGGGATAGTACATGGCCGGAACCCGTAGGACTATTATATGACGATCCGGTCCAAGCCGTCTCTGCCTAGCTCCCATTCTAATCGTTTTATAAAGGGGGGATTTTAACAATGCCATTCTTTACTCCAAGGTTATTCTTAAAAAAACCCACTGAAACCGAGCAATTAGATCAAGACAGCTATAATAACAACATGGATACGATTGATGAAGCATTTGAGCATCTTGAAGATAGTATGGTTTACGCTGAGGTAATGAGTCTCTACAAACTTAACAAAGATGATTCGAGGGTTTTCACCGAACTCCAGTGGAAAAGAGAAGATGGTACCCTCGCCAGGAAGTCGCTCTTAAGCGGCGGGACCGCTCCAAATTATACTGCCAAGACCGTAACCTATTATGAAAGCGATGGAATAACCGTCAAGGCGGCCAGGACCTATGCTCTAAGCTATGACCAGGATAATGACCTGATCAGTGAGGTACTGCAGTGACAAAGTTTTTCAGGATGCAAGGATGAGGAGAAAGGGGGGAGGAGTCATGGTTTTGAACGGGATTGAACAGAAATTGGAAGAACAATCCAAACGTCTGGACAGTTTATGCCGGCAGCTAATCGAGTTCAGCCATGATACAAAGGAAATGCTGAAAAGTCATGAGGAAAGGATTATAGAACACGAACTTGATAGCGTCAAAAAGGTAAAGGATATAGAAGGCCTGGCAAACTCGACTAAAGGAATCCTGGCAATCATTAAATGGACAGCCTCAACAGTATTTCTACTGCTTGCAGGTTTTTTTATTTGGTATATCCAGAATATAGCCAGTTAAGTGAATAACGTTTAAGCAAAGTAAGGCGGTGAAAATATTATGGATCAAGCACTTAGCCAGCAGATTGTAAGGTTGGGGCTGGATGCCCTGGCGGTGTTTATTCCTATCTTGGTAGCTTTGGCAGCAAACTGTCTGAAAAATTATGCCAACAACCAGAAGCTCATCAAGATGAAACAAACCATTGAGACGAAACAGCTTATAGCTCAAGAGGCGGTACTCTTTACCCAGCAGGTTTTCAGACACTGTGAGGGGGAGAGGAAATACCAAGCAGCGATGGAAGTCCTGGCGGGGAAGTTCCAACGTTACGGTATTGTTGTAACGCACGAGGAGCTGGACGAACTGGTGCATACTGCACTTAAGTCAGCCAAGAAAGAATTCAAAGAGGTCTGGGATTCCATCGGTCAAACCGAGATGGACCGTAAGATGGACGTCTCACTACTTTAAGCAGGGGGAACCAACTGAATTAATAGATAATAACTGCTTTCAAGCTTAGGCCTGAAAGCAGTTATTTTGTGCATTTAAGACATAAATCTCAGAAAAATGGATAATCCATGGTGGAAAGGTATTCCGTTATCAGAAAAAAATGCTCCACCACAAAAACGCTTCTTCAGCGATACCCAGAGTTTAGCTAGCTGCTTTGGTTACACACCTTTACCTTCGAAATCCGTCTGTTTTCAGCCTTCTCGACTTTAAAGATTAAGCCATTGAATTCTAAAGAAGGATTATCGCCTTTCTTAGGGATTCTTCCAAGCTGACCTATAATAAAGCCACTTAAGGTTTCGTAGTCTTCTATTGGAAGCTTAACATTTAAGGATTGGCTAACTAAATCAAGACTTGTTGATCCATCGATGAGAAAAGTGTTATCATCCAATATTTCGATATCCTCATCTTCTACATCGTATTCATCAAAAATATTGCCCATAATTTCTTCGATTAAATCTTCAATGGTTACGATTCCTGCTGTTCCTCCATATTCGTCAATAATAATTGCTAAATGTGTCTTTTGGCGTTGCAGTTCTTTAAATAATACATCAGTCCTTTTGGAAGTTGATACAAAATAGGGTTGTCTGATTACCAACTTAAGATCAAAAACTTCACCTGCTTGATCCTTGGTGATAATAGGAATCATATCTTTGCTATGGAGAACACCGACAATGTTATCTATGTTATCCTGATATACCGGTATCCTAGAGTATTTTTCTGTATTGATAAAATTAATAACCTTGCTTAGGTCAGCTTCGACTGGAAGTGCGACTATTTCAGTTCTATGGGTCATAATCTCCGTTACTGTCTTATTATTAAACTCAAAAACATTATTAATCATGAGTTTTTCAATCTCATGAATTGTACCTTTTTCTCCTCCTACGTCTACCATCAGGCGAATCTCTTCTTCGGTAACCTTTTTATCCTCTTCGTGAGGGTCTATTCCAAACAACCTGATAATAGAATTGGTCGATAAGGTTAGTAATTTTACAAAAGGATAGGTAATGCTTGAAAGGATGCTAAGAGGACTAGCAACTACCATAGAAATTGACTCCGCTTTTTTCATAGCCAGTCTTTTGGGAACCAATTCTCCTAAAACTAAGGTAAAATAAGCCAATATCGAAGTAACAATCACCATTGAGATTGTTTTAAGCCATATTTCAGGAATGGGTATCCCAACAGCTTGGAAAGCATTGACAATAAAATGAGCAAACGATTCTGAAGCAAACGCACTCGCCAAAAATCCGGCGAGGGTGATGCCAATTTGAATGGTCGCTAAGAACCTACTTGGCTCAGCTAACAGTTTTTGGAGTAGTTTGGCTTTATTATTACCTTCATTAGCTTGTAATCTGATTTTGTTATCGTTAAGTGATATTAAGGCAATTTCCGAGGCTGCAAAAAAAGCATTAAGAGCTATCAAGATAATCAAAAATATAATTGAAATTAACATATATAACTCCTCCATAAAGTCTTAAGGAACATAATAACAAAAAAGTCAATATTAACGCATCTTACGATAAATTCAACCAATAGTTTATTAATTCCTTTAATTGATTGTTTTATCATAAAAATGTAGTTGATTGTTGGTAATTATAGTAAGGAATTAAATAACTAACAGGAAAAGGAGTTTATTTGTCGAATAGGATAAAAATATTTGTTAAAACACCTTCATAAAAGCAGAGAATGCTTTTAAGTAGAATGGGGGGAATAAAAGTGGGTAATAAGTTAATTGAACTTCAAAAAACATTGAAAGAAAAAGGAATTCTGATTAGTTTTTCTGGTCGTTTTTCTCAGGGAATCATTGAAGAATTAGGGGATGCTATCAAAAAACATATGGAGACTGAAGATCTCCCGCGCAATGATATTTACAATGTATTTGCTATTTTTGTGGAACAAACACAAAATATCAAAAACTACACTGCTAAAAAGCTAGATACTATTCACTATGATTCAATAGTGAACTCTGGAATAGTTACTATCGGTAAAAAAGAGGAGGGCTACTTTATTTCATCTGGAAATCTAATTGAAAATAAAGATGTGGAAGCTCTCGCTGAAAGAATTAATAGGATTAGTGCTTTAGATAAATCAGAACTGAAAAACTTGTACAAAGAACAAATGAAAAGAGAATTAGAGCAAGGTAGCATGGGGGCAGGAGTAGGTTTAATTGATATTGCTAGGAAGGCAAGTAACCCAGTATCATACTCTATTAATAAAGTAGACGACCTGCTATCTTTCTTCACAATAACTGTAATTGTATAACTCAATAAGCTATTAAATTCCGTCAAGAGGTGAATTCATATGGAAAAGTTGTTTATAGAGGCAACTCGAGGAACTCCACAAATAAATTTTGATGCAGAAAAGAAACTACTTAAATTAGAAGGACAGTCTTATCCTGAAAATGCTTTTAAGTTTTACGAACCTGTTTTTAACTGGATAGATGAATATATACAAAAATTTCTATCAAAAGAGTTAAAGGTAGAGGTAAGCCTGCGTTATGCGAATACGAGCAGTTCAAAATGTATCTTAATGATTTTAGATAAATTCGAAGAGGCTTATATCCAGGGTCTACCACTTAGCCTTGATTGGTATTGTGACCTGGAAAATGAAAGTGAGTTAGAAACTGCTGAGGAGTTTAAGGAGGACATCTCTTTTCCTTTTAATATCATTTCCATTTAAACAAAATAATGAATTGGGGTAATCATAATTAGCAAATCGTTCGACGATAAGAATAAATTTAAGAACGTAGGCTTCTATGACCGCAGCACCATGTGGGTTATAGCAATAGCTTCTTTAAGTATTGCCTTATCGCTTGTAATTATGGGTGGAGTAAGTTATTTCATTACTGAAAAAGCTGCAATCAATAAGCTTAAATCTAAGGACCTCTTCTATATTTTAGAGTCTGTCTCAGAGAAAATCGAAGGCAGAATATCCAGAGCTAAAGAAACATCCTTACTATTAGCCAGGGATCCCTTTCTCAACAAATGGGTTACTCAGGGAGAAACTGATGCGATTCTGGGTAAGATGTCCGAAGAAAAGCTAAAAAAATTAGCAGAAGACTACGACTATAGCAGCACCTTTGTAGTAAGTGAAGTTACACATAATTATTGGTCTGAACGAGGACTAATAGGTAAAGTTTCCGAGGCAAATTCTAATGACGACTGGTTTTTTCAGTTCATTGATTCTGAATCGACACTAGAAATAAATATTGACTATAATGAGCAGCGTGACAATACTTACGTCTTCATAAATGCCTTAATGGGCTCAATTCAAGATCCAATTGGGGCAGCAGGGATTGGTCTGGATTTAGAGGATATTGCCCAAGAGTTTGCTAGCTACAATATGAGCCAAGGCGGGAATCTTTGGTTAATCGATAAAGTAGGGAAGATTCAAGTAGCAGGTGACTTGGATAGCCGCGGTCAATCTCTAAGTGATTATTTACCTGCTGTAATCTATCAACAGATTTTTTCCAATATTGAGAACCCCAGTTTGAACTCAGGGGTTTCAGAATATGAAAGCCCCGATGGAGAACTTTTTGATATAGCCTATATGTCACTTCAAGCAACAGATTGGCAGTTAGTTCTACAAATTCCGAGAACAGAAACGATTGGTTTCTTGCAAACTATAAAAATAAATACTCTTATTGCAGCAGTTATTTCTCTTTTATCGATTATACTTGTGTTCTACTTAGTTTCAACCAGGATTGCTAATCCTCTGAAAAGAGCGATTATATTAAGCCAGGAGTTGGACTATAAAGTAGAAGAAAGAACCAAGGAATTAAAAGAGCAGAACGAAAAAATCATGGACAGTATAGAGTATGCACAAAAGCTACAGCAAACCATTATTCCGACAGAGGACCATTTGAGAGAGATATTGCCAGACAGCTTTGTGATTTGGAAACCTAGGGATGTGGTAGGGGGAGACTTCTACTGGTTAAATAATGAAAACAATAAATTGATTATAGCTCTCGGAGATTGTACCGGACATGGAGTACCTGGAGCATTGATGACAATGGCCGTAGTACCTATTCTCAAACATATCGTCGATGAATTCAGCTTTGATGACCCAGGGGCAATATTGAAGGAACTCAATATTCGGTTGAGGGCTGCCTTGCAAAAAGATGAAACCGATATCACAGATGACGGTCTAGATTTAGGTATATGTGTTATAACGGAAAATACAATTAACTTCGCTGGAGCGAAAATCGATCTCTATCTGAGAACCTCGAACAAAGTAGAAATCGTCCGAGGAGACCGGGAAAGCATTGGCTATCAGAGAGGGGATTCAGACTACGACTTTACAACTGTAAGCTTAACTAAAGAGGATATGGATTGTCTTTATTTAACAACAGATGGATTCCTTGACCAAAACGGTGGAGCCAAAGATCATTCTTACGGGAGAAAGAGATTCACCTCTTTGATAGAGAAGGTGGGAAGACTCCCCTTTTCAGAACAAGAGCAACTATTTACCCAATCATTCGAGGATTATAAAGGAACAGAGCCTCAGAGAGATGACCTTGCAGTTTTGGGATTCCGTATTAATCCTTAGATGCATTATTTTTAGGCAGGGAGAAAAAGATGATTTCCAAAGATTTTCAGAGACAGTTATTTAAAGAAGAATTAGATGTTTTAGAAGAGGCAATGTCCATAATAGATTCAGGGAAGTATAAAGATAAAGAGCTTTTTATGGATTTTGAAAACCTCGTAGAGAGCTATGAAAAACTTCTTAACATTATTCGTAAAATTGTTAAAATAAGTGATAGTCAGGCGAAAAACCTCCTGTGGCGCGAAAGTGAAATAAAGAGTCTGTTAGATAATGCAGGACAAGGCTTTTTGACATTTGGCAATGACTTCATTGTTAATAGGGAATATAGTGCAGAATGTCGACGTCTATTTGAGAAAGACATAAGTCGTAGTAACATCTTAGAACTCCTTGCTGGAGACGACCAAGAAAATACTAAAGAATTAGAGGGAAGCTTTCAAGCTATTTTTGAGACAAATGATTTAGAATTAAAACAGCAATATATAAACGAATCGACTAAAGTTATTAAACTGGGACAAAAATACCTAGATTTAAAGATTAAATTAATTAATCATCTGGAAGATAATACACAATTGATTATGTTAATTCTTACAGATATTACAGACAGATATCAGGCAGAGAAACAAATAGAATTTTTAAGTCACCATGATAAATTAACAACTCTCTACAACCGGACCTATGTGGATAAATGGATTGCATCTTTTAATGCAAAAGAGCACTTCCCTTTAAGTGTAGTTGTGGCAGACATGAACGGACTAAAGTTGGCTAATGATATTTTTGGGCATTTGCAAGGCGATAAACTTCTCGCAAAATTAGCCCAAGTGTTGTCAGCTTCTACTAGAGCATCAGATGTGATTGCACGCTGGGGTGGAGATGAATTTTTGATATTATTACCTGGAACCGATGCCAAGGACTGTACCAGGATATGTGAACGAATTAAAGAAAACTGCAAAAAAATTAAGGATCTTCCCATAGAACTCAGTGTTGCATTAGGAGCCGCAACCCAAAACAGTACAAACAATAATATAGTTGATTTATTCAATATAGCTGAAAACAGAATGTATAGCGATAAAATGTTGGAAAGCAGCGGAATTCGCCGCCAACTCATTATGAGTGTGGAAAAGACTTTGCACACTAGATTTTTTGAGGATTCTGGGCATATCAAACGTGTGGAAAAGGCAGTCTTGCGGTTTGCAAAGAAATTAGGACTTAAGGATAACTCCATAGAAGTTCAGTATATGCAGTTGTTGGCGAGGTTACATGACATTGGGAAGATAACCATTCCTAAAGAG
The DNA here is from genome assembly GCA_001516055.1 of Gracilibacter sp. BRH_c7a. GTDB lineage: Bacteria > Bacillota > Desulfitobacteriia > Desulfitobacteriales > Syntrophobotulaceae > Gracilibacter. The sequence goes on from LOEZ01000082.1 coordinate 48,919, forward strand.
ATATTAGGGAAAAAAGGACCATTAACCGATGATGAATGGGAAATAATTAAAAGCCACAGTGAAATTGGATACAGAATGGCTCAATCCATCGGAGAGACGGTTGTGGCAGAAGCAATTTTGGCGATGCATGAAAGATGGGATGGAAAAGGATATCCTCGTTACTTAGAAAAAGAGGAAATTCCTTTCCTGGCACGCATGTTTCAAATCGTTGATGTTTACGATGTTATGACTCATCTCCGACCTTATAGAAAAGCAAAGCTTAGGGAGGAAGCGATAGAGGAGCTTAAGAAAAACCAAGGCTCGCAATTTGACCCTGAGTTGCTTGATATATTCTTAAGTAATTTAGAATATATAACCAAAGGCTAGGGTTGTGGTTATGGTAAAAAATCATATGAGGAGTGAATTTATTTGCTTAAACAAAAACTTATGTCGGGACAAAAAATTTATGGGACAATGATAAAAGTTGTTCAAAATCCTGCTATATCGTATATAGCAAAAAACAGTGGCTTAGATTTCGTAATGTATGACTGCGAACATGCAAGCTATAACATGGAAACTCTACATAATATATTCATTACTGGTAACGCCTTGGGGCTTGATAGTTTTCTGCGTGTCCCTAGTCTATCTAAAGATTATATATCCAGAGCACTTGACCAAGGTGCTCATGGTGTAATGGTTCCTATGCTTGAGACTCCTGAAATGGCGAAAGGACTTGTTAAGTATTCTAAATACCAACCTGTTGGTGGTAGAGGTTATTCCGTCGGGATTGGTCATGTTAATTACCTTTCGGGTGGAAAGCATGCCGAAGTTATGGAACAAGCCAACAATACCGTTATCAGTATCGCCCAAATAGAGACTAAACTCTCAATAGATAATGCGGAAGCAATTGCAGCAACACCAGGGATTGATGCGCTGTTAGTAGGGCCGAACGATCTGTCACTCTCGCTTGGTATTCCAGGAGATTTATTTAATAAGATGGAGATTGAGGCTATTGCACATGTAGCTGAAGCATGTAAAAAGCATAATAAAGCATTTGGCTTACATGCTGGTGCTAAACTACTAGAAATATTTATACATGATCTGACTCTGGTCATGATGCAATCCGACGTCGATGTCTTAACTGCAGGATTTAAAAATATTAGGGAAACTTGCGTTAACCTTTCAAAATAAGAAGCCTAACAAGAAAACCCCATTTCTTATTAAAGATAAGAAATGGGGTTTTTTCAATAATCGAAAAAGAAAATGATTATGTGCGTAAGATTCATGTTATAGTGGGAAGAATATTTAAGTATAATTGTTAATTAGTGGGCGAAGGGCATATAATGTAATTGTTATAAAGAAAGAAGGTATTTAATTATGAAAAAGTTTACTGTGACTGAAGCCATAGAAATTGTTGAAAAATTAGGAGTCGACTTTAGCAGTGCAGGCTTTACTCCTGAAGAGTTCCTCGAAGGCTTACAGGTTGAATTAGAGCATGGGCTTGTGGATGCACATACTAATGTATCCAATGATGATTCCCTGACTACAGGCAAAATTGTGTTGGCCCATCTGAATGAAACTCCAAGATATTATGATCCAAATATCGGGCTTGAAGCTTGGGAACATGTCTTAGAAGAATTTAAAGGGGATTCTGAAGGCAAAAAGATTCAAATTGTCTAATCAAATAGCCTGAATATTCATTGGTTACCTAATGCTAAACTATAAAGTTATGATTTTAACAGACGATGATTATGGTGGACTATTGATATGGGGTGCTAAAGGAAGCATATCTTTTGCATAAAAAAGATTATGTTTCCTTTTGTATTTCTACCCCCCAAAAAAAAGAAAGAGTTACGTATAGATAAGTAACGATCCAAAGAGTAAGAGGTGAGTAAATGCTTGTAAAGAAATTATCAATTATTATGTTAGCAATAACACTCCTGGCAGTGAATGGCTGTAGCCAAGCAGAACAACCTGAGAATATGGATAAAGAACAGACAGATAATACAAAAATAATTTTATATGAAAACACACAAGTTGGACTTAGAGTCTATGAAACAAAGAATTGGGTGACAAACCAAGAACCAACAGCTGAACCATTCAGTGTTACATTCTCTAATGAGCATTCGAAGGCAATTCTTAGCGTAATATCAAACGAAAAATCATTCGAAGAAATTAAACGGGAACTTAAAGTCGGAGCGGGAAAAGTCATTGTGCTAGAAGAAATAGGTGATTATTTAGCTTTTCAATCCGAACGTCTGGAGAGCATCCGAACAGATATTTACATTGAGCAAATAGGAGCACGCATAGGGATTATCACTTTTATGACCCCGCTAAAAGATTATGAATTGAGTCAGGATAGTATAGAAGCCTTTAAAAAGAACATCGAATTATTCTGAAAGAATTCAAATTAGATATCTATTAGATTTCCCATAGGAAGGAAGATAATTATGAAAAAAGTAGCGAATAAAATGTTATTAAGTGCCTTATTAATAGTATTCTTATTTTTTGGATCAGCTGTGTATGCTGAAGAACAACAAGAAGTTGTAAGCCCAGAGTCTGAATTATATAAAATCGTTAGGCTAATGGAAGACATTGAATATGAATATACAGAGGACTATGGAGAAAAAGCTCTTCTGCAAGATGAATATGCTGATAAGAGATTATTAGAAGTCGAAGAACTGCTGACAAGTGATAATGAAGAAGCTTCTGAAGCAATTTTGAAAGACTATAGTAAACATATCCAAGAGGTTCAGCAAAATCTGAATGAAGCTAGAAGAAGAGGAGATGTCATTGGGATTGAATCACTAGTAGCTCAAAAATTTGCCAAGCGCACTGAACATTTAACAGCACTCTTACAACGTGAAGGTCTCCCTTTGCAAGCAAGGGAAGGCATTACTAAAGCTCTTGCCAATCAAGAAAATGCCAGACAAAGATTTACAGACGCTTTACTAAAAGCAAGAGAGGCCAGAGAGCAGGCTAATTTAAGGGCCGGGGAGTTTGGTGAACAGGCTGAAAGAAGGATGGAAGAAGTAAGGGAACAGATCGAGGAGAGAGTAAGGGAAAACAGAGAACAAACTGACCCAAAAGCCAAAGAAACGAGAGAGCAGGTAGAAAAGCAAATTAGAGAGCCCAGAAGCACTCAAAATTCTTCGAGTTCAAGATAATAGTCTTGACAATAACTCCCATGGGGTCATGGGAGTTGTTCCTATGAAAAAGCATCTTTACGATTTGCAATTAATGGATTACTCTAAGAATAAAATTGATTCATAGGATAGCAAGTAGGTGGAATTTTCATGGAAAAAATTGAACTTAAAGGGCTGCTTGGAGAGGCGAATAATGGGAATGAACTAGCACGTGAAAGGATAATACTTCATTACAAGCCCTTTATTCTTAATACAGCAGGTCATATATCTAAAAGATACTTGACGTGGAGTGATGAGGAATCAAGTATTGCGTTAATAGCCTTTAACCGAGCCATCGACACATATGATCCACAAGGTGGCAGGACATTCCTTAATTATGTTTATCTTCTTATTAATAGGGATCTCATTGATTATTCTAGAAGAGAAAAGCGTAATTATCATCTTTCTCTGGACCCTGATTTAGACCAAGAAGATCACACCTTACACACCTATGAAGTTGTCCAATCCGTGGATTCATACCAAAGAACTATAGAAACTATGGAATTAGTTGAAGAAATACTGGAACTTGATCAAACATTGAACCAATTTAATATCTCATTTGAAGAATTAGAGTATTACTCTCCCCAGCATCGAGATACCCGGAGTTTACTCTTTACAATGGCCGAAAGATTTGTGGAAGATGAAGAATGTGTAAAAATATTTCTAGATAAAAAGCGTCTGCCAGTTTCATTATTTACAAGTAAAACTGGTTATCATACTAAAACAATCGACCGACATAGAAAATACCTTATAACGCTTATACTTCTCAGACTTAATCCACAGTGGGTACAGCTTGCAGAATTTATTCAAGAAGGTACACGGATTGGAAATGAGGGATTGTCATGAGTGCCAAGGATATTGATGGCATAGTGGTGAAAGTAACCGAAAAGGATATAGTTATATTATGCGCGAATGGAACATTTAAAAATGTCCCTCGGAATGTTTCTGACCAAGTACCGATGTTAGGACAGCACTTTTCTTACACACAAAAGCGGCGTTCCAATCTGTGGTTGCTTAAATATGCTTCGATTGCTTCAATTTTCTTACTAGCATTTCTTGCCTACGCCTTTATACCAATTGGAGATAAAAGCCCTGCTTATATTGTTGCCATGGATATTAATCCCAGTATCGAGATTACTGTAGATAAGAAGTTGACGGTACAAGAGATATCTGGATTAAATAATGATGGCAAACAGCTGATTGAGTCTATGGATATTACAAACCAGCACTTGTTTATGGTTACCGAAAAAGTAATCATAGCAGCCAAAGAGAATGGATATTTACAATCTACAGAGGAAGAGATTGTCAGTATTACCGTAATCCCTTTAGATGAGGGGTTAGAACCTTTAGACATTGACATAGAAGAAGAGTTAAATCGTTCTCTTAAAGATAATAGTATTAAGAGTGACTTGGTGGTCAGCCAGGGTAGTAACGAAATGTATCAGGAAGCCAAAGGATTAAATTTGTCAGTGAATAAATTTTTGCTATATCAAGAACTCTATGCTCAGGGAATAGTGCATTCTCCGGAAGAGGTTAGAGATAAAACAATTCCACAAATAAGAGAGATGGGTAAAGAAGGACAGCAAAGAATAATCAAGGATCCTAATAATCAGCAACAAAGGCTTATACCTAATAGGCAGGAACAAGTTAGGGAAAATGATAGAACAATTCCTGAGACAAACAGAAGAGAAGCACTGGTAGAGAAGAAAGGTGAACAGGATATCAATCAGGGGGTCGAACAAGGAAACAATCGGGAAGCCGAGCAAGAAAGTAATCAGGAGATCGATAACAATAGAACGGATAATCCTGAACAGAATAGCAGAAGGATAGCTCCCGATGGTCAAGACCCAGCTAAGAAGGGGGAAAAGAGAGGTACAGAGGGATCATAAATAAGATTTTGCCTCACTCCAGACTGTAAGATTGTCTTTTTGGTGTGTACCCCAAGCAATTAAGAGTCTGAGAGCCTCATCCTTCTTACCAGCGAGAACCAGTTTAGATAATAAAATAGGAATCTCAGTCTTAATCAACTTTTCTTGAACTAGTTTCATCTGAGATGATTGATTTATTATGATTAACCCTCCTTACACGGATTGAAAAGAAAAATTTAGGAAAAGGGCCAAATACATTATAGAATAATTATAGCATTAGTTTTACAAAGGAGGAAAATTCAGTGCCTGAAAATTGTTGGGGTAATACCACACTGGAGGAACATCATCGCCTTCATAATAAGATACGTAATGAACTACCGGAATTATTGAGTAGGTTGGCAATTGAAGGGCAAGAGGAAGAAGCCATAAGACTTCTGGTAGAGTGGGGAACTTTTAAGAAAAAAAGGTTTGAAATATACAATGAAGCCCGTGTGCTCTTGGACATGGGAAGGATCGAGGTAGATGTTGAAGTACTAGAATAATATTTAAACAACAGGAACATTCTCAAGACTAATTATCTAGGTAAACACTATGAGCTTATATTAGACATAATATATATAGATTATTAGCTGGGAGTGATGAAGGAACTTGGAAAGGTATTATCTTGCCCTAGGAGATTCAATAACAACAGGGTATGGAGTGGGCGATAGAGGGTTCGCTTTTCGATATTATGCCTATCTTCGGTCCTTATACCACAACTTTAGATTTATTAACCGTGGGGTTGATGGCTTAACAGCCAGTGGTTTAACCCATATGCTATTGGCAAATAATCAGCTAAGGGAATTAATAGCTCGAGCAGAGATAATCACAATCACGATTGGATCTAATGATCTTATGAAGTATGCTGTATCAACACTACACGGAGCTAACTCAAATGTTTATCAGATGCTTGCTAATATGGAGAAAAATATTGACTTAATTGGGCAGGAGATACGTAGGCTTAACCTTAAAGCAACTGTTAAAGTGGGGACAATTTATTGCCCTGATCTAGGAGGCCAGTATTATCAGAGTTCTCGAGAGGCACAGAAAATAATCTCTAAAGCTAATAAAGTCATAATATATTCTTCTGTGAGACATAGATTTCAGATAGTCTCTATTGATAAGGTGTTTTATAGCAGAGAACAATTGTTTATTGGAAAGGATCACATCCATCCTAATATACTGGGGCATCAAGCTATAGCCGAAGAATTTATTAGAAGCTGATTTTCCTAATCGATTCTATTAAAATACATTCTATTAGAATATAACAATACTTCATTTATTAAATGGGAGTGCCTAATTCAAAGACGCCTCCATTTTCTGTATTTAGAGCTATAATCGTATTATTGTTACGAAAGTTGGGACAATACGATAAAGAACAGTATATAAACAGAGGGTGGTTGTCATCGATAACAATAGATTTAAAGATTTCCAAAATAAACGCATGCAAATCTTCCGTGAACTTGTGAAGAGGTTTTGGTATGGAGAAATTAGAGAGAATATCGATTTAGAGCAATTAACAGACGAAATAAAAGAGAAATATGGCTTTAATAAATATGATATACCTTTTATCAAAGACCATATAAGGATAGCCATGGGGCTGGACCCTACAGGCAATCAGATGTTCGAAAATGAAATCGATCTAGTGAAGAATTTTAAAGAAATACATAAACCTGTTATTGCCAAGCTGGATAGGGCTTGCAGCTACTGTGAAGATCAAGAAAAATGTAAAGATGCTTGCAAATATGAAGCCCAGATATATCGAAGAACGAGAGGGCCAATAATCAAGAATGAAAAATGCCTCACCTGTGGCCAGTGTGTGACGAGTTGTGACTTCGGAGCATTAGCTGATAAGATTGAGTTTATCCCTTTGATAGATTTATTACAGGATAAGGATACCGATGTCTATGCAGCTGTTGCTCCGGCAATAGTTGGTCAGTTTGGCGATAATATTTCCATGGGGAAACTCAGAACCGGATTGAAGATCTTAGGCTTCGAAGATATGATCGAAGTAGCTATGTTTGCTGATATTCTGACTATCCGAGAAGCTTTTGAATTTGATAACATGGTTAAGACAGAAGAAGATTTCTTTTTAACAAGTTGTTGTTGTCCTGTTTGGTGGAACCTGACTAAAAAGAACTATCCTGAAATATTTACCCAAATGTCTCCATCGGTATCCCCGATGATAGCGTCTGGCCGCTTTTTGAAAGCTATATATGAAGATGCAAAGGTAGTATTCATCAGCCCCTGTATTGCCAAGAAGTCAGAGGTCAAAGAACCTGAGCTGAAAGGTGCTATCGACTTCGTTTTACTCTTCCCTGAATTGAAAGAAATCTTCGATGCACTCGAGGTAAGGCTGGAAAATATTTGTGAAGAGAACAAGGACCAGGCTTCATATGGAGGAAGAATTTATGCGCGTACAGGTGGGGTAACCTTTTCAGTAAAGTCCGTGGTCAACAGGATAGCACCTCAAAAGGTTATTAAACTTAAAGCCAAGAAAGTTGATGGCGTACGAGAATGTAATGAAATTCTAAAAAAATTAGCAAATAAAGAAATTATTGATGAGAACTTCATTGAAGGAATGGGATGTGAAGGTGGATGTGTCGGTGGTCCAAGGACCATGATAGATAAAGATAAGGCTACTACTATGGTTAATGAATTTGGAGAAGAATCATTTATCATGACTCCGTTTGATAACTTAAATATCATGAAGATACTTAACGAAGTAGGATTAAACAAAATTGAGGAGATCATGGAGAATGAAGATGTTATCAGTTTGTTGAAGCGAGAATAACCAGCGTCATGTAGACTTAATAAGCCTGCCTATCGTTAAATTGAGAAAAATTATTTTTTGAAATGGAATTAATATAGTATACTAATCTTCGAAGGATTCTTTATTATTTTTCAAGAGTAATTATCTGCTTTAAATAAACGGTAAAGGATATGGCCAGGCGGGGTAAGAAAATGAAGCGTATTTACAATTTACTCTTATCTATTCACTCCAATCCGTTTGCTGTGAAAGTCGTTGTAACCGTAATTATGTTCGCAGCTTTCTCCTGTTTTATTGTGTTACTCGAGTTAAGGGCTCACATGACTAAAGTTTTGAGTGAACCGTGGGTGAGCACGGACGTAATTGTTGATATGTTTTCTCTGAAATTAGTAATTACCACCATAGTATTAACAGTTATCGGGGTATTTTGTGCTTTGATAGTAGCTCATCTTGTTACCAAGCCCATCAGAAATTTGGCAACAGCAAGTAGGAAGATTACTGAGGGAGACTTATCTCAAAGGGTTACCACCTGGGGAGAAGATGAAATTGGTAGGTTAGGTGAAGCGTTTAATCAAATGGCTTCCAGTATAGAAAAGTATTCTCAAGAACGGGAAGCCTTAGTTAAAGAGTTAAAACGCAACGAGCAAATTCGCCAAGAATTATTGAAAAAGGTGATAACAGCCCAAGAAGATGAACGCAGGCGTATTTCCAGGGAGCTGCATGATGAAACCAGCCAAAGTCTGACATCATTGATAATCGGGCTTAAAATGTTAGAAGCAAAGGTTGATATTGATGGGAAGCAGTTACAAGAGGTATCTGCCCTGAAGAATCTCGCATCTGCCACCCTGAAAGAAGTCCATCGGCTGGCAGTGGAACTGCGTCCAAGCGTCTTAGACGACATGGGGCTAATTCCGGCGATTGAACGCTTTGTAAGCCATTATATTGATAATTATTATATTGACGTTGATTTTCACTTTCTAAATAAGACCAACGATAGATTACCGGAGGGAGTAGAGACAGCTCTCTACAGAATCGTGCAAGAAGGTTTGACGAATATCGCCAAGTATGCTCAAGCTCAAAATGTAAGTGTTTTGCTTGATATCCAAGATGAATGGGTTAAACTTATCGTTGAAGATGATGGCGGAGGTTTTAACGTGGATAAGATCGAGCAATCCGAAGAAGCACATTTAGGACTTGCGGGGATGAAGGAGCGTACCTTGCTGCTAGGGGGCGAATTCACGATTGAGTCTAGCTCCGGACAAGGAACGGCTATCTTTGTTCGTATTCCGTTAAAAAGGAGGGATATCATTGAAATCACAAATCAGATTACTTCTCGTTGACGATCATACGGTATTAAGAAGCGGATTGCGGCTGCTATTAGATTCGAATCAAGATATGACAGTGGTAGGCGAAGCCGAGTCAGGCGAGGAAGCAATTGAGAAAGTGAAAGAATGTAATCCTGATATTGTATTGCTTGATATATCTATGCCTGGAATGGGAGGAATTCATGCTCTTGAGAAGATAAAACAGATCTCCGAGGCCAAAGTACTCCTGCTGACTATGCATGCCGATGAGGAGTATCTGAAAGAAGGACTTCAAGCTGGGGCAAGCGGTTACGTTTTAAAACAGGCAGCCGATTCAGAACTTATAGGGGCAATTCGAGAAGTCTACAACGGTCAGATATATCTGGATACGGGAATGGCCCAAAGTCTTCTTAAGACAATTTATCATCCTATAAGTAATAAAAAACAAATTAATTCTACCCTTACGGATCGAGAGAGAGAAGTATTAAAATTAATAGCTCTGGGATATACTAACAAAGAAATCGGTGAAATTCTTGTAGTGAGTGTCAAAACTGTAGAAAGTCATAAAACGAAGATCATGGAAAAAATAAAATGCAAAAAAAGATCTGAAATGGTTCGCTATGCAATAGAAAATGGCTATATCTGTTGCTAAAAATGAAACACAAAATATTTCCAATATAGAATATTTTTTCGGCAAAAATATTACAAGTAGGGGAATACCCTGCCTCCTAGTTTTGGAAGGGAGCTTGTTAACTCTGTAACATACTGATTTTTAGGCTTAGTATCAGCAAACGAGCACGTTTTATATCGGCTTTATAAGGGAAAACCCTTATAGACAAATCGGGGTTTTTACCTATTTATTTATAAGGCAGCAAAGGATGATAATGTAAGCGGACTATTAAAGATTTTTATAGTGGATTGGAGGGATTATAATGTCGGAGTGGGTAGGGGTTGCCCTTTTTATTATGGCGGGCCTGGCCTTCGGTGTCGTAGGTATTGGGGTAAGCTTTCTGGTTCATCCTCGGAGTAAAAACAGATATAAGTTGGAAACCTATGAGTGTGGTATACCTGTTGAGGGATCTGCCTGGGGCCGGTTTAAAGCTCAATACTTTACATTTGCACTTATATTTGTTATTTTCGACGTCGAGGTGATTTACCTTTATCCCTGGGCCGTAAGTTTTGTCCAACTAGGTTTAGCCGGGTTGGTCAAGATGTTCATCTTTATTTTTATTCTAGTATTAGGATTATGGTATGCATGGAAGGAAGGTGCTCTTGAGTGGAAATAACTGGAGGAGACAACAATTCCTGTAACCTGCAGCCCGATGATGAAATGGTTGATGAAACTACGAAACGTCTAAAGAGATTGGGTGCAGAACCTGCAGTTATCGGCGAAGTCACTAGAACTGTTGCAGTTGGCCCATTGGAAAAAATACTTAACCTAGGAAGGGCTAATTCATTCTGGCCATTAGGATTCGGGTTGGCTTGTTGTGCGATTGAAGGACTAATGGGTTCTAACACAGCCAGATTTGATCTATCGAGGTTCGGTTATGAAGTTATGAGGGCTTCACCAAGGCAGGCAGATGTAATGTTGGTCTGTGGTACAGTCACGAAAAAAGCTGCGCCTTTTGTGGTGCGACTGTATGAGCAAATGCCTGATCCTAAGTATGTAATCGCTATGGGTAGTTGTGCGATCTCCGGCGGACCGTTTGTGGATTCCTATAATGTTGTTCCTGGGGTAGATCAGCTGATTCCTGTTGATGTATATCTGCCAGGTTGTCCGCCCAGGCCAGATGCAACGATTCATGCTTTTATGAAGCTGAAGGAAAAAATACTTAATCCCGAGGTGGTGAAAAAGTAATATGACAGTACAAACCATTTCTGAAGTAAAAACAGAGATTATTGCCAAGTATCCGCAGATAGAGTTATCGGAGGCGGGGCATTTTTTTGTGCCGGTAAGCCAACTGGCAGATATAATGCTTGATTTAAAGGTGTCTTTCGGGTTTGATTTCCTCACCAACCTTACAGCAGTAGATCATGTGGAACACTTCAACGTAGTTTATAACCTTAGTAAGACTACTGGCCCCGAAATGCTTCATATTATTACCAAGGTTGATCGAAACGAACCTAAAGTTCCCTCCATGGTTCCTATTTGGGGTGGGGCCGTCTGGCAGGAACGAGAGACATACGATCTAGTGGGCATTATCTTTACCGGTCATCCAAACTTAAAAAGAATATTACTGGACGATAACTGGGAAGATCACCCCCTGCGTAGGGATTTTCAGTGGGAAGGCGGTAGGGATTGATGAAGACCCAGGAAATGTTATTAAATGTAGGCCCGCAACACCCTAGCACCCACGGGGTATTCCGTGTTGTTTTAACCCTCGACGGTGAAACAGTGGTAAATGCTACCTCAGTGCCTGGTTATTTGCACCGAGGAATTGAAAAATTGGTTGAATCCAGGACCTATCCACAGGTTCTTCCGTACACTGACCGGCTGGATTATTTAGCTGGCATACTCATGAACTGGGGATATGTCCATGCGATGGAACAACTCATGGAGATAGAGGTCCCTGAAAGGGCTGAGTATATCAGGGTAATTGTGGGTGAATTACAAAGAATAGCGAGTCACTTAGTCGCCACAGGAGCATATGCAGGCGATGTCGGTGGACTCACAGGATTTATTTATTGTTTTAGAGATCGTGAAGATATCATGGATATGATAGAAATGGTAAGTGGTGCTAGACTTACACCAAGTTATATGAGAATCGGTGGGGTAGCGGGCGACTTACCGGATGGATTCCTCGAAAAATGTCAGAAATTTATTGATTATCTACCCACAGCTATTGAGGAATATAACGGACTAATAACTGGTAATGAGATTTTTCAACATCGAACCAAAAAAGTTGCACCTATAACAGCTGAAAAGGCTATTAATATGAGTCTTTCAGGACCTATTTTGCGGGCCAGTGGGGTAAATTATGACCTGCGTAAGGCTAGACCTTATAGCATTTATGATAGGTTTGAGTTTGATGTTCCCCTAGGGTCTAATGGAGACTGCTTTGATCGCTTTTATCTTCGTATCTTAGAAATGACCCAATCTGCCAGGATAATAAGGCAGGCTTTGGCTAAATTGCCAGAAGGTCCGATTAACGCGAAGGTACCGAAGATTATCAAGCCTCCGGCTGGTGAAGTATATGCAGAAACCGAAAGCTCCAAAGGAATTATGGGTGTGTATGTAGTAAGTGACGGCAGTACCAAGCCCTACAGGGTTCACTTCCGACGCCCTTCCTTTGTCAACATGGGGCATTTTGATGAATTGATTCGCGGTTGGAAGATTGCTGATGTCATTGCTATCCTAGGCAGTTTCGATATCGTATTAGGTGAAGTTGATTGTTAAAAGGATTGGGGGAGTGAGGCTAGGTGGAAAATATATTTGTTAATGCTGCCGGCGGAATAAGAAACCTGCTGGAATCCGCTGGTCTGCCCGGCTTGGCTGTTGATCTCATTGTTCTTACTGTGATATTTGTAGCCATTCTGGTATTTGTCTTGTTAAACGTGTTGTGGTTGGTATACATGGAGCGGAAAGTATCGGCATTTATTCAATGCCGTATCGGTCCCAACCGTGTTGGCCCAATGGGGCTCTTTCAAACCATAGCAGATACAGTTAAGTTAATCAGTAAAGAAATTATTATTCCTAAGAATACGAATAAGAAATTATTTTTATTAGCACCGGTTATGATTTTCATGCCACCAATGGCAGTGTTTGCTGTTACGCCGTTTGGAAAAGGGATGGTTGCTCTGGATTTAAACATCGGAGTTTATTATTTCGTGGCGTTGGCTTCTCTGTCTACCGTGATTATTTGGACAGCAGGTTGGACTTCTAATAATAAATATTCCTTGCTCGGAAGTATGAGAGTTGTAGCCCAGATGGTCAGTTATGAAGTACCTTTACTTCTGTCTATAGTAGGTGTAGTTCTTCTGACTGGAACTTTGAACCTGACTGGCATTATCACGTCCCAGCAGAGTGTGTGGTTTATCTTCTTGCAACCTCTGGCTTTTCTCATCTATCTAATAGCAGCAGTAGCAGAAACCAACCGTACACCTTTCGACTTAGTAGAAGGGGAATCAGAGATTATTACTGGACCTTTTACTGAGTACAGTGGTATGGGATTTGCCTTCTTCTTCCTTGCTGAATATGCAAATGTTTTACTGGTTTCGATGTTGGCTTCGATCTTGTTCTTAGGTGGTTGGCTGGCTCCTTTTGGCTTAACCTTTATTCCGTCTTGGATTTGGCTATTGCTCAAGGTCTATCTGATGATTTTCATCTTAATGTGGCTCCGCTGGACATATCCTCGGATCAGGATAGACCAGATGATGGCTTTTTGCTGGAAGGTACTTGTGCCCCTAGCTATTGTCAACATTTTTGTGACCGGCATAGGCAAATACTTGTATGAGTCTGTGAGGTGGTGATATAAATGTTCGGTAAAGGTTTACTCAAAGGCTTAAAAATAACTATAGGTCGGTTCTTTGGCAAAAAATCAACTGTTCAGTACCCTGAAAAGCGCTTACCTCTTCCTGACCGTTTCTATGGCAAACCGGATTTTCATTATGATAAATGTATTGCCTGTAACCTATGTGTGAATGCTTGTCCTAATAAAGTAATAACACTGGGGACTGACACGGTAGAGAAGAAAAAAGTAGTTACAGGATACCATTTTGACCAACAGTACTGTCTGTTTTGCGGGTTATGTGAAGAAGCATGCCCCAAGGACGCGATTACGTTTACGGATGATTTCGAACTAACCACGTATGACCGCAATACAATTGGAATCGAGTTTGTTAAACAAGAACAGGTAGATAATAAAATTAAGGAAATCAAGCAGGCTGCTGCAGAGAAAGCCGCTGCAGAAAAAGCTGCTGCGGAGACGAAAGTTCAGACAGAAAATACGGATAAAGAACAGACTACAAATAAGGAAGGGGGAGCCTAGCATGGAAAACGTCTATGAATTGATAGCATTTATCTTACTCGGAGGCATGGTCCTTGGCTCGGCCCTCTTGGTTGTAACTTTAAAGAACCTGGTACACAGTGTACTTTCACTCATCGTTACCTTTATCGCTGTAGCCGGGATATTTCTACTCCTAAACGCAGATTTTCTGGCAGCTGTACAGGTACTTGTCTATGCGGGCGGAGTATGTATCATGGTGGTTTTCGGGGTCATGTTGATCCAACGAAGTGACATTGCAGAATCTAATCCCGTAAACTGGAGGTTTGGGTTTGCTGCACTTCTGGGAGGCGGAATATTTATTCTTATCGGAATGTTCGCAGCCAGATCCCAATGGATGATTGCCGGAACAGAAGTGCCTAAGGACACCGTAGGGACGTTTGCTCCTATCTTACTAACAGATTTTGTAATTCCCTTCGAAGTGGCGGCCATACTATTGACCGTAGCTTTAACTGGTGCCCTATTGCTGGTAAAGGAGGTGAAAGCAAATGGGGACAGGTCTTAACCCTTCATACTTTATCGGCCTAAGTGCTGCTCTCTTTGCTATCGGGATGTACGGTGCTTTATCTAAAAGAAATATCATCTCGGTTTTGATTTCCATTGAGTTGATGCTTTGTGCAGTTAATATTAACTTGGTGGCCTTTAATAAGTTTCTTACCCCGGATGCTTTCTTAGGACAGATTTTTGCGATTTTTATAATAACTGTTGCCGCCGCTGAGGTTGGTTTAGGTTTGGCCTTAATTATAGCCATTTCCCGTCGTCGGGAAACAAACAATTTGGACGACCTCAACTGGTTAAGGTGGTAAGACTTAGAGTGGAAGGTAGGTGTTGAAAATAATGGTCGAATTTGCTTTGAATCATGCCTGGTTGGTTCCACTACTACCGGCCTTGGCCTTTGTAATTATTGTCTTCTTGACGCAGAGATGGAAGAGACTGAGTTCCTTAGTTTCTATTACAGCAATGTTGGGATCATTTGTAATCGCTTCCATAATTGCTTATGGCGTTTTTACCAATCATGAATTCATAGAGAAATCTTTAGTTTATTCCCTTAAATGGTTTGGCATGGAAGGATTTAATATCAATGTTGGTGTAATGCTCGATCCGACTTCTTCCATGATGTTGTTTATGGTTAGCTTAGTTGCATCTTTAATTCAGATATATTCTACCGGGTATATGAAGGGAGATCCTCAGTACTCGCTGTTTTTTGCCTATCTCTCGCTGTTTGGAGCATCAATGCTGGGTCTGATTATCTCCAGTAATTTGCTGCAATTATTCGTTATGTGGGAATTGGTAGGTTTGTGCTCCTATCTGCTAATTGGATTCTATACCTTTAAGGTATCAGCTCGGGAAGCAGCTAAGAAGGCATTTATGACCACCAGAATCGGCGATTTCGGAATGTTACTTGGTATCTTATTTTTACAAATTAAATTCGGTACATTAGATTTAGTAGAATTGGCAGCAGCAATACCCATGTTCGAACAGTTCGGAGTTTCCTTAGGGCTGCTGACACTTATTGCGCTACTATTCTTCATGGGACCTGTAGCAAAATCAGGTCAATTTCCGCTGCATGTTTGGCTACCCGATGCCATGGAAGGGCCAACCCCTGTGTCAGCTTTAATCCATGCCGCCACAATGGTAGTAGCCGGTGTTTACCTGATTGGTCGGACGTTATTCTTGTATGTTCAAGTTCCCGGGGCTATGGAGGTTGTAGCTGCTATCGGTGCCTTTACCGCTCTCTTCGCAGCTGCTATCGCTATAACCCAAAGAGAAATCAAACGAATACTAGCCTACTCTACAGTCTCTCAGTTGGGCTATATGATGTTAGCGTTGGGAGTAGGAAGTCTTTCGGCTAGTATGTTCCACCTTTGGACTCATGCTTTCTTCAAGGCACTTATGTTCCTGGCAGCAGGTTCTGTTTTGCATGCTTTGCACAATAAAGCTGATGTCTGGGATATGGGTGGCTTAATTAAGAAGATGCCGATTACGGGTTGGACATTCGTCGTCGGTGGTCTAGCTATTGCTGGTATTCCACCATTCGCTGGCTTCTGGTCCAAAGATGAAATTCTTGTGGTGACTATGGAATATGCGAAGCACGGTCACGCATTAGGTTATGTGTTATTTGGAATGGCTGCGTTCACAGCTTTCTTGACAGCTTTCTATATGTGGCGCATGATTTTCCTGACTTTCTTTGGGAAAGAAAAAGCAGAGAATCATCCGCATGAATCTCCATGGAGTATGACAGCACCATTAATCGTTCTGGCTGTAATGGCTAGTATCGGTGGATTGATCGGAACTCCTTGGGCCAATATCTGGGGTGAGTGGATTAATTTCGGTGAAGTACATCACGCCGAGCCTGCTTTGGGTTTGATGTTACTTTCTGTAATCCTGGCTCTCGCAGGTATCGGACTGGCATATACTCTCTACTGTAAAGATGGGGAGAAGAAAACAGCACGTAAGCTTGCAGAAAACTATCAATCGCTGTATCAACTTTCTTATAACAAATTCTATATCGATGAAGTTTACGCCTGGTTTACTCAGAAGATTGTTGATGGTACCGCCAGGGTAACTTACTACTTTGATATTTATTTCGTTGATGGAATCGTAAACGGAATTGCCGCAGTAACCAGAGGTTCAGGAAAGGGTCTTCGTTACTTGCAAACAGGAAGTATGCAGACCTATGCTCTGGTATTTTTCTTAGCGATTCTAGTAATTACAGTTGTATTAGCTTTTGGAAGCCCAAGTTTAGCCAGTATAATGGGAGGTGTTAAATAATGACTTTTCCCATTTTGACAACAACCTTACTAGCACCTATCCTGGCTGCCCTGATTATCGTATTCCTTCCGAAGGAAAATGATAAACTGTGCAAATCTGTTGCAGCTGTAGGCACGGGTATTGCTCTGGCCCTTAGTCTCTATGTTTACTTCGGGTATGACCAGTCGGTAGGGGGTTTACAATGGGTTGATTTCGGTCAGCCGGTTCCCTGGATTAAAGATCTTGGGGTAACCTGGTATATGGCTGTTGACGGCTTAAGTTTACCTATGCTATTGCTGACCAATCTTATTGGTTTTACCGCGGTATTTGCTTCCTGGAATGTAACTCACCGGGCAAAGGAGCTAATGATTCTCTTGTTAGTTCTGATTGCTGGAGTTATGGGTACTTTCATAGCCCAGGATCTGTTTATCTTCTTACTATTCTATGAAATAGTAGTCATCCCCATTTATATTATGGTGGTGATTTGGGGTAGCTCCAAACGGGTTACCAAAGAATATGCCGGTATGAAGTTGACGATTTATCTTCTTATGGGATCAGCTTTCCTATTAGCAGGAGTAATTGCTCTCTTTGTTAATTCGGTTAACATAACCGGTATTGCAGATATGAGCTTTGAAGGACTGGCGCAAGTTGCCTTCCCTGAACAGTTGCAGATTTATCTTTTCGCATTATTGTTAATCGGTTTTGGCTCACTGTTATCCATGTGGCCATTCCATTCCTGGTCGCCAGATGGTTATGCTGGGGCACCAACCGCCGTGTCTATGATTCACGCTGGTATTCTGAAGAAAATCGGTGGTTATGGATTAATCAGATTAGCTATTGTAGTACTTCCTCTGGGAGCCAGATTCTGGGCCCCTTATATGGCAGTCCTTGGGGTAATAGGTGTAGCTTACGCCGCCATGGGTGCCCTGGCTCAAAAAGATCTTAAATATGTTGTTGGTTATTCCTCAGTTTCCCATATGGGTTATGTACTCTTGGGACTCGCTTCCTTAGGAATAATCGGGATAAATGGTGCTGTGGCAGCTATGTTTGCCCATGGGGTTATGGCAGCCTTGTTCTTCTCCATGATTGGCTTTATTTATGAGAGAACGCATACCCGTTGGATACCCGACATGGGTGGGTTAGCCCATTATACACCGAAGTTAGCGGTAGGCTTTATGATGGCAGGTATGGCTTCCCTTGGCTTACCAGGATTGATTACCTTTATTCCTGAATTTACGATTTTCGTAGAGACATTTAAAGTCTTTGGCCTGTTGGCAGTCATCGGTATCGCCGGTATTATCATAACTGCTCTGTATGTACTGAGAGCTGCGGCCAATACCTTATTTGGTCCTGCCAGACCTGAATTCAGTCATATCAAAGACCTGAAGGGTCCCGAGATGGTGCCTTTGATAGTTTTGGGTACTGTACTGGTTGTCGGTGGAATCCTTCCCTCACTTTTGTTTGATATGATAGACAGCGGAGTCGCACCATTGCTGGCTCATATCAATGATGTCCTGCAGATAGGGGGGAGATAACCATGAATATTGATTTTTCTCTTATAACAACTGAAATAGCTCTAGCAATCTTAGGATTAGCTATCTTTACCCTTGGGCTGATAATTCCCCGCAGTGCCAGAAAAGGTCTGGGAAATATCGCTTTGCTTGGATTAATAATTGTATTAGGTATTGCTGTGTACTCTTGGCCGAATCAGGGAGAGACCCTGGGTGGTATGTATATCGTAGACCATTTTTCCTCGTTCTTCAAAATCGTTGGCTTAGTTGCAGCGATCCTGGTCGTCTTCGGTTTTAGACGTTATGTTGCAGCTAATGTAGGTAATTATCTTGAATATTACTCTACAATAGTCTTCGCTACCTTAGGTATGATCGTAATGATCTCAGCAGGAGACTTCATAACTCTCTACCTGGGCTTGGAACTCATGACCATTTCCTTTATTGTCTTGGTGGCCTTCCGCAGCTTCGACGTCAAGTCCTTAGAAGCTGGGATCAAGTATCTTCTTCTAGCTGGTATGTCATCGGCAGTACTGCTATATGGTTTAAGCCTTGTATATGGAGCGACTGGGACAATTCTGTTCGCTGAAGTCGCCCAGAGTATAATTGATGGATCGGGTGGTTTACTTCTGATTATTGGTTTAGTAATGTTGATTGCAGGATTAGGCTTTAAAGTGTCTGCGGCCCCATTCCACATGTGGTCGCCAGATGTTTACGAAGGGGCACCAACCTCTGTGACAGCTTTCCTGGCAACAGGATCTAAGGCAGCTTCCTTCGCTATCTTAATCAGAGTGTTTGTAGGCAGTTTGACAGGCATTCAAGAACACTGGGTTATGCTGGTAGCTGTCTTAGCGGCCTTAAGCATGCTAATCGGTAATCTGATAGCAATTCCTCAAACCAATATCAAAAGGATGCTGGCTTACTCCAGTGTCGCCCAGGCTGGCTACATCATGGTAGGTATAGTCGCTGCTTCTCAGTCTGGTGTAAAAGGTGTCATGTTTTATTCCTTCATTTATGTGTTCGCTACCATGGGGGCATTTACAGTAGTCGCAGCTGTTTACAATAAGATTAAGAGTGATGAGATAGCTGATTACGCGGGATTAGCCCAAAGGGCTCCGCTGGCAGCAACGGTTCTTCTGGTTTGTATGCTGTCTATGGCAGGCATCCCGCTCTTAGCTGGCTTTGTTGGTAAATTCTACTTGTTTATGGCTATTGTTGATGGGTATATGTGGCTGGTGCTCCTTGGTTTAATTATGAGTATGGTCTCAGTTTACTATTATTTGAGAGTTGTGCTGGTAATGTTCAGAGATGACCCGGTAGATCCGACTCCTCTAAAGATGGAAACAAGTGTAACCATAACACTGTTAATCGCTCTTGGAGTCACAGTATTTTTAGGTATTTATCCCGGGCCTCTATCAGAGATTGCTAACACTGCAGCTCAGTCATTTTTCACACCTTAGAACACATTATTCTAAGTCTATATAATAGACAATTTATAATCAGATGGAGTAAAATCCATCTGATTTTTTTTCTTTTCGCCCTATACCTGACATCCTAATGTTAAGCAATTTGTCCCACACATATTTCTCTAAACGACAGTCTTAAGGTATACTAATGAATATAAATAAGATCTTTAGCTCTAAGGAAGTGACTGAATGCCTCATTCCAAAAGAGATACAATATTAGTTTCTGGAGTAACAGGATATGTAGGAGGAAGACTGGTTCCTCTCCTGCTTGAACGCAATTATAAGGTTAGATGCTTGGTCCGTGACCCTTCCAGGATAGAAGGAAGAGGCTGGCAAAATATTGAAGTCCGCGAGGGTGATGCTATCGACTATCAAGCCATACGCTCTGCCTTAGAGGGTGTGCACACTGCCTATTATCTTGTACAATCCCTGGGCAGAAGAGACGGCTGTCGGGAAAGGAATATGATCTATGCCAGAAACTTTGGCAGAGCAGCCAGAGAGGCAGGAGTTAAGCGGATAATCTATCTTCAGTCAGCTCAGTTTAAATATTCCCAAAAGATAGGTGATCATCTTAGAGAATGTGACGTACCAGTCACCGAATTCAGAACCTCACTTATTATTGGGGCAGGCAGTGTCTCTTTTGAACTGATCCGTAATCTTATGGAACGGACTCCGCTTCTGATCACATCCGACATTATCCGGACACGTCTCCAGCCTATAGCTATAGATGACGTTTTAAGATACCTGACGGAGAGTCTGGAGGTAATGGGGTCGGAATCGTCTGTCTTAGAGATAAGAGGCGGCGAGATTCTGTCTTATCGGGATATGCTGCTCAGGTATGCACAGATACGAGGCCTGGATAGAAGGATAATCGAGCTGCCGTTTATCGGTGAAGGTCTGACAGCATTTCTGGCAGACCTAAAAACTCCCATCCCCCGCAGGATCATCCGATCGCTCTTAGAGGGGCTTAGTAAAGGAGTAGTGGTAAGTGAAGATACTGCTGGGAAGCTATTTGATTTTGTCCCTAAAAAATATGAAGAAGCAATTCGGACGGCTTTAGTAGAGATAGAGACCGGTGAGGTTATTACCAGCTGGCAGGATGCCTATTCTTCCTATCAGGATTCCTGCCAGCCGGTTAAGTTTTCCGGGCAGGCAGTAAAGTATAAAGATCGAAGACAAATTACAGCCCATGCCAGTATCGAGGATACCTTCAGGGTTACTTCCTGTTTCGGAGGAGAGGAGGGCTGGTTTTATGCGGACAGCCTCTGGTTTCTCAGAGGTTTCCTGGACAGATTATTCGGCGGAGTAGGCTTAAGACGGGGACGAAGATGTCCTGTTAACTTAAGAGCTGGTGATGTACTCGGCTTTTGGAGGGTGGAGGAACTTATTACTAACAGGCTCCTTAGACTGAGATCGGAGATGAAGATGAAAAGCCAGGCCTGGCTCCAATATGAGCTTGAAGAGCAGGAAGAAGGCAAGGTGCTGATTACCCAGACAGCCTTATTCCAGCCTAAGGGTATCTTGGGCTATGTATATTGGTACTCCATCTTGCCTATCCATGGGGTAACATTTCGAGGGATGATACAAACCATAGCCAGAAAGGCAGAAGAGGCCTCTAGGAATAATCCGATTAAGTAACAAAAAACAATCAGTTTGACTCAAGAATTGCAGAATGATAAAGAAAAATAAAGAAACAGCGGAAAAAGATAAAAGGCAGCTTAGTTAAGATAACTAGTTGACTTTTTTTTATTATGCAAAAGGAAATTGAGAAAAAGTGTTGAAATAAAAAAAATATAAATTGTAACTTTTTACCAAAGGAAAGAAAGTTAAACAAAAGATAAACCAGGCTTAATATATCAAAAAAATCATGGTACGAATAATCGCCGGGGTTAACCGTTGCCGCTATTATTAACCGTTATATAATAATGATAGAAAGCTATCCTACAGGAGGTAGTTTATTTTGAAACTCTTGGGCAATAAAGTCATTGAGAGCTTAAACGGCATTAAGCATGAAGTGCCGGAATCATTCAGTGCCTTGGATTTGGCTTTATTAAAGTCTAGTTCTTTTGTCGAAGGTGATAACCAGTTCGACTGCTATCATTTTGCCATGCCCAAAGTTGAAGTTCACTCCTTTTTTACTGACAATAAAGAAATAAACTTACCAAAAAACACAATATTGCCGACAAATCCGGGACAGAAATTAAAGGTTTCGCCGATTAACGTAAAATGTGATAAACCCAATGATATTAAATTTGTTTGCATGTTCATCGAGACACAAAAGCTTCAGGAATTATCTAAAGCGGAATTCAACAAAACCGATTTGGTATTTAGAAATAGTACCAGTTATTTAAGCAATAATATTTCAGCCTTGATATCCAAATTAGAAGCTGAATACAGGAATAAACAGTTCGGGTATCAGTTTATTCTGGATTGTCTTGCAATTGAGATAGCAGTTAATATGATGAGAGAACTGCAAAGCAATATGCCGGGTGTGTACGAATTTCGCAAATACTCAGCAAGAAAAGAAATCAACATCGCAATCGACTATCTTTGGGAGAATGTAAATATGGAGTTTTCTCTGGATAAGCTCTGTAGAATCGCTAATTTAAGTCCGTATTATTTTGTAAGGCTGTTCAAGGATAATACTGGGAAAACTCCTTATGAGTATTACATGGATATGAAGATCAGGAAGTCTATAGAATATTTTAAAGCAGGAAACCATTCTATTACGGAAATATGCTTTATTCTGGGGTTTTCAAGCCACAGTCACTTTTCTTCCGTTTTCAAAAAAAGGACTGGAATAACACCTTCCGAATTTATAAAGATGATTAAGTAATGCATACATTGTAATCTGACTAACTTGGCGTAAGTCTCCCGTTTCTTTAAGCAAGAGTACAATTTGGCAATAACTTGATAAATTATTAGCAATCAGATGATATCATAGCGAAGACCGTTAATAATATAATCACCTTGTATAACTTATTTACAAGGTGATTTTTCATGTCCATAAAAAATGAAATTGTTTAGCAATGTTCAAGTTTCGGGAATGCAGGTTAGCTTTTTACGGAAACAGAGAGAATCTCAACAAAGAATAGAGAGAAGGAGAGAAAAGAAATATGCGAAAACCAAATAGAGTCTTAGTACTGTTATTCGCTTTTTGTTTTGTAATGACACAAATAGTATTTGTGAGTCCAGTATTCGCCGCATCTACAAGTACAGGAACGAGTAGAATTGCCGGTGAAGACAGGTACAAAACAGCGGTAGCGGTTTCCCAGAAAGGTTGGAAGACAGCAGATTATGCCGTGCTGGCTAGAGGAGATAGTTTTGCTGATGCTCTTTGCGCAGGACCATTAGCATCTAAATTTGATGGCCCCATCCTCCTGACCCAGCCCAGACAATTGAATACTGATACTCTTCAAGAACTCAAAAGGTTGGGAGTTAGGCACCTCTTTATCGCAGGAGGATTAGGAGCAGTATCTCAAAAAGTTGAAGACGATCTAAAAGCAGCTGGGATAACAGATATCGAACGAGTCTATGGTAATGACAGATATGAGACCTCAGTCAAAATTGCCGAGAAAATCGATGATAGCGGAACGGTAGTACTGGCAACCGGAAACGACTTTCCGGATGCTTTGTCTATTTCAGTTATCGCCTCTAAACTTCAGATGCCTATCCTGCTTACACCCAGGAATAGTATTCCTGACGCTGTTAAAGACTACCTATCTGAACAATCCATAACGAAAACATACATCGCAGGCGGAATAGGTGTTATCGGTTCCGATATAGAACAGCAGGTACCAGGGCCAACCAGATTAGCCGGTACTGACAGGTATAAGACCAATGTAGCCATACTAAAGAACTTTGAGACTCATTTTAGCTTTGATAATATTTATTTTGCTACAGGCACAAACTTTGCCGATGCACTTACCGGTGCAGTATTAGCAGCCAAGAAATCATCACCTTTAATTCTTGCAAATAAAGATCTACCAGCTGCTACAGCTGACTTTCTTAAAGATAAAATTCTTATCTCGACCAAACCTATCGGAATCGGAGGACAAAACGCTTTACCATCATCTATAGTAACGGGAATACTTTCCGCCAAGGAAAATATTCAAGTTAGTGAAAAATATAATATAGCAGGGACTTATGGTCCGGAGACTGGCAGTGTAACAATAGAAGGCAGTGTTATTATTAGTGCTGCTGATGTTACGTTGCGTAATACGATTATTGAAGGAGACTTACTCTTAGGGCATAGCATCGGAGATGGCAATGTCTACCTAAGTGACGTTACAGTTAAAGGTAAAACGATTGTCAACGGCGGTGGTCCTAACAGCGTTATCATGTACAACTTTAATGGTGAGACAGTAGTTATTGATATCCCAGACGGAGGCAATGTTCGGCTTGTTGCCCAAGGCAATACCAGTATAGGTAATGTATCTATGGAATCCGGCGGGCAACTCGAAGAATCCGGTCTAACCGGAGATGGATTTACAAATGTAGAGATTCCAGCAGGGGCAGAAGTAATCTTATCTGGAGATTTCAATGAAGTTAGTGTAGAGGCCGATGGTGCCAATATAAATCTTGCCAACGGCGCAAGTATCACTACACTCAATGCCAATGCGCCTGCATCCATAACCGGAGAAGGGCAGATTACCACAGCCAACGTCAATGTCAATGGTGTAACGCTTGGAAGTAATCCAACCAATCTGAACATAGCAGACGAGGTAACAGCCGTTATAGATAATGAGGAGAAGACCCCAAGCGATAATACGTCTACCCCTCCTCCCAGTAGTGGTGGCGGTAGCGGTGCAGGTGGCGGAGGTGGCGGTGGAGACACCACAGCCCCGACGGTAAATACCTACTCACCGGCAGACAATGCTATAAATGTGGCGATAGATGCCAACCTGGTACTGACTTTTAGTGAATATGTTCAGGTAGTAGATGGAAAGAATATTACAATTAAGAAGACATCTGATAATTCAGAAGTCGAAACCATAGTAGCAAATAATAATGCCAGTATAACAGTTGTGTCTAAAACAGTAACCATCGACCTAACTAATCCCTTGGCAAATGATACAGGATACTACGTGTTGATTGATCAAGGTGCCTTCAAAGACTCAGCAGGAAACAGTTATGCAGGAATAAACAGTGCTAGAGATTGGAATTTTAGAACCGTACTGAATATTCTTAACGCCCCAGCCTTAACGAATGGCGTAAGCTTTGCAGACGATGACGCCAATGATAATGCGACCATTAT